>MDLA01000048.1 GCA_001730015.1 Chromatiales bacterium (ex Bugula neritina AB1) | reverse complement strand
AGTGTTGTAACCAACTTTATTTCGCAAACTGTTCCCGGATTATTTTGCTGCAAGTTGGTGATGGAAATCGAATTAAATTGGGATGAATATTCTGGTTTCGGTACACGAAGGGCATCACTCATAGAGACCAAAAAACTGAAGGGTGGAACGTGTCAAGGAGGAGTCCCGAGCTAGCGAGGGAAGCTCCTTGATGCGGTCCAACCGAAAGTTATGATGGTCTCTATGAGAGATGGCCTGGCAAGTCAAATTAGGTTGGATTAGTTCGGAACAATCCTATCCCAGCGAAATTTGAGAAACCGTTGCAGAATAGCGTTGGATACAACACTGAATCCTCTACTGGACCCTTTGACATCGGGAAGCTGTTCAGCCAGCATCTTGCTAACTGTCCCGACTGCTACCGACTGGAACGACCCTTGTCGGGTGGGATTTTCACCCACTGAAGAGTGCGACCTTTCCACGGCGCACTGAATAATGCGGGCTAAGGCGAGCGGCAACAGAGAATATACCTGCGGAATTTTTGTTTCTGTTCAGACGCTGACACACGTTACGTAGTAATACCGCAAGATTTTTTAAATCACTTTGTGTTTCAATAGTTTTTCTAAGCAACGTCTGTACACTGAAAGACAAAAAAGGGAGAAGAAGATGACTGATTTACCGATTGACGTAGAAGGCGGTTGCCTGTGTGGCAAAGTGACCTACCGGGCTTCACTGAAACCTGGCGCTGGTGCGTGCCACTGCGGCATGTGTCGAAAGTGGAGTGGCGGACCTTTGATGTCCGTTCATGCTATTGGCAAAGTATCTTTTACCGGCAATGAGTATATCAAGCACTATGCCTCATCCCAGTGGGCACAGCGGGGTTTCTGCAAGCACTGCGGATCTAACCTCTATTACCATCTTTTAGCACGCCCCGGACTTCCGGACGGCGAATATATTCTTGCCGCGGGGTCAGTGAATGATCAAAGCGTATTAAAATTCGATCACGAAGTGTATGTTGATCATGCACCGGGGTGGTATCGCTTTGCCGATGAAGCTTCCCGCAAGCGAATGACAGAAGCAGATATTATGGCCCTGTACGGGCCTGATGCATAAACTAAAATTTCACCAAAAATAAATAGTCAGCGATAATCACTGAGAATGACTAGGCTCAATCCAGTAAGAACTCGGTGCAGCACCTTTTATACCGCTCTATAAGCTTCTGGACTCGAATTTTTATGCAACACCAGGGTCAATGTTACTATAACTCACGTAAACCCTAAAACGGATCTGGAAGAATCAGTGTAGTGCGAAATTACCTTAAACCTTCAATGGCTATCATTCTGTTGATGTTCCTTCTCGGATGGAGCGTGCTGATATTTGAGCAGTTGCGGCAAAGCCGTTATATGCAAATTAAGTTACAGGGAAAGGCTGCGGAACTAGACAGGCAATTGCATCAGCTCGCTGTACTACCTCGTGTACTGGCCAGGCATCCTTACGTCATAAGTTCACTTTCCGAACAAACTCAAACCAACTTGTTAACGACCAATAAAATGCTAAGGCAGTCTCAGCTGGATAGTAAATCTGCATTTGCTTTTGTCATGGATATTGACGGTAACACGATAGCATCCAGCAACTATGCAGACAGCGTCAGTTTCATTGGGGTGAACTATGGATTCAGACCCTACTTTACAAAAGCGATCGCTAACGGCACCGCGACTTTCTTCGCAGTGGGTGCAACTACCGGTATCCCCGGTTACTTTACAGCCAGTGCGGTTACTGCAGCGAATAAGACGATCGGTGTTGCGGTCGTAAAGACAGATCTTGGCGGGTTGCTGGATTCATGGCAGCTGCGACCCTACGAATGGGTCGTGGTTGATGAAATGGGAGTCGTTGCATTAGCGACTGACAAAAGATTTCTATATGTGCCTGCCCGTGAAATCACTGATAATGAAAAACAAAACATCGCGAGCGACAGAAGGTATAAAATTACTCCCGACACCCGCCTGATACCCCTTGAAGCAGACCGTATCGAATTTCATCAACACTCCAAAGATCAAACGTATTTTACGCAAAAAACAAACTTGAACAGCGAAAACTGGGAGTTGATGTTGCTACTGACGCAAACCCGGATCTGGTTACGGGCTGCGTATTGGCAGCTTGCCATCGGTTCAATTTTGATCATTCTGTGGTTGATTTATCGAAATATGCTGGCGCAAAAAAGACTGGCGGCTACGGAACACAAGCATGCAATGGCCCTGGAGCTGGAAGTCGCTGAACGCACCCGGGAGCTACGTTCGGCACAAGAGGCCTTAATCACAGAATCAAACTACGCGATGCTGGGCCGAATGTCCGCAGCGATCAATCATGAGATCAATCAACCCCTTGCCAGTCTGCGGTTAAACCTGGCTTCACTCAGAAATGTAGTTGACAAACCCGATGTCGATATTCACGAATTACGACAAATTGTGGTAGATAGCGACCGAACCACCAAGCGCATAGGAAGAGTGGTAACTACGCTTCGGAGTCTCGCATCTCAAAGAGCAACAGAGCATGTGTCTCTGGAAGTCGACAAACTTGTCACAACTATTGTAGAAACAATAAAAAGGGAGAGGCGCACTATGGCGCCTTCATTGGTAGTCGAGTTTAAAAACAAAAATATGCGGGTCAATGGAAATGAAATACTACTGCAGCAGGCACTGCTAAATCTGCTTTATAACGCATTTGATGCCGTGTTAAAGCAGGAGCAGCGCATTGTAAAGCTGCAATTGACTCGCCTGGATAGAACGGTTCAATTTAGCGTCCTGGATAATGGGCCGGGAGTCAGCAAGGAAATAGTGCCCCACTTGTTTAAGCCATTTTTCAGTGACAACACGAAGCCATCCGGACTTGGGCTGGGGTTAACCTTAACCGAGCTAATCGCACAAGAACATCAGGGGGAACTTACTTACGAGTTATTGACTCCGCAGAATAGCGACTACCCTGCAGGGAGTAAATTTAGCTTGTTCATTCCACTCCACCAAGGCACGGGTAGCTGATGACTAAATCAAGAGAAACCCGGGTATTATTGGTCGACGATGACATCGATGTACTGGGAGCTCATAGCCGTTTCTTACGCTTGAATGATATCGATGTGATCGTGGCAGAGTCGTCTGCAACTGCACTACAAAGGTTGTTGCAGAATGACATCGATATTATCGTCACAGACCTGAGAATGCCTGAAGGCAGTGGTATCGAATTCGCGCAGCAGGCTCGCCTTTCAAGACCTTTGGTACCGATTATATTTTTCTCAGGCTATGCAGAAGTGAGCGATGTCGTTACGGCGATGAAGCTCGGAGCGGTAGAGTTTCTTGAAAAACCCATCAACCCGGATGAACTACTAGAAATTATAAGCACACTGCAACAAAGTCACTACCGCTCATTATCTGATTCGCGCAAGGCATTTGATGGTTTAGCGCAGGAATTTCCGTTACGGATTCGAGTATTAGCGTATGAAAAGTACCTGATAGAAAGCGCAATTATTCACAACAAAGGTCAGATCGGGCCGGTACTGAAATCGCTGCAAATTAATCGAAGAACTCTAAACGACAAAATGTCAAAGCTCGGCATTAGTCGGGATGCACTGCTGGGTGATAGCAATCACTGATCAGGGTGTAGCACTTTTACGTTATCTATGCTTATAGGCAAATTATTGCTTATAAAAGTGAGCGCAGTGCCAGCAGTACAGTTGAAAATACAGTAATTATACAACAAATCAAATACTTAGAAGCCATTGTGCAAAAGGCGTGTGGAAGTGCAGAATAGTCCGGTCGCATCATTCTGATGCTTTCACGGAGATCCCTGATGATCAAAAAACTTTTAGTGCCGTTGTTGTTAGCTACCGCCACGGCAGCTTCCATTGGAAGTGCAGCAGCAAACGACTACATACTTAACACAGCGTCAACCGGAGGCACCTACCATCCGGTTGGAACCGCCATTGCGACCTTATCAAAGATAAAGCTGTTACCAAAAGAGAAGTTCAGCCTGACAGCCGTCAACTCTGCGGGCTCTGGTGCAAATGTTCAGGCGCTGGCATCAGATACAGCACAGTTCGCTATTTTGCAAGGGCTATACGGGTCTTATGCCGCAACCGGCACGGGACCAGTGACTGAAAAACAGGAAAACCTCCGCTCAATCACCATGCTGTGGCAGAACGTGGAGCAGTTTATTCTTTCTAATGACCTTGTGAAAGATGGCACCGTATCTGACTTGTTAGCTGCAAAAGGCAAGTCAATGGCAATGGGCAAGGAAAATTCCGGAACACTGGGATCAAACACCGTGTTGCTGGACGGGCTCGGTGCCGATCTTGGTTCATATATATTGATGCATGCCGGATACGGTCCGTCAGTCGATGCACTGGCAAATGGTCAGGCAGTTGGAGGAGGTTTCCCATCCGGTCCGCCAACAAGTGCGATCACTAAACTGATGTCTTCGAACGGAGATAAATTCACCTTGTTGAATGTTTCTGCAGAAGAAGCAGAGAAAATGGATGGTGGCAGAAATCTATGGGTACCCTACACGATTGCAGCAGGCACCTATCCGGGACAAGACTCAGATGTACAGACTATCGCACAGCCGAACTTTCTAGCTGTTAATGCCAGCGTTGACGAAAACCACGTCTATCTGGTGACAAAAGCGATATACGAAAACCTGCCATTCCTGCAGGCGATACACAAAGCTACCAGTGCTATGGATACATCCAAGGCGATGGGCGGACTGCCGGTACCGTTGCACCCGGGTGCAATCAAGTACTATAAAGAGATCGGCCTGGAAGTACCTGATCACCTGATGTAACAGCAGACTACTAACGGCTTCGCGTAGAATGAGCGCCATTTTCAGGGCGCTCATCGTTCACTGATTATCTAATAATCAGATTGAGTACTATCTATTGAGTGATAACGAATTGCAGGATCAACCTGGTGACGACCTACCATTCAAGGACCGCTTAATTGACCTTGAAACGGCTCTTGGCAAATCCCTGCCACATCTTTTAATTTTCAGCGGCATTTGCCTGTTCGGTTTATGGCATATCGTCACCAATGTTTATCTAAACGAAGCCGGGCTCTGGCAGAACAGCATCCATTTTGCCGGGTTTGGTTTACTGGCTGCAATAACCACGTCCGCAGTAGACAAGCACGGCTACGACTTCAGATTCTGTTGCAACATAGTTTTCGGATTACTTATCGCCTTCAGCTCGCTATGGGTAGCCCATGCACAGAACGGCGTATATGCGCGCACATTAGCCAAAACCGGGCAAAGCTGGCAATTTACGCCGCTGGACTGGTTTGCAGGCATTGTTGTAATTGTTGGTGCAATAGAACTGACAAGGCGTCTCACCGGCTGGATCATACCCGTACTCGTTGTACTAGCTCTGTCTTACAACCTGTTTCTTGGTGAGCTGATGCCGGGCGCTTTCAGAGCCGCAAGTTTGCCACTAGACGACGTTCTGTTTCGATCATTGTATAACGACGAAGGAATGTTCGGCATCATCACCACGATCTCTTCAGCCAACATCACCTTGTTTATGATCTTTGGCGCTTTTCTGGTTGTGTCTGGCGCTTCTGATTTTGTCATTGAGTTATCAAAAAGCGTCGCCGGAAAACTGCGTGGTGGAGCAGCTTTTGTTGCGGTTATGTCGTCTGCGTTAACCGGCACTATCTCAGGCTCCGCTGTCGCTAATACTGCATCCACCGGTGTGATCACTATTCCACTGATGAAATCGAACGGTTTCAGAGCAAAATTTGCAGCAGGTGTTGAAGCATCAGCCTCTACCGGGGGCCAGCTGATGCCACCCATAATGGGCGCAGGAGCGTTCATTATGGCGAGTTACACCGGCATAGATTACGGCACCATTGTCGCCGTCTCCATCGTGCCCGCTATTTTATATTTTCTCTCGGTAGCGTTTATCATTCGTATTGAAGCGATGAAATACGGCATCGGCACCGAGCAGTCCGATAAAATTGATCGAAAAAAATTACTGGCAGGTGCGTTTAATTTCCTGTTGCCGCTTGGCGTGATGACCTACCTGCTGGTGTCTGGCCGCACACCGAGCTACGCCGCCTGTTTCGCCATCGGCACATTGATTGTTGTCAGTTGGTTTTCGCCCAACAAAATGGGACCAAAAAATATCTCTAAAGCACTCGCGCTGGGAGTAAACACCTCCATCATGACCGCTGTATTGCTGGTTGCGGTTGGCCTGATTAACAACGCTGTTACCACGTCCGGTCTAGCCAATACCTTTGCACTGATGATTGCGCAGTGGTCGCAAGGGTCATTATGGATCGCGTTGTTGCTGATCACATTGGCCTCATTGATACTTGGCATGGGCTTGCCAGTTACAGCGGCCTACATTGTATTGTCGATTCTATCTGCACCGGCGCTCGCTGGTATGCTGGCAGACGGTTTGATTGTCCAGCAACTGGTCTCGGGCATTAGCGATCCTGTTGCTGCAGCCTCTTTCATGCTAGTCGATTCACCGCTGGTTTCTAAAGTCGCAACCGGAATGACGCAGCTAGAAGCCGGACAACTCATGGCGGCTGTACCATTTGAATTGGCGGTGGTTATTCGACCATCGTTAGTGGATGCGGGGGCGATGACAACCTTTCTTCTAACGGCCCATTTGATCGTCTTTTGGCTCAGCCAGGATAGTAACGTTACCCCGCCGGTATGTCTTGCGGCATTTACTGCGGCCGGCATCGCCAAGTCGCCCCCCATGGCAACCGGTGTAGAAGCATGGAAGATCGCCAAAGGTCTTTACATTGTTCCTTTAATATTTGCCTACACACCTCTGATTGGAGGCGATCCACTAACCGTTTTGCGAATAGGGGTATTCAGTTTAGTGGGTATTTACGCGTTCAGTTGTTTGTTGCAACGCTACAGCGAAGGGCCACTGCGCTGGTGGATGTATCCGCTACTATTAGGTGGGGCAGCCGCGGCGTTTTATCCACTGAACTGGGCCTATAACCTCACCGGTGTAGCGATAATTGCAGCAGTTATCCAACTATGCAGGAGAGATTTTTCCGCAGAATTTTCCGATCAGGAGACTAGAGCACAACATTAATATATTACCTTCTTCCGGCACGGCTCGGACTGCCGGATGCGGAATAACTTCTTGCAACGAAGTCAATGACTGATCAATTTTTCTTGAAATTCGCTCACGAAGTTTACGTTGACCATGCGCCGGGGCGATATCACTTTGCAGATGAATCCGATCACAAACGAATAACCGAAGCAGAATTTCCGGCCATGTACGGGCCCAATGCCTAAGGTAAAATAGTACCGAAAAAAAGTGTCCTGTGAAAACTGAAATCGTAACTAACTGGTCTCGTTACGTAGAATAAATAAGCGCCTTATGCCAGCACCTGAACAGAAACAAAAATTCGGCGCCATGCAAGTATATTCTCTATTGCCGATCGCCTAACACGATCACGTGCTTATGTCGCGCTCGGCTCGCAGTGCCTCAGTCGGAGATTCCTGAAAATGCACTGTTTGACGTGCTTGTACTCGTTCACGCAATTCCTGCGCAGCGGACGATCCGACAAATTCCGCAATTCGCGAATCAGGTAATCGGACAGAGACAGACCTTCCGGTGCAGCGCGGCTTTTCAGAGTACGGTGCAGTGGGTCAGGAACATTTCTTGGCTGAATCATCTTGGGCATGTTTGCATGCCTTATCACATGTAATAAACATGCAACACCACATAACCAATTAGCAAATCGAGTACCCACGCAGCCCCATTCGCCAAACTGGTAAAAGGAAATATACAGTGGCAGCACGATAGTTCAGAATTAACAACCGCCGTGGGTCACACTACAAACAGCGCTAATCCATCGATAGTGTCTGACAGATCAGCTCTCGGTTTCAGTGAAAAGTTTCTGCGTATTCGTTTCCACTTACAATTTTTTCAAACAGTGTCCTTTGCCAACAGGTTTTCTATGCACAAATTTCCAGCTAATAAATCCTGTCTGAGTCCCACTCCCCTAACTTTCGACGTCACCCCATGAATATTCACCGACTGGCCCATCTGGTGGAAACGTTTGCCCATCGAACGGGCCTGATTGCCGCCTGTGTATTTCTGCCACTGTTGATTCTCGGCCGCTGTTGGGAGATCGTCAGCCGTAACGTATTCGACTCGGTGACAACGTCATTTTTCAACGCAATGGAAAGCGAGCTTTTTTTGCTTTTTATTTTTCTGACACTCGCGACTGGCTACGTTGGCGATGCGCACGTCAGAGTCGATATCTTCAGATCACGCTTTTCCGGACGTACCCGCCTGTGGATAGAGGCTATCGCCACACTACTATTTGCAGTCCCTTTCACCCTGATTGTTATCTGGTATGGCTACGACCTTGCACACTCAGCCTATAGTCACGGTGAGCGTTCTGCTGCTGCGTTAGGTGCACCACTTCGCTGGCTGCTTATCGCCTGCGTACCGTTTGGAATTACACTCTTTACCCTGAGTATGATCGCCCGTGTTATACGGGGCTTTACCGAAGTTGATTGCAATGAACAATCTAAACCGGTAAGCGGATACGGGAATCAACCCGATGATTGAAGCCCTGCCGTTTCTAATGTTGTGTTCACTGGTTATCGTGCTGTTTAGCGGCATACCCGTCGCCGTTGTGCTGTTCGGCCTTGGCGTGCTGTTTTGTGGGTTGGGCATCGCCCTTGGGGAAATGCCCGTTGCCGGCTTGTTCAATATCACGCCAAAGCTAATCACTTCAATGAGTGGCAGCCTGTTTTATCCGGCTGTGGTCATGCTGCTGTTCATGGGAGTGGCGTTGGAAAAGGCGGGCATTGCCAAAGATATGCTCACCTGCCTGAGCCTGATACTGAAAAGAGCACCGGGAGGGCTAGCGTTGTCTGTCCTGATCATTGGCGTTGTGCTGGCTCCAGCGGCTGGTATTGTCGGAGCCTCGGTAGTTACTCTTTCACTGATTGCTCTGCCGACTCTGATCCAGCGCGGCTACACCGCATCTGCGGCAACGGGTGCTGTTGCCGCTGCCGGCACGGTGGGAATTATTCTACCACCGGCTGTGATGTTGTTTTTTCTGGCCGGTGAATTCAAAGTACCATTAGGCAGTATGTTTATGGCAACGGTGGTGCCGGGTGGCTTGCTGATTTGCTTATACGCTGTGTTTTTCATGTGGCGTGGCTGGCAACAGCAGCAGAGCATCAGCCACCCCAGTGCCGAATCGACACCGCAGAGCCTGCTCCAGTGGTTGCTGCTATTGAATCGCGGACTCGTTCTGCCTGTAGGGTTAATTGCTTTAGTGCTCGGGACAATAATCGCCGGCTGGGCAACTCCATCGCAGTCCGGAGCAATAGGAGCTGCCGGTGGATTACTGCTGGTTGTTATCAATGGTCGGTTGACTCGCGAGCTATTGGCTGAGTTATTCGTTACCACTGCCAGACTCTCAGCCATGGTATTTTTTATTATTATGGCAGCCGCAGTTTTCGCCTATCCGTTTCGCTACTTTGGTGGCGATACCACCATAGCAAATGGCCTCAATGCGATTAACGGCGGGCCATGGATGATGTTACTTTTAATTGTCGGGATCATCTTTGTGCTGGGGTTTTTCATCGACTGGATAGAAATCACCGTAATTACGTTACCGTTGATGATGCCAACACTAAATGCACTCGAATTCGTCGATCATATTGTGGTCGGCAAAACCACACTGCTGTGGATTGCAGCGGTCGTTGCATTGGTATTGCAAACTTCATTTATCACGCCCCCGTTTGGCTTCGCCCTGTTCTTCCTGAAGGGATCAGCGCCAGCAAGTGTTAGCCTGTTCGAGATTTATCGCGGTGTCTGGCCGATTCTGCTTATTCAGTTGCTAGTGATTGCACTGGTATTACTTTTTCCCGAGCTGGTTCTATGGTTGCCGGAACAGATATACGGCAGTATCCGCTAGTGCACTGTAACTTTCAAAGTCAGCGAATGAGAGCCTGTGACTAACCTGTTGCTGTATCTCGTCACGGTGCTGATCTGGGGCACCACCTGGTACGTTATTAAACTGCAGCTCGGGCCTGTACCCGAAAGCTGGTCGGTCGCCTGGCGGTTCTTTCTTGCGGCAGCAGCACTGGCTGCCTGGCTGGGCCTGCGTGGCCGACTTAACAATCTACCCACTGGCCGCGACCTTTTGTTTGCCTGTGCGCAGGGTATTCTGCTGTTTTCACTAAATTACTGGCTTTTCTACCTGGCATCCAATCATTTAACAACCGGCCTTGTAGCGATCATTTTCTCGCTGATCACCATCATGAATATAGGAAACCAGTTCTTGTTTTTCGGCACCGCAGTTAACCCCCGATTGCTGATCGCAAGCCTGATTGGTATCACGGGTCTGGTTTTAGTGTTCTACCCGGAATTCGCCACCGTCGAGTATGGCGACAACCTGCTTTATGCCCTGGGGCTGGGTGTGCTCGCGACATGGTTTGCCTCACTCGGAAATATAATCTCTGTGCGAAACTCACGGGCAGGGCTTCCCGTCATGCGTACCAATATGGTCGGGATGTTCGCAGGAGCCGCGTTCATGAGCCTTATCGCTCTCGCCAGTGGAGACCCCGTATCCATTGAGTTGACACCACGCTACCTGGGCGCACTGGTCTATCTGGCGATATTCGGTTCGGTGATCGCATTCGGCTGCTACCTGACGCTTATTCACAGGATCGGTGCAGACAAGGGCGCTTACGCGGGTGTAGCTTTTCCGATTGTCGCGTTGATCATCAGCACGTGGCTTGAAGATTACCGCTGGACCCTGCACGCGCTGGTTGGTGTTGCCTTGATAGTGTGTGGTAACGTGCTGGCGTTATCGTCAAGGCAGCGCGACTAGTGCCGTCGGGTTTTAGACGGAATAATCAATCCAGAATTCTTGCTGGACCAGGCGATTGTTAATCCGGATTGGCTGACGTACATAATGACTAATCGTCCAACCCAGGTGATGACGGTACTGGTACTCTTGCCTGCCAACACAATATTTTCAACGAACCAACCACATAACAGCCAATTCGATATCTTGTCTGGAAAATTCGAGCCGAACAAATAACCGAAAGGAATTTCAAACAGAAAACTCAACCAAAATACAGAAAAAATTGGCCCCACCACTGGAAATCCGGCTTTCAGGCCCTATTATCAATTTGTCGGTAAGATGGCGCGGTGGATGTTCACCACCATCTATCGTTGTCTTTGTAAGCTGGTTTACTATATCTGGTTCCAGCTACCAATAAAGCACACTGCCTTTGTAATGGTGATAACAAAAGCAGTATTTAATTCTCACCAGACACAGAGTGCAATATGAGTAAAGGTACAGTTAAGTGGTTCAACGCTGATAAAGGCTTTGGATTCATTACACCGGAAGATGGCGGCAAAGATTTGTTTGTCCATCACTCCGAAATTCAGGCCGGCGGCGGATACGCAACGTTGAACGACGGCCAGGCCGTAGAGTTCGAAGTTGGAGAAGGACAAAAAGGCCCATGTGCTAATAAAGTACAGGCTATCTAGCCACTGCTAACGTAAAGCGTAGCAAAGCAACACAGTAGTTGTTAACAGTAGTTGTTAACAGTAGTTGTTAACAGTAGTTGTTAACAGTAGTTGTTATAAGAGCCGAAGCTTTTGCTTCGGCTCTTTTTGTTTCTGCGAATATGTTATTTACTGTGTAGTAAACGAATCTGAATAATTAGACCAATCCAGCCCCATTGATGGCCCCTCCCTTCCAGACTATTACCAACACCAAGCTGTTAAACCTGCCAGAGTGAATTCAGTCACCGCTTTAGTGCTGGCGAATCTCGCCGTAGCGTTAGGCGCAACCGTTCAGACAGCAACCGGGCTTGGTTTCGCAATGGTCGCAGCGCCGTTGCTGGCGCTCATAAGCCTGCAATTAGTCCCAGGACCAATGCTGCTGATCAATCTGATTTTATCTTTACTGATGCTTGGCACGGAGCGGTCATCCATCAATCGATCCGAGCTGTCAATTTTATTTCCGACAATTGCGGCAGGCACGCTGATCGCTGCAGCAATACTGACCAGCATCTCGACCGAACTGTTCGGAGTCGTGTTTGCGCTGCTGATCCTGATTTCTGTAGTTGCATCCCTTTTTACAAAACCAATTAGCCTGTCGTCAGCAAACCTCGCAGCCGGTGGTTTCCTTGCAGGCCTGATGGGAACTATTTCCGGGCTGTCCGGCCCTCCGATGGCAGTGCTGTATCAGCACGAAGATCTGCAGAAAACACGGCCAACGCTGGCCGTTGTTTTTTCCTTTTCCTATGCAAGTTCATTGATAGCTTTGACTGTTACAGGTCAATTTGACGCAGAGCTAGCCCTCGATGGATTAAAGCTGCTTCCGGGTTTGTTACTCGGCTACCTTCTGGCAACAAAATATAGAGGGCTGGTGTCTCAGACTACCGGGCGAGTAATGATGCTGTCGATCGCCGCTTTTGGTTCATTTATATTACTGTTGAAATGGCTGTAAGGTGGCTGGATAGTTGTAGATGTGTATCACGCGTGATACCTTAACCACTAGAGGCCAGCGCGCTGCTTGATCATTGGCGCGCGTTGCCTAAAGTCGATGGAAAGACCTTGCAACGGCAGATCGATGACTTAATGGAGTCCGGTCTATGACAGAACGCGGTATCCTCGACACGAATGCGGTATTCTTGCTATCGCGGATAAAAGATCCTGCAACGCTTCCCAAGTATCCTGTTGTAACCACGATCACTATTGCAGAACTATCAGTTGGACCTCATGTAGCGGACAACGACATTGAAAGAGCAGCACGCCAGTCGCATTTACAACAAGCCGAGTCTGACTTTGAGCCGATTCCATTCGATTCTGCTGCGGCAAGAGCCTTTGGACGAGTAGCAAGTGATCTTCGGACAGCAGGCAGGGAGCACAAAAAGCACGTGCCTACGATGCACTGATCGCCGCTGTCGCAGTTGCTCAAGACTTGCCCCTATACACTGCCAACCCAGAAGATTTTCCAGGCATTACAGAATTAACGGTAGTGCCAATCGTAATCCCTGATAACTGACTATTCCGCCAAGTAAATAAGCAACTCTTCCGGTCATCGTAGATAAAAATTAAATTAGCCTCCTCAGCAGAATCTATGGGTCGAGGGAGGCTCAGGCAGGTTGCCAAGTGCA
>MDLA01000047.1 GCA_001730015.1 Chromatiales bacterium (ex Bugula neritina AB1) | reverse complement strand
CACTAGGTCTCAAATTGGCATCAGGGCCGTGTCCGATTCCGACTGAAGCAATACAGGATCAAAACGCTCAACAAGCTTTGCTACCCGCTGTAAATGACGCTCATCCAATCCGCCTTCCGAACCGATAGACAGCCCTACTCCATGAATCGATAATGGATAGTGCTCTCGAATCTGCTGCAGATAATGCAGTGGTGCTCCACCCGCCCCTAGATAGTTTTCGGCGTGAATCTCAAACCACCCGACATCCGGCAACTGCTGAAGGATTTCTTCGTAGTGCCCGGGTTTTAGACAAACACCACCTCGCGTCGGCAGACGGGCCGGACCATCGCAGGTCCGGCCACGGAGGTAAGCATCGCTCACAGTTTGCATTGCATCTGCCATTGAGGAGTACTGTACGCTCACGAGGCTTCGGGTAGATCCCGCTCAAGCGCTTCTAATGAACCTGTACGGTCACCCGGAAGCTCAAAGTCAGCCATAGTTTCTTCGACCCCGAATTTCGCACAATCACCTTTTGGTACCAATGTCCATGCATTACCCTGATAATCAACTTCCGACGTACCGGCACAGGTGGTACCCGGTCCGGCAGCACAATCATTTTGTCCTGCCAGAGAGACACCGTAGCATTTCTCTTTAGCACCAGCATGTACGTTCGACACAACAGCTGCCTGCGATACAGCCAGTGCAATTGATCCGGCCAACAGTACTGCCTTGCTATCCAGGTTTTTTTCTTTCATTGCTCTATTTCCTTTATACAGTTTAAATGTGAAGCGGGTTTTATAAAACACTGCGGTACCCGATAGAACCGCACGGTAAAGAGGGGAAAAACTACAGAGGGCTTTCCATCGTATACGTACCATCATTTGCCTTTAGTACTTTCCAGCTTTTCGATGAGGCCGATTTACTCTCAAGCTTTTTCCACTTACGCTCAGCACGAGAGAGGGTGCCGGAAATATCTTCTTCAAAAAAACTGACCACTGGCGGATTAATGTTCAGGTAAAGCTTGTCATCTGTAATTCGCCACAGGTTGGGGTTGGCAGGTACCTTCCCGCCCTTCGATACTCCATAAGCGCAATGGCCATCGTACTGGGGAGCAAACCTGGCAGGATTAGCCAGAAAAACCTCTCTGTTTTTCTCCGAAGAAAATGCCCACTTGGCGCCGTTGTAGTCAGCAGTTATCGTTTTTTTTCCGGGCACCGCTTCTGGCTGCTCTTCTCCAATCGCCGATTGCGGAAGACTAAAAAACTCAACTACATCGTAGCCGCTCACTGCATAGCCGCTTTCATCTACGTATTGGTCGCCGGCAAAAAGACCGTTGCTCGCAATTGCCAATGCAGAAGCCAGCATTATTTTCCTGAACATGATAATCCCCTGATTACTGTGATTAATGGATGTATGAAACTAATTTCAACACCACTGTGGTATCGCAAAAATAGACCGGGGACCCTGTCAAAGGTTTTATCGAGAATATCCCGATTTTGTAACAACTCTCGAACAAAAACATAACAGCCCGAAAGAAAGGAAAAAATATCAGTTGGTAGATTTTAAGTAGTTGTTTTTAATAAGCTATTGAAAATCCCAATACACTATGCGGTAAAAAACCGCGCCATCCCAGCCTTGGAATAAATACAAAAAGCCCTATTATCGGCACTTGAAAATTATACTCCCCGGGACACAACCGGCAGCCCACACTCTTCTTCATCAGCAGGATCAAAATGGAACAAATACTGGAGCGGTTAATCTATCGTGCGCGTTGGATACTCGCCCCCATATACCTTGGCCTGAGCCTCGCGCTGCTGGCACTGGGTGCAAAGTTTTTTCAGGAAGTTGCCCATCTGATACTGGAAATATTTACGCTGAAAGAAGCGGATATGGTATTGGTGGTTTTATCGCTCATCGACATGGCAATGGTCGGTGGACTCATCGTTATGGTCATGATGTCCGGCTACGAGAATTTCGTATCAACTCTTGATGTCGACGAAAATGAAGAAAAACTCAGCTGGCTCGGGAAAATGGATTCCTCTTCTCTTAAAGCGAAGATTGCCGCAAGTATCGTTGCTATATCGTCCATTCATCTGCTCAAGGTATTCATGAATGCGCCCAACACGGAAAACGATAAAATTCTCTGGTATGTAATACTACACATCACTTTTGTTGTCTCCGCATTCGCCATGGGATTCCTCGACATACTTGCAGTGAAAACCAGACAAAAATAACCCGCACTGGTTTTGCCTGGCACAATAAGCCGCACCAGGGTGGCAGTCCGCATTATTCATGGGGTGGCGAGGATATCGCGCAGACCTTACTTATTCACGGCAAGGGTTTTCACAGTGGATTTTCTTCTCGAGTCGAATAGTTTGTTTGATTGCAAGAGAAAAAATCTGCTGTGGAATCAAAGATCAAGTGAGGTGCCGCTTCTCCCGTGAAGAATCCGGGCTGGTCATCAGGCATACTGGCCACGTGCATCTGGACATCTAAACGCTAAACAGACACTATCAGCAGTATCGAATTCCCCGAACCCACCAAGGAGTCACCCTTTGAAACTCTACACCTCTGTCGGCCCCAACCCAAATGTTGTAAGAATGTTCGTCGCCGAAAAAGGCATCAAGATACCAACACAGGAAATTGATATCATTGCCGGTGAGAATCGCCAGGAACCCTATATATCAAAGGTGAACACTCGGGGGCAGTCGCCGGCTCTGGAAACGGATAGTGGCAGCCACATCTCTGAAATTACGGCTATTTGTGAATATCTCGAAGAACTTCACCCGACACCCGCACTAATTGGCACAAACGCTGAAGAGCGTGCAGAAACTCGAATGTGGGTCCGCCGTATCGATCAAGGTATCTGCGAACCCATGGGCAACGGATTCCGCGCCAGCGAAGGCTACGACATGTTCAAAGACCGCATTCGCGTACTGCCGGAAGCTGCCGACGGTTTAAAAGCGATAGCACAAGACAACCTGGCATGGCTAAACAATGATCTGGGATCACGCCAGTTTGTTTGCGGTGATCGCTTCACCCTGGCAGACATCCTATTGTTCGGATTCATAGATTTTGGCAACAAGGTCAATCAACCGTTGAATGCTGAGCATTCAAACCTCACCTCCTGGCTTGAGCGGATGTCGCAGCGAGCGAGCGCCAATCCATAAACCGGATCGTGGTGAGGATCACTCAGGTGCATAAAATTTCGTCTATGGGATCTGGCCGATTAGACTTTATAGAAGGACACAACTCATGATTGTACGGACCCTTGACGATCTAAAATCGACCGGCGGTTATGCCGAAAAAGCCGGGCACTGGAGTAGCGCCAGATATCTGCTGCGTGATGACAATGTCGGCTTCACTCTGACTCAAACCACGGTGGCAGCCGGCCAGTCTATAGAAATGCACTATAAAAACCACATTGAAGCCAACTTGCTCCTGGAGGGAACAGCCGAACTAACCGATCACGAAACCGGCACCGTTTATCAGCTGGAACCTGGCTCAATGTACACTCTGGATAAACACGACAAACATCGCTTACATGCAAAAACAGATCTGCGAATCGTGTGCGTATTTACACCAGCTCTGACTGGCGCCGAAACACACGATGAGGACGGATCGTATCCCATGTTGTAATGAACCGCTAACAATTATCGATTACCTGCGACCATGAATTCACGGTCGTGGTAAAGCGACGGTATGCGACTTCGTGCCTGCTCAACCAGCGCCAGATCAATTTCTGCGAGTACGACACCCGTTGCATCACCGCCATCGGCAATGACCGTGCCCATCGGATCGATAATCAGGGAGTGCCCGTAAGCAGCACCGCCACCGGGCACATCTCCGACCGAACAAGGTGAAAATACAAAAGCCCCGTTTTCCACAGCACGCGCCCGATTCAACATATGCCAATGCATTTCGCCTGTACGCTTTGTAAACGCGGCTGGTATGGCCAGTATTTCTGCTCCACTATGAGCCAACTCGCGGTATAGCCGTGGAAACCGCAGATCATAACAAATTGTGTGGCCCATAGAGCCGACAGGTGTGTCCATCACAACTGCCTCGGAACCGGCCACCACTGAGGCACTTTCACGATACACTTCAGACTCTGACAATTGAATATCGAACAAATGAATTTTGCTATAGCGCGAACGGATAAGCCCGGTGTTATCGAGCAGGTATCCTCGATTATAAATACGCCCCTCTGATGCAGTAATAGCGATCGAGCCTACTAAAAACCAAACGCCATTTTCTGCCGAAAACTGTTTTAGACCTGCAAGGTAGGCATGATCCTCTTCGTTTGCGTGTGGCGGCACCAGTACCGCTCCATCAGAGACAAGCCCGCCACAGTATTCCGGCGTCCCCAGGAAAATCGCTCCAGAGGCAACCGCTTCAGCGGCGAGCGACAGTGTTTCATCAAGGGCCGCCTTCATTGTCGCTTGTGGACTGGTTTGTAGAGCTGCTATCGTCGCTGTCATATCACTCTCTATATATATAGACTGGCGCAAAATGGCAAATTGCCAGTACCCTTTGACAACCTAACACACCCTGCGACAACCTAACGCACCGTTGGCAATGACATACCCATTTGTGATCCGTATCACAGTAAGATGAATTGGGAAAAAACCGCCGCCCATAATCTCGCCGGGTTCACTGCCATATTCTACCAGTGATGTACCATCCCCAACGTGTGAGAAAACCATTTTTCCATAGGTCCCCCTAACCTGGATTATTCATGGGGTGGCGAGCATAACGCGCAGACCTTACTTTTTCATGGCAAGGGATTTCACAGTACATTTTCTTCTCGCGTCCAGTAGTTTGTTTGTTATATGCAAGAGAAAAAATTCGCTGTGGAATCAAAGATCAAGTGAGATGCTGTCAATCCCATGAATAATCCAGGCTAAACACAAACTAAAAGAAATCGCCATGTTTTCCTTCCCATCTATAGTCTCAATATTCGCCCGTACGATCGCCATAACAGCCATTTTGGTTTTATTGCCAGCTATCGCAATGGCAAAAGCGGATAAAACCAGACCCGCGGGCAGCGTTACAGCACCCGGTTCAAAAACCTCTATCTTGCCAACCACCGACTACACAATAACCGGCGTTGCCAGCGACAACAGTTCGGGAGTCAGGTTAGTTAGCGTTCGCGTCGAACGGTACGATGTATCGCCAAAAGAGTACTGGAATGGCACCCACTGGACATCCGGTTCACGCCGATTCCTGTCAGCAACACTTAACGCTGATAACACATGGGCTCTTCCGGGTATTGATCTAAGCGCAAACGGCGATTATCGGATCCGGCTGGTTGTACGGGATCAGGCGAACAATATTGCACGCGCCAAACACAACCCCGTTACCTATTTCACGGTTAATTCGGCACCAACAGATTCCACCGCACCCACCGGCATTGTTTCCGCACCCATCGACGACGAAACAATAGAGGCCAACGAGAATTTTACAATAACAGGCACAGCTACGGACGATCTGTCCGGGGTAAAGAAGGTGCAGATCCGCGTTGAACGTTTCGATGTCTCACCAACACAGTACTGGACCGGTTCAAAATGGGTAACTAATAAAAGACGATATCTCACCGCACACGTTAACGCTGATGACTCGTGGGAACTGACCAGCGTCGACCTATCGAGTGAAGGGGATTACCGGATAAGAATGATGCTGCGGGATTTCTCCAACAATCTGGCTCGTGCCAAAGATAATCCGCTCACCGTGTTCTCTGTGGCTGCGAGTAAAACCGGACAGCCTCCCGTTGCCGTCGATGATGCGATATCAATTACCGCAGGTGGTCAGGCAGCAATAAATGTACTGCACAATGATTCTGACCCGGACGGAACGCTGGATACCGGCACACTCACCGTACTTGCGACACCATTCCATGGCGACTACACAATTGAAGGTGCAACAGTAATCTACAACCATGATGGCGGCACGGCTACCGCTGACAGTTTCACCTATACCATCGCCGATGATGATAACAATACGTCATCAGCTGCTACGGTAAGCATCACTATTGAACCGCATCCGCAAGTTGCGCCGGTAGCACAGGACGATTCCTTTATATTGGCCATTGGCACCAGCGGGCTTATTAATATTCTTGGCAACGATTCAGATATAAACCACAATATTGACCCTGCAAAAATTGAACTCATTACTCATGCAACCAGTGGGGATCTGGCCGTTCAGGCGGACGGAAATATATTGTATACACACGACGGAGGAGCACACCCCTCTGACAGCTTCAGCTATCGCGTTGCAGACACCACCGGACTGACCTCCGCTATTGCCGTGGTCTCCATTGAAATTGAACCTGCCACAAACCCGGTTGCAAATAATGACACAATCAGAATGAATCAGGGTACTTTGCAGGTTATAAACGTACTTGGAAATGACTCTGCTAACACCGTCATTGATCGGGAAAGTATCCTGATTACCTTAAGTCCGCAACACGCATCAGATTTTGAGGTTGGCAGCGACGGCACAATACACTACCGTCACAATGGCGATAACAGTCTCAGTGATGTATTCAAATACCGTATGTTCAATACTCAGGGAATGCCATCGAACGAAGCAACAGTGACAATCACCATTAAACCCGCACTGCTGACTATCAGTGATTTCAGCTACGAGGGCGCGTTCAAATTACCTGCCGATCAGTTCGGCGCATCAAGCCTTAATTACGCCAATGGTGTTATAGAAGTTAATGGAGATTCGCTATTCATTGTCGGACATAATCACGACAATGCAATAGCAGAATTCTCTATACCAACACTGGTAAATAGTCATTCGATTGCGAAGCTGAATTCCACCGGCAACCCGGTGCAGAAATTTACCCGGGTAATCAACCGGGCTGCGACAGGAAACCCTGAGAACCTCGATCAGATCGTCGGCCTGGAGCGCGTTAACGGGTCGCTGGTCGTCAACATGATGGAATTCTACGACGCACCCGCCAATAACACCCTCACAACCATGATGATAAAAGACGCCGGTAAACTCAGCACCTCTGCAACCTCCGCAATCCACCGGATGAATGGCGCAGCGAGAGCGGCAGGCTGGTTGAGTGAAGTACCTGCCGAATTAAAACAGGAACTGGGCGCGAGCCATATCTCCGGCCATTCCAGCGGCGATCCGATTATCTCACGACTCAGCGTTGGTCCTTCGGCATTCGGGTTAAACCTGCCTGCGAATCTGCAAAGCAGCAACTCACAGAATATTCCCACATTTGAGTTTCAGGGCTTTTCGCTGGACAATCCATTACATTCTGACCTAAGCAATTCATTACGGGAAAATTCGCTCTGGACCCACATGAGCCATGCGCGATACGGCTTCATTGCGCCGAACACCAGCACGTATGTAACCGTAGGCTGGTCAGCCGGTCATCAGACAGGGGTGGGCTACAAGAACACCCTTGAAGACGGAAGCAAGTGCCCCGGTTACTGCCCGAACAAATCAACCGATGCCTACAATTACTATTGGCTCTGGAACATTGATGACTGGGCACGGGTGAAGTCCGGGGAACTGGAACCGCACGAAATCACTCCGTACGAATCCGGTGAACTGAACCTGCCATTTCAAACAGATGCGTACCTGAATGAGATCGGCGGGGCATCTTATGATGCAGATTCAGGCCTGCTCTATATTTCTGTTCTCAGAGCAAATATAGATGGCTATGACAATCCGCCGGTGATTGTGGCTTTAAAAGTAAACTAACGGACTCCGAGAAACAGTTAACCAGGGGACAGTGAATCGGAGACCGTGAAAACTGGGTCAGTCAAGCCTGACTATTAGCACTTGCCTGGCTAATCAGCATACCGCATTTTGCGAAACTCCCCTGGCACATTGACCGGGAATGTCTGAATCCACAGACATTCCCGTTTTATCAATGAAAGTCGCTAGTCGAAATTGCCTGCATCGATACTCAGGGTATGATTACTGCCCGGCAGGCTGTAGGGTGTTTGAAATGTACCATCTCCGTTACCCTGCATAATAGTGATGCTGTCGGCAGCTGTACCAATATTAGCTATAGCAACATCTTTTTTACCATCTGCATTGATATCAAAGACTACGCCATGCCGCGCCCCCGTAGAGCCGGTATAGGTTGTGGCGCTGCCAAACCCGCCTGAGCCATCATTAAGGCGCACCTCTATTATACTCGGGTTATTGGCCGTGGCACTAACCAGATCCGGCGCACCGTCTTCGTTCAGATCCTCTGCTACCAATATGTACATTGCGCCACCTGCTGATGAGTCAATCGGAATCACCAACCCTTCAGTAAAGTTTCGGCCACCGTTGTTGTCAAAGACTTTTACAGAATGCCCCCAGCCACCAATGACGATATCCGGATCTCCATCGGTGTCTATATCAGTAATATGAACGTTATCAGCAGTAAGCTTTCCGCCAAAAGTGTCAGCGAAATCAGAGGTGAAATTTCCGCTGCCATCACCATAGTGAATTGCCAGCATTGCAGCTCCCGCCGTGCTATTGGTGACGAAATCAATATTGCCATCTCCGTCAAGGTCAGCGGTAGCAACGGAACCATGACCCGCGGTGATATGGCCCGGTACTGAAATCTCCGGCCCGAAGGTTCCATCTCCAACACCTAAAAGCACTCGATGCTGGGCAAATCCCAACACAACAACGTCTAATACGTCATCGTTATTGAAGTCGGCCAAGCCGATTGGAGCAGTATGATTATTGATATGCGACATCGTCGCCACCTGAACCAAAGATACACCGCCTCCAAACGGCCCTAGCGCCACCAGTAATCCACCGGAGTTGTTTGACGCTATTACATCGTCGATTCCATCCTGATTTAGATCACCAGCCGCTACAAAGTGAGACTGCAGTGGATTAACGTGATGCGTTACATTCGACAACCCACCCTGCCCGTCATTCAGCCACACCTGCACCTCGCTGTTACTTGCGGTACTACTCGATCTGCCGGTAATAAGACCGGCTTTAAGATCGGAGGGACAGCCAGTGGCTGTTTCCGCCGCTTCATCAGGGCAGGCATCGGCGCTGTCAGCCACGCCATCTCCATCTGTGTCGAGTTGATCCAGTACCATACTAATATTTGCAACAGCAAGCGGCAGAGAATCGTAACTAACTTCACCAAAAGCCGCGCCTAACTGTGCACGTACCGTATAGTTTCCGGGCTTTACATAAAGCTTGCTATAACCTTCCGTAGAGAACGCAGCACTGTTAGTAATGGCTACTTCGTTGTCATCGATTGATATAACAGCACCGGCCGCAGCAGTGCCGTTTGCATTGCTTACATTAATACCCAGTGTCGACATTAAACTACCCGAAACTATTTGTCGCCGTCTCAACGTAAGAGCACAATCCAGTGAGACATCACTGTTATCAAGCACCAGACTATTTACGCAATACCCGAGCTCTTCACCAGTAGTCAGATCACTAAACAACATTTCAAAAGTTAAGTCACCATAGAGCACGTCGGTTAAAGTGGTTGCTGCAGTGAAATCAGCACCCGCTGCAAGCAGATTCACAGGCAGCTCCTGCAGTGGAAACGTTGGCCCTGCAACGCTGAGTACTGCCTGCAGATTACCCAGGCCCCCTGCCTCTTCTACCACTTCGGGCGGCACCTGCAGATTCACTGTAGCATCACCCCCTTCTACAGCCAGCAATAGCGCAAATTCACCATGTAATGGAATAATATCCAGACTGACGTCAAGCCCCTGCGAGACAGAAATATTCTGCTCCTGCGCGGCTATAGATTTACCCACTTGCAGACCACTATCGAGCAGCCTCAGCGAGATGTTATAGGTGCCGGGAACTAGGTTCAACAGCATGTGTTCCGACAAGCCATTTCCGGGGTCCAGTACAAATATCTGTTCCGGATTATTGTCAATAGTAATACCTAAAGACGGATTAGTGAGATTGGCCGTATTGATCTCGGCCTCTGAATAACTGAATTTAAAATCAATAAGCTCAGCAACGGCATTGACGTTGATCTGACTATCACCAATAACAGGCCTTATAGTCATTGCTATCTGGTCTGTTGCACCATCTGCTAACGTATGGACAATCGCCCCGCCATAAGAATGAGCGGCTTTGCTAAGAGCAAGCTCAAAAGCATAATCCCCGGGGACCAACGCCAGTGTCTGAAAGGATTGAACATTTCCTAAATCGTTTTCATCGATATTCACTGTCCATGGGTGTAGCTCTACATCTCCGGTCGCAAGATTTGTTACCTGCATAGTGCCTGCCATCAAATTGGCAGCATTGGCGCCCGGATCACTAAACACATCACGGGCGATTTCTTTCTCAAGAAAAGCGCTAAGATTCAGATCAAATGTTACATCCCGCTGTTGCGCCACGGCGGCAGAGGCAGCCGGTGGACCCGATTCATTATTACCTGCCGAATCTGAACTTCCACCACAGGCACTAAGGGCTAATGCACCCGTGATCAATACTATTCTGGGAACATCTTTTATTTTCATTACAATTATCCCTGTAATTTATTTTTATCAAGAGGTTACCTACACCGGAAGGTACTTTCAGGTACTAAATATTCCAAGGCTCCACTATTCATAACGGATCTCAAAACCATTGATGAACAGTGCTTCCAGCCCCGCCCAAAAACAATGCAACTTCAATCACAAGTTCCACAGAGCAGAAAGCAGAAAGTTTCGACCAACCCGCAATGTTGTGAGGCCGTGAGCGCGGGACTCGATGGTTCCGTATTCACCCAACTGAGAGCCTATCCGAGAATGAACGATCCACCGCGAACACGATATTTAGGCCAGTTATTGGGATCAATTTGCTTGAATATGAATAATTCTGTGGTATTCAGACAAAGCGAATACAGCGCCTTAGATGCTGCTATAGAAGCAGCGAAGCGGTTCTTGGCCAAAATTCCATGCAACGCCAGGGTCCATTTACCTCACATATGAGTCGCTAGCTCGACAGCCAGTGTTGTGTTTTCACTCGCTGATCAGACTCCGACTAACAGGTTTACAGCTGCCATATTCGCCGGTCGTAATTAAAACTCTAAAGAACGGGTGAGTTACTATCTAGAGCCAATACTTGATGAAACCCACAGTGGTGTAATAGATGCAGACTTAGCCCACATTTTTCATGGGATTGACGGGGTCTCACTTGATCTTTGATGCCGCAGAGATTTTGTTCTCTTGCAAATATCAGTAAGTATAAGTACTAAACGCGAGACGAATATCCGCCGTGAAAACAAACCTCTACGCGATACCCTCACCACCCCATGAATAATGCGGTTTAGAAGATATTGCAAAATCAAAAGGTAAGATCAAAAGAAATGAACTTAACAGCAAGGGCAACAGACTTTGATCGAGAAAGTCTCTACAAATCATTTGTCAAAAATTTCCAATCCAGAGCTCGAGACGTTATTAAAAACAATTAGTGCTCCTGGTTTGCTACTTGCACCCCCCTGTGTGTCAACCTGCAATCAGACAGTAGCAGTCTGAGTTAATATAGATTTCAGGGTTAGATTATCACAGGAAAAATGAGATGCCCAAGTCATTCAAGAAGGAGTTACCAGAATCACAAGTAACCCCGGATCCGGCCTTAGAGAAGCGAAGGCGAAGAGACTTCACAACAGAGTACAAGATTAGAATCGTCGCTGAGGCCGATGCGTGCAAGCATGGACAACTTACCCAACTACTTCGACGCGAAAAACTTTACAGCAGCCAGGTGATTCAATGGCGAAAGGAACTTGAAAGCGGCAATACCGATAAACTCGCCAAAACTGCACCGGGTCCTAAGGCGAAACTCGGCCCGGAGCAAAAGGAAATCATGCGGCTGGAAAAACGGGTAAAGCGTCTCGAGCGCGAGCTTGATATATCCAACAGCTGTATTGAACTGCAAAAAAAAGCCTTTCGGATTC
>MDLA01000046.1 GCA_001730015.1 Chromatiales bacterium (ex Bugula neritina AB1) | reverse complement strand
AGAATCGTTGAATGTATTTACAGTACAAAATACCCACAGATTCTACGGAACATCCTTTATAAAACCAAGAGCGACTACTACACACATGCACCCATATCGAGTAGAAGGAAGTAACACGGCCACATACAGAATCAACTCCGAAATCAGGTATCTCAAGACACATCAGCATTTATTAATTGAATACACATCCCTAATATCGACTGTAATATTCGTAGCTGACTTCAACCTCAATTCCGGCGATGAATTTCACTCGATCAAAACTACTGTTTAATACTTGTTACACTTTCAGGAAAGGTAACCCGCAACTAAACTACGACGCTACATCGGTGCTTTTACTTGGACTACCGACCCGCCACATTGGTGGCTCTGTAGCCAGTAGTTGAATTAGTCAACCATAAATTGCGCAGTCTCAAACGATAAGTTTGCACTTATATCACTAGCGTTAACTCTCAACATATAGTCACCTGCAGGCATTTCGGCCCACTCTAAATAAAATTCTGAATGAGAATTACCACGAGCATCCTCGACGTAAGTAGCGGCCCAGTTAGATTGCATGGATAAGCCATTCCAATAGGCATTGTCATCTAATCGACGTATTACAACCCAAACGTTTCGTATCCCACCTGAATCCTCTACATGACCAACTATTCGAACCTTGCTCATCGAGTTAAGACCATCAACCTCCACACTCACGTCTATATTTGGTACAACCTGATCATTCGGATGGTCAATAGTATATCTCGCCGTCCTCCTGGATTGGTTGCCCAAACTATCCCAAGCATCAATCGCTACGAAATACTGGCCTGGAGGCAATTTCGGATCAAAGCGATAGGCCCATTCTGCGTCGCTCGACGTCCCTTCTATAGATACCGGAAGGCGAGTCCAATGACTTTGCAACGTAACGCCATTCCAATACTTTTTAGAAACCAATTCAAATACAACGACTTCAACTCTAACAACATTATTATCGTCATCAGTAACACTACCTTGTATTACTGGTAAATCAACAAGTACTGCGCCGTCCGCCGGATAAATTGAATAATGAATCGGTGGATTCTTGTCATTGTGCTCTTTTACTACTTCAATTCTGACGCTATGGAAATTCTGGTTTCCGGCGTGATCGTAAACCCTCGTACTAATAAAATGAGCTCCCAATTCAAGATCGCTCAACAAATAACTCCAATTGACACTATTTGATCCCAAAACCACCTCATTTAACTTAATATCCACATACTCAGACTGATAAGCCGTTCCATTCCAGTAGAAACCGTCAGAAGCGCGACTCACAACTAGTAACAACTTTTCCAACGCTATATTGTCGCTAACAAAACCAGAAACCTCGAACTCTGAACCGACAAAATCATTACTTGACAGATCTACTTGCAACTCAGGTATGACGTCGTCTTTATCAAACAAAGGCGTCATAAAAGCAGTACCGGCAATTCGACTCCCTCGACCCATTACATTTATCGCTCTAGCACTTATCCAGTACTCTATATCATTCATCGGCAGTACTTCTATTTCAGCACTCCAGAAATTGTCAGAATCAACGGCGATTTGCAAAGACTTGTAACCGGGCGTAAAGGACATCCCGTCATAATAGGTTCTATCCGCTACTCGCCTAACAACCAGCTCCACAAACTCAATTGGCCGATTTGTTGAAATCCCCCCGGAAGCCACCAATTTTTCGTTGACTTGGTCAACGTCCAGGGTTATTTGCATCTGGTCAGTCTCCCCCGATCCACGACAAGACGCCCCCTGACACGCACTGAATGCACCTAATGTTGTACTCAGAGCACGGGCTCTTCTCCCTGTCAACGAATACCTACTCTCTAACTGCCACGGATCACTAACCAAATCGTAATACTCAACACCACCGTCTTCCCACTCCACATACAACTCACTATTTGACCTAAGTGCCTTGTATCGAGCATCGAGTCCAGCCGCGTCCGGTACTTCATAGGTATCATTTGAAATCAACACATACGATCTACTTGGCACAGTTTCGATATGCTCCCTCGAGTTACTTACAAGCCCCGCGAACGACTGACCATCCACAAAATGTGGAATCTCACCTCCGCCTAAATTTAGAAATGTCGGAGCCAAGTCGATGTGAGCAAGTAGATCATAATTGTGCCCCCCGGCAGGCACGCCTGGACCTCGCACCAGCAACGGGACACGAGTTACCCGATCATAAGGCCATCGCTTCGCTTTCAATCTATGATGCCCTTGCAAATAGCCATTATCCGATGTGAGAAAAATGTAGGTTGAATCCAATACGCCTCGTTTCCTCAATGCATCAACGATATCACCAACCATATCATCAACGGATTTGATCGATCTTAGGCGATCTCGAAATAATTCATCTTGCTTCGCCAGACCATTCGCACCAAGCAATGGGAGCATGCTAAACTGTGCTGGCTTATCACCGATATCCATTTCATCAAGAGAAGGCACTCTGTCCAACATGGCGTCGGAGTATTTATCTGCATATCGCTCCGCGAAGGAAGTAAATTTACTATTTACAGGAATATGTGGGGCAATCGGCGCAATGTACAAAAATAAAGGTTTGTTAAAATCGTGCTCCTCTACTATCGATACTGCGTGCTCAGATTCAACATCTGTCCTATGTAATTCCGGAGACGCACCGTGAAAAGTCCGTACACCATTATGATTTCCATGGAACTCCAGATATTTGGCGCCGTAAAAAGTTCTAAAGTCATCCCACCCAGGAGGTACGTAACTTTTGTCGTGACTCGCCGCGGGATACCCCTGATGACAGTACTTTCCAACTAATGCGGTGTGATATCCAGATTTTCGCATCCACATACCAATTTCATCATCGGTGTATCCGGAGTTATAGAAAACATCCCAGCCAAACTCGTTATAGTGGACACCGGTATTATGGGGATACTGCCCTCGAAACAACGAAGCACGAGAAGGCCCGCAAATTGGAGCAACCACATGAAAATTTTCAAAGTATGTACCATCATCCAACAAATACTTTGCTATAGACGGAAAGTACTCTCGGACAGCCTCTACATTTATTTCATCCTGCGCTGCATCATCTAGAAATATAAAAACAACGTTCGGCTTTAGCTCCTGAGCAGATAATGAAACAACCACAAATAGATTCAATACCAACACAGAAATTAATGTAAACAACTTATCTAAACGGAACATATCAACCCCAAAAAAGGCATTAAACTCATACACACAGTCATGTTAATTTGAACATATTTCAAAACAAACTACCCTGCCTAGAGACCTTCCCGAGACCCCATACCCTACCATGAATGTGGCATTCTTCTGGCCATTACTCTCGCATAAATAGAAACCCTACAACCACTAAAAATACTCAACCCCCAACACCCGACTCTAAACACGGAACCATCACTATGAGCTTCGTACTCAGACACGCTATTTATCTATAATTTCAGTAAGTGCGTGATTGATCCTGAGCAACTATCACAACCTAACTCAAAGGTTGATGCACAAGAATCCCTATTAGCGGCGCGACAGAGAGTTCCTCACCGTAGTGTATTCTCTCCTAAGCATCCCATTTGTAACTTACCTCACTTAACAAACCTTGCCGCTTACTTGCTAGTAGCCCGAATCGACCAGATAGTTTAAGCAACCCTTTAATATATGTTTTCATACCTCTCTGCTTGTTATACTTAATCAGACGGTTATGGAAAACAACATGAAATTCGACAAACCCCATATAGGACAATATATCCATTACAACACTCGGGCTGGTAGGGTACCAATTCAAGGAATTAACACCATTCATCATTTTACTTCGGTCCTCGTTTGCGGTAACCATACCGCCGAGAGGAGACCATCTGGTTGCGGAATTAAAGTACAACAGCTCGTCTGTAACCTCTGAAATATTTTTTAACGCAACAACCGGCAACGGTAAGTGATAGAAAATACCACCAAACATCGTAATGTCGAAATTCCGCTGAAGTTCTGAATGGACTGACATGACATCCCTGACCTCAAACCTCACAGAATCAGCATACTCCGGAAAACAGGACTTTAGAAAGTCTGCTTGCTTTATCCAATGCTCTCGAGCATCAAAACCATAGGCGTATGAAGCGCCACGTTGCAACGCCCAATACGAATACGCACCACAATTGCATGCACAATCCAAGAAAGTTCTACCCTCCAAACCTTTGGAATAGACGGAGTTAAGCATGCCTTTAAAGTGCACCTCGGAATCGACAAGCGACACTGGATTTTCACCAGTCCTCGAACCTTTTTCCAGCACACTACTAATCCTTAACCCACTACCCACATCTACATCTATATGCCATGGGGACAATTGCAATATGCTCTCTCTCTTATTCATAGCCAAATTCCAAAACGGTCCTCAATTACAATTTCGCCACCTAGTGGCTTGCGGCCAACCCTTTTTCTTAACATTACGAGCAAAACAAAACGACAGATAAAACGCCGTGACGCTGGCTACAAAGATCAAACACTTCTCAAATTAATAAAAGTCTACTCACCACAGCCCCAATACAACAGAAACCATCACAAAGAAGAACGGACTCTAATTTTTGAAATCAAAATCATACCAACATAAACAATCATCAAGGCTACACCGAATCTAACCCCCCTTGTCACAGAGGTGGACGAAAAACCGAGAGGAAAAATCAAAGCAGCACCGTGAATACTAACAACAAATAACAAAGCCTGATTTCGAAAATTCAATAGCTTTTTCTGAAACCAGCCTACTACATACCCACTTACAAGCCCACCAACAATGAGTCCAACAATTCCAAAACACACATACCAGTCACCAACAGCATCAAGAGGATTCCCGGTTTTACGCCAGGGTATGTACAACCGGATCACTCGCTGTGCAATATTCTCAAACTCTGCACCACCCTCACCAAAAAGGTAGCTTACAAACGGCATTGTTTTAACGCTACCCAGAAACGGCTCAACACCAAAATAGGCGAATACGCTAGGAAAATCTCTCACAGCCAACAACAGAGAGTCAAATGTCAACAAATTAGTCGCTTGGAAAATGGATCTAACGACTCCTGAAGTATCAAATATCGCTACATTCTCCACAATTAAGCCATCACGGAAAAACCTAAAAACAGATGCCAGAGTGAGCACTATTAAACCTATTACAGCCAAACGATTTACCCCCCCTAAACGTAGCTCACGCAAACTAATTACCGACAGCATGATCGCAACCACACCAAGCACTACAGCATCTCTAGCCCCGTAGGTAAAAGCCAGAAAAGAGTTTCCAAAAAATAGAATAACCCCAATTAAAAAAAACACTTTATTGCGCTCATCCACACTTCCGTAATTACCCATACGCCCGATACGTCGGTAACTTACGATCGCGGCAGCAGCCCAAATACTCCCAATGAGCGAAGGATATCGATACGCTCGTTCGACCCCATCGCCAAGTTTACTTTGATAAATTAAATTCGATATCCCGCCGTGCTGAGCAATCTGAGGTATAACAAGCAACGCTCCCACAACCAGCAACACAAACGCTGCAAATATAAATTGACGTATTGTAAACACAGGCTTTCCTAAACCACACCAAGGTTTAGTAACACTTAAATGCGCAACTTTTACTCCAACACCTAAAGACACCATCCAAAACAAAACAACGGATAAACAGGCAATAATTGCTAGATCTATATCATCCTGCCCGACGAAATGATTCAACCAGGGCTCATCAAGCCTGAATATTAAAGCAGCGGGTCGAACCAAAAACTTCAATAAATAAATAAATAAAAGTAGATCTAATAAATCAAAAGATCTAAGTACCAGTGTTTTTCTGGCGTAATACCAAAACAACAGGTGCAAAAATAACAATGAAATTAGAGCGAAAAAAAGCACGTCGATTATTCCCTAACCCTTACAGTCATCCTGATTAGCTCCCGACAGAACGACGAGCAATTGCAAATACCTGCCGCTTGCAAGTAATCGCAGACCAACCACGAGCAGCAACACGGTAAATCAACGGATGCATTCTTGAAAACACTTTTAAACCTCGACGAGGAGGCCAGCTATGTATCGTTTGAATCTGCTCAACCTGAAAGCCTGTACTTTTAAGCAGGTTGCCCAAAAGCAATGGAGTCCAAGTATAGAGATGCATATCGATATCATTTTCGCACCATCGCCTCTGACTTCGATCAGCCCAAACATTCATCGGCAACAACAACAAAAGCAACGACGACTCATCCATCAATTCCCTAAACTGCGATAACTTACTTGCAGGATCTAACACATGCTCTAGAGCATGAGAGGAGATAACTCGATCAAATGTCATCCCATGAAACTTATCAAGAGCATCCTCTACAATCACTCCCTTGGCCGCCGCCAATTTTCTGGACTCCTCACCAATTTCAACACCATATTTTTCTTCCCCAGGCAAACTATCAAGGAGATCACCCGGCCCACACCCGAAATCCAAAATCCTATGAGTATCGTCTACATGTGGCTCAAATAGATAAGTGCGACGTAGTTCTATCGTAGAGGAGCCATACAGTAGCTTTTTGGTATACTCCGGACCGTAATGCTGCTCTACCTCTCTAGTTTTCACATTCATATTTGCTTCTCAAAAACATTTAAAAAGGACAACTAATCGGGAAAGCCTGCATACCGCGCCAATTCCTTGCGCCTACTTTGTACAAATTAAGAAAGACTGTAATGCCTCCCCATAAACATCATCAACTCGTAATTCCACGTCCGAAAAACCAATCTCTGCACATAAAGACTCCAGAAATATTGATGAATACGCAACTGCCGCTTCCGGGAAGTCCAGGGACTCAATGTACGCATTGCCCTTACGATGCTTGAATTTAAATCTCGATCCTAAATTACCACTACGATGCAAGAACTCATAAACAAAAACATTCATCTGCATAACTGCACCTGGCTTTAGAACACGATATGATTCCTCGACATAATTCTTAAGCTCTTCTTCCAGCAAATGGGTAAAAAGTGACGTGGAGTAGACTAAATCTTGACTATCATCATGGCATTCTATTCTACAGGTAACACCCTCAACCAGATCAGCCATATCCCTCGAGCCGTAGGTACGGCTCGAATGGGGGCTCTTCTGAAATGTGAACTTACTCCCGTCTGTAAACGCATTTTTAGCATACTCAAGCAGCTCATCGTCAACATCGATACCTAAATAGCTGCCAGTAAATTCATCACCCTGAATAGAATAGTTCTTTAAGTGAGCTGCCTTCCTACCGTAACCGCAACCCAACTCAACAATACTTGAGTCGAGAGCACACCTGCCATTAGAAAACAGATCTATCCAGAAATTGAAACCAGACAACAAACAATGCGCATGATTGTTGAATAGTTTATTTCCAACACCTACTCTAACCCGTAGGTGATTAGGTGGAAGACTTCTAAACTCCGGCACGAGAAGTTTCATTACAGAATCGTTAACATACCCAACTAACTTGAATATCGGATTGTAACTAAGACTAGCAGTAGATGGAACATACTTGCGAAAAAAGCCGTCCACTCTCGCGTTTCGCAAATTCACCTATACGCTACCTCGTAAAATATAAAATGAATAATACTAATGGCCATAATTTGCCTTGACGGTATTTCTGTCAAAATCATCGAACAATCCTCTCCTCTTTGACGCAAGCAAAGCAAACCGCCCATTACCTTTAATAATATTCTTTACATATCGAATGAAGCCCCTTTTCGTGCCAACCTTAAACCCAGGGCGTTTATGCCAAAATAATACCCGAAAATCAACGAATCCCATGGTGCGAAGTATTTCCACAACCACATCTGGATCAGAAGGAAACCAGTTCAAACCATGCATCCCACTCATTACATTTTTCGTATTTTCACTTGCAATCACCAACCCCGGCACTGACGACCTCCTCGACGCCGAGTTGAAAATCATTAACTCATCTGTTAAGTCAGCAACAACTTTTAAACCACCTATGGGGTCTGGCAAATGATAGAAAATTCCCTTAAACAAGGAGACACTAAAGGGCGAAAGCCCCATATTTTTTACATCGTACAAATCAGATACTACAAATTTGGCGCTATTTCTATTGAGAACAAGGTTTTCCCTTAGAAAATTTGCCTGCGCTATCCAATGTTCTCGCGCATCAAACCCAAGTGACTTCTCCCCTCCAAACTGCTGAAAGAACATCGAATAGGCCCCGCAATTACACGCAGAGTCCAGCAAACTTTTTCCTTCAATGCCTCTTGGATAGATCGACTCAATTAACTTTTTAAACTCCTCCCGATCATCAATAAAAACTACAGGGGCAGTACCGTGCTTGTTTTTGTCAGATTCACCAGGCACAGTATAAATACCAGGCCTTACTTCAACCTTATGATGCCATGGTCCTAAGTCATTAATTGCCTCAATAAGATTTACGGTATCACTCATGGTTCACTATTCATCGTTAAATTAGATATTTTAAAAACAAACTATCTCGCGATACTAAGCGCAAGTCACAATTTCACATACAATCTACTAACACCTCAACCCTCAATACCGCAACAACTGATACTACATATCCTACATACCAAAAGGGTATCTATATAGATCGAACTACCTCAACTGTTTTTGATTTCTTTAAAAATCAAATTATACCTGGCCTCGAACGCTTCGATTGAATATTCAGACATAGCAATATTCCTAGCCTCCACACCAAATGCATGGCGTTGTGTAGAATCCATCAGTTTAATAATTGCCTCGCACACTTGTTGAGATGAACCAACCGGGACAACGTACCCGGAAACACCCTCCACCACAGCATCAGAGCAACCACCAGCATCGGTTGTAACAACAGGCAGTCCAGTGGCCATTGCCTCAATAATTACCCCTGGAAGCCCCTCATTTTCGGAAGTCAGCGCAAAAATATCTCCCTTATGTAACTCATCGACAATTCGATCCGTCCACCCAATAAAATTAACCGCAACGTCCCGGGATTTAACGATCTCCTTCAGTTCACTCAAGTATCGTTCAGAATCTACGCCTGAGGTCCCACCCACAATAGTCAGCGTAATATTCTTGTAAACGGTCGATACTCGATGAACTGCATCAATAAGGACATGCAGCCCTTTCCTGCGCGTAATTGAACATATTGAAACCACGTTTACAGCGCCCTCACGGGACCGTCGATCTTTAAATTGAAATTTATCTAAGTCCCGCCCCGATGCAAGATTTCTCACTTTTTTCCTATAGAACGGCTCTACCCACCTTGGAAAGGTTGTGCCAGAGCCAGATGAAATAAATGCCAACACACTCACCCCAGGCAATGCAAAAATAGCAAATAGACCAAACGGCGTAGAATTTTGTGCAAACAACACAACCTTCTGCTTACGCAGTATTCTTGTAACAATGAGTAATAATGAAGCTCTGATAGAGCTTGCAAATACAACGTCATACTCATTTTTATCAAAATGTCGGGCTAGACTAATCGAATATTGAACAGCTGACACAGAAGCGATTATAGTGGACTGTATCCCTCCTCGAATTGCACCTTTTTCAAAGACTCGCAATATGGGCGGCGCCTCAATAACACATGTGTTTATTCCACGCGCTTTCGCAGCTAACTCTAATCGACCCGGCCATGTGGTACAAAACGTTACGTCATTGGCAGGATCCTTTGATGCTAACTCCGCTAACAGAAGAGTATTCTCCTGCGCTCCATACACTTCAAAATAACGATCATCGAAAAACGCTATTCTCATGGCACCCTGAGACCTGTGAATGTTATAGCCGTGTTAATTCCACATAACCTTTTAACAATTACCCAAGAATGGACATTAACCATTAATATATACACAATTGTTGCAATCGCAGCACCATTCGCCCCATAGTCCTGAGTAATAAAATAAACAAGGGCACAGTACACAGGAATATAACCGATCAGTATCTTCGATGCTATGGACGCCAACCCAGAACTTGATAAAACTAACATCCAGAATCCAAATACAGCTCCAAGTATCTTTGCCGTAGACAATAAAAGTATGGTACTCACAGCATCACGATACTCAGCTCCAAATAGTAAATTCACTAATTCAGTTGCGTAAATCCAAAAAACAAACAACATTACAAAGCCAAATAAAAAACTCATTGTCGTGACAGCACGAAGCCTACCCTCCATTTTCTTTAAATTCGCTTCGCCGGCAGCCTTTGCTATTCTAGGCGCAAGTACCTTACCAGCGATAAAAAACGGAATCGAAATAATAAAACTAACGCGAACTGCAATGCTCATATTTGCCACTTCAATTGGCGCACTCGTAAAAGGAAGTAACCAGACAGCACTTTGCGGTACAAAAGCAGCCGCCAAGGCGGCCAGATAAAACTTCGATGTATAATTGAACAGACCAGCGGTCGACATCTGATCTTCAATTGACGCCTTATCCACATTAAGCTTCATTTTTAGAAGCAATATCGCAAACAACAACGCAACGAGCTCTATTGCAATCGCGAAAACCACGATTACTCCGAGACTCGCGGAATCGCTATAGAAAAACATCAAAAGCACCAAAGATATTATAATCGCAAACCGTCTAATGTGATCTCCAAATATCGACGACAAATCAAACCTTCTAATTCCACGAAAAACACTTGCCACCACGGGCAACAGCGCAGCAATTGGCACCCAATAATGCAGAAATTTAGACACCAAGAGGTATTCAGGAGTAACGTGCTCGAAATTCGCGAACATCATGTCCTTAATAAAAAAATACCAAGCCACCGAAACTACAGATGACGCAAGAACTACGATACCAATCAGCTTGAACACCGTGTGAAACAAATTATCGCGTGGAATCTGCGAACTGAGAACCGTACCGGAATGCGCGCTACCGACCTGCCCCAGTACAGCAAAATAAGTAAGTAACCCTAATATCCAGTTTACTGCGGCGAATTCTTCTATTGTAAGTGCTCGGGCACACACCACAGTAAGCGCAAGACCGCTCAATATAGTTAAAGATAAGCCGGCACCAACATACACACCATCTCTAATCGCAGCCCTTTTAATGAAGCTCATCACAAACGCTTTAGTTACACTCAACTTGCACACCTGGAATGCGTGTGAGCATACAATTTCATTACATTTTCAAACATACGCTCAAGCGTAAATTCTTTGGCTCTAGTGATTGCATGGCGACTCGCGCTCTGTAATTCAGCTGGATTATCAACGTAGGAACATAACGCCTGCACCAGGGAGACAATGTCATCTTTATCGCAAACATATCCGCTTACACCATCTTCTACGATTATCGAAACATTTGATTGGCTAGTAGTGATCACAGGCAACCCAACTGCGCAAGCCTCCACAACAACATAGGGAAATCCCTCATAATCGCTAGGCAGTAGAAAACAATCGAAGGCCTGCATAGCCCAAACACCAGCTCTGGAGCCAACCCATCTTACGTGCTTATCAATCCCGATCTTCAACGCATAGACTTTCGATTCCTCCAGCAAAGGACCATCCCCAACCATCACAAGGACCACCTGTTTCTTACTGCACTCGACCAAACCAGCGAAAACATCGAGTATTCTTTGAGGGGCTTTTTGCTTGTCGATGCGCCCTACAAATCCGACTATCATATCACTCTGGGGAATATTCAATTCCTTCCTAATTAGATTTTTTTCATAGATTGCTGGCGGATCTATGCCATTAGGAATCACTGCCAGCAGGCGCTCGTCCACGCCTAATTTTTTCACATGCACCTTTTCCTCAGGTGACACACAAATAATTGCATCCGTACGACGACTTAAATATCGCTCTATTCCGCCGACTACTTTTCGCGAAAATGCACTAAGGCCTGGATTCATCGTGTAAATCGCATTCGGTGTATAGATCACTTTCGCCCCTTCACAAGAGCAAACTCTGGAGACCAAGCCTCCTTTAGTACTGTGACCGTGAACAATGTCTGGCGCTATTCCAGCTATGTATTTTTTGCACTGATAGAAGAGACCAATATCCCCTAAATGCATACCCCTACTAAAATTACACTCATAACTCACCACACCATGTTGTGTCTCAAGCCACCTTAACCTTTCATAAAACTCCTGAGAACACCTTGCGCCACTAAATATTACTGTCACACAGTGATTTTTTGACTGATACAAGCAAAGATCAAGAACATGCCGTCCCACTCCAGCAAAGCATGCTTCGACGATGTGTACAATCTTCATACTAGCACTTGCACGGATTTCGCCAGTATTCTGACACTTCACTGCAGAGATCACCTGCCCATTCATAAGTCCCGAGTAGCTCAGGCGACAATCGGTCAAACACATAGGTAGGCGGAGCCTGTCTTTCCAGATTATACCCTCTAACAGTCTCACGCATGCTACTACTTGTCACTTTCTTAATAGCATTTACAACAAGTGGATATCTCCTCAACCTGTTCATCGCAACGGCCAAATATTCAGATTTTGGTTTCCCTCCCACATTAACCGAACTAGAAGTATCAATGCGCACGTTCTGCACACCTAGAAATTCGAAGCACTTAGTGAGGCACAATGACGGCTTTTTAGTAAACTCTTCCATTAATACAAAATGAATTGACGACCTGCCAAAACTCTCTATAAATGGCTCAATACGATTTTCGTACTGACTTAAATATTCGTAAAACCAAAGATGAGACCACCCTTCAACTCTCCGATGCCGCTCCAAATCTAAACCTTGCTCAAATGTTCCTGCATTCCAACCACGGGAACTATTATATAGATAGCTGGAATATGCTCTTTCAATTGGATCCCTGAGCATTACGATAATTTTCACGTCGCCACCGCAGTACTTTTCAATATTCGGGATAGATGTTTCCGGGTAAGTAATTGTAGATACTGAAGCATCACACTTTAATAGACTAGTCATACATGAAAACATCGCACTCCATCTATCATAGTCATAGACCCTGTCTGGGCCAAATGCCTCTGAACCAGGCCCCTCGATACACCTCCCACTACCCTCAAAAGCCAAAAAATGAGGCTCCTTTGGTTCACATACAGAAATTGATGGGTGTTTGTTTAGCGCTTGAGCAAAAGCCGTTGTTCCACATCTGGGAAAGCCAATCAGTAAAAGATTTGGCACATTCGATCGCTTGATCACACCAACCCCATTTTTGCAAGTTTCATTTCCCATTGCCATGCATCTCTGACTATATCCTCACTCGTCCTTAGCTCATGACCGGCAAGCAGTGTATTTTTCGATTCTCCAATATCAGCGACCAATGCTGGGGGATCACCGGGTCGACGATCATGCATCTCTATAGCTACATTTACACCTGATACGTTTCCAGCTAGTTCAACCACCTCCTTGACTGACATACCTATTCCTGAGCCGAGATTCGCTGCAATCTTGGTATGCCCAGAAATCAAACAGTGCAACGCATTAACGTGAGCTAATGCCAAATCTGAAACATGCACATAATCACGCACGGCGGATCCATCCTTTGTAGGGTAGTCACCCCCCATTATTTTTATGGCTTTTTTGTGGGTAATTGCCCGCATAACCAGGGGAATTAGGTGTGTCTCTACCTGCCTGCACTCACCAATCTCACCATCAGGATCCGCTCCTGCTGCATTGAAATATCTGAGGGCAGCATATCTAATTTTGTAGGCCATAAGGTAATCATCAAGAATCTGCTCGACCATCAACTTACTTGCACCATATGGATTCACTGGCTGCTGAGGTGTATCTTCCACAATTGGCAGGATGTCTGGCTCACCATAGGTTGCGCATGTACTAGAAGCCACAAAATTTTTCACTTCGAAAGCCCTACATAGATCGAGCAAGTTTATTGTGCCAATCACATTGTTACGGTAGTACTTCGCTGGCTCCGCCATAGATTCACCCACTAATGCGTAGGCTGCAAAATGCATTACTGCAACAGGCCTGAATTTCTTGTACACTTCAGCTAGTCGATTCACATCAAGAATATCGCCAATCTCTAGCGGCCCCCATTTTACTGCCCAATGGTTTCCGATCGACATATTGTCGTATGTGACAGGGGTGAATCCAGCTACTTTTAGCGCCTTACACGCATGACTTCCGACATAGCCCGCACCACCGGTAACTAGCACATATTTAGCATTCATGTGATCTTACACTTTCTGTATGACAAGAATAGAGCTAACCATACTTAGCCCGACATGCAGTAAATATTCAATTCAAACTTGATTTTCAAGCCAGTGGTGGTTTTTATGCCCAAACATTCATTAGCTACCACACGATACGTGCACAACAGAAACAGAAAAACACATACCATGCCGAGCCAATGCTAACCACACTGGCACACGCCAGCCCGGCGAATTTTTGCGAAGTCGTACAAGACGCGACTAATCACAAATTCGCAAACTATTCGGAATCACACGCACACTCACAAGCCAATTTGCAGCGAAGACTACACAAGACAACACATTTGGCGCAGGAGTAGTTTGCGATTTCATACTACTATTTTGCACCCGATCGCGTTAATACAACCGAAACGGTTTTGCACAATATCAGGAAATCGTTCCACATTGACCAATTTCTAGCATACCAATTATTCAATTCAATCCGCTTCATATACTCTACATCACTCCGCCCACTCACTTGCCAAAGGCCCGTAATACCGGGCCTGAGCCTCGTGTAAGCGGAAATTGACTCACCATAAACCTGCTGTTCTTCCGGGAGTATCGGACGAGGACCAACCAAGCTCATTTCCCCTTTCAATACGTTGAGCAATTGAGGAAGCTCATCTAAGCTGGTTCGCCTAAGAAATTTCCCGATTTTTGTAATACGCGGATCATCATCAAGTTTAAAATTCATCTCCCATTGCTGCCTCGCATTACTGCTGGACTGCAACAGTTGATCTAACCGCTGCGCTGCATCTGGAACCATACTGCGAAACTTATATGCATAAAATACATTTCCTTTATAACCGACTCTTGCTGATCTATAAAAGACAGACCCTCCATCAAGCTTTATAAACACACTGAGTAAAGCAATAGGAACAATCAGAACAAAACAGGCAATTAACGCCAAAACAAAATCAAATACAAACTTCAGAATCGAAGTCTGAAAACCACCGGTTCGTGGGGTAGTATGCAACAATACTATGTCTTCAGCGAAAAAGGTCTGCACCTCCATATCAACACCCGACAGCTTTCTTAACGAAGGAACGACACCATATGGCACGCTGAACTGGTCATTTGTTGTGACCACCAAATCCTCACATATTTTGCTGTAACCATTGAAAGCAAACACCACATACCCAATATCGCCATGCATCAAACACTCTTGAAAACGCGCACTAACAGCCTTTGAGTTTCGATCCGTTACAAGAATCTTTTCGCTAATACGGTAACCTAGGTAGCTATCCCGACCGAGAACACGACAGACTTCATCCACCTCGTCTGGAGTACCCACAACCACGGAATTTAATTTCCAGGCGCCAAAAGTGGCCAGTAGATTTTTTAACAATATTCTTGACGAAACTATCGACATGAAGATAAACACCCATGTCATAACCATCCAGATTCGGGAGGGTTGAACTTTTAATACATACTGAATATAGCCGTCGACCACCAACAACACCACACAAACAAGCAAAACATCACGCACCTCAGCCGATAAAGACCTACGCGTCCAATAATGACCATAACTAGCTATCCAAACCATTAAAACAGACACCAGCACAATCAACTGCCATGCTCGTAACTCTATGTATGGGTTGAGAAAAACCCCTGGAGTCGCATCAAATAAATTAACCCTGACCAAATCGGTCACGATGGTAGCAAACCCGATTGCAAAGCATGTCGCAATCAAGTCTGAAAAAGCGACCCAAAAATAGAACTCACTTTTGTTACTAGTAGCGAACCTCCTCATCTGCGCAGATGACTCATCGCTTTGCTGTTGACTATTCGACTTCTGCTTGGCTACCAGCATTACTGTCTTCCTTCCTGAAGTGAGTAGAACATTCTAATCCGATAAAATAAGCTTTTTTCCACCTCCCACATGCTACTGTTTCTTGGGTTCATACACTGAGAACAAATACGCAACACATAAACCAAGCGAATCCAAAACCATTATTAATGCCAACTAAGACGACTTACAACCCATCCCCTCCTGATTTTACCACTGACCGCGAAACACGGGATATTGCTTCAGGGAAAGGAAAATGGCCACCAGCCCTCTCTAAACTGCGTTGACACCGAACTACACAATTGGAAGTGACAATTGCGTTAAGTGACTACCAATTCGATCACAATTTCGTGGTTGCTTCTCTGTCCTGAATAGCGGATTTTAACTCAACACTGGAGCCCGCGACCCATACAGTATCGAATAGGTCATACTGAGCACATCATCGGTGCTTGCTGTCAACGATTCAGACTCAAGGATTGGAAATTTGCTCAGAGCTTATTACACCTGGGAACGAGAAATTACCATCACCGACAAATCAATGACTGCATTCGTGACGACGCACATTACGCCCAAAGAAATACAATGTTACAGCCAGGTCACCAGCCGCCTCATAATTAAGTCGTGGTTACAAGATACTGCCTCGAAGTTGTCGATTAACGTGCCATTTGCCGATTACGTGGAAGCCACACACATTTAGCAATTCCCACATCCATAAAGCCAGGGGCGTGCTCAGATGAACCGCTTTACACACAGGCACATTATCAATTATCAATTTGACCAGTTAAGTCAGCTAAGCTAATCTCCCAAGGAACTCTACGTTGTGCGTAAAAAACACACGGCGAAATTACAGAACATGTTCATCTCAATGTTCTCATCGTGCAATTCATAATTATCCCGCACGAGCCCGACACACAAGCTCACGGAAAAGAAATTTCAATGTTGACAACCAAAACCAGACCTAAGTCGGTCAGCCATTGATTATCACAGCCATGCAAACACTAAACTAGTCCAGGATCATGGCGTCCGCGCCATGCACAGCATTACACTTTGTATCATTTCTGAAAAATGATCGGCTGATGCACAACCCTAAACCAACGGACTAACCATTGTTAATCATGAAACAACTACACCATCACCCTCTTTTCAGCGTTCGAACATCCAGACCAAAACTAGAGCAGTTAATTCACAACTTTGTTGATGAGCCGCAACAACCAATAGTAAGAAAATGGTGTTGCGCCCTTCAAACAGCCACTCTTTTGTCCCTGATAATATCTCACACCGTGTTAGGCGAACCTTTGACTCCGGGCGACCGTGAACATGCACTTAAGCGCATTGCGTTTAGCGAAAACACTAACATCGCAGGTATTGATAAGGCTAGAACTCGCGAAGAGCTGGTAAATGCACTACTGGAGAGTATCAATCCAGCACTGGTTGTTGTGCCTCCAGCCTGGACCCTGCAATACCCACAACCTATTGATAATAAGTGGCCAATGGGCGATGAAATTCGCCAGCTCTACAAACACCAACGAGTTCAGCAACTTCGCTCTCAGAAACGAGAACTGAAATCTTGGTGGCTCCAGCAAATAGCCCAAAAACGCTCGCCTGTAGCCGAGCGACTACTAGTATTTTGGCACAATTTCTATACCACAGAACTACGCAAGGTCCATGGCCCATTAATGTGGCGCCAACATATGCTTTTAAGACAACACATGCTTGGTAGCTACAGCGATCTGATGGCCGCAATAATAAAAAATCCGGCTCTACTAAGGTATCTAGACAACCAGAAGAATCGCAAAGGTAATCCTAATGAAAATTTCGCTCGAGAGCTTCTAGAACTATACACGCTTGGGGAAGGACACTACAATGAATCCGACATAAAAGAACTCGCTCGTGTTTTCACCGGAGCCTCGTTTCAAGCCCGAAGTGGTGAGTATCAGTTTTTTCAAAACCAACACGACAATGGAGAAAAGACTTTACTCGGAAAAACTGGAACATACCAGCCAATCGATATAACAGACTTACTACTAGCACATCCTCGTGCCGCTGAACATCTTATCGAAAAGCTATGGCAAGCCTACATATCACCAACACCAAATGAAATCGCGATTAAACGCCTGGCAGTGTACTTTCGAGAACAAGATTACTCACTATATTCATTACTTCACAAGCTCTGGCTCGAACCAGCATTCTGGGAAAACGCAAATCGTTATTCGCTAGTAAAATCTCCACTGGAGTATGTGGCGAATTTGCACTGGCGTAACGATATTAGCCTAAAACCTAGTGATCACCTTATTCGCGATCTTGAAGAAATGGGCCAAGATCTTTTCGACCCACCGGACGTCGGCGGCTGGCCAGAAGGACGGGACTGGATAAACAGCAGCAGGTTGATTAACCGCGAACGCTACCGAAGACAGTTCGCTTCTAGAATGTCCCTCCAGCTACCAGAATCTGACGAACTAGAGCATTTAAAGTGAATATTAGCCGACGCCAGTTTATAGCTGCAATATCGTCATTGCTCCTGCAAAAATATTCCTTTGGCAACAATCAGCTCCCCACCTACAAAACACTAGTGCTCATCGAATTGCAGGGCGGAAACGACGGCCTAAACACCGTAGTACCCTTGTCAAACCCACTCTACCAAAAATACCGGCCAACACTTGCCCTGTCACCAGATAAAACAATAGAAATTAATACTATGACAGGACTCCATGGTTCGCTGACACCACTGTTACCAACATGGCTTGCCGGCGATCTAGCTATAGTGCAGGGAGTTGGATATGAAAAACCGAATCGCTCTCATTTTCGCAGTGTAGACATCTGGGCTAGCGCCAGTGAAGCAGAAATCGTAAAACGTAGCGGCTGGCTTAATGATGCACTGGCTGACACACTAACTAAAAACCAGCTTGCAGCAATTATGTTCGGCGGACGAGACAAGGCAGTCCGCGGTGGCGCAATCAACGTATTAAGCATCAACAGACTTGACGACATTAGAAACGCAAAACTAGGAACTTACGCAGGCGAAACCAGCGACGCAAGTGAATGGCTACAGAGAGTCGCAGAATTAACTCTCAACTTCAAAAGCGAGCTACCCCACTATTTGAATTCCAACAAAACAGAGTACCCAATCGGAAAATTCGCTGATCAGATTCGCGAATCTGTCGGGCTAATACAGAACAATCAAGCACCTCCAGTAATCGGAGTACACATCAACGGCTTCGACACCCACGCAAATCAAGCAGTACGCCACAGTGAACTGCTCACTCTGCTAGCTAATTCGATTGTAGCAATGCGAGAAGATCTAATACACAGCGGCCACTGGAACGATACTTTAATAATGACAGTATCCGAATTTGGCCGCCGAGTACTAGAAAACGGCAGCGCCGGAACTGATCACGGTACAGCCGCACCAGTATTCCTTTTTGGCGGCCGAGTTAACGGGGGTCTTCATGGCGCTGCTCCTGATCTAGGCGCACTGCAGAATGACGACTTAGTACACTCAGTCGATTTTCGATCAGTCTACGCTAGCGTCATAGATCAGTGGTTTGGAATTGCAACAAGTAACCTGAACCACCGACGATTTAAAAAACTCCATTTGATCAGTTAAAAACCTTCTCAGTTACACCCTGTAGCCTCGGGAATTCGAGGAAAATAAAGAGTGAAGGCCCTGAATGGGGTGGAATAGCGTTGCCAAGCGATTTTCAACATACCCAACTCGTGAGTGCTGGCCTATATCAAGCGGCCATAGGTTTTCACTATAACTATCAATGACTTGGTTGGTGGCAATAAATTTAGCCAGTTGGTTCTCAGCTGAGCCAGCGATGAGAAATTCCCTCAGTGAGTTTCTAAGCGCGAGTGACACGACAAGTTCAGAAGGAGCCACCCCTTGCCTGATGGTTCGCAACCAGGACCCGAAGGCATGTCAAACCTGCTCAGCGTATCTTGCCGAGAGAAACTGCATAATTCCTTGGGCGACCACGCCCATCATTAGAAAAACATGGTATGCATGGATTTTTCTTGTTACCGCAGCACGATACTCCGACGACTCCCTATGAAGATACCGAGTGCCTTCGTATCGCTTCGTCGGCTTCATTGTCGACATCCAGAAGTGATAGCCATAGTAGCCAATGACTTGAGACGCTTGCTTGAAAGTCACCTCAATTTTGAATCGCAGTCCATATAGACGGATGATCTGCTCTTCGCTGAGCGCCAGGTCAGAGCACATCAGTATGATTTTGCCGCGGGTCGGATGATCGACCAGAACAAACTTGACCGGTTGGCCTAGTGGTTTCCATAGTAGATTGATCGTTCTGACTTTCAAAGTGATCGACTCATCGCTATACAGTGGACTCATGATTTCTCTTACCGGCAGTTTGCTTTTGAACATATCGCGAAGTTTGACCTTTCTCCCATAGAGTCTGGGTCGTCCCACTTTTCGTTTTCCGAGTGAATTTGATGCTTTGTGAAACGCGACAAATTGATCTTGGCGCGAGTGATCAATTGATTGTCGTTCTTCACCAACTGTTTAATCAGCTTGCCACTGCCGTAGTAGGCATCCGCCACTAAAAAATAGTGATCAATCGGATTCAATCGATCAGTGGCAAGCAGCAACTTATCCAGTAGTGTTCGTTTGTCTCGATTTGTGAATTTGACTCCTTCATGTATTCTCATGATCAAGGGCACGCAGAAATAGATTTGGCCGCCCGGACCAATACGCCAGCAGTACGATTCGATCGTTGACTCGTTCCAGTTTAGTGCCGAACAGTTGCACTACGGCTCGCATCCAGAGACGATAAAGCGCATCGAGATCGATCCCCTGACTGTGGCAACACCTGAGCAGGCTGTGGTAGTGATTGGGTTTCAGGGATAAGGCGCGGACCACGCTTGTAAGACCAAGGTTGTCCTCTCGCACGCTCAGACCTGCGGTACAAACCATAAACCACATAAACGTTCTAGCGTGGGAGAAGGCGGGACGTATTAGCAAGATTGCGTTGTACCATTGAAACCAAAGCGGCATGGTGGATGTTCATTGGTTGATTTCCTCATTCATACCGTATAATCGAATTTCCAAGTGACAGATGTAAGGTTTGTAACAGATGAAGGGGCGATGACGGTGTTTTGGAAAAGAGGCAACACAGAAGCGATGTTTGAGTTATCGGAAGAGGAACAACTCGAAGAGCGGGCGATCGAGTTAACTGAAAAACTACTCAAGGGCAAACGCGTAGATGTGGCACGGCGAGAGATCTTCTGGTCTATGGACATGGGGCTGAGTATCTGCCAATGCGCAAAAAAGATAGAGGAGACGGGAAAGCCAGAACAAGCAATGTCGACAGAAATGATCGAGCAAGCGATAATGGGATGGCTGGACATGGGAGAATACTATCTAGACGGTCTGACAGAAGATCAGGAAGGTGAACTGGATGATGCAGTATGGGAGTGGATCGAATCACACAACGAGGGATCTTGAGAGTCCTTACCATATACTTTCCAGTCGGAAAGAAATTCGTTTTAAGTCGTCACTCTCAAGTTGAATTTAAAATTGTGACTTTAATCGTCATAGAGAACCAAAAAAATAGATGGCCATGTTTCTGTCAATGAGGAGCCCCGAGCCTGCGAGGGAAGCTCCTTGATGCCCTCATGGCCATCGTTACTATAATCTCTATGAGGATTGAATGCAGAATCCCACAAATCTTGGTGCACCTCACTTAATGTGAGAACTTAACCTCAATTATCGTGGTCACTCTCAAATGCACGGCAGGCACTCAAGCGCCATGCCGCCGTGCGTAGGCAAGCCGTAACCAGACTATCCCGCCAATAGCAACGGATCCGGTCATGATCAATCCAATGGATCGTTTGATAAGCGACGCTATCTGGCCGATTTGATCTGAAAAGATGAAACCCAGCGCGGCATATCCAACACTCCAGACCAGCGCTCCAGCTATCGCGGAAAACGTGAACTTCGGCCAGGACACTCGCAATGCCCCTGACAAATAGCCAACATAGGGACCAAGCGGACTCAACAACGTGCGTGACACAAACACGGAGGCAAGTCCATTGCGTTCAAAAAGTGCCTGCGCGCTTGCGACAACAGCGGCTGTTTTCGGTTGTCTCGAAAAGCGGGCGATGACTGATACGCTAGCCCATCTTCCTGTCCAGTAGACTATCTGGTCTCCGAAGACAAAGCCGACAAATGAAAAAGCGACAAGCTGCCAAAAGGCTAAATCGCCGGCTGATGCGAAGCCGCCAGCGGCCATGACCATCAAAGAGGACGGAATCGGTAGCGCAACGCACGACAACGTGACTGACAACAATACAATCCACAATCCGTAGACGGGAATCAGCGCAAAAAACGTATCAGTCATCGCCCCGCCATTCGCCGAGACTCATTGCCTTGTTTTCTATTAGCTGCTGAAATTCGACAAGCGTCATACCACTTGCCTTCAAGTGTTCAGCGACCGTACGCGGCAAATCGTCAATGGGTGTTTCCGCCTGATAGCCGAGGGTTTCAATCATGACCACTTTTGGTAACCCCCAGGATTGGGCCACCAATCGCATCGACATCCAGGGCTCAACTGTTCGATTCAAGTTGGCTGGATCAGAGAAATACAAAACCTCACTGATGAAGTTGACCGTAAAGCCAATCGAGACCAACAGAGCGACCAGAGTGACAAACACCACCAATCTGTGTTCTTCCCATACAAACCGGCAAAACCTCAACATTCTCAGTGTATTCCTCTGAATTTTTCAACGCGCCCGCACAGAGGGCTTACAGTCGTCTTCCCCTTGCAACAGGGAAAGTTACTTTCTACCTGAAATGGTAAAGAACTACATTCTGGCAAAATGGAAGAGTGGGGGTAGATACGGAGGTAAACGCGAGTTTCAAATCAACTCGAAATACTGCACTCGCAGTTTTTCAGCATCACTCATAGATTTACATTCCGCGCCCGGTAGGAGTTGAACCACCGACCACCTAGCTCGAAGCCAGATACTCTATCCAGCTGGGCTTCGGGCTCAGAATACGAGGCCAAGTGACTGACCTCGCGACTATTGTAAGTCGATATTCGACAGATTAACAGTGTTCTGTCCAGGTTGATGCAACTACTTCCTTCCGCTGCTTATCGAGTCCAGCAATCTCCAGTGTGATAACATCGCCCCCTGTCAGGTAGGTGGGTGGAACCATCCCCATTCCAACATCCGGTGGGGTGCCGGTAGAAATGATATCGCCAGCCTGCAGACTCATGAATCGGGAGGCATAGGACGCCAAAAACGGTACTTAATACACCATGTGTCGATGTTGAGCCACTTTGCGGACTTTCGCCATTCACTTCCAGATTCATCGACAAGTCTTGAGGGTCATTGATCTCATCACGTGTTATGAGCCACGTGCCGGTCGGGCCGAAAGTATCCACAGATTTTCCGTTAACCCATTGCCCAGACCGCTTGATCTGGAAATCTCGCTCATAGACACCATTTACGACGCTGTAACTGGCAATATGATTATTGGCGTCAGCCTTATCAATATATTAACCGCCTTTGCCAATTACTATTGCCAACTCAACTTCCCAATCCAATGCAGATGAACCAAATTCCTAGGGGTCGCAAAGCCCTAGGGGTCAAAGCCTAACATAGTATGATTGCCTCCTCAGCAGAATCTATGGGTCAAGGGAGGTTCAGGCAGGGTGTGGCTAATATATAATGTCATCTATGCACACCCAAATCCATAGCGGTCTAGCTTTAACCAGAATTGATCCCATCGAGTTTCGGTTTGAATTAGTGATCGTAAACTTAGTGCTGTCTTTATTCCCGCCTCTTTCCAGCGCATACCGGAACGGCAAAAGCGCTGCTTCACCAGCGTTTTACAAGCCGCTTCGACTACACCTGATCCGATGGGCAAATTCTGTTTTATGTGCTCTGCATAATCCATCAGGTTGAGCTGATTGGTAAAATAGGTTATTGCTGATGTATTGCTTCAGTCGGAATCGGACACGGCCTCGATGCCAATTTGAGACCTGGTGGCCTCAATAAAATTTTAACAGGCGCAAGGCCTCTCACCTATATATTTTCAATGGCATAGCGCTCCCTTATGCCAAGTCTGAACTCCGAAACTTGAGTAGATAAGATTGACTCCTGACTTCTTTTGACCTCGAATTATTTTTTCGTGTATAGACTTCGAATGATTAGGCCCACTATTTCGTGCTGTCAGCCCGAAACAAGATTTTTCCTCGACGGGATACCAATAACTTTTCACCCGTTGCCGGATGGAAGTAGGCTTCTACACGCTCACCCTCAGGTGTTGTACCATAGACTTCCCAGCATCCGCCATCGACTTTCATTCGACGTACACTCCATCCTGCGGATACCAACATTTCCTCTAGTGCTGCTTCCTTTATCCAGCTTTCCTTATCGACAGGCTCGCACTGCATACGACCGGTTGCGTATGATTTTACAGAAATCGTACTCAGCAAGGCGACAGTGAATAACATTAATTTTATTTTCATTAGAATTTTCCTCTAGGCAGTGTGTAATATATCGGTCAAGCACCTATTGCTCGCTTCCCCGCATTAAGTTTCCAAACTCGATACAGTTCCAGTCCGGCCAGCGGTAGAAAATGAACAAGAGCGGGGCCGATATTGTTGTGCACAAACAACCAGTGCACTAGCGTCGCTATTGCGGCAATATACACAATTTGTTGTAAACGCTTCCAGTTTCTCCCAAGGCGTTTCACCGACCAGTCATTGGAAGTTATTGCGAGCGGCATAAGGATAAACATGGCTAACCAGCCTGTCCAGATTCCCAGTAGTAATGCTTCGCCAAGCACATTGGCAAGGCTGCCCATATCGATGAAATATAAAACGGTGTGAGCTATTGCATAACAAAAAGCGGCGACACCAAGATATCGCCGACGCCGTGCCATCCACAACCAAAAACGATTGTTCGGAAATATCAAACGAAATGGGCTGATGATCATTGCAATGATCATAAATCGCGCTGCGAACTCACCAGTTGGATGCAATAACGCTTCTGCGTCCGCACCGGATAAAAGTCCTATTGTCATTGGAATGGAAGGAATCGCAAGGATCAACCAAAGCGTATAAGGTGATTTGAATAATGACTTCATCTGGAATAATCAGGTGAGCTAAGACAGTATTTTCGACTAGATGCTTTGCTATGACATTGCGCCGTTGTGACAATTTGTAACAGTTTGTAACATTGCAGCTCCATGGATACATTCCCCATATTGTCATTCCTCGAGCAACTTGTTAGCAAAACCTTCTATTTCATCTGCCAATTTTTCGAAAGACGGGTTAAAAGTTGAAAAAGCCATTGCCTGGTCGGCTTTTTAGTCAGTACTCCATAGTCCGTACCAAACCTCATCTGATTCTTCGCACTGTTTTACTCTTTCCGGCTCGCGCGGCATATTGGCGCTGCAGTTTCGGTAAGTGCCGTTTGCCCCATAATGAGGGTTTTCGGCTGATTGATGGATAGCCAGATGCGTCAGTGCAATCACCCGGTCTGCATCACTACTTCCAGACAAAGTCACTACTCTGTCTTCACTGGTATATTGCTGAGTACTGACAAATCGAATGAATTGACTGTCTGGATTTGTCGCCTGTTGCTTCCAAAGTTGCTCATTTTTACCCGGTACAATCACCGCGTCGTCCATGCTCTGCACAAGCATCCATGGAATTTTTACAGGTCCGTAATTATCAACATTTCTGTGCATATCTTTCATGGCAGACCATGTTTCAGCCACGCCTCTTGTCGGCATTGCTTCGTACCGGTATGGATCATCCCGTACACCTCGATTGACCCAGCGTGATAATGGTGCAAGTAAGTTAGCCCACCTGACGAGTTGTGCGGAAGACAGGTAGTATGCTGGTGATATGCCGATTATTCCATTTATATCGTCTTGCCTTTGCAAGGCGGCATCAAGTGCAAGTACCCCCCCTAATTAAAAACCTAGGAGTATAACTGTGTCGGTTTCAGTTACTGCCTTGTCGATAAGATAGTTTAAGGTTTTCTGCCAATCTTCGTGGCGGGTTGTTGGAGATCACCCGCTCTGGTCCCGTGCCCGGGTAGCAAAACAAGGCGGCATTTGAAGCAGGCGTTGGCCAGAACACCACCCATGTCACGAAGTGAAAAAGCTGTATCCGACAGACCATTATAGGGCGATTACCTATGCATCCAGACAATGCAGAACTGAATAATATGCATTGAGTATATATTCTTACGTTTGACATGAGGCGCATTGAATTAAGTTCCACGCTGTCTCTAATTCGTCTTTAAGGCAGTAGACAGTGGGCAGCTCTCAGGCCTTTCAGTTCCGTTGCGATAATCATTCAATAACAGCTTTGAACGCTTAGCCAGAAGACTTCGGACTTCGCGACGCCGCCCTTTGACTCGTGGAATAACCATGTCGTCATAGGCGGTAGTCTGATGCCGCATCCACGCAATTGTGGCGGCTTCTGCGCGTTGCTCGATCGGAATCTGTTTGGTGCGTGCTACCGTCCCGCTGCCAACCGGGGTGGCATGGTCGGCAATTTTTTTGGCCATTGCCGCTGCGAGCGCTGCGTAGGCGGGTGCAAAGGACAAGTAATCGCGTACAGAGCTTTCAAAATCAGCTGCGTAGGCGAGCTGTTGTTTTTCACGCCGTTTTCGACCAGCGTCGAGCTTTTTTTGATAGGACGGATCTAGGCGTTCCTGCATAAGCTCAGCGCGAAGCGCGGCAATTCTATCAGCAGGAGCCCAGATACCTTTCGAAATAAGCCGCCGTCCCTTTTTTTCTTTCATGCTCCAGCTCGGCCCCTCTTTCTTGATCCGTCGACTCAGTGCCGCATCACCGGGTTTGAGCAGCGTCCAGGAGTCGGGGACTTTTATGGTTTCACCCCTGGCATTAACAACGTGTCCCGGTTTGGCAGAAGGACTAACTTCCAGCGTCTCAATATTCATCAGATATCATCACGATATTTTCGTCAATCACAAAAAAAGCATAACTGCGATTGTACCGAATCTTATCGTCGAAGTAACAAAGGGACTTGCTGCGCAGGATATTGATATGATGGAGTTACGTCTCGCTCTTTCCAGATCACACTATGGTTTTCGGACTTTTTGACAAGCAACCTGTTATTGATCCTTCCTCATCCGAGTGGATTTTCGATGCCTATGGCTGGGCACTGCAGAATTTTGATGCTGACTTGTTTTACTCCAATACCGTACTGGTACGTCCGACGAACGAGTATTTCCCCGGCACGGTGAACAGTGTTCACGGCATGGCGGAAATAATCTTTGATCGCGTCAAGGTCTATGCCGGTATCAGCCACTGGCCAACACTGGTGAAGGATCCGAGCGAGTGCCAGTTTATCGAATCTCAGCAAATTCAGATTCAGGGAGCATTGCGCGGGCCTGAAGGTATTGCAGACGAATCGGTTGAAGATAGTCAACGGCTGGTTATCCCTTACAACCCACAGCAGATCAATAATCCCGAAGGGATGATTGCCACCTATGCTCATATACTGTCGCATCATATGGGGCAGATGGCGAAAGCCCCACCTCCCGGGGGCATCGATTACTGGCCACAGGCGACCGAGCTTCTAGCAATATTTCTCGGGTTCGGGCTTATGTTTGCCAATAGCGCCTACAATTTCCGAGGTGGCTGTGGCAGTTGTTATAACCCCTATGCGCAGCGTGATGCCTATCTCTCGGAAGCGGAAGCCACCTATGCATTGGGTTTGTTCTGTCTGTTGAAAGGTATTCCTGATACTGAAGTGACGCCTCATTTAAAAAGGCACCTGCGTGGTATATATCGTAAATCTTCCAGGGAAATTGCAAATAAAGTGCAGGGGGTTGATCATCTTAAGCGGATACAAGGCCCTTAGAATACAAGGCTCTTAAAATACAAGGCCCTTAGAAACAGCTTCCACTTGCCCGCAATGCCATATTGGTTCGGTGTTCTTAACCCGCATTATTCATGGGGTGGCGAGGATATCGCGCCGACCTGATCTATTCA
>MDLA01000045.1 GCA_001730015.1 Chromatiales bacterium (ex Bugula neritina AB1) | reverse complement strand
TTCGTCCGTAATCCCCAATCCAATCAATGCGTTAGTGTTTATGGACGGACACTAGTTATCGATTGCGGAAAGTCCGGTACACCGCTGATTAGAGAGTATAGCAGCAACGAACGCACCAGTCAGCCTAGCACAGAACCATATACAGTTCGCAAAAGTAAAGTCTCTGGAGAATGGCTGATGGTAGGGACCCCAAGGGTGAAAATCTCCGATCCGTTCGCTGGGAAAACAGTAGATGTATATTAAAGCGGACGTTCACTCTCTGTATTGCGACAGGCGGGATTTGGCCGAATCTAGCCGGTTGACATTCATCAAATGTGACGTTGTAACATTGTTTACGCCAACAACTCAGCGCCAGGTACCCTGGAAGCTTTGCGATCGAAAGTAATCAGTGGTGTGTACTCATAAACATGTGCACTGGCGATGTGAAGGCAATCTGCAAAGTCGGCATTGTTTTCCGTGTATAGGCTTACGGTAATTTCCACAACATCTTCGTTTTGAAACATCAACTCTCGCGTATCAAGTAATTGATTAAAGGTTGTTATCAGGGTTGCTTTGTCGAACTCGTATAACGAGCGCAGAACCCATTCAAGCTCAACCAAGACAGACAACGAGACGAAGAGGGGGGCCTCATCATTGGCCGACTCAATCATTGCCTTGGCCAATTGATGCTGATTTTTGTCATCAGCAACCAAGTAACGCACTAAAACATTGGTATCAAGAGCTGCCATTTTACTGCATTTTCATGTCTTTAATCGCAACGCGTTTTTTCGATTTCAAGCTACCAGCGAGCGTTTTTATCGGCCGATTTTTAGCGCGCATGATGGTAGTGCCGTTGGGTAGCAGAGTGAAAACCACTTTATCTTTAGGCCCGAGATTCATCTGCCGTCGAATCTCTACAGGGATTGTGATCTGGCCTTTACTTGTCATGGCTGCTTCCGCCATAGTTATCTCCTTACATTATTCCCTATGGTAAGGAATAAAACGGCAAGGATCAACTATTCAAAAGGAAAATTATATCTGTCTGAGACACCGTGCCCGCTTCTAAAGAGCATTTACAGATCGTTGGTGCCCTGGGAGAACACAGCATTCCCCTGTACACCGTAAAGCGGACAGTTCTACTTGGGGCATCTACAGCGGATGGTGGCCGATCTGCGACTGTCAATAACCCATTTGGATTGCCTCACACCATAACGATTGGTATATTTCTACGAATTAAACTACATCTCTCCACACTCTGCCAAACTGACTGCGTAACCTTTACCAGTAATAATATGATCAAGCACCCGAACGTCGATTAAGGCGAGCGCTTGCGACAGTTTCTTAGTGATATCTATATCCGCTCTCGATGGCTCTGCAACTCCTGATGGGTGGTTATGTGAACAGCAGATCGCCGCCGCATTCGTTTCTATGCAAGCACGAACAATTTCTCTTGGGTACACAGAAGCGGAATCGATAGTACCGTGGAACATCGCGCGGGATTCGATGAGGCGATGGCGATTGTCCAGCATGGCAATGTCGAAACGCTCCGCTTTCAATCCGTGATGTTGAGTCAGGAAAAATTCCTTCACCCGATCCGGTGATTCAAACGGATCCGCTCTCCTTGAGGTCATCTGCCGATGAATGATTTGCCGCGCCTGTGCCATGATTTCTTCGTCACTGAATTTATCAAGGTCATGCCGAATTGGGCGGTCCAAATCAATCTGATAGATGCCAGATTTTTCGAATACCAGAAACTGCTCATTGTTGTACTTCACCAGGTTGCCTCTGATAGTTCGTGTGATAGTGGTTTCAGTACCGATGATGTGGATAGTGTGTTTCACGATGAATGGCCCATTGTGTTGTCGGGCCATGGAGCCACCACATTCAAAGAGCGCAGGTCATATGCTGCGCAGCACCCGCAGGGCCTGGCATTGAACCAGTGGTGAATGTGGTTTGATTTCTAGGGGCTGATAACTTATGAGGGTTGCTCAAACACTGCAGATAGCTGCTTTTTCTGAACCTTTAGATCAGTGACGCTGAATTGAATTCGCCCGCATTAGCGAATTTGACAACTTTGCCAGTAGCAAAGTCGTCCGGGAGATACCGACAAATTTCTATCGCAGACTACGCCATAGCGTATTCATCATCCTCGATGAATTCGTTCTGATTTTCGTACAAAACCTCGACTTCTGCCAGCTGACAGCCTTTTTCCGATTTAACCTTCTAGCAGGCTGTTGACATTGGAGTATGCATTTTTATTTTCCTTATTTTTACCGGTAGTTATTGATATTTTGGCATTGATAACTGCGATTTTTTTTCGGTTCCGAGTCGATTTCGACCTGGAACTGGCATTTCAGATGGTTCTCGACTGCAATTGCGCATCCGCGGTAAATTCCAACCGATATTCGTCATCGTAAATATCTCATTGGCCATATCGATACCACGTACTTTGACTTGACGTACCAGCCCCACCGTTTTACCCCAACAAATATTTCTTCTACTCGCTTACGATGCTTCATACTCTTTATCGTAACCCTCATGACAGGTGGTTCTTCCATCAATAGCCTAGCCTCCTGGACGATTAGTATTCTGAGCTACATGTGGTGTGAAATCCTAATCCCGACACGCTTTTTCAATATCACGTGTGTCGTACCCTTTATCCCCTCTCAATGTCACCCGTTGCAACATAAACGCCTGAGTGTCATATTCAGCATGCTGGGGTTTGATGCCCCGACGGTTCTTTGCAAGAGTTTTATTTATGAAGTTTATTGCTCATCCTGGTAGCTCACAAGGAGCGCCCGACCAATTGCTCAAAACGCACTTGATCGAAACCGCAGCTTTGTGCGCCGAGTTCGCAAGCAAGGTAAATTTGCAACACACAGGTGAGCTTATTGGATTGCTGCACGACTTCGGAAAGTATTCAAGCCGATTCCAGCATTACCTTAAATCTGCGTCAGACCGGTTAAACCCGGATGACGATGACTACATCGACCCAATCGCCAACAAGGGTAAGATTCAACATTCTACTGCTGGTGCCCAGCTGATATGGAATCGGTGTGAAGACATAGCAAGATTCCCGAATCACTGCCAGCAGTTGATGGCTCAGTTGATAGCCATTCCGGTCGCATCGCACCACAGTGGATTGATCGATTGTCTTGACCCTACCGAAGAAATAGTCGAAAAAGCGCAGCGCTTTTGCAGACGGATGCAAACAAGCGAGGAAGTTGGGTTCTTGGAGGAATCCAAGGAAAATGCAGACCAAATAATACTCAACCAAATTGATTCACTGATATCCAATCATATCAAGCCAGAGCTGCTTACATTAGTGAAGGCCATACAGTCAGAGAAAAACACAGCGTTGGCCCAATTTAACCGCGGTATGCACTGCCGTTTCCTGCTCAGTTGCCTGATTGATGCTGATCGGTTGAACAGTGCGGAATTTGAGTCTCCGTTTAGAAAGCACGAGCGCGAATCTCGCCAGCCTACTGATTGGCATCTCGCATTGAACGCGCTCGAAGTAAAGTTGTCAGGATTCACAGTTGCGCATGATATTGACAAGCGCCGCAAACAAATATCCGACAACTGCGCGGAAAAGGGACGTGGCCGCCAGCAACTCTACACCCTCACCGTTCCAACAGGCGGTGGAAAAACTCTGGCCAGTTTACGTTTCGCACTCAATCACGCGATAAAACACAATCTTGATCGAATTATTTACATAATCCCCTATACGTCAATTATTGATCAAAACGCTAAAGTGGTTCGAGACTTACTTATCGAAGCCGGTTTGAATGCCGACGACTGGATTCTAGAGCACCATAGCAACCTTGCACCAACAGAGGACGATTGGCGTCACAAGTTGGTGACAGACAACTGGGATCGGCCCATCATCTTCACCACGCTGGTTCAGTTTCTGGAGAGTATTTACGGATCAGGTGCCAGAGCACTGCGACGATTTCATCCGATGGCACGCAGCGTATTGATATTTGATGAAGTGCAAAACGTACCAATCAAGTGCACTCACTTGTTTTGCAATGCACTGAATTATCTAAACGACTTTTGCAGCAGTACCAGCGTGCTATGTACTGCCACGCAGCCAGCGCTGGATAGTTTGCCTAAGCCGCAAAAAGGCCAACTGAACCTTCAATCGAGTGCAGAAATAATAGATTCCGTTGATGAGCAGTTTTTGGCTTTAAAACGTGTAAATATTGTTGATAAGACGGTCCCAGCCATGAGTCACTCAGAATTGGCAGAATTTTGTATTCAACAGTTCGAACAAGAAGGTTCATGCCTGGTGATTGTCAACACAAAAAAAGTCGCCATCGAAACCTTTAAAGCCTGCCAGAACAACATAGATGCGGAATCGTTGTTTTATCTCACTACCAACCTCTGCGCTGCCCACAGAGAGGAGACTCTCGACACCATTCGGCAACGCCTTAATAACAAGCAGCCAACGCTGATAGTCAGCACAGCATTAATTGAGTGCGGAGTAGACTTATCTGTCGCAGTAGTTGTCAGATCACTTTCTGGACTTGATTCCATTGCGCAGGCTGCCGGTCGGTGCAACCGACATGCGGAGCGCGAACAGTACGGTAAAGTATATGTTGTTAAGTGTGAAGAAGAGAACTTACGCGGTCTGCCTGATATTCAATTAGGTCAACAAGCGACACTTGACGTGTTTTCCAATTACTCTGCAGATGAGTGGTTACATCCCGATACACTGAAGTTCTACTTTAAGCGGCGCTTTCATAAAACCGTCACTGCTGAAGAGATGGCTTATCCCATCAAATTAGGCAGTGTCCCCACATCACTGTTTGATCTGCTTAGTGACAAGGCCAACCCTGTGTGCTCATACAACAATGATCGGCCAACACCGAACTACATTCCTTTACTCGATCAAAGTTTTCAAACTGCCGCGAGACATTTCAATGTGATAGATCAGCCGACACAGGCCGTTATTGTGTCCTTCGGAGAGGGCGAGGACCTGGTCGCTGAATTGAACAGCGCCGCCATGGAGTTTGACGCGAGCTTGTATTACAAAACATTGCGCAAGGCTCAGCGGTATAGCGTCAGCGTATATGACTCGGACTTTAACCAGCTCCTGAGCTTAGGAGCGATTTCAGATATTAACTCTAACTCTGAAAGAGGCGATGGTGTTTACTCGCTCTCGAAAAGGCACTACGACGCCGCGCTTGGGCTGACTGTGAACACGGCTGGTGAAGACGAGATTTTCTCTTTGTGAGAGTGGAGAGGGGCCGCTTTGCCCCTGCTCGCATCTTTGCATCTATATTTCGATCCGCGCCGCGAGACTGCGGCGAGATGGTAGTTCAACCATCGTTTCACATAGTATCATATTTGCTTCTATGAAGATAATAATTGAATTCGAGCAATTATACTGATAACATGCTGTCTAAATCACTGATCAATAATAGATATTTTGAAAAATCGATCACGCATTGAGAAGCGAAAGCGCTTGCAATCCTACTGGCATCCGCAGCTTTGGAAAGCTGTATTTTGGATCCGGGATTGGCTGAACGAAATCCTTGAAATCGTGTCGCGAGACGCTCAAAAACACATTGGACAGCTTTTGGCGATCACGATCATCGATTTGATTAAGGATTTACTCAGAGCTCTGTGGAAATAGCAGCAGTCGTTTAGCGGTAACGCATTACGGAGGTAATAGGTGAAAAACCAAATCAGTTTTCGTGTTTGGGGAAAATACGCATTATTTACCGACCCCATCACCCGCACCGGTGGCGAGAAATTCAGCTACCAGATCCCCACCTACGAAGCCATAAAAGGCGTGCTCAAATCTATCTACTGGAAGCCAACCATTGTCTGGCAGGTAGACAAACTGCGAGTCATGAAACCAATTAGAACCCGCACCAAAAGCGTGAAACCGCTCAAATGGAGCGGCGGCAATGACCTCGCCAATTACACCTTCCTGAATGACGTTGAATATCAGGTGCAGGCTCATTTTAAGTGGAACCTGCATCGCCCTGAACTAGAAGCTGACCGCATCGATGGCAAACACTACGCCATCGCAAAACGCTGTCTCGATAAGGGAGGACGGCAGGACATTTTTCTGGGTGTACGCGATTGTCAGGGTTACGTCGAGCCTTGCGATTTTGGCGAAGGTGTAAGCCCTTATGATGATCTCGATCAACTCGATTTCGGCGTCATGTTTCATAGCTTTGGTTACCCGGACGAAACAGGTGACGAGCAATTAGTATCAAGACTCTGGCGACCTCGTATGGTCAATGGTGTGGTGGAGTTCATGCCACCGGAGCAGTGCGACATTGTAGAAACAGTGCGACCAATGACAGCCAAAAAGTTCACACTTGACGAGAACCATAGCAGCGTAGAAATCACAGAGGCAGCATTATGAGCTGGCTTGCAAGGCTGGAGGAAACCTACGAAGCGGCTCTCTGTAACGATCAGATTGAAGAAAAACCGATTCCCATTAATCACAGCATACAGAACTCGCACATCCAGGTTACCATCGATGGAGATGGCAATTTTCTGCATGCGTATGCGCCGGACAAAGCAGAACAAATCGTTCTGCCTACCACTGAGCAGTCAGCAGGACGCAGCAGTGGAGCAGCCCCTCACCCGTTTGCGGATAAGCTGCAATATGTGGCCGCAGACTATCCGGACTTTGGGGGCGCAAAGGCGGGTTATTTTGATTTTTACCATGAGCAGCTAACTGCATGGGCGAAATCTAACAGCACACACTCTGCTGTGCAGGCTGTGTTGAAGTACGTTAGCAAGCGAAATGTCATTGCCGATCTTGTTAGTGTGGGAATTGTGGTTCTCGACAACGAAGGTTTGCTTGCCACGCAGCTATCGGAGTCGCATGGAAACAAACCACTATTTAAATCTTTACCGAAAACCAAGGGTGTAACCGAGCAAGGTGGTGCACTGGTAGCGTGGCGCATCGACACTCCACAGGTAGATCAGCCAGACACATGGCACATGCCCGATTTACAGCAAGCATGGATTGAGTATCAGTCCCAAATGAAAGGTGTCACCGCTCTGTGCTATGCCACTGGGATGGACACAACTGTTGCCAGCAATCATCCGGCGAAAATTCGCCATTCGGGTGACAAAGCCAAGCTTATATCGGCCAATGATTTCTCAGGGTTTGTATTTCGCGGACGGTTTACTGATTCCCAAATTAGCGCTAGCGAAAACGGTTTGCAGGGGGCATCGGTAGGGCAACTATCTACTCAGAAGGCGCATAACGCGCTGCAGTGGTTGCTCACTCGCAAACAGGCTTACCGCAGTGGGGACCTCGCAGTAGTGGCGTGGGCAGTTTCCGATGTCCCTCCGATTCAACCATGTGATGACCTCACTGAAGACAATGCCTGGGTAGAAGCTGACCCTGACCAACCCTTACCGCAACCCACACTTTCGGAGAGCAACCAAGCAGCGGATGCCGGACGGCGCTACAGCAATTCTCTACAGAAGTATATGCAGGGTTTTCAAAGGGACACTGGATACGATGAAACTATCACCTTGATGGTAATAGACTCTGCCACGCCCGGCCGTATGTCTATCGCTTACTACAGAGATACACACTGGAACGACTACCATAACCGGATTGCAGCATGGCACAGGGACTTTGCATGGTATCTGCGGTCCAGTGCAGCGGCCATTAAAGCGGGTTCAGCGCCTTATCAGATTCGAGCGCCTTCTGTATACGATGTCTCCACTGCACTATACGGCGACACTCTAAAAAGTAACGATAAGCTTAAGCAACAAGTTGTGTCGAGACTGCTACCGGTAATTGTGGAACAGCAATCTGTCCCGTCGGATATGGTTCAACGCGCCTTTCTGCGGGCTTGTGGATACCACCAGGAAAAATGGCAGCGGCAACACGCTATTTGTATCGCCTGTGCACTATACAAAGGACACTGTGCCCGCAAAAATAAACCAGAGGACATAAAGATGGAGTTAGATCGTTCCAATACAAATCGGGACTACCTGTTTGGGCGGTTGCTGGCCTACGTTGACTGGCTCGAAAAAACCGCTCTTAAGCGCAGAAAGAACGGGGCGGATAGCAATAGAGCTACTCATGCAATGAAACACTGGTCACGATTTTCCAGTCAGCCTGCCACCACTTATCAATTCATCAGGAATCGAATACAACCGTATTTGGTAGAACTGACCGCTCAGGAAAAATGGTGGTGGGCGGTGGAAAAATTCAACCGTGGATGTCAAGAAATAATAGGTCTAGGGCATGAGGACGAATTAATCACCAACAAAAAGTTAGGCCCCGGCTTCTTGCTTGGTTACCACTTGCAAACACAGGATATCTATAGAAGCAAAGAAGAACGCTCCGCCACCACAGAAGATGAGGTATCAGCATGAGTCTCAGTAACAAAATCGATTTCGCATTAATCATTGACGTAAAAAACGCTAACCCGAACGGAGACCCGCTTATGGGTAACCGCCCTCGCACAGATTTTGAAGGATTGGGGGAAATGTCTGATGTTTGTTTAAAACGCAAGATTCGAGACCGACTACAGGACGCCGGTGAAGAAATATTTGTGCAGTCCGATGATCGCAAAACCGACGATATGCCCAGCCTGAGGCACAGGGCAGAAAGTAAAGACGTTGGTTTGGGTAAAGATGCATTCACTGCTAAGGCTGATACAAACGAAACGATAAAACGTGCCTGTGAAAAGTGGTTTGATGTAAGAGCTTTCGGGCAGATTTTTGCCTACAAAGGTAAAGGGGGCAAAGGAGACGGTGTTTCCATACCCATACGCGGCCCTATCAGCCTGCAGCCCGCCTTTTCCACTAAAGATGTCAGCATCAGCGAAGTGCAAATCACGAAGAGTGTAAGTGGTGAAGTCGAAGGCAACAGTAACAAACGCGCATCAGACACTATGGGTATGAAGTATCGCGTAGACGAAGCCACTTACATCACGTACGGCGCGATGAATCCACAACTGGCACAGCGCACTGGTTTTTCAGATGACGATGCGGAGGCCATTAAAAACGTCCTGTCTCGACTGTTTGAAGGCGATGCATCCAGCGCCCGGCCGGAAGGATCTATGTCTGTCAGACAAGTAGTATGGTGGCAGCACAACAGTGCACTGGGACAGTATTCGTCTGCAAAGGTGCACGATAGCCTGCGCTATCTACTCGACGATGAAGGTAAGTTTGATGCAAGCGCGCTAAGCAATGCGCTGGATGGTCTGCAGCCACAGATCATAGAAGGCTTCTGATCCATGACGGTCAGCAGGCAATCAGAAGTACAGACTGACTCGTTGCCTATTTCAGCATTACAACACTACGTTTTCTGCCCTCGGCAATTCGCACTCATCCACATAGAGCGTTTGTGGGCAGAGAACCGTCTCACCGCTGAAGGACAGCTTTTACACCAGCGCAGCGACTCTGGAAAAAAGTCTCGCAGGCGCGGTGTGAACACATCGACCAGTGTGCCGCTGCGATGCACTACGCTGCGGATACACGGCGTAGCTGATGTGGTTGAATTCCACGATGGCAAAACACAATCTGTGGTTCCTGTTGAATACAAACGCGGCAAACCCAAGCGTCATCAGGCAGACGAAGTGCAACTGTGTGCACAGGCACTTTGCCTTGAATCGATGCTAAACAAACGAATCGACTCTGGAATCTTGTACTATGCGGAGAACAGACGCCGCAGCGAAGTCAATTTCGACGATAAGCTGCGAACACTCACAGAAAAGGCAATTCATGAGTGCTGGGCGTTGATTGACAACCTGAAAACACCAACAATCCCCTACGATACCAAACGTTGCAAAGCATGCTCGTTAAAGGAACTGTGTCAACCGCATACCACAGGTAAAGCCCGCAGCGCACAAAGCTGGTTCTGGGAACAACTGACGTACACCGATGCGACATCATCTTAACACACTGTTTATTTCTACTCAGGGATCATGGGTATTTAAAGATGGGAAAAACATCGTTGTCAAAAACGGTGGAGAGGTGATTGGGCGTGTGCCTATTCATTTAATTCAGAGCGTGGTGTGCATCGGACAGGTCAGCGTGTCTGCGCCTTTGCTGGGGTATTGTTCGGAGTCTGGTGTGACGGTGGCTTACCTTGATCGGAACGGGCGATTCCAGGCTCGCGTCGAAGGTCCGGTTGCAGGCAATGTTCTACTCAGAAAAGCGCAATACCTTAAAAGCGAAGACGACAACACCTGCAAAACGATAGTCTCCACCATTGTGGCTGCCAAAGTGTATAACCAACGCGCACTGCTACGTCGCTCAAAACGCGATCATGGCGACGCCAATGGCGCAATCACGCAGGCTGACAAACTTCTTGGGCGCCTGCTCGACAAACTACCGCAGGATCATACAGTCGATCAATTGCGCGGTTATGAAGGTGATGCGGCAAGAATCTACTTTGAGTGCTTTCCCAACACTTTGCGCGGAGATGAGTACTTTACCTTTAGTGGCCGCAGTCGCCGACCACCGAAAGACGCAGTCAATGCGTTGCTATCATTTACCTATGTACTGTTAACGAACGACTGCCGATCCGCGCTAGAAACTGTGGGGCTTGATCCTGCCTGCGGTTACCTGCACAAAGATCGACCCGGCCGCCCCAGCCTTGCACTGGATGTGTCAGAAGAATTCCGCGCACCATTGGCCGAGCGACTCTGTCTGTCGCTAGTAAATAGAAAGCAGTTGAACAAAAGACACTTCACAATCGGCGATGCCGGCGCAGTCATGCTCAACGACGACGGTCGCAAGATAGTGATCGAGCAATGGCAAAAGCGAAAATCTGATGAAGTCACTCACGCCTTTATGGATGAAAAAATGCCGATGGGAACCGTTATACACGCTCAGGCCATTCTGATGGCCCGGCACCTGCGTGGGGACATAGATGCCTACGTCCCGTATCTGACTAAGTAGCGATATATACGTATGATGATGCTGGTCACCTACGATGTAAGCACAGCCACCAGTAGTGGCAAAGCCCGCCTACGTCGGGTTGCAAAGGCCTGCAAAGACTATGGGCAACGGGTCCAATATTCTGTATTTGAAATAGAATTAGAACCGGCGGACTGGGTCAACCTGCGCAACATACTGATCAGCGAGATTGACCCTGCACACGACAGCCTGCGCTTTTACCACCTTGGGAAAAACTGGCGGCCAAAGGTTGAGCACATAGGCGCTAAACCCGCCACTGATTTGGGTGGACCGCTAATTATCTGAACGCGAACCGTAAATGATTCGGAAATCCCGATAGGTTCGCAAGCTCTTTAACAATATGAAAACTGATAACATTGCGTGCGTGGACGAATAAACGAATAGGAACTCTGCTGGATTAGTTTATCCGTTCGCGCGCTGTCCGTTTTTTCAGCCTATTTTTCAACTGGTTAGACTAACGGACTTCGCCTCCACACGGAGGCGTGGATCGAAACAGGTTTATTATGTCGTTTTGAATG
>MDLA01000044.1 GCA_001730015.1 Chromatiales bacterium (ex Bugula neritina AB1) | reverse complement strand
CCAGCCAAACTTCTTTTGCTGTAAAACTGCAGGAACTCTTGCTCACTTCCCAGTGCCCCGTAGGCTCGATAACCGGCATAACGGTTTCGCTGCCCTAACATCCGATAGGTCATTTCGCGGGTCAGCCAATCCGGCGCTGTTGCCCGATTTGTATAGGCTAGATAGCTAGACCAGATATATGTATCTAGCACCTTATCCGTTGCCACCTAAACTTCTGCCGGATTCCGGTGGATGTACCGACCGACCTGTAGCAAGTACGCATCTTCATCAACCAATATTGATTTATAGCGACCTCTAAACAAGGGTCCATCTGTGCCTTTTAGCCGATTATAGCGTTGCGTATAAATACCGATGATGTGGCGCATTATGCGATCCAGATTGGCCCTTGGGGTTCCTACCAGAAAATGATAGTGATTGCCCATCAAACAATACGCACGGATCTGAGCATCGAACCGCTTGTGCACTTCTTTCAGCGTTTGAAGAAACGCTGAGCAGTACTCTGGATCATGAAAGATTGTTTGACGCCCCCTGCCACGGTTCATTACATGGTAGAACGCATCTTCGTATTGAATTCGAGTGGGCCGTGGCTGCTAAGTAGAATAGCATTTATTAGTAAATACTGTAATACGATTGACCCCTTTTCTCCCCACAGCTCACAGGTTATCGTGAGACAGCGAATCACGCAATGCGTCACCTGCCAGGTTGATCGCCAGCACACACACCACTACCGACATACCCGGCCAGATCATCTGCAACGGTGTAGAGCGCATATGGATACGCGCATCAAGCAACATGGCACCTCACTCTGGCATTGGCGGCTGTACACCAAAGCCGAGAAACCCCAGTGCAGAAACACGACGGCCTGAACCTTCGGGAAGTCACGTGCCTCAATGGCTTTTACCAGAAAGCTTCCCAGTCCGGGTCGGGAAAAGATCACTTCGACCATCACCGCACCTTCCAGCAAGAATGCCAGCTCAAGCCCAAAGACGGTAATAACTGGTATTGCCGCGTGCAGGGCTATATGGTCCCGTCCTATAAATCGCTTTGCCAGTCCTCGACGCTGCAAGGCGGGTAGAAAAGGCTGTGCGCGAGCCTCTAGAATGCCTGAGCGGATAATACGGGTCAGTGCCGCCGCCACACCAAAACCCAGAGTCATGGCTGGCAGCACGGCGTGCACCGGGGTGCGCGCACCCATAGCGGGTAACCATGCAAGCTTGACCACAAAGAGTAAAATTAATAGCAGCCCGAGCCAGTAAGCGGGAATCGCCGCGCCAAGTGACACTATACCCACGGCGAGTCGATCAACCAGACTGCCAGGCTTGCGCGCGGCAACAATAGCCAGAGGCACAGAAATAAAAAGGCCAATGACCAGCCCTGCCAGCGCCAGCGGAAAGGTGTAGGACACAGCTGTTATCAACTCGGGTAACACCGGGCGACCAGTTACCGAAGACTGGCCAAAATCGCCTGTCAACAACGGCCCTACCCAACCAACAAATGCCGGTCAAAAACCCGCATCAAGCCCGGCTTCGGCACGCACTATATCAACAACATCTGTCGATACTACGGCATCGTACCGAGCCATAGCGATGGCAAACGCCGGGTCACCGGGTGCGTGCCACAACAATGAGAAAGTCAGTACCCCTGTCCCTGCCAATACAACAATAGCTCGCATCAGCAGGCCGAACAGAAAATGCATCATGCCTGTAGTGCACCCAGTGCAATTGCTGCATTAAGCAACGTACAACCGTATTCTGTGGACGGCTGCGATACAAACCGGTGTGCGGCCGTTACCTCTTCGATGCACCCCGCTTGCAACACGGCTATTTCATCGGCATACGCTGCGGCGTAGCCAAGATCATGCGTCACGATCAACGCCGCAAAGCCGCGCTCTGTTTGCAGGTCTGCGATCAGCCGTGCAGTATGTTTTTGCGTAACCGCATCGAGTGCTGACAGCGGCTCATCAAACAATATCAGCGGAGACTCTATAATCAGTGCGCGCAAAATACCTGCGCGTTGCGCCTGCCCTATAGACACCTGACCCGGGCGCCTGTCGAGTAAATCAGGGCGTAGCTCCAGCCGCTTGCAGAGATTGTCTAGTGTGTCTGGCACGACTGTAGCGCCGGTCGCTACCACCGGCTCTAGTACCGAGCGTCGCAGGCTCAGTACCGGATTAAACGCCGCTCGCGGCTCCTGCATCACCAGCGCCGGGCGACAGTTTCGCACGGGCCCACCATTCCAGGTTATCGATCCTCGCTGTAAAGCAACGAGCCCTAGAACAGCGGCAATCAAGGTGGATTTACCAGCGCCGCTCTCACCCACAACCGCTACCGTGCGACCAGGCGCCAGACTCAGTGACACATTGTTAAGCGTTAGCAATTGACCACGTCTGACAGAAACCGAATCGATCTTTAACATGGTGAATAGATCAGGAACAAGGTAGCGACAACCAGCTGCGATGACTGGCCAGCACTTGTGCTGCACCGGTACGGGGTCGCTCAAGTATATCCGCCGTCGGCGCGTCTTCTGCTATTTGGCCTCCTTCCATCACTAACAAACGTGAGACTCTGCGTGCCGCCAGCCAAAGGTCATGAGTGATCAGTAACATCGCTGTCTGGTTGTCGCTTTGACCGAGAACGGCATCCAGTAAATCCATAGTGTTCGCCGCAACAACCGGATCCAGTGCCGAAGTAGGTTCGTCGAGTACCAGCAACGCAGGCGTTCCGATCAATGCCATGGAGATAACAAAACGCTGCTGCATGCCCCGGCTCCAACCCCAAGGACGTTTAAGCAGGTCGCCCCCTTCTATTTGCAGTGCGCTAAACAGCTGTTGTTGTCTGGTCGGGTCTGGTTGTTGATTCAGGGCGCGCTCTGCTTCATGCCATTGAAATGCCATACTGCGCAACGGGTCAAGCGCTTCATCGGGGCTTTGCGGAACATGCGCAACACTGACGCCTTGGCTGGATAGCTCATCAACCAGTGCATTGCCTAACGTTGATTTTCCGGAGCCGGATGCACCCACCAGTCCGATACGTTCGCCCGCGGCAATGCTAAGCGTGACGGGATGTAAAAGCGTGCGGCCTGAGTGCACAACACTCAGGCCTGTTGCGGTAAGCGTCACTCGTTGTGAACGCCCAAAATGTGCTTATTCTGAAATAGTCGTTTCATGAGTTACCCAGTAAGTCTCGGTCGGATGTACCGCGTAGTTTTTCAGTTCGGCCCGCCCTACATTCACCTGACTTACGTGAAACACAGGTATCAGCGCCGCATCTGCAGCCACAAGTTCCTGCACCTGATCATATATGACTTTACGCTGTGCCTGCTCGAAGGATTCGCGTCCGCTGTCGAGTAACTTGTCGAGTTCGGGGTTCGAGTATTTACCACTGTTAGAACCTCCATCCGACTTAAGCAGTGCCTCCAGCACACCACCCGGATCGCCCTGCGGTGTAGTGGCCCATGCCTGTAAAAAAAAGATCAGCTGACCCGTCGGCAATCGCATCGTTACTGGCGCCATATTCACCAACACTGACTGTTGCTGGGACCCCGATGGCCTGCAAAAAAGCCTGCGTTAACTCAGCGGTGGGTGGCAGTGCTGCTCGCCCCGAGTAGGTAACAATATCAATTTCAAGTAGCTCGCCGTCGAGCATCCAGCGCCCTCCTTCCTTGACCGCGCCTGCGTCAGCCAACAGTTCTTCGGTCATGGCTGAATCGTAGTTCGGTTGTATATCAGCGGCCCAACCCTTGCCCTCGGGATAGACGGTACCGGCAGGAACACCGCCCACACCTGAGAGCGCCACATCGACAACGCCTTGTCGGTCAATGGCCAATGACACGGCACGGCGAATCAAGGGATTGGCCATGGGACCGTTGGCCGCATTAACCGTATAAAAATACAAACGTGCAGTCGGTGCAGAAAAACCCTGCGCACCGGTACTTTGAATGCGTTCAAAATCAGCTTCAGGGTAGTTGATTACCAGGTCCGCTTCACCAGCTTCGAAAGCCAATGCAGCGCTGGCAGGATCACCCGCGACCACTACTCGCACTTCAGACAATCCGGGAGTACCGTCGCGATAGTCAGAGTTTGCCTCAGCGCGGTATAACTGCTCTGGCACAGCCTCGCGAAAGATATAGGGTCCGGTTGCATTGATCGGGAATTCTTCCGACGCAGACCCTAATACAGCGATCGCAGGTTCGGACAGTGACCACGGAAACGCCGCGTTCGGTTTGTTGGTGTCGAACACGACAACGCGATCACCATCGATAGTCATGCCAGCAAGATCAAGCAGTTTCGCAACCCGTGCATTGTGGCCGGCGTTACCCTCTTCAAGGATTGCATTTATTGAATCTACCACCGACTGGGCGGTAACCGGCGACCCGTCATGAAATTGCACGCCTTCGCGTAGAGTCACCCGCCACTGCATGGGACTAACCTGTTCAATCCCTTCTGCCACGCGTGGATAAAGGTTCATGTCGTAATCGATGCCCATCAGTGTTTCCGTGACACCGGTTTGATTAGACATCCACCCGTTGTACCCGGCACGCGGATCAGGCACCTCGGCGGTGGGCCCGAAAGCCGTTGCAATCGTTAGGCTAGCTGCCTGCACCGAAACATTAACGCCGGTGCCCAGTACAACAAACGCCACGCAGGCAAATGTTGAGGCAAACCGAGCATAGACAGATATAGGAGTGTTCCTTTTAAGTTAATAACCGAACTGGAAAGACGGTTTAATTCAGTGGTGAGACAGAGAAATATTTCATCAAGACGCGTTAACAATGACAGCTTCTATAAGTTCCACAACAATACCACCGATTTATGTTACAACATATCATTAACGTCGCGCCAGACCTCTTATGACTTTCAGTGTTTTCAGATTATTTTTCTTCTACACAGAAACCCTCACCAGACACGATCCAGCGCACTTGCCACTCCAGCTGTAAAAAAATCAGAAAGCAGGAGAAAATCCGTTGTTGATCCGGAGAATGTTGTTCGCTTGCTCGGCCACCGCATTACTTGCGACTGCCTGCGATAACCCGGCGATTCAGAACTATCTCGGCCGCGCACCCACGAACATCTCTACTGACTACAAAACGGTGGACTGGACAGACCTGATGCCCGCTAATGACCTGGAGGCATTGCTGAATCCTCCAGACTACGTTTCCCAGGTGTCTGAAGGCGCTGCAGAGGACAAGCGGGCAGGCATGTTGAAATCCTCGATCGCAGTACCCAAGGACAGATACCAGCAAGCATTGGTTTCATCAAACGTCAGGCCGGAGCTGGACGGCACGGACATTCGCATTGCAGGCTATCTTGTGCCTGTTGACTACAACAACGACCAGCAAGCCACCGCCTTCTTTGCCGTGCCATTCTTCGGTGCCTGCCTCCACCTGCCCCCTCCACCGCCAAATCAGATAATTCTGGTGCACAGTGAACAAGGTGTCGAAATAGACGACATATACACGCCGTACTGGCTCTCCGGTGAACTTAATACAGACTTACTGGAAAATGATATAGCTGAGTCAGCTTACACAATGACACTGCAACGTTACGAGCTTTATGCCGAGCCATAACCGCGAACACGGCGTGAGGGCAGTTTCCAGGCAAATTGCGATAAGACATCACCCTGATGTTGAAAAATAAATGTTATGATGTATCATAACTATAGTTTACAAGCTGTTTTGGGCTGCCATTTGCGGCAAGCCGAAAACACTATTCTTTAAAAACATGCTGAGGCTAACCTGTGAAATATTCTGAAATCTTGTTGCGAGGAACCATTCTGGCGTCTGCATTGGCCATTACTGCCTGTGGCAGCAGTAATGACGATGGATCGGCAGTGTCGACCACAGCAATCGAAGCAAACACAGTACTGTCAGGAGTACCGACAGTCGCTGATAACAATATTAATGGCATAGGCAGTGTGATTTTCACGTCATCGCTCGGTGCGATCGATAGCGGCAGGCACCTTCAAGTGGCAGCACTTCTCGACGAAGGTGAAAGCTTCACTATCCACGCCTATGCCGACGATCAGCTGGCCAATGGTATAGATCTCGTTGTCAGCCGCCCCGCCAACACGCCAACCAGCCTGGAGGTAACCGTTGACGGTGCCGATATTTCCAGCGGGTTTACCGGGGTTGCCGCTGACCAGGCAATTAACATTCTGATGGATGTGCACAACGATGAGAACCCTACTCATGTGCTTATCTGGCCCGCAGGTGAGACTGCATTTGACGAGGCCACAACACTTGAAAACAGCGAAGTTACCGGCTCAGTTAGCAGTCAGGGCGCGGGGGCATTCTGGGGCTTGACAATTAACGGTGCGGAAATCACTGCTGCCGAAGCAAGCGAAGATCGATTTGAAGACTGATGGCTTCTAGAAGCCTTGCAGCAGCGGCTACATTGATAGCCGCTGGTTCATTCACGGTTTACAGCAGTAGTATTGCCAGCAGCCTTGGCGCTACCGGTCTGCAGATTTCGTTAGCGGGCGATCTACTGGCGGAACAGGCCCTGTCCAGTGACTCCGATGCTGTAGAGCGTTTGTCGCCACGCTCTTTCGAGTTGATGTTCTACGCGCCTGTAGATCATCACTTTAATGCCGTTGCCAGCGCTACTGCTCACGATGAACGTGGCGAACTCTTTTTCGAAACCCATGAATTGTGGATAGGCTCAAGCAAGATAATCCCGCGTGGGCGTTTTCGAATCGGACAAATGTTTCCGGCATTCGGTCGTCTGCAGCGGTTTCACCAGCACGACTGGCCGTTTATCAGCGCGCCTGAAGTTCACACTCGCTTCTTTGATGATGAAGGCATAATTGATACCGGCGCAGAGTTGAGTTACTTGCTGCCGTTGCCTCGTTTTGTCGAACTGACCGTGGGGGTAACCTCGGGCTGGACTTTCGGTCATACTCACAACGAGGGTACCAAGCCGGACATCCCTACCCACTATACGCGACTGTCAACATCGTTTGGTGCAGGCCAGCTGGGAGACGCAGAGTTCGGATTCAACTATGTTGGCCGAACGTCTTCAGAGAATACCGAAACACTGACTTTCGGACTCGACTTCGTGGCCAAAAAACGCGAGGCACGAACCCTTAAATATCTGCTTCAATCAGAGACCTGGTATCGCGAGGAAACCCGCGATCCCGGTGGCAAAGAGCGATCACTGGGTGGCTACCTCTACGGACAGTACGGCTTTAATCCGCGCTGGCAACTTGGGCTGCGCCTTGACGCCTTTAGTGTACTAAGCCAGCAAGATGCACTTGGACGCGGTGAAGACAACCTCAACTTCGCATGGGTACCCACCCTAACTTACCGATCCAGTGAATTTGCAACGTTTCGAATTGCCTATAACGACAGACGCGATACAGTCGATGACCGCACCATTGATCGCGATCGTTTTCTGCAGTTTCAGGCAACCTTTATACTCGGTGCACATCCTGCGCACACGTTCTGACTAAAAACGTTTCTATACAAGAAAGAAGCTCAGGTATGAAAAGACTCGCAATCCTGTTTGCGCCATTGTTGTTCAAGTTGTTTTCGACAGCACTTGCGGCCGCCCCGCTCAATTTCATTACTACCACAACTGATCTGAGCTGGCTTGCACAGCAGTTAGGCGGCGAAAACGTTCAGGTTACTGCCCTGCTTAGCGGTGCAGAGGATCCACACTATGTGGATGCGGTGCCAGGATATATTCACTTGGTATCGAACGCCGATGCCATCTGCATAGTTGGTATGGATCTGGAAATAGGGTGGATCCCCAAGGTCCTATCAAAATCAGCCAACGCGCAGGTGCAACCTGGTGGCCAAGGCTACTGTGACTCGAGCGTCGGCATAGATGCTCTGGATGTAATCAGCGGCAGAGTAGACAGATCGATGGGCGATGTGCACCCGGATGGCAATCCGCACTATCATCTCAGCCCTTCGCATATGCTTCAGGCCGGGGAAAATATTCTCGGTGTACTGATAAAACTACAACCGGACAACGCCGAGGTATTTATTCAGAACTTCGAAACACTGTCGGACTCACTCACTGCGCTGCAAGGTGAAATTCAGACGAAGCTTGATCCACTCAAGCCCTATAAATTTCTTGAGTACCACAAAGACTTTGGCTATTTTTTCGATGCTTATGGGCTTAACTCAGTTGGCGCTCTTGAGGCTGTTCCCGGTGTACCACCATCAGCGGGCAGACTGGCCAAGACCTCTATCAGTGCGAAGAAAGAAGGCGTGCAGTTACTGGTTGCATCGAGCCACAACCCCACAAAAGTACTACAGCGTTTTACAACGTTGTCGGGCGTGCCCTTCATCAAAGTATCAACGTCAATTCAAACACACGGCGATATAAACGACTACGCAGCGCTCCAGCATCATCTAGCAGAATCAATATTGCAGGCTGCAAAGCAGAATTGAACCGGGGCTCCACTATCCTTTCCCTTTGCAGCGTCAACTTCTCTACCCCTGACAGACGCAGCCTTGGATGCAATGTCAATATTGATCTGGAAGCCGGTCAATTTCTTTTGCTAACCGGCCCTAACGGTGCGGGAAAATCTACGTTAATTGAAATCATTCTGGGCATGCGTCCTCTCGACAGTGGATTTGTGCATCTGCAAGTGCCAGAGCCCGCAATTAGCTACCTGCCCCAAATGCAGGATACACAGACCCATATGCCTTTCAGTTTGCGAGATGTACTACAGGTTTCTGTTGATCGAACTGTCGACGATGATGAGATCACTGGCTTTAATCTGCTCACCAGTGAACACCTCGATCTCGGCTGGAACAACGCGAGTGGTGGCGAGAAGCGCCGAACCCTGTTGACGAGTATCTTCCTGCAAGAACCTGAATTAATAGTTCTCGATGAACCTTTTAATCACCTGGATACCGACAGTAGACAGATAATGGCTTCATCGCTAGGCAGTTATGTCAAGAGGCTGAATAAATGCGTAATACTTAGCACCCATGAGGGCTTCGAAAGCGATCCATTGTTAGGTGAGCTCACTATAAAACACATCGCATTATGATCGATTTACTCGCCCTCTACACCGGTGCAGTTTATTCCGGCCTGCTTTGTGCCGCAGCACTGGCACTGCTCGGCTGCCACCTAGCATCAAGAGATCAGTCACTGCAAAGTCTGGTAGTCAGCCAGGCGGCGACTGTCGGTGTTTTACTGGGAGTGGTATTAATGATCGGTGGTCACACGGACATCAGCGGCAGTCCGGTTCCACTGGTCACTGGAGTCATTACGGCAACGCTCTTCTATTTTTTCGGGGAAAAGCTGACGCTGGGTAAACGCAGCAGTAAAACGAACATCTATCTGGCGCTTTTTATTCTGTTGCTCGCGATCAGTTACTGGCTGATTTCCTACTTTCCTGCACTGGAAAGCCATATGTCACAGGCATTCTTTGGGGATATTGTGACATTGACCGGTAACACATTGTGGTTTACCTCATCTGTTTCAGGGGCAGCGTTACTATCACTGGCAGTGTGGTGGAAACCGATTACAAACCACTCATTTATCATATCGGTTCTCGGTGCCAGACAGCTTAGAAACCAGTTCTATTTACACCTGTTTCGGGTAATCACATTGCTGCTGATCAGCACCTCGATCTATGCAATGGGGCTGCTTTTTAGCATCGCATTTTTACTACTGCCGACCGTGATATTCAGTTTTTCCCGAACACCATCAATTCGATTGCACCTTTGCCTGGTATCGCTGACAGCGGCTGCGAGTTTTGCAGCAGGGTTCATTTTATCCTTGTACTTTGACCGAATATCGACCGTGCCGACAATTGTGCTGACCACCGCGGCAATAACCACCGCTTGTCTTTGTGTATTGGCGCTCTACGATTCTGGCAGGCAATCAGGCGCGAACAAAGTCCGGTAACGAAAAATTGCTCAACCCAAATCACGAGAGTCAGTCACTGACTGCGCAGTAAATCCTTATCTACCTGACACTGCTGTAGCCGAACTTCCCACTCTTCATTTACCGTTGTGTTAATAATCTCTATACAGCTTTGCCCGCGCCCAAACAATGCGAGTTCAGTCAGTGAACCATCTGCCATGTTGTAGCCAAATACTCCATTTTCGGTATTCATGACAGCCTTCACTCTGTCTGCATCAATGCCACTTAAAAAGCTAAAAAGATTGTCTCGACAAAACAGTTTATCTTCCCTGAAGCGCCAGCCAACGCTGTAATAACCGTCACCCTCATTTATTTTCTTAACTCAAGTTTCGGAGTTAAAATCCCCTATTTTTGACCCGATCATTCGTGTTCCAGTTCCATAGTAAGCACATCTAGCTGGAGGCTTTTCACGAAGAATTTTTCGACCTCCTCATCAATGA
>MDLA01000043.1 GCA_001730015.1 Chromatiales bacterium (ex Bugula neritina AB1) | reverse complement strand
AACGTGCTGCATATTGCCGTTGGTGTTGTTGAGTTTGGGCATTAGCGGTGCCTGGATTGGTCTTTTAACGGCACTATCACCGTACCAGCCCTTTTTTATTGCGCTCACGGTGCTTTGCCAGGGTTATGGATATTGGTTGGTGTACCGGAAACCAAAGCAAGCCTGTGAGGACGGTATGGCCTGCTCTCGGCCGTTGCCCCATCGTTTGGTGAAAACCATGTTGTATCTGGCGACAGCTCTCGTACTAATTGCCTTCTTATGGCCCTATATCGTGCCACTCATTCTTGAATAACTTAGAGGAACTATAACCATGAAGATTCGTTCTATACTGTTGTTGCCATTCTTGTTATTAACTAGTGTGGTATCGCTAGCCGCTGAACAAACAATCACCTTATCCGTGCCTGGCATGGACTGCCCAAGCTGCCCTTATATGGTGGAGCAGGCGGTCATGTTTATCGATGGTGTCCAATCCGCCAAAGCAGAGTTGAAGTCAAAGACCTGCGCGGTGGTGTATGACGATACCATTGCATCAGTCGAGGACATTCTGGGTGCCACAGCTGACATCGGATATAAGTCCACCGTCATCAAACCTGAAAGCGGTTCATGAGTAATAGGGCGCTGCTCACCACGGGTATTATTGGCACTATCGTCGCAGCGCTATGCTGCTTTACTCCGGTGCTTGTTGTTCTTCTGGGAGCGATCGGTTTGTCTGCTGTCGTCGGTTACCTCGATGTGGTGTTACTGCCCGCATTGGCGATATTTGTAGGGATAACCGTCTACGCACTTTGGCGTAGAAGACAACACTCCAACTCCAATCCCGGTTAACTACCTTCAGAGAACACCATGTCAGATTGTTGCGATTCATCCGATGAGAATGTGTTTGATGTTGCTGTTATCGGCGCGGGTTCAGCTGGATTTTCGGCTGCGATTACCGCCGCCGATGAAGGCGCTCGTGTTGCACTGATTGGCTACGATACTATCGGCGGCACCTGTGTCAACGTCGGCTGTGTGCCATCGAAAACTCTGATTAGAGCCGCTGAATCACTGCACAACGCCGCTGCGTCGAAACGATTCGACGGTATTGAGGTGACTGCCAGTGTGACTGACTGGAGTGCGGTAGTTGCTCAAAAACAAGCGCTGGTTGACGAACTCCGAAACGCAAAATACATTGATGTATTACCAAGCTACAACACGATCGCATACAAAGAAGGGAAAGCTTCGTTTACAGAGAGTGGAGACTTGACAGTCGATGGTGAACTGTTAGACGTAGGAAAGATCATCATTGCCACCGGGTCGCAAGCGCAGATACCGGAAATACCTGGCATTAATACTATCCCTTATCTCACCAGTACGACAGCGCTCGAGATGGAGCAACTGCCTGCATCATTATTGGTGATCGGCGCAGGTTACATCGGTGTAGAGACCGCACAAATATTTGCACGAGCGGGTGTCGAAGTCACGATCGTGAGCCGACGAGGGCTATTGCCAGAAGCTGAGCCAGAGATCAGTTCGGCGTTAACCGAGTATTTTCAGGCCGAAGGCATACGCGTACTCACTTGCAATGCTTATTGCGAAATTGAGAAAACGAATACTGGACTCAAGCTTAGCGTAGACATCGATGATTCCTGCCAAGTGTTGGATGCTGAAAAACTCCTTGTTGCCACAGGCAGAACACCCAATACGCAAAGCTTGAACCTGGCTGCAGCGAACATCCGCACTAGGGGTAATCACGGCATCGAAGTAGATAGCCACATGTGCACATCACGAGAAGGTGTTTATGCTGCTGGTGATGTAACTGGCACAGACCAGTTCGTGTACATGGCAGCGTATGGGGCAAAGATCGCAGCGCGTAATGCTATGAACAGTAATTCACTCAAGTATGACAATGCTGTGATGCCCGCTGTAGTATTTACAGATCCTCAGGTGGCTAGCGTTGGATTAACTGAAGCCGCAGCTACATCGCAAGGTTATGAAGTCAAAACATCTACATTAACTCTTGATAACGTACCCAGAGCACTGGCGGCTCGCGACACTCGTGGTCTGATAAAACTCGTCGCTGACGGTAGTACCGACAAGCTACTTGGCGCCCACATATTAGCGCCAGAAGGCGCGGACAGCATTCAAGCAGCGGCCATAGCAATAAGCGCAGGAATGACTTACCGGCAGCTGGGTGAAATGATTTTCCCGTATTTGACTACGGTTGAGGGACTGAAACTCGCCGCACAGACATTCGACATGGATGTAAAAAAACTCTCTTGTTGTGCTGGTTGATAAGATTGTATAGCGGAAGTTTAACTATAAATATTGCACAGGTGCAACTAACAATATTCTGACGATAATTAGTTGTTAATTAATCCTAGGCGACTACATCATGGTTGTTATTGACTTCCGGCGTTAATCTGAGAGCGGTTCTGGTAGCTTAGAAACCGATGGCCAATATTCTTAGCAAATAGAATGATTGAGCATACCCTATAAGACAAACCCTATGTTGAACTAGTTGTTACAGCCAACGTCTTACTTGAAGCAAATAGTCATCGTAAGCATCGCCGAATTGTTCGGACATCCTCTCCTCTTCAAAACTTACGTACCATCGATCAAGAACCACAAAGTGTATTAACGCAATACCCAGGGGGACCGCACCTCCCATACAAATGGCAGCACTGAATGCCGCGATGGCAAATCCAAGATACATCGGGTTTCGACTATAGGCAAACAGTCCAGTGGTTATCATCTTGTCCGGATCGTTGAATGTATGAATGTTGGTGCCTTCTCTTGCAAATTGCCTTTTTCCGAGCACAGCCATACCAATACCGATGATCAGTGGCAGTAAAGCAACCAATCGGTGTGGCCATGGCACTATCTGAGCGACTGGAAAAAATATCTGCGAGAGAGCCATCGCCGCAACACATAGCAACAGAAACACCGGGGGTAGCATTCGTTTCATAATATCGAGTCAACCGGTTAGTGTGAGCCTTTGTCACGCAGTGTTAAAAAACAGGAACTTGAATATCTGGATAGAAGCTCTGTTCAGGCGGTGGTGATATGCTTTCTACGACCTCAGACCTTAAGTTAACGTGTACTTCGACCAACGCATGTTTGTTAAGGGCGTTGTGAAGGATGTTTTCCGTTTCCAGCAAACCCCCACTTGAGAATTCTGCACGTGTGTAAACCACCTTGTAGCGCGCAAGATCACGGTCTTTGGGAACTGAGTGTCCGAATTCCTGCCCATCAGGTAACCTCATCGGAATTTCCGATACGTACATCTGCGTTGGAAGCACATAAGCAATGAACCGATCACCTTCCTGCAATGTTTTTAGCGCCTCATCTGTTTTTTGGTGGGCACGCGCAATGGCTGCGATTTCGGAGAGTTCCTGATCGCTGAGCCGAGTGACAGACAGATAGATTCCCTGTTCGTCCTTTACTGTATAAAGGGACGCAATCGCATGTTGTCTCAAGCCGAGAGCAATCATTGTCGCGGCCACCACGATTAAAGCAATGCTTGCTAAAAATGAGATTAGGCGAGGCAATCTGACTGACAACCTGCGACCACGAAAGTTACCAACGAGCCTGGGAAAGAAGCCGCCGGTGCCGGATCGGTATTTATCGTAGTTTGCGTAGGTCTTGGCGCAAATGCGTTCCTCGACACGGGCCAGCGACACATAGGCAAATACCATTGCAATTGTGCTGTACAGAACCAGAAAGCGTGGCCAAATGAGTAACATCCCTATGCTTGCAACAATCAATGCGGTGTATTGAGGGTGCCTTATATAGCGATATAGCCCTACTGTTACGGCCCCTGATTTACGGATCTTTGCCCGGTAGACCTGAAACGCCCCGACTGCAAATCCGAACAGTCCGCCGACGAAAAGCAACAGACCCAGTAAAGGTATGAAGTTGATTAGGGCGGATTTGGTTTCCGCTACGATATGCGGCAAGAAGAACCACAGCATCCAGCCGGACAGGCCCCACGCCTGCAAACTGTCCAGCCCGGGCCCATAAACGGTGTAAAAGTAGGCCGCAAAAGGGCTTGCCATATAGAAAAACTCAAACGCAATCAGTAAATAAAATGCCCCACTGGCCATAAGCATTCTGTGTGCATTTCTTGTAGATTTTTTCTCCGATGATTCAATCACTGGTAATTTTCTCTAAAGATCCAGGGCACTTAGCTTAGCGTACCGGTATTCAATGCAGGCTCGCGTTTGCCGAGTAGCAAATCATCGAAAAAACTGTTTTTATTCAATAACTTTCGTTTGATGCACCAGTCATTTTGATACGAGTCCCGTTGCAGGCTCACATTTCACACATTAAATTTCTGGCATTAACGCGAAAATTACTTTAGTAATACGGAGCTTCGATCGCAGCCAGCTTCGGGAAAGAGATGGTCAAAAACAATCAAAATGACAGCTCCCTGAATCCACGTAAAGCACCCCGGCAGAAGCGCAGCCAGAATACTATGGACGTTATTCTGCAAGCGACAGGTGAGTTGATTTGTACCCGCGGACTGGATGGATTCGGAACTAACCAGATCGCTGATAGAGCGGGTGTATCGATCGGCTCCCTTTACCAGTACTTTCCTGATAAAGAAGCTATTCTGGCGTGCTTGATTCGCGATATGCGGCGTCAAATGCTCCAGGATTTCCGGAAGGCAGTTGAAAATACAAAGGATCAGCGCATGGTAGTGGCTATTGAAGAGTTAGTCACAGCGGCCCTCAGGCATCACATGAAAAACCCGGAGCTGACTCAGCATCTTGAACGGGCGGAGGATGACCTGCCACTCGACCACGAGACACAGGCACTAAAAATGGCGATGGCAGAGGTGGTTACGAATCTGCTCAAGGAGCACAGCATAGTGAACCCCGAAGATACCGCGTTCGATCTTATCGCCATAGCACATGGATTGACCCATGCGGCGACTCAGGCCGGCCAAACCAATTTCGAAAATTTACATGGCCGCGTAATGCGTGCTGTAGTTGGCTACCTGGAAAAACCAATGTGAACTATCCTGAGAATCCATTGCTCAAAATATACGAGGCAAAAATGACCCAGTTCTTTCCATATAGTACAGGTATTTTTGCCCATGCAACTTGACCAGGTACGGCTCTTCAATCTGTCGCACATAGGCAGTGATAGCAAAGAAGCCAATGACCCCAGTCAGCAACATCAAAACGTTAGGTGCTAAAAGAAGCAAGCCAATACCGTGCACAATGCACGCTGTGTATATCGGATTTCGTACCTTGGAATAGATGCCGGAGGTGACGAGTTCCGTTTTTTCATGTGGATCAACACCGATTCTCCAATTGCTGCCCATCGCGAACTGCGAGTAGCTGGCAGATAGAATTCCCCCAATGCATAGTGCCAGGCCTAACCCGGTAACTGTATTGCTCAACGCTATCTGGGGCTCAATTATGTCTGCCGAATAAAGTAAAGACAGAAGTAGCTGTACGACTAGTGTCCCAAACATCAAATAACTGATAAAAACTGCTCTGGTTGTCTTTAACTTGCCCGCGTGTCGGATCCCACTATCGCCCACCGAAGCCAGTTGCACACCGACTCTGCCTATTATGACGATAACAAAGAACAGACTCACCATCAAAAGCGGAAGATATTTTTGCTCCATTAGGCACCTTTTATCACTGTCAACTCATATCCACGAACACTTTTGGCAAGTTACGTGGTTTTCTTTTTTGCTTCGACTTGAAGTCTGACCATTTCCCGTAATTCATCTGCGCCAAACTGAAGTAGAGGACGGCCATCAACGAAGAAAGTCGGGGTTTGTCTAACCCGTACCGTCTTCACATCAGCTTGTTCCTGTTCGATTCGTTTAACAATCTCTGTTGATTGCATGTCAGATTGAGCCGTGTCGATATCAAGCCCGGCCGCCGCCGCGGCATCCCAGGCCAGATCAATACGAGGTGCACCGTGATTGGCCCATTGAGGTTGAGCGTCCAGTAATGCTTCCAGAACAGGTTCGAATACACCTTGCAGACGGGCCGCTTCAAGCATTCCTACCGCTACGTCAGATCCTTCATGGAATGTTGCATAGCGCAAGACAACACGAACGTCGTCTGGGTATTGATTCAGAATTTCCTTAACTACGGGATGAAAAGCGCGGCAAGCCTCACAGGCTGGATCAAAGAACTCCACAATAGTAACTGGCGCGTCTTTGTTACCCATGACGGGCGCATAAGACCGAATCAGCGGTGTGTCTTCACTGACAACAGGTGCGCTGTTTTGCGGTGTTTGGTTTTTCTGAACCAACAACGCCCCCACCCCGAACCATCCTGCTGCTGCCACCACCGTACCGATAATGATATTGCGTCTATTCATTTTTTATCTTTGCTGTCTAGTATTTTGGTATTCAGGTCAACAATAGTGCAATCACAATAAAACTTGCCAGTGAAATCATTGGCAGTGGTAAACCCACGATAGTCATGTTGGCGTCCGTACAGGAAGGTCCATCAATCGAGCATGGCACGATAGCCTCTGAAATGAGTCCCATATATAGTAGTGTGTGCCAAAGCGTGACCAGGCCACCCGCGAGTGCCAGCGGCAAAGCGTTGTATAAACAGACAAGGCCGAGCATCGCAGCCAGTGGGAACATCGCGATGCGTTGATACCAGCATAGATTGCAAGGTTCCTGTCCGAGTACTTCGCCGATGAACAACACACCCAATGAAGCTGCAAGCGCTACGATCCAAGCGCCAAACAACCATGTCCACGCTCGACTGGATGAGTTCGAGTTCTCACCACAGCTGGAACTCAAAGCTACTGTACTATTTTTTGAATCCGCCTGCTTGCTCACTTAGTTACCTGTTCAAATATCCAACTATTTACCGAAATCCAAGTGCGGTACCTGGTAGCCATGTCGCAATTTCCGGCACTGCCAACACCGAGGTGATGATAACAAGTTGCAGTACAACCAGTGGAACTGCCCCGCGATAGATTTGAGTCATAGTAATTTCTGGAGGTGCTGAGCCTTTCAGAAAGAACAGAGCAAACCCAAAAGGCGGTGTTAGAAAAGAGGTTTGCAGAACCAGGGCAATCAGCGCTGCTATCCAGACCTTGGCAAGTGACGCAGAACCAACATAAACCGAGAAATCCAATTCCTGAATCACCGGATAGAGGATCGGCAGTGAGACCAGTACTATTTCAATCCAGTCAATGAAAAAGCCGAGAATGAACAGAATCAGCAGCACAATCAGCAAAATGCTGAAATCAGACAAAGCCAATCCCTCGAACAGACCAATGGCGATATCATCACCACCATAAAAACGAAACACCAGCGAGAACACACTCGCTCCCAAAACGACAAAGAAAACCATGGCAGTGATAATCATCGTGCGAAAGAGCGCATCAAGTAGCAACGAAAAGTCAAAACCTCGATAGACAAAAATCAGAGTCGCAGCTCCAACCGCTCCAACGGCTGCCGCCTCGGATGGAGCAACAACTCCTGTAATGATGGCTCCTAGAACCAGCGCGATAAGGCCAACAGGCAACACCAAACTGCGCAGCACGTAGACAATAAAAGAGTACGACGCAACTTCCAGAGTTTCCTGTACGGGAGCACGCGGCCTGATCACATCTATGAGGACGAAGTAGACAATGAATACTGAGGCCAGAAGCAAGACCGGGATAATTGGAGCCAGAAATACTGTGGCTATGGTCGCCTCAAGAGCATCAGACAGAAAGAACAGCATTATGGCAGGTGGTGCGATGACCCCAAGGGTACCCGCTGCTGCTATTGCCCCAGTGGCGACCTCCGGCCGGTAGCGTTGCACTAGCATCGTCGGTAACGCCGCAAGTGTGATAGTGGCGACGGACGCCCCGACCACACCCGCCATCGGTGCCAACAGCAGGCCCACAAGGATCACAGATATGCACATGCTTCCAGGTACCCATGAGAAGAGCCTTTGTAAACACAACAACAGTTCTCGCGCCGCACCGCTCTTTTCTAATGCAATGCCCATAAAGAGCAACATCGGTACAGCGGGATAGACAAGGTTTTCTCCTACAGCGTTGTAGACACGATCCGGAAATAAGTACAGTGCCTGGACAGGAAACTCATCAATAACGACGCCGATAAGCGCGAAACCAATGGCAACCCCCGCAAGTATGCCGCCTACCGGAAATCCGGTGAACAACAGTACCGCCATGGTAATTAGCATTAGTAACGGGAGATACTCAACTAGCATCATCGTGTTCCTCGTTGATCCCGTTGGGTCGCACCAGACGATAGCAGCAGGCCAGAAACATTAAAAACGCGCCGACTGGAAGCGCTGATTTGATGATCCAGCGTGAAGAGAGACCAAGAGAAGCCCTGGAACCTTCATCTTGGATAAACGAAAGCCACGTCATCCGTGAGCCAAACCACATCATTATTAACGAGAAGGGAATTAACAAGACAACCAGAAGCGTACGCTCGATGCGAATTTGCCAATGCACTGGTAAGCGTTCCCTTATGATATCGACTCGGACATGCTTATCGGCAAGATAGGTATAACCAATGCCGAACATCACACAGGCGAAGAAAAAGTGCCATGTCAGTTCCTGCAGCGGAGTTGAGCCGAGCTGTAGAAATCGGCGTGTAGTGATGTCAAAAATGGACGTTGCGATCAAGCCTGGTAAGAAGACAAACGCGGCGACTGCGCCAGCGAACCTCAGCAGCCTATTAATGATCAAAGCCATAACTATCTCCTATCACAATAGCTCTACTGGAAACGAAAAAGCTGTGTCTTGTCTGACTGACTAATTGATTCAATACTGCGTACGTTGATCGCCGATACTCTCACGGCGTTCTGCTAAAGCCTGGCGTACAATCAGAAAGGCGGAGGATAGAAAGAGACCAGCCATAATCATCGCGACAATTAGATCAGGCCAACCACTCGACGTTCCCCACACACCTAATGCAGCAAACATTACAGCGACATTTCCTATGGCATCGTTTCGTGAACATAACCAAACTGAGCGGACATTGGCATCGCCATCTTTGTAGCGTACGAGTAAAACTACACTGGCGAGATTGGTAAGTAACGCCAGAAACCCCACAAAACCCATGATTTCTGCCTCTGGTACACCAACATAGAAGACTCGATAGACCGTAGAGCCAAATACCCAGAGTCCCATCAACAGAAGACTGAAGCCCTTCGCTAGAGCTGCATTGGTGCGTACCTGAATCGAGGCTCCAATCACAGCCAGCGAGATGCCGTAAGTCAGAGCATCCCCTAGGAAATCCAGAGCGTCTGCCTGTAGTGCCTGGGATTTGGCGAGGTGACCCGCTGTCATCTCGACGATAAACATCGTTGCGTTCAACACTATAATCAGCCAGAGACGCCGCTTGTACTCCGTTGATAGACCTTCGAATTTAGCATCGTTTCCACAACACCCTGCCATCAAGATAAGCCTTTGATTTGAAGTCAAGTCAAGTATAATATCTCTAGTGGCTAGAGGTTCAAGGGTGATTTATGTTTTCTATTGGGGAACTCTCAAAAAAGACGCAGGTAAAAGTGCCGACAATTCGATATTACGAGGAAATAGGGATTTTACCGCCTGCCGAACGCACAGAAGGCAATCAGCGGCGATATAATGCCGTCGGGTTGGAGCGTTTGAGCTTTATAAAACATGCCAGAGAGCTAGGTTTTTCCATTGACGCCATAACTTCTTTGATTGAGCTTCAAGAACATCCTGATAGATCTTGCTGTGAGGCAACTGATATTGCGACTGCACAGCTCTCGGACGTCCGTATAAAGATAAAAAAATTGAAATTGCTGGAGAAAGAGCTGGCCCGAATATCTACCGGTTGCGACGGAAAGAATATATCAGCAGACTGCTACGTTCTAAAGTCACTGGCTGACCACAAACTATGTAAGCAGGAGCACTGAAATACTAGCGTCAATGGGAAATATGTAGCACTGATAGTCCGCAGTATTTCTGATAGCTGCCTGTCATCGATAGTTTATCAACGACAGCTTTGGGCACAATCTCCCCGTACCGGGTGCCGACCGGAGTTCAGGTGATATAATGGCTCCTGACGGTCGCAGAACACCCAAGAAAATACTGCCGACGACGAAGGTCAGAAGACAGAGCGAGCCGCAGCTCTCGGCCATTAGACTAAACCGCATGTGGTATGCTTACCGCTCCATTTTGTTCGGCATAAGGTTTATATCTTTTCAACAGCTCGAATTCTCTGACGATTATTCGTAGGTTGGCTCCGGGAGTTCCTGGTAGCTAACAAGTTTTGTTGATGTTGATAAATCCCATCGTTAAGTTTATCGAAAGCGGCGTCTGCTCGTTCCTGTGA
>MDLA01000042.1 GCA_001730015.1 Chromatiales bacterium (ex Bugula neritina AB1) | reverse complement strand
TGAAACTGCCTGGTTTATGGGGAAGAAGCTGGCAGCTGCAGCGAAAATCGCCAATCTGCTGATCATAAAAAATGATGTCTTCATGGATAATTATCCTTCTATTGGTTAAGTATTTACTGTGAAAAGCGTGCTGTGACTGGAGGTGCCTATCTCTGGAAGCATGGTAATCATAATTAGCGAAGCGTCTATTTTGCTGCTTCTAATGCTTGCAGAATCAAAGCATCGGCAGGGACGTAACCAGCGATAATGGCGCCATTTTCTAGAATAATCGCTGGCGTTCCACGTATTTGCATCTCGACACCCAGTTGATATTGCTCGGCCACCGGATCATCACATTGGGCGGGCTTGACCTTCCGTCCTTCTTTGGATGCAGTCATCGCAGCTTGTTTGTCATCGGCACACCAGATAGACGCCATATCTGTTGCAACTTGTGATTGTCCGCCAGCGCGTGGAAACGCCAAATACCGCACATCAATGCCTGCTCGTGACAACTCAGGAATCTGCTCATGCAACTTCCTGCAATACGGGCAGGTGGTATCAGTGAAAATACTGATCGCGGTTTTTTTCTCATCAGTCGCCGGATAAACCACCATGTCATTTTCAGATACCGTGTCTATCATTCGCTTGCGTTTCGCATCGAGTCCGGATCCACCGATTTTTGATCCAGTCTCAAGCTCAATAACATCGCCATTGACTAGGTACCTGCCATTGGCCGATACAAAATACACACTAAATCCCATCGTGACGGTATAGAGTCCATCGACTGGGGAGGGCGTTATTTGACTTCTTTCCAATCCGTCAACGCGGTTTTGAGAGCATCAAAGATTGCGTCAACATCTGCAGCCGAGGAATACGCTGGTGTAGAGGATAGGCCTGCGAGACAACAGAATATTATTAGTGTTCGATGTTGAGATAAAGACATTGTCATGATCCTGTAGAGAGTGTGAGCGGCAGAGTGGACTTGTGCTGGCTATAAATCTGTTCTAACACCGACGCAAAAATATTCGCTTTCATGTATCCCATGACACGATACTCAGACGACTCCCTTCCATCGGATTGAAAAAACAAGATTGCTGGTGGTCCAAACAATCCGAATCGTTTCAATAGCGCTTTGTCATCCGATGTGTTTTTAGTGACGTCCGCTTGCACTAATGTGAATTGAGACATTAGCTTGGCAACTAGCGGATCAGTGAAGGTGTACTTTTCCATTTCCTTACAACTCACACACCAGTCCGCATAGAAATCGAGCATCACGGGTTTGCCTGTACTAGCGCTGGATGCAATGAATGCATCAAGATCCCGACTGGAGGTGATGGGCTGAAAGACAGGATGGGCCGCGAGCACAGAGCCACCGGCCACTTTTTGGGTTAACGGATACAGCGGTCTCAATGGATCAGTGGCACCACTGCCGACTCCGACGAGAATCATGACGCCGTACGCAGTCAACGCGTGTCCGAACGCTTTGCCAAGTAACGGTATGGCACGGTTCTCAACGTCACGCCCGACCTTTAAAAATACCGCGACCGATAACGCTAATGCCGCCCAAAGCAACATCGAGACCGTGGGCGGGAATACCCGTTCAAGCATCCAAATTGCAACCGCCAGGAGTCCAACACCAAACACAGCCTTTATCGTGTTCATCCATGGGCCGGCTTTTGGCAGCAATCGTCCAGCGGAAGTTCCTATCACGAGTAGAGGCAGCCCCATCCCCAAACCCATGACGAACAAGGTAATACCACCGAGTACGACATCTCCACTCATGGTGATATAGCCGAGTACGCCAATCAGGGGGGCCGCGACACAAGGTCCAACTATCAGAGCTGATAAAACTCCCATCATACTGACCGCAGCAACCCGCCCACCTGATTGGCGATTACTCATCGACGTCAACTTATTTTGTAGAGCCACCGGCACCTGGAGTGTGAATAGCCCAAACATAGACAATGCAAGTACCATAAACAATGTTGCGAACCCGATGAGAACAACAGGGTGTTGAAACGCGACCTGCAAGTTAGCGCCTGTCGCGGCAGCCAATACGCCAAAGAGTGCGTAGGTTATTGCCATCGATAGCACGTAGACTGAGGAAAGAACAAAAGCTCGTGTCTGGTTGATATTTTTATCGGCTGTGATAATGCCGGAAAGAATCGGCACCATGGGAAACACACACGGGGTAAAGGCAAGCAAGATACCCAGCCCGAAAAAAAGTGGCAGAGCAAGTAATCCGCTAGTGGCTAGTCGGGACGACAACCTATCCTGTTCTGAAACATATCCGCTACCCGTCGCAAGACCTTTTGGCTCAGATGATTCATGGATTGATACCGTACCTAATACCGCTGTTGTCGCATCCGAGTCATCACCGAGAGCAACTATCAGAGTCTTCTCTTGTGGTGGGTAGCACACCCCGGCATCGGAGCATCCTTGATACCCGACGAGTATAGAAATTGGCCCCGGTTCAACAGGTTTGTCCACGACCGGCACGCTGATCTCGACGTTATTCCGATGAACGATGGTTTTACCAAAAAATGCATCTTCATAGATTTTCCCCTCCGTGAAAGAGGGCGTACCCAATACGACATTTTCATCAAGTGCTTTGACAGACATTCGCTCTTGATAGAGATAGCAGCATGACAGAATGTCAAATCGGACGACCAATTCTTCCGGGCTGAGAGCCGAGCCACTCAACATAAACGCATCTTCCGGATCAGGTATGTCAAGCTCATTCGGCTTGTTCCCGAACGCTGAGAGCAAACTACCAGTCGCAGCAGTACCAACACTGTTTGACTGAGGAATCAGCGAGCTTGCGCCCTCGACTTGTTCCTTAGCGTCGGTGAAAAGTGCATCAATACCTTCTGTCGACTGTGCCAGTGCAGCAGTGGCCGTTGAAATGAATAGTCCTGCGGCTATTGCCCACGGTATGAACACGTTAATTAAGTACCTCATCGCCAGCAATCTCACTTCAATAGTTTCTCGAGCAACGTGGATTTCCTTTTAATCGGCTTAAACCCACTTTTTTGCGACTCATTCACCTCTTCATTCCATGAGCGTTGCTCTTCAGGCCAGGAGTGTTTGATATAAGACAGTACTGCCACTATCTCATCGTCAGATAACACGTCTTTATAAGCCGGCATATTGGATTGGTAGGTAGTGTCACCGATGACAGCTGCGGGGCCGTATTTCGTAATTTCAAACAGTAAATCATCGGCGTGATGCCAGGTATGTCCTGTTTCATCGTGCGGTGGCGCGGGAAGAAAACCATTCGCATCACGCGTACGCCAATCGTCGCTCTGTCCTTCAAGGTTTGCGCCGTGACAAGCGGCGCATTGGGTTTTGTAGAGTCCTTCGCCCGAGAGCACGATGGCAAGATCATCGGGTTTTAGCTCGGTGCGAATTCCATCCGTGCCTTCATTGGCATGACTAACTGACAGAATCGCCAGTACTAATGCCATACCGGTAAACGTCATCAGCGCAATCGATGTATTTTTCACGGTTGGTTTTCCTTCGATAAGAGATAGGTCGCAATGGCCGTTCGATCATTCGCCGTCAAAAGCCCAGTGTTATATTCGATAACGTCCACCATGTGCACCCATATCACCCATGGCATCCATCCTCTGTTTCACCACACCGGTTGCCCCAGAGTGTGCAAACACAGCTCCTGCAATGGTGAGAGTGAGTACGGACAATATCAGTCTTTTGTATTTCATCGTTTTTGTCTCCTGTTGCTTGGTCTAACCCACATGAACGAGTGCACTAAGGCCTGCAGCAACACGCAAATGTAAGTGATTTGGATAATTCATCAAGCAAAAACCCAGTGTAAAAATCGTCGAGTACACGTTTCAGGGTTCTTATTTGAAGAGACGACTAACGTCTAAGCGAGTCGATTGCAATAGTGATCGACACAACCCTGAAAGCATGCAACCCCTGCGGACGCAAGAGTGCTTCAGGTGCTACTGGATCGGCGGACGAAAAAGGGATTCAGCCAGACGAGACACTAAGGCTGATGGTTGGGTGGAAGGTGGTTTTTCCGTTTGGAACGACTGCAATTCAGCGTTGAGGTTCGAGAGACAAACAACACCAGAAGAAGTACAGCTGCCGCCCATTTCACACGGCATTTCGCATTCTATAGGCTGACTGCAATTGCGATTTTCACACGGCTTTGAGGTGGAATCCATATCGTGCATGACATGTTTATCAGTCAAGGACGCTTCTGTTAAGGAGCCTTTGACTGACGACAAATCAGCCCAATGCGCTGATGTAGCCCCAACAGAGCCCGCAAACAGAAGCGAGATTAAGCACGCGGCTAACGCCGGTAGCCAACGAAACGTTGACCCTGCCAAGCTATTGTTATTTAACGGATTCACGGTGTTTACGCGTCACTGGATTACATAGTAGTTATTAGAGGTTGCTTGACTATAGTCACGACTGGCAAACGATACAAGCAATTCCCACTCTTCATCTTTGACAATATCACCCACGAAAGTTCTGAAACTACAGGTTTCATATGCATCTGGCAAGCCATGTACCAAATCAATTATTAGACCAAACACGACTACATCGCCACTTTAGCAATCACCTGTAACGTATAGAAACCCAAGCTCGGGATTGAACAACTACCTTGTACGACCCGTTACACACAACGGCTCATCAGTGCACTCAACCGCTAAACACGGTTTCGGCTAAATACTCGCGTCAGGCAACTGAAATCTCTATAAAGTATTCCATGACTACCGACCTTTATAAGATGCGCCGTGGAGTCACATCTCAAATACCGTACGGCACAGGGGAACATTTGAACTGCATTGGCTTCAAAAGGATTACAAATTATCCGGCGATCGTACCCACGTAAGGTGATCCAATGAAGCAAGAGAAATTGCCAGGCGCACTGCGACGGCCCAACGAATATTCGTCTATTGGATTCATATGGCTAAGTGCGCCAATAGTTATACTTTCAATATCTCTACTCACTTCTTATGCAGCTGAAAAAACATTCGACGACGCGCAGGATCCACGTCAGCTCATTCAAGCCATGTCCGAATCGCTTCGATCACTTTCATACGAAGGCACTTTTGTCACAGTTTCAGGTTCTACAGTTGATACTTTAAAAATTATACAAATTAATAACGGTGTAGCTTTCAACCAACAACTGGTATCGTTAAACGGTGAATCGAGGGAAGTTTTTAGAAATAATGAATTGGTAACGTGTATCTGGCCAAACAGTCAGTCAGTTATCACAATGAAGGCGCGAGAACGAAAGTCCGAAACAGGCTACGACTTCAAACTAAACAATAACTATGAGTACAAACTGCTAAGCGACGATCGAGTCGCTGGACGACAGACTTTCGTGGTCGAGGTTACAGCTAACGATAGAGAGAGGTACAGTTACAGGGTGTGGATTGATAAAGAGACTAAATTATTGCTTAAATCGATGTCACTTGAAGCTGGTGGCTTGCCCGTCGAGCAGGTGATGTTCACCGATATTCGATTTGATCACGATATTACTATCGACAATGTTACGGATAAGCTCGAACGCTTGGAGTACCAAGTGCAGAATTATGTGGAGCCTGCATCTGTCTCATATTTAACTGAAAAGAAGGTGCGTTTTGATCTTTTGCCAAAAGGCTATCGTAAAATTTCAGAAATGAATCACCACATGCCAACAATCGCCGAACCAGTGCGCCATATATTTTTGAGCGACGGCATAGCGTCCATCTCGATCTACGTACAGTTTGGCTACAAAGCATCAGAGATTATCCCGGTCGGTTATGCGAAACTGGGAAGTATCACCGCGTACGAGCGCAGGACGGATACAGATCTAATAACTGTGATGGGTGATGTACCGGCGCAAACAGTTCGTGCTGTCGCTTATTCAGTTAATATAGAGAATTAACTGCTGACCATTATTATCATTTGATATGAACATTATGATCGGTGCTTAATTTTTAGATTAACCGCACGTTGCAATATCATATTGCAATTGAATGTGGTTTTAAAATTCCGTACTTTCAATACTGACGCATTAATATGAAACCCCAATTTATCCTTCCATTGATCGTATTCTTAGGTCTTTCCGGATTTCTTGCTCGGGGATTGTTTTTGGATCCGAGTAAATTGCCATCACCATTGATTGATAAATCTGCTCCCCAGTTTCAACTTCCACAGCTTCACACACCAGATATCCAATTTAACAGTGCGGATATGATTGGGCAGGTGTGGATGCTAAACGTATGGGCAAGCTGGTGCACGGCGTGCCGCGTAGAGCATCCCTATTTTAACGCTCTTTCACAGAGCCGTTTATTGCCAATCGTCGGGCTCAATTACAAGGATACATCACTGGAAGCAAAAACCTGGCTTAATCAGTTAGGAAATCCCTACACCTTTATTGCAACCGATTCGGAGGGAAGAGTAGGCATCGATTGGGGCGTTTATGGTGTACCCGAAACATTTTTAATTGGCAGGAAAGGAAATATTCGCTATAAGCATGTTGGACCGGTTGACCAACAGGCGATGGATGAAACGATACTGCCGCTTATTACAGCACTACAAGCGGAATGAAGCTTACGTGGTTTTATTTATCGAGTGTTGTATCATTGTTTTCTCCCAGCAGATTTCAATGTTGTTGAATTCGGTATCTCACCTGAACCACAACAGCATGCGCCATTTAAACAATTAACCTCAACGACATTATGTTTTTTATGAGTAAATTCGATCACGCTAATATGGAATCCGACTGGCTATTGTCGCTACGACGATACTTAATCGCCACGGCTCTATTAAATTTGTTGTGGGAATTTGCTCATCTGCCGTTGTATACATTGTGGACAACCGGTACACGAGGAGAAATTGTATTTGCTGCTGTTCATTGTACGGGTGGTGATATTTTGATAGCGCTGTCAGTGCTAACCGTTTCACTTCTTGTATTTGGTTCGAAGCGTTGGCCGGGTGAACGGTTTCACGTGGTGTACATCACGACCCTCATTATGGGCATCCTCTACACGGCGTTTAGTGAATGGCTTAATATTGAAATTCGGGAAAGTTGGCAGTACAGCTCTGCCATGCCAGTAGTACCGATCATTGGCATGGGATTATCGCCACTTATGCAGTGGATTGTGGTGCCAACTGTCGCTTTTTACTGGGCTCGCACTCCCCGAAAATTGGATAGCGCCTTACCCTCAGCTCAGGCATTTGACTGACTTGTTCTGGAGATTCAAAGACACCCGATAATCCTAGTCCGACATTCTCCAGTTGAATGACGGCATGGTGCAGTGTGATGATAGCTTTAACAAAACAATGAGTCACATCATGACCTACCCAGTCGGTGGCCACTGACCGATAGAGTCAATCTGTCGGAAATCGTTGACATTCCACTTACTGGAAGGTTTAGTGTCAGTTCTGTAAATCGCTAAAGTGCACTCTTACTACACTCAGGACTAAGGAGCAGAAAATGAACATTGGCCAAGCAGCGAAAAAAAGTAAATTACCAGTAAAAACTGTTCGCTACTACGATGACATCGGGTTAGTGCCAGCACTGAGAGGCGCCCGCGGCTATCGCGAGTACTCGACCAATGAAGTACGCCATTTGCAGTTTGTAGCTCGCGCTCGAGGACTTGGGTTCTCGCTGGACGATTGTCGCCAGCTACTCTCCATTTGTACGAGGATCGTTCTCGCGCAAGTGCTGATGTTAAAAGTATCGTCCAGGAAAAACTTCAGGAGATTGATCAAAAGGTCGCTGAGCTTCAAGCACTGAGGCATACGTTGTCTCACCTATCTAAAAACTGTCATGGAGATAATCGACCGGAATGTCCGATACTAGAGGATTTGGCCGGAATCAACATCACGCACTAACGGCAATTTTTTAACCGATCTCCTCGTCCTACTGACTCCCGTTTTGGGAACTGCGTCAAACGGACAATTCACCTCACCTAGTGTAACCGCCTTACGTTGTTCTGAGCTTTATTTGGCTCAGGTTGTCAGCGATTTCGATTATTTCTTTGCAGCAACCTTGACATTCCAGTTACTGGAGACCCCAGACTCTTGCTATAAGACTTCGGACCGGATAAAAGGAGAGCGCTATGGTGACACAACGTCATTCGATATCGACAACGGACACGACTCAAGCCAAACCTGAATCAACTGAACGAGACCCGGTGTGCGGTATGCAGGTTCAACTTGCCAGTGCAAATCACTTTAGGCGGTTCGAGGGCGAAAGCTACTATTTTTGTTCTGCACGATGTCACGAGAGGTTTGATGCTGAACCAGAGATGTACTTATCAGGGCGCGCTGCTCCTGAGTCAATGCCAGCCGGTACGCAATACACCTGTCCAATGCATCCTGAAATCATCACCGATGCACCTGCGGATTGCCCTAAGTGTGGCATGGCGCTGGAACCGATGGGCGTACCTACTGCGGATCAAGGACCGAATCCCGAGCTTGTTGATTTCACACGGCGTTTTTGGATCACTAGCATTTGCGCCGTACCGCTGATCATCCTGACCATGGGACCACTACTTGGGCTACCGGTTCGCGAATGGCTTGGTGAACGCTTGTCAACATGGATCGAATTAATACTCGCAACCCCTGTAGTGCTTTGGGCTGCCCAACCGTTTTTTAAACGTGGCTGGCAATCAATTCTGAATCGCAGTCCCAACATGTGGACGCTGATCGCGATTGGTGTTGGTGCGGCTTACGGATTCAGTGTTATCGCCACGCTCATGCCAGGGGTATTTCCTGTTTCATTCAGAACCGCTAGTGGTCAGGTACCTGTGTATTTTGAGGCGGCGGCTGTAATCATTGCTTTGGTATTTCTTGGTCAGGTGCTCGAGCTGCGTGCGAGAGAACGAACGGGCTCAGCAATCCGTGCACTAATGGATCTTGCTCCCAAGACGGCTCGGCGACTGACAGGCGAGGGCACGGATGAAGAGATCACCCTTGATCAGGTGCAGCTCGACGATCGACTGCGCGTGCGGCCCGGAGAATGTGTACCTGTCGATGGTGAGGTCATTGAAGGTCGCTCAGCAGTCGACGAATCGATGATTACGGGCGAGCCTTTACCGGTTGAAAAAACCTTAGGGGATTTATTAACCGGTGGAACATTGATTAAGAATGGCTCATTGATTATGCGAGCCGATCGCGTTGGTGCCGACACGATGCTCTCGCGTATTGTGGATATGGTGGCAACAGCCCAACGTTCTCGCGCCCCTATCCAGGGTATGGCGGACCGTGTCGCTGGTTGGTTTGTTCCAATGGTCGTGCTAATTGCGATTATCGCTTTTGCGGTGTGGGCATTGATCGGTCCAGCACCATCGATGATTTTTGCGATCGTCTCTGCCGTATCGGTGCTGATCATCGCCTGTCCCTGTGCACTTGGGTTAGCAACACCGATGTCTATCATGACCGCCACGGGTCGGGGCGCACAAGCGGGTGTGTTAATCAAGGATGCAGAAGCACTTGAGCGGTTTGCAGGTATCGATACTTTAATAGTCGATAAAACGGGGACATTGACCGAAGGACGTCCCAGCGTAACTCATCGACTACCTGCTGAAGGGTTTGAGGAAAAGCGCTTGATGGAACTCGCAGCATCGCTGGAGCAGGGCTCTGAGCATCCGTTGGCGGAAGCCATTGTGCGTGATACTGAATCTGCCGGGATTAGACTTCATAAAACGGAATCTTTTGAAGCCATAACCGGTAAAGGCGTCAAGGGTAAAGTAAATGGATCAATCGTGGCCCTTGGCAATCAGGCCATGATGGATGAAATGAACATCGACACGAGTGCTGTTACTGATCAGGCAAATGAATACCATGAATCGGGTAAGACGGTTATGTATGTGTCTGCAAACGCGCAACTGGCTGGCATGATCGCCGTTGCTGATCCGATTAAAAACACCACCCGTGAAGCAATTGATGCGCTCCACAAGCAAGGCTTGCGAATCATCATGGCAACGGGTGACAATGAACGTACTGCGCGCGCGGTCGCCTCTAACTTGGGTATTGATGAGGTTAGGGCAGGTGTTCTGCCAGAGCATAAAAAGCAATTAGTGGATGAGCTTCGCGATACAGGTGCAAAAATCGCTATGGCAGGCGACGGTGTGAATGATGCGCCAGCATTGGCTGCTGCGGATGTCGGAATTGCTATGGGGACTGGGGCGGATGTGGCCGTTGAAAGTGCGGGTATCACACTAGTCAAAGGAGATTTAAACGGTATTGTTCGAGCGCGTAAACTTGCGA
>MDLA01000041.1 GCA_001730015.1 Chromatiales bacterium (ex Bugula neritina AB1) | reverse complement strand
CTAATCGAGTGCGTTCGCCTGAGGATAAAAGACATTGATTTCGATCATCGGACCATTCAAGTAATCGACGGCAAGGGAGGAAAGCATAGGCGGGTTCCTTTGCCAGGCCGCTGCCTGGCAAACCTTCAAAAGCAAGTTAACCATGTGATGGAAATTCACCAACAAGATCTGGACGCTGGATTTGGCTCCGTATTCATGCCAAATGCATTGGCACGCAAATACCCCTCCGCCTCCAAAGAGTTTCTTTGGCAATACGTATTTCCAAGCTCACGCCTATCAGTGGACCCTCGATCAAATGTTACACGCCGCCACCACATACACGAATCAGGTCCGCAACGCGCTATTCGAGGGGCCGCAATTAAATCAGGAATTAACAAACCAATCAGCCCGCACACTCTTCGCCATTGCTTCGCGACCCATCTGCTAGAAGCTGGTTACGATATCCGCACAGTGCAAGAACTGCTCGGTCATAGCGATGTCTCTACCACTATGATCTACACCCATGTGATGAATCGGCCTGGCATGGTACCGGTAGTGAGTCCACTGGATAGGTAACCGTTGTATGTCATTTACCCTGAATTAAGGCTTAATGCAAATGATTAGCTGTTGCATAGAATTCCGACCCAGAACCGCTACGCTGCTTCTATAGCAGCATCTAAGGCGCTGTACTCGTTTTTCCTGAATATCACTTAGAATGACCAGGCTCAATCCAGTAAAAACTCCGTGCAGCGTCTTTTATGCAGATCTATAATCTCCTGGACTCGAGATTTTATGCAACACCAGGGTAACTATTCAAACCAAACTCTCATTTGCTTTATCTGATCTGCCACCAGACCGAGACCAAGAACTTTCATGACATCGCTCCCCTTTAAATCTTCCCTGAGGTATTTCACCGCTGTTTTTGTGGTCGCGGTGTTTATATTTCCAATATTCTGGTTCGCATTAACCGCCATCAAACCGCGTTCAGCGGTTTTCAATAAGGACACGGTAGTCTGGTTTGATTTTGCGCCAACTATTGACAACTTCCTTGCTATTTGGAACGGGCCGTCTGTGTATTCAATCAGCGATTCAATGGCATCTTCCGTTATTGTGGCAACGGGCTCAACAGTGCTTGCTCTAGCTATTTCCCTTCCTGCAGCCTACTGCCTGTCTCGAATGAATTTTCGTGGCCAGAGGCTAATTTTGATTTCCGCGTTGATTCATCGATTTCTTCCGCCAATTGCCATTATCATCCCTCTGTTTTTTATATTCCATAACCTGGGACTACGCGACACTCACGCGGGTGTCATTGTGGCCCATGCCTTGATCAATATTCCTATCGCGGTTTTGCTGTTGAAATCGTTTATCGATGATATTCCAAAACGCATTGACGATATGTCTACGCTTGACGGTGCAACACGCTTTCAAACATTCTGGCACATCATTCTGCCGGGTGTACGCGGTGGTATTGCGGCAACGACGGCGCTGTGTTTTATTTTTTCATGGACCGAATATCTATTGTCGCTGTTTCTTACCAGCTCAATTCGCACGCTGCCGGTTAGAATATCTCTGTTTGATCCAGGCTCTCAGGTTAGCGTGATTGCGGCCACCGGCACCTCAGCTATTATACCTGCTTTTATTTTTATCTTACTCGTGCAAAAACACCTGGTGCGTGGTTTAACAATGGGGGCACTCAAAGAATAGCTCGTCTTATACCGTCACAACCACCCCACGCTCCCACCCTTCATGTACAACATCCTCCAGGAACAATATATTGGTTGCACCATCGCGTGACATTACCAGTGAAAAATCTGCACTGGAAACGCGATCCCCAAAAAATAGATAGGCATCATCCGGATCACACTGGTTAGATGTCCAGACGAGCCCATCCGCTGCCGCATCACAGTGATGTATCGCCTGCGCCCACAGGGCTGTTTGCGCATAGTGCCGGGGGCTCGATGAAATTAGTTCGTTTCTGCTCAAACCCCACGGACTCAACGTCACGCTGCGCAGTTCAACCAGCTTTAATTTTCGCTCTATTTTTAACACCGAGTGACTTCGGTCGGTTATCGATTGTCGTGGCACACTTTTTCTGTCGGCATTGGCCGGAATGTCGTGGAAAATAGTTTCATGTATAGCGGCACGTAGTGTTGCACCGGCATAGAGTGAGTGAACGCAATTGCCGCTGGTATCCTGTATCGGCGCAAAACGTGTCGAGCCGCCCAAACAGGGATTAAACTGCGCATAGGAAAAATCACTGCGGTGCACCCGGTGCAGCATTTGCCCCTTACGCAGAGACAAGTATTTTATCGGCTCAATTCTCTCAGGCGGGCTTTTTAGTTGGCACACGGAGCCTGCCCGAGAATGAGGGTCGTAGCGAGGGTATGAGATCTAGAGCTAGATTTTCTGATCGATTTTGACGAATAGTTATTCATATTCAACAAAATCGATCGGGATAGCTGGCCAAAATATCGCATCCGCAGCAGATCATTCATTCTCGGACAGGCTCCTCTACCCTATCGCCGAATCAGCCATATTTCGCGCGGCCTCAGTCAGTGCTTGCGGATCGTTTAACGAATCCTGAGGAGCACGACCATCCAGCCAGCCATTTCCCGACTCAAACCAGAATGCAATCTGCCAGGGCGTCATCCCGGCTGGCAGTAGTTTAAGCACCTTGCGAATAACCGGTAATGGCTCGCCATCGGAAAACTGATAATGCGGGAACAGATCACCGCCCTTGAAGCGAATTGCGAACACTCTTTTCTCGCGCTTCCACCGGGAAGCCGGCTCACTGGGATTGGTGGGCGCTGCATTGCAATGCTGCCGTATCTCAGCCGCTGTGTACGCAGGTGTTTCTTTAAGGTAGCGGGCACGCATCTGTGCGTTGTCCCGCTCGATTGCGTTATCGATCTCGGCGCGCTGCTCGCCCTCCAGGTAAAGATCAACCAGACCTTCAATGTGTTTTTCACTAAGTGCAGCGCGACGTTCGGCAGCAATACGGGCAACCGCCTTGTAAGTATTGCGCATCAACGCTGCTTGCCGGGCGGTTTCAGCTCCAATCAACACCCAGCGAGATACCTTCTTACCGGCCCGACTCAGCTCATCTTCTACCTTCGCGTGCAAAGGCGGTGAAAAATCTTCCACCTCGTCAGCCGATAAATCCAATTCAAAAATTGTTGAGTCTTCAGATTTCATCACTGCTGCAATTCATGATAATGAATATTAAAACTAATATAGTGATTTTCACGTTTCCTGTCAATATCGACCACTTTCAGGAAAAAGTGAATGCCCTCCAAACTGCCACACGACCGATTTCACCCCAAACCCGTTCAACCGGTACTTAAACCCCCACCAGATTATTCAGTCACATGTTGCTTTGTCATCTTAATAAGTCCCGATGCGCTATCAGCAGCTGAACTACCGTCTCTGCAGCGCATGCCAAAGACTAAACAGCCTGCCACTAACGACTGCTCCACAAACGACTTACAGTAAAAACCACTGACTAACACCCAAACTAATGCCCATCCATAAACCGGCGCTACTGCGGATCCCCCTGGACACGCGATCTTTCACCGACCACATGTCGTTATTTAGAATGACTAAACGCCTACATGTGGTAGGCGAAATCTCACGCACCTGTGTGACCCTCGCTACGCCCCGGTTTATGGACGGGCACTAATTAGTGCCCATCCATAAACCAGCGCTACTGCAGATCCCCCTGGACACGCGATCTTTCACCGACCACATGTAGTTATTTAGAATGACTAAACGCCCACATGTGGTAGGCGAAATCTCACGCACCTGTGTGACCCTCGCTACGCCCCGGTTTATGGACGGGCACTAATTACCTACTCTGCGGCCGTACATAATGACTGGCTATTACTTATTTATTGAGTAGAATGAGATCGCGCTTAAAACATCAGGATAAATTATGTCAATCAAAAAGTGGGTCTCATTCGTGGGCCTGTCGTTGTTTCTTACGGCCAAATTAGCTATCGCGCAGCAGTCCGGTGGCAACCTTGTCTACATTGTTCAACCCGAGCCGCCATCACTGGCACCTTATCTTTCTACTTCCGGTCCCATCGGTCTGGTTGCTCCGAAAATCTACCAGGGCCTGCTCGACTACGATCTTGACCTGAATATTGTTCCGGAACTGGCTGAAAGCTACGAAATAAGCGAAGACGGCCTCACGGTGACGTTCAACCTTCAAAAGGGCGTTACCTGGCACGATGGCAAGCCTTTCACCTCTGCCGATGTGCAATTCACCATCATGGACGTGCTCAAAAAATTCCACCCGCGTGGCCCCAATTCGTTCAAGGAAGTCAGCGAGATTCAAACTCCTGACGATCACACGGCCATCTTCAAACTGGATCGACCCGCACCGTACATGATGCGTGCATTCGCCGGTTATGAATCACCCATTGTTCCGAAGCACCTGCTGGAAGGTAAAGATATCCGCCAGGCAGAGCTGGCTAACAATCCGGTTGGTACCGGGCCGTTCAAATTCGTTGAGTGGAAAAAAGGCCAGTACATTAGATTAGAAAAGAATGAAAACTACTGGAAAGAAGGCCTGCCCTATCTGGATCGCCTGGTCGCTCGAATCATTCCCGATGCATCGACTCGAACCGCAGCGATGGAAAGCGGCGAGGTTATGTACGGCGCTTATGGAGCTATCCCGAACGTAGATGTAGTCCGGCTACGCGAAATGGACAGCATAGGTATCACCACCGATGGTTATTCTATGATCAACCCGATGTCTCTCCTCGAGTTCGATACCACTAAACCTCCATTCGATAACGCAGCTATCCGCAATGCGGTCTCTCTTACTATTGATCGCCAGTTTCTTATCGATAACATCTGGTTTGGCTACGGCAATGCAGCCACCAGTGCGATGTCGTCGAACTTCGAACCTACCGGCCTCTATAAAGCCAGCGCGAACTACCCGGGCAAGCCGGACGTTGCGGCAGCAAACAAGCTGCTGGACGATGCTGGTATCAAAGCAGATGGCGACGGCGTTCGACTCAGAGCTACTCTCGATCTAATCCCGTATGGTGAAGACTGGCGTCGAGCTGGTGAATACATCAAGCAGGCACTGGGTGATATCGGTATTCAGCTTGAACTGCGCTACGAAGATGTTCCCACCTGGATCAAACGTGTTTACGGCGACTACGACTTCGAAATGAACCTCAACTACTTTTACCAGTTGCCGGATCCTGTAATCGGTGTGCATCGCCACTATGGTACAGACCAGATTCGCAAGGGCACACCCTTCGTAAACTCAACACGCTATAGCGACACTGAACTTGACGAGCTACTGGTAGCCGGCGCCACCTCTGCTGACCCTGAAGCACGTAAAGGCATCTACCATAAAATTCAGGATAAACTGAGCGCTGATCAGCCAGTGGTTAATCTGTTTGAGATGCAGTTTATTACGGTTTTCAACAGCAAGCTCAAAGATCACGACTTCTCAGCTATGGGTTCTTACTCATCTTTCGATCGAACCTGGCTCGAAAAATAAGTAAGGTCGTCAAACCTGCTATAGCTCTATAGCACCACAAAGCAGCCGGGAGTCAGGCGATCGGGTTTCCGCTCGCCTTTCAGCCCGGCTGTTTTTTATCCACTGTAAGAAAATCACCTCATCATGAATCACAGTGCCAAACGCATACGCTATGTGCTGAAACGGCTATTTCAGGCGATCCCTGTTGTTCTGGCTATCCTGGTGGTCAATTTTTTCCTGCTGCATATGGCCGAAGGGGACGCGGTAGATGTTCTGGCCGGTGAAGCCGGTTCTGCAACCCCTGAATACATGGAGCAGTTGCGGCAAAAATTCGGTCTGGACAAGCCACTGCCGGTGCAATTGGCTATCTATCTAAAAAATGTTTTATCGTTTGACCTGGGATTTTCGTTTCGCCACGACATGCCAGTATCGAAACTGGTGCTGGATCGATTCATACCCACGTTATTGCTGATGGTATCCACCATACTCATTGCTGTGGGCTTCGGCATTGTTCTGGGCCTGCTGGCTGCATCGGGCCTTAACACCTGGCGCGACAACCTGATTTCGATTTTCGCCCTGATCACCTATGCCACTCCGCTGTTCTGGATAGGCTTAATGATGATTGTAGTGTTTTCTCTGAAGCTGCACTGGTTTCCAACCAGCGGTATGGAGAACGTTGCCATGTTCTACGAAGGCTGGGACCGGGTTAAAGATATCGCTCATCACCTGGTGATGCCAACCATCACCTTATCGCTGTTTTATCTTGCACTCTATACACGCCTGATGCGCGCCTCTATGCTGGAGCAGGCCGGTATGGATTACGTGGTAACTGCCCGCGCCAAAGGGCTTACCGAGCGGCGCATTGTATTTGGCCATATTCTGCGTAACGCACTATTGCCTGTGGTCACCATGGCTGGTGTTCAGGTTGGCGCACTGATTGGCGGCTCGGTTATCGTGGAGTCGATATTTGCCTGGCCGGGACTGGGCATGCTCGCCTATGAAGCACTTTTCTCCCGCGATCTTAACCTGCTGCTGGGGATCTTTTTATTATCCGCCCTGCTGGTTGTAGCGATAAATCTTATCGTCGATGTGATTTATTCATTTCTAGATCCACGCATCGAGGTGTCCTGAATGACTTTCTGGCAACTATACCGGCGCAACCGCTCTGCGGTTCTGGGCTTGCTGATACTCCTGACGGTTATTGTTATAGCCGCCTGTGCCTCACTCATTTTCCCTGAAGACCCGTTCCGGCTCGCCGGAAAGCCTATGTCGTCACCCGGTGAAAACGGTTTTTTACTCGGCAGTGACACACTCGGCAGAGACGTTGCCTCGGGCATAGCACACGGCGCACGAACCTCACTGTTAATCGGCTTGCTGGCGACAACTGTTGCCGTACTTATCGGCGCGGTGCTTGGCGGGCTGGCAGGTTACTACGGCGGCTGGATCGACGACATACTAATGCGCGTTACCGAAATGTTCCAGACTATACCGTCATTTGTATTCGCTATTTTAATTGTCGCCATCATGAAGCCATCAATACAGAGCATTGTAATTGCCATTGCCGTTGTTTCGTGGCCGGCGGTGGCACGCCTGGTACGCGGAGAGTTTATATCGCTGCGCAACCGCGAATTTATCCAGGCCTGCCATAGTGTAGGCATGGGTGATATGCGCATTATGCTGGCGGAAATTCTGCCCAACTGCCTCTCTCCGATAATTGTTGCCGGCTCACTGATGGTCGCCACGGCCATTCTTATAGAAAGCGGCTTGTCATTTCTAGGCCTCGGCGACCCCAACATTATCAGCTGGGGCTTCCAGATTGGTGCAGGTCGCACAGTATTGCGCTCGGCCTGGTGGGTCTGCACCTTTCCGGGTGTGGCAATTCTACTTACCGTGCTCGCGATCAATCTGGTTGGTGAGGGATTAAATGATGCGTTAAATCCACGACTGCGGGAACGCACATGAGCACAGTTGATCAATCCGCACCGCTGCTGGATATACGCAACCTATACGTGCAGCTGCCACGCGGCGCCGAACGTACCCACGCTGTAGAAGATGTCAGTTACACCCTCAACAACAACGAGATTCTGTGCGTAGTTGGCGAGTCTGGCTCTGGCAAGTCAATCACCGCGCGAGCAATTATGGGATTGCTACCAGCACCCCATGTAGTGGTCGACAAGGGCAGTATCGATTTCAATGGTGAAAGCCTCACCACCGTTAAAGAAGCTAGAATGCGGGAGATTCGCGGTGGCGAGATCTCAATGATTTTCCAGGAGCCAATGACCGCACTCAATCCGGTAATGACAATCGGTAAGCAGATCGATGAGGTAATCCGGTTTCACACTAAAACCCGGAAGAAGCATCGCCGACAACGTGCAATCGATTTAATCAACAGCGTTCATCTTCCCGACCCGGAACATATAATCAAGGCCTACCCGCATGAACTTTCCGGTGGCCAGCGCCAGCGTGCAATGATCGCCATGGCGCTGGCAATGGAACCGAAAATTCTTATCGCCGATGAACCCACAACCGCGCTTGATGTCACCACACAGGCACAGATTCTTAGATTAATTAAAGAACTGCAGCAAAGCCACGATACCGGTGTTCTGTTCATTACCCACGACTTCGGCGTCGTTGCCGATATTGCTGATCGCGTCGCAGTTATGCAGCATGGCAAGATTGTTGAGATCGGCACCACCGACCAGGTTCTAAATCATCCGCAGCACCCGTACACGCAAGCACTTATGCGTGCCGTACCCAGCCTCACACCACCGGCCGTACGCCAGATATCTACTGATACCGAATTGTCGGTTAATGCGCTGACCAAAACCTATAAAAGCGGCGGTGGCTGGTTCGGGCTCGGCGCAAAAGAACGCATTGTTCACGCTGCCGACGACGTCAGCATTACGCTTCACAAGGGCGAGACGCTGGGGATTGTCGGGGAATCCGGCTCTGGTAAATCAACGCTTGCGCGCTGCATTGTAAGACTGGTTAATGCGGACAAAGGTGAGATCCTGTATCAGGGGGTAGACCTGCGCCCTCTGAACCGCAAGGAAATGCGCCCGTACCGCTCAAAGATTCAAATGGTTTTTCAGGATCCCTTCGCCTCACTCAATCCTCGAAGCAAGGTCGGGCGCATTATCGCAGATGGTCCGCGCGTCCTCGGTGTTGAATCGACAGAGGCAGACAAGCGTGCTCGCGAAATGCTGGAACTGGTCGGGCTGGACGCACGCGCGTTTGATCGATTCCCGCATGAGTTTTCCGGCGGCCAGCGCCAGCGAATCGGTATCGCCCGGGCTCTGGCTCTGGAGCCGGAGATACTGGTTGCCGATGAGCCGGTGTCCGCGCTGGATGTTTCTATACAGGCACAAATTTTAGAGTTACTGGCCGATATTCGTGAGCGACTACAGCTGTCGATGGTGTTTATTACTCACGATCTGCGCGTGGCCGCACAAGTGTGTGACCGGATAGCTGTCATGCGCCTGGGGAAAGTTGTCGAAGCGGGCCCTACTTCTACCCTGTTCAGCAACGCCGAGCATCCCTACACACAGGAGCTGCTTGATGCGGTACCCGGCCGGGACTGGCACCCTGAGTAGCAGCGCCCGAAAATATTTATAGACAGCTAATCAAGCGACAGAGAACACAGCATGAGCACACAATTACCAGACTCCATGAGAGCCGTTGTTCTTACCGGCCACGGAGGACTGGACCAGCTTGTCCTGCATAGCGACTGGCCAGTGCCGGTACCCGCAGAGAATGAAGTGCTGATAAAGGTTGCCGCGTGCGGCCTGAATAACACCGATGTCAATACGCGCTCCGGCTGGTACTCAAAATCCGTTACCGAGGCAACCACCGGAAGTGCTTATGAAGAGGTAAATGAAGAAGACCCGACCTGGGGCGGCGCACCCATTACCTTCCCTAGAATACAAGGTGCCGACGTTGCAGGAACGGTTGTCGCAAGCGGTAGCAGGGCAGGTGCTTCACTAGTAGGGAAGCGCGTCATCACCGATAACTGGCTGCGCGACTGGGACAACCCGCTCAGCATGCATAACACGGGTTATTTCGGTTCCGAATGCAATGGCGGCTACGCCGAGTACGCTACTATCGATTACCGCAATGTTGCCGCAATAAACAGCAATCTGACCGATGCAGAGCTGGCCACTTTTTCCTGCAGCTACTCAACCGCTGAAGGCATGCTGACACGGGCCAACGTCACCGCTACCGATACCGTACTGGTGACCGGTGCTTCCGGCGGCGTGGGATCGGCCGTGGTGCAACTGGCAAAACGGCGCGGCGCGACGGTAGTCGGACTGGCGTCACCTGCCAAACATGAGCAACTTAAAGATCTGGGAGCCGACGCACTGCTAAGCCGCAGTCCGGAAAACCCGGGCGCCGAATTGCAGCAGGCCATTGGCCGGAGCACGGTTTCTGTGGTCGCCGATATTGTCGGGGGTGACGGCTTTGCAGACGTTATAGATGTGCTGGATCGGGGTGGGCGATACACGTGCTCCGGCGCTATAGCCGGGCCAATTGTTTCACTGGATTTGCGCACTTTCTATTTGCGCGATCTGACATTCACCGGCTCAACAATTATTCCACCCCATGTTTTTACCGATCTGGTGGGTTATATAGAACGCAATGAAGTTCGACCCATGCTCGCCGCAACCTACCCCCTTGAAGAATTGCAAACCGCGCAGCAGGCTTTTATCGATAAGAAACACACGGGAAATATAGTTGTCACGTTGTAGGCTTTCGTGACGGCAGAATTCAACAACAGTTTGGCCTATGCAGGTGCCGGCGACATATACCTTCGAAAGCTATTTCAAGTGTTAACCGGCAATATCCAGTGGCATCGCTTTTTGTAATTCACGATCGCTTTCAAGCCGGTTGCTTTTTATCAGCAGCAGGGCTTTCAGTGTGGTCAGAGGCTCATGAACTGCCTGCACCTTCCGGTGGCTGTTGTAGTCGTGGATTTCTACGTTGTGATGATCATTAAGGCGACTATCGAGAATGCGGTCATCCACCTCAGGGTCTGGCCTTGTTTCCGGATAGACGCCACGAGTGTCGAAAAATTCCGGTTCATAACGCTGAAAATCAGTAGCGGCTTTATTGCTGCGGAAAAATTTCTGAAATATCATTTCTGATCCCACTCTGTTTTTTACCGATGCAAGCTCACAAGTGAACTGTCCTGTGCCGGTAGCAACGGAAACTTGGCCGGTCATGATCGCGCACTGGCCTCGCTGTATCTTCTCCTGATCAGGTCGCAGGTTACAGCGGCAGTTGCCGCCAATCGAATCAAAACGCTGAATCAGAGGCAGAGCCGTATTGGAACATGGTCCGGCACCCGGCTCAATACTGTCACACCATATGTCATGAAAATTCACGATCAATCACAGTTCTACCGGCGATCCAACCGATCAGTTCACGCTACAGCGAAATTTACCGGCCCTGCAGTGCTGTACCTATTGCCATCAGGAATGGGCTTGCCGCCTCCCCCTCTACAACGCTTCAACAAAGCAGTTATCAAACAGCCCCGTATCTTCCGAGTACAGCGTCACCGCGCTGTGCGCGCTCCCTTGGGGAGCAGTCAGGGTGGCCTCATACGATTTATAAGTGGTATTTCCAATAGGAATCTCTATGGCATCAAGTTCAGCTCGAACCTGATCAGTGATCTGCCAGGACAAACTGGTGTAATCAGTGCCGGCTGACTTGGCACGACAATGCAGACGATACTGCTCTCCCGCCGAGATCTGAAACTCCTGATAGATACATCCGGCTCCCGATATCTCCAGCGCACCGTCGCCTGAATCGGCATCTGTTGAAGCGCGCGTTAGTGTCTCGACCGAACAATCGATCCAGCCATTTTTCTGCTGTTCAAAGCCGCCATTGAGTAGCAGGTTTGCATTTGATGGCTCCGGCTGCGGCGTTGCCGGTGATGGCGGTTCCGGTGCATCGGTGCCGGCTACAACCGAGCATCGATCAAAACGGGAGTTCCCCTCGGAATACAGCCCCAGGCTGGCATACTGTGCATTAGCCGGTGCCTCTAGAGTTCCCCGGTAGGCTGCATAATCAGAACCCAGTATTTGATGCTCCTGCAGCGCCAGCTCGGAATAGTTCGCATCATTTATTTGCAAAAACACGCTCGCATAATCTGCCGCACCAATGGCCGCATCACATTCAAACGTATATTCAACACCCGGCTCAGCAACAAACTCCTGATACAGGCAGCCTCCGGATTCCACAGCTATGGCTCCGGCACCATCACTGGCTGATGAGCTTGCCGTTGTTAGTGCGACATCGGCACAGTCATTCCAGCTCAACTTTGCCAATTCGAAACCGCCGTTCTGCAACAGGTTATCCGGCGTTGTTGTCGGCGGTTCTGGCGTCGGAGGTTCTATAACCACTTCAGGGGCGGGCACTGTGCCCATTTTCAAAACACGCGCAACAGAGGGTGTACCGCGATCGTCAAGTACATATAGCTGGTAGTACCCTGGCGTTGCCAGATTAGCGTTCGCTGGTAATACCACATCCAGCACTCCGTTGTTATTGGTAAAAGACAATTCAAGAAAACGCTGTTCCATGTTCCATGAATGGGTAACGGCACTGGACTTTACTAAAGTCACTCGTTCTATAATCGCACTGGAAGAATGAACTTTCACTGTTTGTCCATACGCTGCGAATGTCGGCGCGGTGATAATCTCCGGTCGTGACTTCAGGCTTCCATTTGCATCATAGAGATAGGGGGGAGAGAAGATCTCGGCGTTTCGGTTAATCAGCGGGCCCGGTGCACCACCGCCAGCGAGTAGCACTGTGCCATCTTTCAATAGAACGGATGTCGAATGGTAGAGACGAGGTAACTGTGATCTAGACAACTGTGTCCAGCTTTCTGTCTCTGGGTCCCACAGCTCAGAGCCTAGTGCGGCAACACTGGCATCGTGATCTTTTGCAGTACCGCCGAGCACTAAGACGGTACCATCGGGAAGAACCAGCGAGTTCGCCCAGACCACGCGTGGTTCAGACATCGATTCTGCCGTGCGCACTACCGGCGTGCCACCATTTATGTCGATCAATACCGCACCAAAACCTTGCTTCCCCCAGCCACCAGCCTGCAGAATTTTCCCCGGCGCATACATCACAGCAGTCGAGCCGCTACCGACCGCAACATTTGGCAGCGATCCCACGGCAGTCAGACTTCCTTGCCCTGACGTGTTCAGATAGTACAATTTTTTTCCGTTAGCGCCGAACACACGACCGTCCGCCGCCACCCATTGACGCGGGTACATATAGCCATAAGCCGATGTATTGATACCAGGAAGTGAGCGCCATTCATCAGTTAACGATGAATAAATTTCAGGCGTCTCGGACTGCTTTCGTGCACCGTCGATACCCCCAGTCAAGAGAATATCGCCATCGGGGAGAGTTGTGGCAGTGGGATACCATCGGGCAAAAGACATATTCTTTGCGCGAGAGAGTGCTGCTGTTGTCGAATTGAAAATCGGCACATCAGCATGCCCTGAGTTAACGCTGCGACCAAACCTGCTATCGCCACCCGGCATTAGAACGTTGCCGTTATCCGGTATTACCACCCCGGCGCTGCAAAATGAATCGACACCCAGCGTGTTATCCAGCGTCTGGTGGGACTGCGGTGATGTACCGATTTCGGGGTCCCACAAATCATAGTGAAAATGCGCCCCTTGCTCGCCCTCTAGCGTCGAACCAAATGAAAGTACTTTTCCTTCAGGTGTCACAATTGAATGGATAGCAATCAACGGCCAGTCGATAACATTTGACCATCGTCCGGCACTAGCCGGGTTCTCTATACAGTTAAGCCCGAAGGAGTTCACCAACCCTCCCGATTTACCGTAAATCCCCTTCGCTACCGCCTGATCTGCACAAAGTAAACGCGGCGTCATACCTATGCGCCCGCCGACATCGGCAAGGCTCTGTAGAGTGCCGGCAGTACTGTTGTTATCAACCAGCCGACGACAATGTAACTGCAGATGCCCTGAAACTCCGTTTTCCGTACCCCCGGTAAAACCCACCACACCGTGGTCAGCCGGGCACGTCTGATTGAATGCCGTTCCACCGCCGCCGCCTCGACTCTGACCGGTCCGGGCAGGTGAATCGATCCAGCTGCCGTCGTCATCGACTGAAACACACAATGCGGTCACCTGATCGATCAGTGAACCGGCCCTGCCACTGATGCCTGCCAGTACTTTCTCGACACCACAATCAATGTCGAAAGCGCTGCCACCACCACCGCCCATGTGACTGGTCTGCGCGTAGATACTGCCCCTGACCGGAAGCGCAAATCCCAGCGGCGGTTCAGGCACCTTCGCCTCAACCTCTATACTGTCCTGCGTCAATGGTAATGTGGTCGATGTCACATTCAGGGAGTTACCATCACACGAAAGCAAACTGCTTACTGCCGACAAAACAGCCAGACTGAAAACACTGTATTTCACGGAATATGCTCTGCAGAATATTGATTAGTAACGGAAATATCGAATACTGAATCAGTTTCAAGCCAATCTCTCAGCACCCGGTCCTACCCGTTTTTCCGGCGTAAGCGCGCATATCATGTGCCAGAAGCACGCGCTGAATTCCACAACCCGGGTTCAGGCCTCAATGGCTGATCGAGCACTGCTGGCTCGCCATTCCAGTCGCCCGTTTCTGCCCATCTTCTTCTCAAGGGGTTAACAGAATAGACCCCTCCAATATTAATTTGTGCGATTTAGCCCAAATTGAGGGTACTATTGCCTTCCTCGACATATTCGTCTGCAACATAACTTTTGAGCATGGGTAATTTTGAGTAAAAAGGACGAGAAACCAGTCAAGGCGCCAACGCGATCAACACAACCGTCTGATCGAGTGGTGGCCGAAGCCGCCTGGCTCTACTTTGTACGTGGAAAAACACAGGGAGAAGTAGCCAAACAGTTATCCGTTTCGAGGCCGACCATAATCAACTACCTGCGCATTGCGAAGGAGCGGAAACTGGTCAACATTCGCCTCGACGCCAGGCACTACCGGATGAATGAAGCCAGCGAAAAACTCAAGGACACATTCGGGCTGAAGTCTGTATTCGTCGTTAGCGAAGCACAGGATTCCACAACCGCCATAAAGCACCAGGTATGTGAAGTCGCCGCCCACTTTCTACCCAACTGGCTGCAAGCCGGTGATGCACTGGGTGTTTCCTGGGGTGACACGATCTCGCAGGTAGCAGAGCTGATCCCTGGCTGGCCAATCGAAAATCTGATCGTTACGCAGCTTATCGGCTCGCTGGCCGAACCCTTTCCCGATAGCTCGGAAAGCTGCTGCAAAAACATTGCCAGACAACTGTCGGGATACTGCATTCACCTGAATGCACCGGTGACCTGCTCAACGGCGGAGCTCGCCACCGCACTGATGCAGGAACCCGCGATCCGGCAGCAATTGCAAAAGCAGTCTGAATGCAACAAGGCTATCTTTTCACTAAGCCCGTGCGCGGTGAATGCTCGCGAAGTTCACCGCAATATTGCGTTGCCTGAAGATATTCATGAGTATAAAAACAAAGGTGCGGTGGGTATTATTAACGGACGATTTATTAACGCTGCCGGTCAAGCCGTTACCGGAGAACTCGACTCCAGACTAATTTGCGTTGATCACTCATTACTGAGGTCGGTCGAAAGCTTTCTGGTGGTGAGCGGAACCGCTAATCAAAAAGTAACACTAGCGGCGTTGCGTGGCGGCTATGCAGACCACCTTGCACTCGACGTATCACTGGCAGAAGCCGTGCTGGAAGCCACCGGCCAGCTTCGCACCACCTCTGCAGAGTATTGCTGATAATACGCAACCAACAGTGTGGTGAATTCACTAAGCGCTCAAGCTATATACATGCAGCCTGCAGGCACCAGCCTTTGATGTCAGCATCAAACCCGGGTTACCCGCTCCGGCAGCAAACCCTGCCGGTATCGCTGCAGCACCACCTGTAAAAACAGCCCAATCAGCAACATTCGCAAATAGGCAGAACGGCTGGCCCATTCTACAGGCAAATGACTGGTGAGTATTTCCGTCATCGACCAGATGGCCCATACCAGCAAGGCACCAGCTATAGCTCCACGATTATTACCACTGCCACCGGCAATCAGCATAACCCAGCAGAGGAATGTCACCAGCAATGGCTCGGTCGCATCGGGGCTGAAAAACTTAAAATAGTGAGCACTTAACGCCCCGGCTACCCCCATAAACACAGAGCCCACCACAAACGCCTCCACTCGGAAACGCTGTACATTTTTGCCGATTGAATCTGCCGCTGTGTCGTTATCGCGAATGGCTCGCATAACAAGGCCCCACGGGCTTCGCGACAAACGCTGGGAAACAATATAAGTCAGCAACACCACAAGCCAGACAAAAACAACATAGACTACCTCTGCCTGACGCCCACTGAATAGTGATTCCAGCGGACGCGGAATGCGGGAAATACCAAGACTGCCATTGGTCAGCCATTGCTCGTTAATAACAACCAGACGAATGATCTCGGCAAAGCCGATAGATGCCATTGCTAAATAGTCTGCCTTCAAGCGCACACAGACCCGTGCTATCGCCCAGGCAGTCAGGCCAGCGAGTATGCCTGCACACACCAGCCCGAGCACGATAGGCAAATCAAATCCGCCAATATGAGTAGATGCTGTGGCTGATGTCAGAATGGCCGCGGTATACGCCCCCACAGCATAGAAGCCTGCAATGCCCGCATTGAACAATCCGCCGAAGCCCCATTGCATATTCAGCGCTACGCACAATACCGCATAGATACCACCCATAGTCAGGAAGCTGATCAGGTAAAATGCCAGGCCTTCTGCAGTCACTAGAGTAACCTCCCGTTAAACAAACCCCGGGGGCGAAACAATAACAAGGCAATCATAATAATAAACGCCACTGCAGATTTATAACTCGGAGAAAGCAAGGCTTCACCGAAGAACGGATAAGACACACACTCCTCCGCAATGCCAATGATCAGTCCGCCGGTTATCGCCCCCAAGGGCTTGCCAATACCGCCTAACAGCGCGGCTGCGAACATGGGCAGCAGCATATTCCAGCCGAGGTTTGTATGCACGTCGGTATCCAGCCCGACAAACACACCGGCAACCGCTGCCAGTGCCGCGCCGATTATCCATGTCCAGCGAATGACGCTATCCGTATCAATACCGGCAACACGGGCCAGTGAAGCGTCATCGGCTACTGCACGCATGCAACGCCCCAGTTTTGAGTAGGCAAGAAAAACGTGCAGCGCTAGCGCAATAGCGAGCGTTGCGACAATAATCTGAACGTGTCTGGTTGCTATTCTAAAGGTATCGAAGTACACCAGTGGCTTTTGAAAACCACTGCTGTAAACCTGACTTTCTGTACCCCACAGCACCTGAACCAGAGACCGCAGGATTAACGCCACTCCGAAGGATGCTATAACCGTATAGATTGTCGGCAGCTCCCGCAGCGGTTTATAGAATAAGCGATCACAAAGCAGTGCAGCGATCACCGCCAGAGCAATGGCCACCGGAATAGCCAGCAGCGGGGCAATGTCGAACACCCACACCGCTGTTAGTGCACCATACGCCCCGACAGTCATCAGATCACCGTGCGCAAAGTGGGCAAACCGCAGTACGCCGAAGATCATCGAAATGCCAACGGCACCCAGTGCATAGATACTGCCGAGCGTTATTCCCGGAATCAGGTAATAGTTGATGAACTCAATCATCGTCCAGTGCCACCTAGAAACATTCGTCTGACTTTATCACTCGCCAGCAGCTCGGCACCGGTTCCCGAATGCGCATGGCGACCATTAGCAAGCACATAAGCGATATCTGCAATACGAAGCGCCTGCCGCGCGTTTTGCTCTACCATCAGGATGGTGACACCGGTATCGCGAATCTGCAGAATCAGATCGAAGATCTTTTCCAGATACGCTGGCGACAGACCAGCCGTCGGTTCATCGAGCAATAACAGTTGCGGCTCACTCATCAATGCCCGGCCGATCGCCACCATCTGGCGTTGCCCGCCAGACAATTCACCTGCAGCCTGTTTAAGCTTGCTTCGCAAATCAGGGAACAGCTGCAGTACTCGCTCACGGGCCGCTTTTTTATCAGCAGGGGGTGATGCGTAGGTACCGATCTGCAGGTTCTCGGAGACGGTTAATGTCGGGAATACATTGCTCGACTGAGGCACAGCAGAAATACCAAGCGGCACCAGATCCGAGGTTTTCACGTTGATAATCGAGGAGCCGTTAAAGCGGATATCACCGGCCAGGTGTTGATTCAGCCCGAACACCTGCTTTAGCAAAGTCGATTTACCAGCCCCGTTCGGGCCTATAATCACCGCAATTTCTTCTGACACCAGCTGCAGAGTAATGTGCTCGATTATGGCCTGCGATCCGTAACCCGCGCTTAGATCAGCTATATCCAGCACCACCTCAGTCATGCAGTTTCCTGATACTTGCCACCACCGAAATAGACGTCGATCACGCGCTCGTCATTGCGCACATCTTCAACGCTGCCGCTCGTCAGTAAACGCCCCTGCGCCATTACATGCACGTTGCTGCAAAGCCGGGAGACAGTGTCCAGATCGTGCTCAATCAAACAAAACGTATAACCCTCAGATGCATTAAGCGCGAGTATTTTTTCTGCGATTTTTCCCAGCAAGGTGCGATTCACCCCGGCACCAATTTCATCGAGCAGAATCAGGCGGGGCCGCTGCATCAGCGCGCGCCCGAGCTCCAGCAATTTTTTCTGCCCACCGGAAAGATTGCCGGCAAGCTCGCCGGCCAGAGAATCAATTTCCAGAAACTCCAGTGTTTTAAGAGCCTGCTGCCGCGCTTCGTGTTCACGCGAGCGGCCTCGATCCGGAAAAAAAATAGCGTTAATCAGTTTTTCGCCATCGCGATTGCCAGCCGCAACCACCAGGTTATCCAGCACACTCAGGCGGCCAAACTCATGCGGCAACTGAAACGTACGGCTCAACCCCATTGCCTGCCGACGCCAGGCAGGTAGTTGCGTAACATTATGCCCGTCAAAAATAATGCGGCCGGAATCGGGTTGCAAATGCCCGGCGATAACATTAAACGCGGTTGTTTTGCCGGCACCATTAGGACCGATGAGTCCGGTGATGCCGGCAGAGGGTATTTCAAAAGAGCACTGTTCTACTGCGGTAACGCCACCAAAACTTTTAGTGATGTTGTCAAACCGCAGCACAGCTATTTAAAAATAGCCGTTTGCTTGTAGCTATCGCCATCGACTACAAACTTTCCTATAAATCCGGCTACATCGCCATTTTCATCGAATTCGTGGCTGCCGGAAACGCCCTCGTAATTTATGTCTTTGCCATCAGCCAGCAACGCCACTGCTTTTTTCCACTCGCCGGGCCCGATCTGTTCACCCGGTGCATTAGCAACCTCACGCAAGGCATCACGCACTTTAGTTCGATCAACGCTACCGGCTTTTTCAATGGCCAGTGCGATCAGCATGGTTGCATCGTAGGACTGATCAACAAACGGCTTATCCGAACCTTCACCAAACTCTTCGTCAAAGCGCGCATGAAAAGTTTCGCCGACCGGATTATCGTCAGGTGAGGTGGGTGCAGAAAAGAACGTGGTTGCCAGTGCCTCTGCGCCGATCTGCTCGATCAGTAAATCATCGCGCAATCCATCGGTGCCGACAAAGCGATCAAAAAAACCGTTCTCCAGCGACTGCTTGACGATCTTCGCTCCACTGCCGCCGGCATAGGCAATCACCACCAGCGCTTCGGCGCCACTCGATGCCATCGACGCCAGCTCACCACGATAGGAATTTTTTTTGTCTTCGTGCTTTTCAAAAGCGGTAACGGTTCCACCCATAGATTCATAGGCCGCCTTAAAGGTAGCGGCAATTCCTACGCCGTAGTCGTTATTGACATAGGCAACAGCCACCTTGTTAAGCTTTTCCTCGAGCACCATTCTGGCCAGCACCTGCCCCTGATAGTTATCACTGGGCACAATGCGGAAGAGGAAATCGTTATCTTCCATATCGGTCATTGCCGGTGAGGTAGAGGTGGGGGATACCTGCAGTACGCCATTGGGAATACTGACCGCATTGGCGGAGGCAATTGTTGCCCCTGACGATAACCCGCCCATAATAGCGGCGACGTTTTCGAGATTAACCAGCTTGGATGCCGCATCGACTGATGGCTGTGCAGCGGCTTGTCCGTCGACCACGACCAGACTGAATTTTTCACCACCGAGAATACCACCGCCATCGTTGACGTCTTTTTCTGCCAGACGAGCGGCATTCAGTATGGGCGGTATAAAGTTAGCGAGCGGCCCGGTGATTCCCATCAGCGCTCCGACTTTAACCTCTTCCGCAACGGCGCTGGTACTACCCAGAGCAACGGCCAGTATGGCGCTGGCGAGCAGGTTTAATTTCATCGTTCTCTCCTGGTCAGTAAAATAGCTCAGGATCGATGCCCAACAACAATCCCAAGGTGTGCCACACACCATTCCACATTTGCAGTAGATTCTCAAATCTGGTTTTTCATCGACTGTTTACCCGCAACGGTTCCGGTTGCTATGCTCGTCGCCAACATAAAGGAAGACGAGTGACAACAGCAGTCAATAACACACAGGCGGTACTCAGGCTTGAAGGCATCAGCAAACGCTTCGGCGGATTTACCGCGGTAGACGATGTCAGCTTTGATCTGCCTGCCGGTGCCATTGGCGGGCTAATCGGTCCCAACGGCGCTGGAAAAACCACCCTGTTCAATACCCTGGCAGGCATGATCCAGCCAGACTCCGGGCAGGTATCGCTCAACGGTGCCCCCATTCACACGCTACCTCCACATCGCATATTCAGCGCCGGGCTGGCACGTACATTCCAGATTCCCCGACCGTTCCGGGAAATGACGGTTCTTGAAAATGTGATGACAGCGCCCGCCGGTCAGGCAGGTGAAAAATTCTGGAACAATCTGCTCCGACCCGGCCTGGTTGCCCGACAAGAGCTGGCGCTGCGCGACAAGGCCATGAGCATTATAGAATTCTGCGATCTGGCCCGTGTCAGCAGCGATGCCGCCGCCAGCCTCTCGGGCGGACAACTGAAACTACTGGAACTGGCACGCGTGCTGATGTCTGAGCCGAAGCTTATCCTGCTCGATGAACCCGCCGCTGGTATCAACCCGAGCTTAATGGTAACTCTCGTCGACAAGATCACCGAACTCAACCGGCAGGGCTATACCTTTTTGATCATCGAACACAATATGGATGTAGTGATGTCGATCTGCGAACCGATCATGGTCATGGCGCAGGGCAGACTGATCTACCGCGGCAATGCCGAAGACGCACGGCAAAACACTGAGGTACTCGATGCTTATCTAGGCGATTTACCATGAGCACCAATACCGTACTGGAAGCAACCGGTATTGTTGCCGGCTACCGCCCCGACCTGCCTATATTGCACGGGGTAGAGCTACAGGTAAACCAGGGCGAGATAGTCACTATTATCGGCCCGAATGGCGCAGGTAAATCGACGTTTGTAAAAGCGGTCGCCGGGCTGGTAACCGTCACTGCCGGCTCCATTCGGCTGAACGGCAGGGAGATCACGCATCGTAAAAGCCACCAACTGGCGGCCGATGGGGTCGGCTTTGTACCACAGACCGGCAATGTGTTCACCACGCTTTCTATCCACGAAAACCTGATACTGGGTGGCATTACTTTGCCCGCCAGAAAGGCGGCGACGCGAATAGCCGAACTCTATAAACAGTACCCGGTGCTCAAACAGCGGCAGTTTGAAAAAGCCGGCGTGCTATCCGGCGGGCAGCGGCAGATTCTAGCGGTAGCGCGCGCTCTACTGACCACCCCGAAGCTGATACTGCTCGATGAACCCACCGCTGGCCTGTCACCGATGGCCGCCACAGAACTGTTTACGGTGGTTAAGCAACTGGTGGCAGAAGGCGCATCGGTGCTGATGGTCGAGCAAAACGCCAGAGCGGCGCTGCGAATATCTGATCGCGGTTACGTTCTGGCTGAAGGGCAGAATCGCGCTGAAGGCGCTGCAGAGGCGCTGCTGCAGGACAACGACATCAGAGAGATTTTTCTCGGCATGCGCTCAGCGCAAATTCAAACGCAGGAGACACACTGATGTTGCTGCAACATATTGCCGACGGCATTCTCAGTGGCGCGGTAGTCGCTCTAGGTGCAATAGGCCTGAGTTTCACCATGAAAATTCTGCGCTTTGCTAATTTTTCGCACTCCGAACTACTCACCTGGGGCGCTTATTTTGCACTGGTGTTTCTAGGCTTTGCGACCGCATTCGGCGACTCCGCCGGCGGCAATATCGGCCCGTTCTCTTTCGGTTGGCCGCTGTTGCTCGCGATGCTGCTATCCGCTGTCGCAACCTCCGTACTTGCCTTGGTTCTGCATGCGCTGGTGTTTGAGCGGCTCGGGCGTGGTGCAGGCCATATGACCATGGTATTCGCAAGCTTTGGCATCGCCCTGCTACTACGGCACCTGGTCGTTCTTATCTGGGGTCCTAACCCGATCTATTATTCCAATGAACTGCAGTTTGCAATGCTGTTACCCGGCAACATTCGCGTTATGCCGGATCAGGTCTTTCTACTCGGGCTGACCATTGTGCTGGTCATTGGCCTGCATTTGTTCATGACGCGCAGCCGTGCCGGTATCGCCATGCGCGGTGTCTCTGAAAACCCTGATCTGGCGCGTATCAGTGGTGTCAACGTCGATAACGTCGTGCGCTGGGTCTGGGTAATAGGCGCGTCCATGGCAGCAATCTCGGGCGTACTCTACGGGCTTACTGTGCAGTTGCGACCGGAGCTCGGTTTCGGCTTAATACTGCCATTGTTTGCCGCGGCCATACTCGGTGGCGCCGGCAGTCTCTATGGTGCTGTTATCGGCGGGCTGGTGGTGGGGTTGTCTGAAAATCTATCGGTGATGTTCATACCCACAAGCTATAAACCCGCTGTGCCGTTCCTGTTGATCCTGATCATTCTATATTTTCGACCGAACGGCTTATTCGGAGAACGCCAATGACCGGCGTTATTTCCTACCTGATCTTTTTTCTTATCCTTGCTGTTACGCTTTCCATCGCCGTGCTCGGGTTAAATCTGCAATGGGGCTTTACCGGCCTGTTCAATGCCGGGGTGGCGGGTTTTATCGCCGTTGGCGCCTATACCATGGCAATACTGACCGGCCCCGAGCGTGATGCCGTTCTAGGCGGCTTCGGTCTGCCGTTTGTGGTGGGTCTGATCGGCGCAATGCTCGCAGCCGGTTTAGCAGCGCTTCTGGTCGGGCTGGTCACGCTGCGGCTTAAAGGTGAATATCTGGCCGTGGCGACGTTCGGTATTGCCGTCAGCATTCAACTGGTGTGTCTAAACTGGGAATACGTCACTGGCGGCACGCTCGGGCTCATCAGCATACCTAATCCGGCCAGGTCCCTGGCCGGCGACCCGCTGGCACAGAATGCTGTCTACCTTCTGATTGTATTGCTGGTGTGGGGATTTGCGTTCTGGGCACTGGAGCGCATAGTGCAATCGCCGTGGGGCCGCATGCTGAAAGCCATTCGCGAAGACGAAGAAGCCGCCTCTTCTCTGGGTAAAAATCCGGTACGTATCCGCCTTGAATCTTTTGTGCTCGGCTGTATGGCCATGGGGTTGTCCGGCGCGCTGTATGTTGCATTTATAGGATACGTCAGCCCATCCGATTTTCTACCGATTGTGACGTTTCAGATCTGGACCATGCTGATCGTCGGTGGCAGCGCCAACAACCGCGGCGCTGTGCTCGGGGCTATTATTGTCTGGGGGGTGTGGACGAGCAGCGGCTTTGTGATTTCGAAGTTTGTACCCACTGAAATACAAGCGCAGGGTGGCGCTATGCAGGCGGTGCTCATCGGCCTGATTCTGGTGCTTATGTTATTACTTCGCCCGCGCGGATTGATTGGCGAGCGCATGAATGTGTCGCGCCACGCACGATAATAGCTGGCAGAAACCACCGCATCGTGTTGAAATGGTCTCACCTGAACCTTTGGAATCGCCGGGCTTCAAGGCTACCCGGCAACCGGAAAACACACACCTGAGAGAGGAAATCACCATGTTAGTCAGGCAACTATCTGCGGCATTTGTATTTGCAGCACTATCGATCGGGGGCCTTGCGCACAGCGCAGACTGCCCGGTTAAACTCGGCGGTGTACTGCCGGTGAGCGGCCCCATGGGGCAGGTCGGAGAGCGCATCTCCACCACCGGGCAATTTGCGGTTGATCATTTCAACGCCGCCGGCGGGGTAAAAGGCTGCGATGTAGAATATGTACTGCGCGACACCCAGGGCCAGTCAACTGTAGGCGTTGACGCGGCCAAAAGTCTGGTCGACCTCGAAGGCGTGCAGGCACTGATCGGTGCGGTTTCTTCGGGTGTAAGTCTGCCTATTCTAACGTCAGTGGCTGTGCCTTCTGAAATTACCCAGGTCTCCTGCTGCTCTTCATCTGAGAGCTTCACTGCACTTGCCGAAAAAGGCGAAACCAACGGTTACTGGTTCCGCACCTACGCCACTAATCGCAGCCAGTCAGCCATGGGCGCTTATCTGACCACCAAAAGTAATTTCAAGAAAACCGCTGTTATCTACGTCAACACCGACTTCGGCGTCGGGCTGGCAAAACGCTTTGAGCAGGATCTACCAAAGCTTGGTGGTTCAATTACCAAAATGGTTGCCTACAACGAAAGCCAGCAGAGCTACCGTGCTGAAGTAACCAGTGCGCTGGAAGGCAATCCGGATTCACTGTTTCTGGTTGCATTTCCGGTAGATGGCGCGACCATCACCCGCGAATGGCTGGCGCTTGGCGGAACTAATAATCTTATCGTCAACAACTCGTTGCGTTCATCTGATTACTTCGAGGCCGTAGGCACCAAGCATCTGCAGAACCTGCAGGGCTACGATAGCGCTCAGCCCCGTCTGCCGTCAGTTACTACCTTTAACGAACTGTTTGAAGCAGAGTTCAACGGCCCGCCCGACGGCCCCGGCCTGCACTCGGTATACGATGCTGTGACCGTAGTATTACTCGCCATGGAAGCCTCTGACGAAATCACCGGCACCAACATCAGAGACAATATTCGCAAGGTGACCGCGGTCGACGGCGAAGAAGTCTACCCCGGCCCAGACGGAATAAAACGCGCAAAAGCGCTGCTGGCAGAGGGCAAATCTATTCGCTACGTCGGTGCAACCGGCGCACTGTCATTTGATGAAAACGGCGATGTACAAGCCCCTAAAATGACCTGGAAGCTCGACGGCGATGAAAACGTCGAAACAGGTTATTACCCCGAAAAAGAAGTAGCTGAATTGATTATGAAGCTCGATAAATAGCACCAAAAAAAAAATGTCATCAAAACGTACACATGTATTTACCGGCTCGGTCTATGAAGACCTTGCCGGCTATTCGCGTGCGATAATCGTCGGGGACCGGATTTTTGTATCCGGTACGGTAGGGATGGATTTCGACAGTGGAAAACTCGCCGACGGACCCGAGGCGCAAACAGACAAAGCGCTGGACATTATAGAAAAATGCCTGAAAGACGCCGGCTCCGGCCTTGGTGATATTGTGCGAACCCGGGTTTATATACCAGACCCGGAGCATGTAATGCCCGTTTCGAAAACTATAAAAAACCGGGTTGGCTTTACTTACCCTGCCAACACCACCATTTGCTCGCCGCTGGCCGTGCCGGGGGCCGATGTTGAAATTGAAGTCGAAGCTATTCGAGGATCATGCCAGCGATTGTAGTTCTCTCATTCTAAGTGATATTCAGGAAAAATGAGTACAGCGCCTTTTATACAGCTCTATAAGCTTCTGGACTCGAAATTTTACGCAACACCAGGATTAACACTCAGCAAAACCACGCAAGATCAGGTAGTTCGACGTACCCGGACACTGTGAAGTGTGAATACAAAGCACTTCGGTCACTGCGTTAAAGTAGTGACCACAACCACGGTCGCAACAAACGTGTACGGGATATGCGCAGGAGACTCCTATTAACGCTTACAAACGTAATGCTCCTGACAGGGCTTGTTCTTATTTTCTCACCGTTCGTATTTTCACTGGAACCATCAGCTAAAACAAAGGCTGAACGATCGCAACACAATATTGCCGATCTGGCAAGCGGTGATTTCCTTATTGAACCCTTTGAACGTGATGATCGGGGTGAGTCCGTAGTCATAATAATTAAAGACTGGGATAGCACCATCTACACGCACATGGCCCCCACAGTAAATGGTAATGTCGCTATGCCCGACGATAGATGGTGGTGGCTCAATAGCCGGTATCACTGCTCCAGCTTCGGCCCCGAGAGTTTAGCCAATGGTAAAATCAAGCAGTCAGGGTTTATTAAATGCCACGACGCCAACGCACCACAATGGCGCGAGGACAGCTGGACGTGGCCATACAATGGCCAATCGAAAGTATCCTGGATGGGCAATATGTTTTCTCCAGCCCATGAAATCAAAGGCAGCCACCTGTACATCAACCTCTAGAGACTAAATGCCGTGCACGGCGGCTTCACTTCACCGTTATTTCAATAACCTCAGACGCGACAACCGGATTGTGTGGCACATGAAGGTGATTGCCCAGAAGCAATTGAAGTGAATGCTTACCCTTCGGCAATTCGATGGTTGTTTCAGTCTGGCCCTTACCAAAATGCTTGTGCTGCTCATCTGACGGGACGGGTAAATCCATTGCTGGTAACCCTGTGTTTATTAACAAATGGTGGTGACCGGTGTTTTCTCTTTCAGTACCCGCAGGCGCAACCCCCATTCCTTTCAGACCAAAGAGAACCGTGACCGGTCCGCTTATAGTCTCGCCATTTTTGGGCGAAATAATATAAAGTTCAGCACCCTCGGGCGAGAGAGAGCGATCCAGCGCCAGCGTCGATGTAGCCATAAAAAGACTGGCGACAGTGCTGATGCAAAGTACTTTCAACATGGTTTTGTCCTGTAAATTTCATAGAATAATTGTGGATTAGCCGGAACACGCACTTCGCGCGACAACTAAGGCATGTTAAGTCGAACTTTTAAGCAAGAGGCAAATCAGTAGTATTGATAAACTCCCTTCTTTCAACACCACCGATTCGACCTCTCTTTTAATTTAACACGCGAGGTACAAAACTATTCCATACCGTTTTAAAAAATTTCTGCAAAACCGACAGAACTTTCGAAGAAACTGTACACTGCAGGTCTGCTGGCAGTGCCTCAAAGTGTATTTTCATCGATGAATCCGTCCGAACAACAGCAATTTGACGATATCAAGAAACGTCTGCTGCAGGTGCTACCACGGCTTCTCCGGTATGCCCGAAACCTGTCCAGCAGTTCGAGCGACGCCGAAGATCTGTTACAGTCTACGAGCGAACGGGTATTGTCCCGCTGGCACCAGTTTCGTCCCGGCACCGACTTCGATCGCTGGGCATTCACCATTATGCGCTCAATTCGCAACAACACCTTGCGATCCGAATCGGTCAGGCTGGGGTCCGGTCACGAAGATGCAAGCGAAAGACTAGTCGCTCCAGACAACCAGTCGCCCGAATGGAATAAAACCTACCATCAGTTGTTAGACAGTATAGAGAAGCTGCCAGAGAACCAGCGTCAAGTCATCCTGCTGGTTTACGTTGAGGGTTACAGCTACGGTGCTGCGGCAGACATTCTCGGGATTCCACAAGGAACAGTTATGAGTCGAATTGGTCGAGGCCGCATGAATCTGGCCAGCGAACTGAATACCAATGATCCAAACTCCATGAGTACAAAACTCACTACCGACAACTCACACGTTAATACATCTAATAGTGATAACGTGGCACAGAAGCACTCGCTACCTAACGAACACAGCGTTAGAAAATCAGCATCCAGGACAAAACCAGATTTTATTTCGGTGCTTAAACAATGACTGATCCACACCCGCAATGCGCACTACTTATTGCTTACGCTGATGGCAACGCAAATCCAAAGGAGCAGGCACAGGCTATAGAGCTAATTAATTCCGATGCCGAAGCGCACCAATTCTATCAAAAGCTGCACAGTACCTCTCAGCTCGGCAACATGTTATCTGAGCAGCGACAGCCCGCTGTGCCCGAACACTTAATTGAACAAATAAAAGCCTCTACCATCCCGGTGAATTCCCGATCAGCTAATAATTCGCAACCGGCCGCCAGTATTCAGAGCCACTCTACAGTCACCTCAGCACCACATAATTCCAGTTCAAATACAGCTACACCGATACTACAAACCAGACAAGTAAACCCAAAGCGCTTCAGCTATCTGGCACTGGCTGCATCGCTTTTCTGCGGCCTCGCTGCCGGCCCGTTTTTATACCGTGCAGCCATTAGTTCCAACGCCATACCCGACCGATCATTCGTTTCTGCCCGAGCTGAAATACCGGAGTGGATCAGGCTCGTTGCTGACTACCATCGGTTATATGTTCGCGAAACACTAGCAGCCAGCGCAGTTATCTCAACCGAGCTTGTGTCTCAAGAGGTATCTGAAACCTTGCAACACCAGTTAAATGTACCCGCATTGGAAAATCAGGGTATGGAATTCAGACGTGCGCAGTGGCTCGCGATAGACAAGCAGCCGCTACTGCAATTAGCCTACTTGCCCGAAAAAGGTAAACCACTCGCAGTTTGCGTATTGAAAACCAGCCTCAACCAGAACACAGCACCCGAATACGGCCAGACCGACGGTATGCAATACGTGCACTGGCAAAGAGGCCGGCACGCCGTTGTTATCGTTGGCACAGTCACTTCCGAACTATTGGAAGATATCAACCATATTGTAGAAAATGAAATCTTTCCATCTTCCAGCAGTTAGCTCGACTTCTGGTGTTGCATAAAATTTCAATTTCAGAATCTTATAGAGCTGTATAATAAGGTGCCGCACGGAGTTCTTACCGGATTGATCCTAGTCATTCCAGGTGAATTTCAGGAAGAACGAGTACAACACCTTAGATGCTGCCATAGAAGCAACGCAGCGGTTCCGGGCCGGAGTTTTATGCAACACCAGGGCCTACTACTAGAAACTTAACCACCACCTAAAATACAGTAAGTGACACTAATTCTTCAAACAAGCAACCTCCATTAACAAGGCGGGAAAGCAATGGCGCGGTATCTGTAGCGCTGATATGTGCAACCCGATTAGCACCATTCCGGATTGAATATAGCCCGTTATCTCACCACGCCACTCACCACAAAAATGCCAGATCAAAGCCTGGGAAATTCACTCTGGCTGAATATATAACTCACTCAAACAGCAAGCGATACCTTATAGGATTAATAGCGGTAATTTCATCACCAATCCAACCAGGGGGCAAGACCCTGAACCGCGACCCGGCCCAACAGCAATACCGCTGTCTCTCGCCCAACTTACGTAAACAGCCACAATCAGAAAATAACCACAGAATTCACTAGTTTTCTAGAGTCGGTAGTTCCGCTTCAAGGCGACTCGTGTATAACTCGACAGATGTTGCGAGGTCAATTTTCCCTAGAAGACTCGACAAACCCTCCCGGCTACGCTCCCTAAGGAGTTCCGCCTCATCTGAGTTGTAACTGTATTCCCGAGAGTAACTTGAATCGGCGTGAAAATAATTGGGCATGTAAGGCATATAGAGATCCGAAAGTGGTGTCATTCAAAATCACGAAAATCGTAACCTAATCTGACTACGGAGCCGATTACAATCTACAACGTCAGCACATAGCTACCGTCGCGCACAAAGATCATGAACTGCAAATTACGTATTATCAATATGATCGAATCCGACGAATACCGAATGAGGGCGCTGCAGGCGGCGAGTTCCCTGAATCTTCCCGATTGGCTGATTGCTGCGGGATTTATTCGAAATATGATCTGGAACAATATCTTCGATGTGAACGAGAATGTTACTGATATTGATGTCGTGTATTTTTGCCCACAAGATAATTCAGAGAACAGGGATCAGATACTGGAAGAGAAATTAAGAGCCCTGGAGCCGGAAATGCCCTGGTCCGTGAAGAATCAAGCGCGTATGCATGTCAGAAACGGCGACGCCCCATATAAAAATACAGTTGATGCAATGAGCTACTGGCCGGAAAAGCAGACAGCAATCGGAGCACGGCTCTACAATGGTGAGATAATGGTTCGCCACTGTTTCGATCTGGAACCGCAGTTTAATGGTAAAATTACCCATAATTCAGTGAAGCCTATTGCTCTGTTTAACGATAGAATCAGAGAAAGAAAGTGGCTTACAACATGGCCCTTACTACAAATCAATTACTAATATAATTCTAATGTCAGGAACACAGAATTGGATCATTCCCGCCGACTCGGCTATTTCGACCAAACGTCACTCAGTACAGCCAGCCGGATAATATCGCGTTGCCATGGTATTCGATAGGTATTCTATATAAATTGGGCAGAACGCAACTGTCCGCCACACTGAATTAGAAGGATTTGCCAGATATATTTATTTAATTGTTTTTCGATAGCATAATGAATCATCTACGGAGGGAATCATGACCACAACATGGAAGCAAATGCTGCCAGATCTGTTGCCCGAATATCACACCGAGCGCGGCAAGAGAATCTATACCGACCGCACCCGGTATTTCATGAATATCGTCGAAAATGGTATCCCACCAACAAACAACCCACGTCGAGTCGCAGTGGTTGGCGCTGGGGTGTCCGGGCTGGTTGCCGCAAGTATTTTGGCGAAAAGTGGCCACGAAGTGGCAATTTTTGAGACCAGCTCACGCATTGGCGGACGGGTCACCACAGTCAGATCGCCGTTCACTGACGGCCATCACAGTGAAGCCGGCGCCATGCGTCTCGTCGATAGCTACCAACTAGTGTACCAGTACATCAAACAGTTTAACTTGCAAACCTACCCGTTTATCAACAACGATAAGGCGGGAAAACAGTATATTTACGTCAACAACGTAAAAACGCGATACACAGACTACCTGGCCAATCCGGATATTCTCAACTTCCCGACGGTCGGCGCGGAGCGGGGCAAAACCGCAGAGCAGCTCTGGTTACAAGCTCTCAAACCGATCAACGACATGGTCAACCCGGAGCAAGGCCGAGACACAGTCGAAAACTGGGCCAAAGTAGTAGAACGGTATGGTCAGCATTCCGTTAACTCCTACCTCAATTTGGAAACGGATCTGTCTAGTGGTGCCATTGAGATGATTGAGGTGATGGTCGATCTAGAATCCAGATCCAGCCTCAGTTTGATGCAGCAAATAGTGGAGACCATAGACCACAGACCGGGAACCAAATATGCCGCTATCGTCGGCGGCATGGATCAATTGACCAACAAGCTGTCGGATCAAGTCAAAGCGCTGGGCGTACCCATTTACTTTAACAGCCATTTAGAACAGATAGATCAGGACGCAGATGGCGTTACGCTGCGGTTTGACTCACCCGATATACGAGCAAGCAATACCAGCCTGCTGCCGGGCGTACACGCACCACCCCGTTTGCCTGTATTTCAGTCAGACGCAGCTATCTTGACCATTCCGTTCCCGGCCATGCGTTACCTCAAGACAACGCCTCCCTTCTCTCACAACAAACGCAAGGCAGTGCGAGAACTCAATTACAATGCGTCGACTAAAATATTTTTGCAGTTTTCTGAACGATTCTGGGAAAAAAATGACGGCATCTTCGGAGGCCAGACCATAACCGATCTACCCTGTAGATTTATCTACTACCCCAGCAATGATATGCACGGCGACAACGGCGGCGTAGTGATCGCCAGCTACACATGGGCCAGTGAAGCCAGAGGCTGGGATTCTCTGAGCCCGAACGCTCGAGTGCAATACGCATTGGACAATGTTGCAGAAATTCACGGAGAATATATTCGCGACAGTTTCGTCGTCGGTACCTCACACAGCTGGCTCATTGACAGCTGCTCCATGGGTGAAGCTGCGATGCTGACACCCGGGCAGTTTATCGAACTGGAAGGTGCCATTCAGCAACCGGAGGGCAACATCCATTTTGGCGGGGACGCAACATCCTTCAAAGTCGCCTGGATAGAAGGCGCGATAGAAGCGGGCATTCGTACTGCAGTTGAGGTCGCCGGTGAGCACTGGCCGACTGACTGAATTGAACTAACGCAAACTATCAAAAACAAAAAGGAACTAAAACCAATGAACACACCTAACGGACCCAAGGTTCTCGACGTCACACTGCGCGACGGCGGCTTCCAGAATGATTGGAACTTCAGCCAACAAAACGCTATCGCACTGGTGAGCCTGTTACACGACGCCGGCATGGACTACATCGAGATTGGCTACCGCAATAAGCCACCCATCGTCGTGCCTAATCCAGGTCTTTCTTCTCGCTGCGACAACGACTACGTGAGTGCAATAAAAAAACAGGTACCCCAGGCAGACTTGTCCGTGATGTATCTGCCCAAGTTTGTTGCATTGAGTGATATAGAAATGCTAGCCGATTTAGGCGTGTCAATGGTTCGCGGCTGTGTATCGCCTACAGGCTGGGAAGATGCACTGCCTTTGGTTAAAAAGGGCTACGACCTCGGGCTCATCTCGACAGCCAACATCACAGAGATAACTGAGCGCAACATTGAAGAGGTAGTCGATACGGCCAACCGAATTATCGACAACGGCTGCAGTGTGATCTATCTGGCCGATTCAAACGGCAGTATGACACCCAATACAGTGAGGGATACCTTTGAATATCTAAAATCCCGCCTGGCCCATCAGGTGGAATTGGGCTACCACAACCACAATATGCTGAATATGGCGATGGCCAATTATATTGAAGCGAGTCACCAGGGGATATCTTATATCGATTGCAGCCTGCGCGGCATGGGGCGGGCGTCGGGCAATGTACAAAGCGAATCGTTGTTTGCATACAAATCCAAAACCTACCCCAAATCCCGATATAGTGTTCCTGGAATAATGCGTGCAGCACACTATTTGTGTTCGCAATTCGCTTCAGCCAACCCTGAACCGAAACTAGAAAACACTGCGATGGGTGCCTACAATTTTGTTTCTACCCTTGAATCTGTCATTGCTGTTGCCGCTAACGAATACAATATTACCTGGCTAGATTTAATCAATGAAATGTACCGGGTCAAACTCGATCGCCGACATATCACACTCGATACCATTCGCGCCGTAGCACATTCGATGTGCGACGCAAGACAACGCGAAAAAAGTACCGTACAGGCAGCCAGGACCGACAGCGAAATGTCATATTTCAGTGAATTTGACATCATCGACAGCACGCCCGCCACCGCAGAAAAATCCCGCGAGTTCGTTCGCAATGACTAGCTCCGGAACAGAGAAATTACCCGCAACCGCCGATGTAGTTATCGTGGGCGCTGGAATCGCTGGTTTGTACTGCGCCTGGCGACTTCTAGAGCAAAATCCTTCTCGAAATATTGTTATTACCGAGCGGCTCAATAGAACCGGAGGACGTCTTCAAACAGACCTGATTAACATTGACGGTGAAGTCGTTCGCGAAGAAGAAGGTGGCATGCGATTCAACGACAGCATGGTTGAATTTATGTACTTGTGTTCAAGTCTCAAACTGATATCAGAGTTTACCCCGTTTGTTATGTCTGGGCCTAACGACCGATACTGCGTGCGCGGCGAGTCCTTCACAGATGCCGAGGCAAACGCCGGAGACAATTCTCGGTGGAAAACACTCTATAAACTCAACCCGGACGAGGAACACAAATCGCCGGGAGACATAGTCGGAGAATTATTCAAAAAACTGCTGGACGACCCCGGCAACCGGGAAGTCTTACGCGACCACAACGTATCTTACAGTCAACCTACGCCTGAGTTTTGGCAAGTGCTGAGGCTCTATTGCAAGTGGGAGAATCAACCGCTGAACAAGTGGCAGTTATGGGGGCTGATGCGGCGGATGGGGTATAGTGAAGAATGCATTAACATGGTCAGTGCCACAGTGGGCTTTGCTGGCCCCTTTTTATCGCGCGCGAGTGCAGGTGAAGCACTACAAATTCTCGGCGATTTTCCAACTGACTCCCAATATAAAACCTTTCGCAATGGCTATAGCACCTTACCCGATACATTGGTAGAGCGGATAGAAGATCAGAACGGTGAAATATTCATCAATTGCGAGGTACAAAATATCGTTGCCGCCGACAACACAGACTCCGGCCAGCCGCTGTACGATCTGCAAATCTCCACCCAACTTGCGGCGGCACCGAGTGAAACCAAACACTTGCAATGCGACGAGCCTGGCACCACCGTTAAAACCATTCGTACACCGCATGTCATTTTGTCGGTAGGCTCTAAAGCATTGCGCTCGCTTTATCATTCCTCATCAGTACTCAGAGAGAATCCGCACCTGTGGGAAGATATGCACAGCGTACTGGAAATGCGGTTGTTGAAGATCAACCTCTATTACGATTCGCCCTGGTGGTCAGATAAATCCCGTGTACCCAAACCCGTGAAAGCCGGGCCATCCTTTACTGATCTGCCGGTCAATGCTGTCTATCCGTTTTACTCCCTGGCGGGTGCGTTTGAAGAGGGACCAGCAGCACTCACGTTGTACTGCGATTTCAACAACACCAATTTTTGGCAAGGCCTGCAAAATATAGCACCTTACTTCACCTCCAAACTGCAGCACCAACACGACGAGGACAAAATCATTACAGGCTGCTCGCAGGCTGTCGTTGATGAAGCAACTCGCCAATTGCAACAGGTGTTTGATATGCCGGCCCCTCCACCCGAACCCGCAATGACAAGCTTCCGCCTCTGGTCGGGTGAAGATGATTTTGGCTACGCCTATCATCAGTGGGCGCTGAATGCAGACGACGCCCAAGTCATTCCACGAATGGTGGAACTAGCGCCCCATCTCTATCATTGCAACGAATCGTACTCGGATATGCAAGGCTGGGTGAACGGTTCACTACGTTCTGCTGATCTGGTATTGAAACGATTTGGCATTGAACCATTGGGTCAGCGATCAGGCCATACGGCTCACTCCAGTTCCAGGCCAACCGAAAGCTCCGGATAAAGGATCGCTTACCGGGCCATGAAAGTTGCCAGCCGCTCTGTTTGCGGCTGGCCGATAATGTGTGCACCGCCTTGCTCAACAACTCGCCCACCGTCCATAAATACAACCTGCGATGCGACCTCGCGCGCAAAGGTCATTTCGTGCGTGACCACCAACATCGTCATACCCTCGCCCGCCAATGTACGAATGACTTCCAGCACTTCTGCCACTCGCTCCGGATCCAGTGCCGAGGTGATTTCGTCGAGCAACAGAACTTTCGGTTGCATCGCCAGTGCACGTGCGATCGCCACCCGTTGTTGCTCGCCACCGGATAAAAAACCCGGGTAGTCGTGCATGCGATCAGCCAGCCCCACCTTTTCCAACAACCCCTGCGCGCGCGCCCTGGCTTCGCGGCGAGGCTCCCCTTTAACTTTTTCCGGCGCAACAGCAACGTTATCGACGGCGGTCATGTGCGAAAACAAATTGAATTGCTGAAACACCATACTGGTTTGAGCGCGCATTCGGGCAATGATTTTGCGAGGCCGCAGGCGACGATCATCCAGATTGCGATAACCAACCATCTCGCCGTCTAGTTCAATTGATCCGGCCTCATAGGGCTCAAGAAAATTAATGCAACGTAACAGAGTACTTTTGCCGGATCCACTCGGACCAATAATGATACAAACCTGGCCTTTGTCGACGTTCAATGTGACCTGATCCAGCACCTGATGGTCGGCAAAATGTTTGCTGACTCTATCGATTTGCACCATGGCAGGTTGATTGATCATCACGATACAACGGACCTCAGACCACGAGCGGCATAATTGGCTTCAAGTCGGCGACCCAACACGGTCAGTGGAAAACAAATGGCGGTATACATCAACCATATCAAGGTCATCACTTCGAGCCCTAGCAAGGTACGCTCGATAACTTCGCGCCCCGCCAACATCAGCTCCGGAACCCCTAGCAGGGAAATTATAGCGGTCGACTTGACCAACAAAACCCACTGCGTGATGAGTGGCGGCAACATGAACATAGTAGCCTGGGGCAAAACCACGATCCGCACCGCCTGTGCATGACTAAAGCCTACCGCTTTGGCGGCTTCCATCTGCCCTGAAGATACGCTTTGAATCCCGCCACGCACTATTTCTGTAATGGTCGCCGTGGCAAAGACAGACAAGGCAAGAACGGCCGACATGAACGCTGATAATTTAATACCCGCCAACGGCAGTGCGAAAAAAACCAGAAAGATCTGCACCAGCAACGGAACGCCACGAATGATGAAAATAAAAAAGGTAAGGCACAACCGCACCACACGGCCACCCCACACACTCAAGATTCCTCCGAGCACACCCAGCACCGTTCCCAATACCAATACGATGCCGGCTAATTCAAGGGTGATCAACAATCCTTTTAGCAGCGGCAGCAGCAAAGAATTGAACGGATATTCGGCCATCATCAACGCCCGTCCGGTCGAAATTTTATACGGGTTTCAAAGTAGCGCAAAATCCCCGACAGTGTACTGGTCAAAGCCAGGTAAATCAGTGCCGCAACGGCCAGAAACTCAAAGCTTCGCAGGGTTTCCGATATGCTCTTTGACACCACATAAAATAGCTCGCGCACAGATAACGCACTGGTTAGCGAGGTGTCTTTTATGATCTCAACCCAATTGTTTGAGAATGCCGGTAACGCATTGCGAAATGCCTGCGGAAACAACACTATTCTGAAACACTGCCACGGCCCCATACCCAAACTTCTGGCGGCATCTAACTGAGAGCTCGGCACCGCTAGCAAACCACCGCGAAAGATCTCCGCCATATGTGCGCCATTGTGCAATGCGAGTGCCGCCACCCCGGACACAAATGCACTGGGGTAGAAGCCCAGTGACGGCAGCCCGAAATAGATAAAGTACATTTTCACGAGACTCGGACTATTTCGCATCATCTCAATGTAAATCGTCCCCATTAGCGCGATAGCGCGATTGGGCGAACTGCGAATCAATGCTGCGCCAACGCCGACAGCAAACCCAAGTAGAATGCCGAGAAAAGCAATTTGTACACTGACCCAGACACCGCGACCCAGCTCTGGCAACACTTGCCAAACCGGCTGCCAACTAAAGAGGTAGCCTTCGAACACAAGCTGCTAAAAAGAAGGCGAACGCGATTTTGTCATCGCAACAACCAGATCATCAATGAGGGGTTCGCGCCCATTTAGGCATCAGCTCTTGCGTCTTGAGCCATTTTTCATGAATATCACCGAGAACACCGGTCAAGGCTAAGCGCGTTAGTGCCCAGTTCACATAAGACAACCAGACTGTGTCATCCTGACGAACCCCGATAGAAAACTGATTCGCATTCAGCGGATTATCAAGATCATTGATCACGCGATACTTGCCTGGCTCCCTGGCAGCGATAACCAGACCCGCTACATTGTCGTTAAAAAACGCCTCAGCACGGCCCTGACGGAACGCCAGAAACGCATCTGAAAGGTTCGGGTAAGACTGAATCTTAGCCTGCGGAATTGCCTTTAAGATAATTTTGTCCAACTCTGCACCCTGACGAGTCGTGACAACTTTACCGTTCAGATCAGCATTCTTTTTATAGGGCGAATCCGCTCTGACAATCGCGGAAAAGTCTGCATTGCAGTACGGCAGGCTGAAGCCGACCACCTGTGCGCGCTTTTGCAAAACACTAAACTGCGACACCACCATGTCTACACGACCGGAGAGCAACGCTGGAATGCGCTCTCTACCACTGGGTAAGATTTCAAATTTAATTTTGTCCGGGGAGTCAAACAGACCGTTTGCCAGCGCTCGGGCCAGATCTATATCGAAACCGTCCAATTCCCCTCTCTCATTTTTAAATCCGAATCCTGGAGTCGTGCTGCGAACACCTACAATCAAATGGCCACGATCAAGAACCGCTTTTAGTACAGACTCTTTAGGGTGAGCTGCAACCGAACCAATGCTTAATGTCGCATACAGAATAAAAAAGTACGGCAGGGAGCGAACAACATAATGCCAAGAGTTAAAAAGGTGTTTGTATAGGTCCATCGAACTCTGCTTGGTTGTTTGTTTCACACACAGACAATACAGGTTAGCTAGTGCCCGTCCATAAACCTGGGCGTAGCGAAGGTCACTCAGGCGCGTGAGATTTCATCTACCACATGTGGGCGTTTAGTCATTCTAAATAACTACATGTGGTTGGTGAAAGATCGCGTGTCCTGAGGGATCCGCAGTAGCGCTGGTTTATGGACGGGCACTAGCTAGTTTCATACTACATTGATTTACAGCAGCGCTGCATCTCCTCGATTGTAGATTGCCTGAAATGCCAGAATTTTCCAAATTAATTCAGTACAGACTCCAGCTCACGCCACCGCCGACAAGATCGTAAAATTGCTGCAACCGAAAACAACACGTTTGCAACAGACCAAGCTCATCCCCAGCAGCGAACTCGAAATTCACCACTCCTTACCACAGTCAGATTGTTGCCCGCTTCAAACCTTGTATAGGACGCATAGCCCACTCAGAGACGAACACAATGATAAACTGAGCAAGGTTTTTCGGATTTGCCGCTTCGGAATAGATCAAACAGCGACCCGTGCATTGACAAAATGCGCTCGATACAGCTACGTTTCAGCCTACGCTGAGTTGCGCAGTCCCGAGTTGCGAATTCTGACGATCACAATTCAGGGAATCCGGCGAACATCATCGCTGGAAGTCGAACTCTACGCAAAGAAATCGCCTAAGGAAGCATGAAGCCACTAATTGTGGGCACACTGGCGATTACCACTACGGCATAACATGACGGATATTGAACAATGGCTTAGTGAGCTCGGATTAGCAATCTACGCAGCAGCGTTTGCAGACAACGCTATTGACACCACGCTTCTAAGCGAACTTGACCACGATACACTCAAAGAGATTGGTGTCAAATCTCTGGGCCATCGACTTCGCATCCTTAAGGCCATAGCATCACGCGCCCCGGAAGACGCAGGCAATAGAGCGATCTCCACAGGCAATGTCCGGAGTGACCAGGAAGCCGAACGACGCCATATCTCAGTGATGTTTTGTGACCTGGTTGGTTCAACCCAACTTTCATCTCAACTCGATCCGGAAGATCTGCGTTATTTATTGCACCAATTCCAAAATGTCGCCAGTGCCACCATAAAAGAGCACGATGGCTTTATCGCCCGTTACATGGGTGATGGCGTGTTGGTTTACTTTGGGTATCCAAAAGCTCGTGAGGACGATGCAGAGCGCGCTGTCCGCTGCGGGCTGGCGCTGTCCCTTGCCATTCCCGGCCTTAAACTATCACCGCAATTACACGTACGAGTCGGCATCGCGACTGGCTCTGTGGTCGTTGGCGATATTGTTGGTGAGGGTGTATCTATGGAAAGCACTGTTATTGGCGCAACGCCAAACCTGGCAGCGCGTCTGCAAGGTCTCGCAAAACCTGACGAAGTTGTTGTAAGCCAGGGTACCCGGAATTTACTCGGAAGCCAGTTCGAACTGGAAGAAATGGGTATGCACCCAATCCGGGGTTTTCCAACGCCTTTACCCGTATGGCGTATGGTTGCCGAGCGCAACATTGCTTTGCGTTTTGACGCCGCTCGCGCGTCGAGGCTTACCTCATTTGTCGGCCGGGAGCATGAGGTCGGTGAAATGACCAATTACTGGCAGCATTGTTTAAACGGTGTAGGCCACGCAGCCCTCGTCAGCGGCGAAGCCGGCATTGGAAAATCACGTTTGCTAGAAAACGTCTGCGAGCAAATACGCTTCGACAAACACACACTCATTCAGTGCCAGTGCTCTGTACACCAGCAAAATACAGCGCTTTATCCTATCATTCGACAGCTGGAACAAGCAGCAGGCATTGATTCGATTGCCTCAAATGATGCCAATCTCAAGATGCTTGAAACCTATCTGCAGCCGCTCGTTGACGAAACCAAAATACCCCTGATGGCGTCATTACTGGCAATGCCGGTGCAAACATCGGCCGTACTACCCCCGTTAAGCCCCCAGGAGCGCCAGCAGATAATTCTGGCTACTCTTTGCGACATCATTGTTTGTCAGTCTCAGTCCAAACCTGTGCTGCTGATTTTTGAAGATGCTCACTGGAGCGACCCAACTTCGCTGGAATTCCTGAATCTGCTTCTGCAGAAAATTGCAGCGTTACCAGTTTTTATTATTATTACTCATCGTCCTATATTTTCTCCCCCCTGGGAGGCTGACACTCATATACATAAGATCGCAATCGATCGCCTCACACAGAGCCAATGCGGAAATCTGATCAACAGCCTGACGAAGGGCTGCCGTCTGCCAGTCACACTGTTTCATGACATCCTTAAAAAAACAGATGGCGTTCCTTTGTTCCTTGAGGAGCTAACAAAATCAATACTTGAATCTGATGTACTGACTAAACGGGGCTCACAGTATCAGCTGGATGGCCCTATCGACTCCCTTAAAATTCCGTCTACGTTGCAAGCGTCCTTGATGGCACGTCTTGATCGCCTGGGTGCCGGAAAAGATGTCGCACAACTCGGAGCTATTATTGGACGAGAATTCGAACACAATCTCTTAGCGGAAGTATCAGATTTCACGCCAGGTGCATTAGAACTGGGACTGGAAGAGCTAATTGAAGCAGCTCTCGTGTTCCAACACACGGAGGGTAACCGTAAAGTCTATAATTTTAAACACGCTCTTGTGCAGGAGATCGCACGCGATTCGCTGCTCAACACGAAGCGTCAGAGACTACACCACAAAGTGCTAGATGTTCTTGAATCCAATTTCAGCGATTATGTGGACAACCACCCTGAAGTTCTAGCCTATCATGCAGATCAGGCTGGCCAACATAAGCAAGCAGTGAAATTCTGGCAACGATCAGGAATTGCTGCTATGGATCGCTGGGCAAATCGTGAGGCAGCGAGTGATTTCAAACTCGCCCTCCGTGCTCTGGAACAGCTACCTCGGAATATCGAGCAGCAAGAACTGGAAATTGACCTGCATCTAAAATCACGTAACGCACTGCATCCACTCGGAGAGTATGAAAATACGATAACACATCTTCTGAAAGCCAAACCCATTGCCGAGCAGATCAACGATCAGCACAGACTGGCAACCATATGTATCTATCTATGTGCAGAGTACCGCAGTGTCAGCGACTATGATCGTGCCATTGCTAATGGTCGCCAGGCTCTTGCCCTTGATGTTGGCCACAATAATTTTGACGTACCAGTTGTTGCCAACGCCTATCTCGGTTCTGTGTACTATGCACTAGGTGACTATGAGCAGGCACTACAAACAACTCAGTGGGTGCTCGACACACTGGACAGAGAACACCTTCATAACTATTTTGGCCAAATCACACTACCTTCTGTAGCAAGTCGCTTTATAGCGGCTCTTTCCTTGATAGAGCTGGGAAAGGTTAAACCTGGCGTTAAAATTATCCATGAAATGATAGACATCGCCGAATCAGAAAATGAACCTTACAGTCGTTGTTTGGCCTACTTTGCAGCTGGCTATGTCTTTAGTAAAATATACCGCTACAATGAAGCCATCTCCGTGCTGGAAGACGGCTTAAGATTGTGCCAGAAATCGCGGATATCTCACTACTACGCGATGATCGCGCCGCTACTAGCGATCATCTACGCTGTCAACTGTAACGAAACGGAGGCCCGCAATGTATTGAGTCAAGTCGACCTTGAATGGCAGGGTGCCGGCCTTGTACGACATACAGTTGTTGCACGCAGTGAAGCTTTGCTGCATTTAGGCGAATACCAAAATTCCAAGGCATTGGCCACAGAAGCTCTGACAGCAGCACGCAAGTCCAAGCAACAAGGCGCAGAGGTCTATGCATTACATGTACTAGCTCAAGTTCATCGCATTGACACCGCCGGAGACATCGAACAATCAGAGGAATACTACAAACAAACAATCGAACTCGCACGCTCTATGAACATGAAATTTTTGCTGGCTGATTGTTACCAGGGAATCGCGGATCTGCATATCCGGAATCAATCGTGGGACGCAGCACAGACTTCACTGCAAAACGCAATTGACCTGTGTACCACGTACAGCATGGACGAGCAGAAAATTATATGCCAACGCCTATTGTCAGACTTATTGAACCAATTCCAAAATACTAAATAATTAATGGGCAATGTCTCATTGCCAGCATTATACACAGAGCGGCGAACAGATCTCGCATACCCTGAATTGGTCACAACAAGGTTTATCGCTGCACCTATTTTTCTCCCACTGTATACATACTGGAAATTACAAGGGAAAAGAATATGCTGTGGAATATAAAACAAGTGAAATGCAATCATTCCCGTGAAGGATCCAGGCTAGCCACCACCCCATTTTAGTACAGAGGTCTCCGTGATCAGGAAAGCAGAATTCAGTGATTGCCAGAATCTAGCTGCATTGTCTTTGCAGGTTTGGCTGCATACATACGCAACCAAAGGTCTTCGGACAGGTATTTCACGGTATATTCTATCTACATACACTGAAAATCACTTCCAGAAACTTCTGGACAGTTCGTCGCGAAATATCTGGCTATACTTAAAAGAGGATCACCTTGTTGCCTTCATCGCAATTGATCTGGATTCGGCTTTTCATGGTAATTGCAACGGCTATGAAATCACTACACTCTATGTTTCAGAGCATTTCCACAGACAAGGGATCGGAGAAGAATTATTGAACCACGTTACAACGCAGCTCGGGCTACCCTGCTGGCTATCAACCTGGAATAAAAATTCACAAGCATCCGATTTTTATCACAAGCAAGGTTTCAAACAAATTGGAATATTGAATTTCCACCTTGATGGAGAACTACACGAAAATTACGTTTTCTCCAAAAACAATCTATAAATACAGACGCGCAAGGCTTAATGAATATTCAATCACTTTTCAAATACAAGAGATGGGCTGACGACCTTCTATACACCGCTCTTTTACAGCTCCCCGAACATGAACTTGGCAAAGATCGGCCGATGTTATTCGGGAATATACTCGCGTTGCTGAATCACATTTATGCAATGGATTTAGTTTGGCATTCAAACCTGACAGGTTCCGCACATGGTTTAAAAACCCGAAACCCGGACGATGTGCCGATATTTAGTGAGTTACGTGAAAAGCAGATCGCAATCAACACCTGGTACCAGAATTACACAACCACTATTCAAAACAGGGAATTGGAGGAGCCAGTGTATTTTACCTTTATTGGCGGCGGCAAAAGTGACATGCAAAAAGGTGAAATACTCCAGCATGTGGTAAACCACGACTCCTACCATCGCGGGCATATCGAAGGGGTGATGTATCAAATATCAGCAGAGCCACCGACAACGGACATTCCGGTTTTTCTACGGGAAATCCAATCCACAGGACAACGCTGAAGATCGCTACCCATTATATCTACAACCGGAACAATCCAGTTAATCAGATAGAAAATCACCATCTTCACCGTTCAAAAAAACGTACGATCGAAACATTATGATTGACGTGACAGAAATTTCGACGGTAAATATGTGGCGACTCAAGACCTCTTTCCCTGGTGCGACTCTAGCAACGCCTTCTTTCGCTGGATTTCTTGTTGTAATTGTTCTTCTGTGGGCATGTGTAGCTTATAACGACTAGCAAATATTTGCTGCTGCTCTTCATCCAATACATAACGTACTACTGCATCGTTCTTTTCACTACAAAGAATCAAGCCCACGGTTGGGTTATCATCCGACTCACGAACCTCTCGGTCGTAGTAGTGCACATAAAATTGCATCTGTCCCAGATCACCGTGATTGAGCCTGCCTAGCTTAAGCTCCACCACCACATAGCACTTAAGCTTGATGTGGTAAAATACCAGGTCAGGGTAAAAATGATCACCGTCCAAACTAATGCGCATTTGCCTGCCGATAAACGCGAAGCCTTTGCCCAACTCCAACAAGAACGCTTGCAACTGCGTCAGCAACGCCGACTCCAAGTCAGACTCTTGAAATCGACTGGATTCCGGAACATCCAGAAATTCGAGCACATAGGGGTCTTTTATCACATCTACCGGTCGCAAATCCGGTGCCGTCGCTGCCGGGTTTTCGAACGCTGTACTTGCCGGTGTTTTTACCAGCCGATCATAGCTCAGAGAGGCGATCTGTCGCTGCAACTCCCGTACTGACCAACCCTGTTGCACCGCTTCCTGCTCGTAATAGTTCCGCGCTTGTTGTCGTTCTATCTTTAACAAGCTGCGGTAATGTGACCAGGACAAGGCTGAATTCAGTAACCCTGAGGCAGAATCAGATTTAACACACACCGTGTGTTGAATTGACGGGCTATCTGCATTGCGTGATTCAAGTCCAGGCACAGGCGTCAAGTGTTCATCCGGCAGCTCATCTAACAGAGCTGGATAAGCCAGATAAAACGAACGCGAATACTGCAAAGAACTTACCGAAAAGCCACGCCCGAACTGCTGATTCAGGCGCCGGGACAACCCAGACAGCACCTGTTTTCCGTAGCCAGCACGGTCATCACCCACTTGTTCTGATTCCACAATCTGCTGACCGATCAACCAATGAGCTTGCACCAAGGCACTATTGACTGCGCGGGTAGCCTGCGACTGCGAAGCCAGCCAAATATCGCTGACCCGTTGAAACAACAGCTCCGTCGAGACTGCCAGCCCACCTTTACTCATCGTTACTCACCTCCAAACAGGTTGCCCTCGCTCGAATCTCCAAGAAGCTTTTCTCCATTCCAGCTATTATCGTCAAGCCCGTATTCGCATCACGACAACACTACCATATTGGACTGCTGAATAAGGTCATCTAGTATATTGTAATTACGCTACCTCGCCATTATCAACCCGGCTTGAAAATTCATAAGCATCCGGCTTCTATCATAAGCAAGGCTTCAATCTAATTGGAACACTGAACTTCGACTTTTATGGAGAGTTGCATGAAAATTATGTATCTCCCAAAAACAATCTATAATAACAGTCACCCAAGGCTAAACGGGTATTAAGACGCTTTTCAAATACAAGAGCCGGTCAATTTACCTTTATAGGCGGTGGCAAAAGTGAAATGCAAAAGGTGAAATACTCCAGCATATGGTAAACCACGCCTCCTACCATCGCGGGCATATCGAAGGGGTGATGTATCAAATATCAGCAGAGCCACCGACAACGGACATTCCGGTTTTTCTACAGGAAATCCAATCCATGGGGTAATGCTGCAGATCGCTACCCATTATATCTACAACCGGAATCCCTCCAGTTAATCAGATAGAAAATGACCATCGTCACCGTTCACATCGTCACCGTTCACAATCGGTACGATCGAAACAGCAACATCCATTTTTTTGATATGCTGGAAATCCCGGCCCACAGAGTGTGAACATGATCGACCTGGCTTCCCTGCTATCAATTGGCGCAGCGTTCTTTTTAGTTGCGGTTTCACCAGGGCCGGCGACATTCTCCAACGCCACGGTGGCAATGACTCACGGCCGCAAAGTTAGCTTTGTCCACGGACTGGGGCTAACCTGTGGTCTTATTTTCTGGGGAATCATTGCGGCAAGCGGCATGGGAGCTGTGCTTCAGGGCTCACTGTATCTTTTGATGGCGCTAAAGATCTTCGGGGGCTTATACCTCATCAGGCTTGCCTATATCTTTGCTCAGTCGGCCTGGCACCCTGATACCGAAGAACAGGCAACCATCAATAGCCGCAACTGGTTTGCCAAAGGTTTACTGCTGAATGTTTCCAATCCAAAATCGGTTATCGCATGGATGGCTGCACTTTCAATCGGGCTGGACTCAAATGACGGTGTATGGTCGGTGGTCGCGGCCACAATCGTCTGTATCGTTGTGGGATTTTCAGTTAACCTGTTATACACCGTACTATTCTCTATGAAGGGAATGATGCTCGGGTATCAACGTTGCCGACGTTGGATAAACGGCACCGTAGCGGGTTTGTTCGCGTTGGCGGGAATTGGCCTTATTCGCTCGGCATTCGCTCGTTAACCGGAACCCGGCGTTCATTCACGCCGGGCACAATAAAGCTGCAACCTGCGTTAAGAACACTGGATTAATACATGAGTAGCCTTAAAGTAAATTCTGAATACCTGCCCACTCGTCCAGCGCTGGTCGAGGCCATTGAGGTTGCATGGCAGCGACTGGCATCAGCCGGCACGTGGTGGAGCGGCATCGAACGGCTGGCCATTGTAGAGCAGGCCCGCGCGGCAGCCGATTGCAGCCTGTGCAGGCAACGCAAGGAGGCCTTATCTCCCTACGCCGTAAACGGTGAGCATGCAGCAGTCAGCCACTTGTGCCATGACGCTGTTGAGGCAATACACCGGCTATCAACCGATGCATCACGCTGTACCGAGCGCTGGGTAAATCAGATCACGGCTGGTGATTTATCAGTAGAACAGTATGTAGAAATTGTTTCTATTGTGGCAACCGTCTCCGGCCTCGACACTCTGGATCTAGCCCTTGGTCGCAATCCGGGTCGCGGCCACGTAAACGACAAGGGAAACGGCCAGCCCTACAGAAAATTACCCACCCCCATAGACGGCGAGCCAACAAGACACCGCCCCGCCGGTGCAATAAAAGATCTGGCCTGGGTACCCACATTGTCACCGCAAACCGTTGGCCCTGACGATCCAAACCCGTTTCCGCTACACGGCAGCATTAATATACATCGCGCCATGAGCCTGGTTCCCCAGGAGGTAATCAACTTCTTTGACCTTGATGTAGAGCTTTATCTGAAAGATCACGAAATACGCGATTTTGACCACGAATTCAGAGAGATAAGCCATGCTCAAATAGAACTGATCGCGGGGCGGGCCTCGGCAATAAACGGTTGCTACTACTGAACCACCAGTCATAGTTCACTGCTCCGTGAGAGTAGCAATATGAAGGGTGAAACGGTTGATCTAAAGGCAATGATTGCCGGAAAATCCGAAGTCGAGGGTATAAGTAACAGCGCCCAGCTACTTCGTTTTGTCGATGCAGTTTTAGTCAACCCGCAAGACCTCCCGCTGGCGCGTAGCGAACTGCGGAGCGTTTTAAGCGATGCCGCCTTTGTTGATACCTGTGCGACGGTCGCTTCATTTAACGCGGTTGTTAAAGTTGCGGACGGAACCGGCATTCCGCTCGAAGATTTTAAAGCGGAGAAAACAGCGCAAATGCGAGCTGAATTGAAAATAGACCAGCTACGTGACCATGGGAAATTCTAGTGTAAACTTAAAACCCCGATTGCCGTTCTCATGAAACAGGACGAAGCACTCGACATACTGAAACTGGGTAATAACGTATTTCTGACCGGCGCGGCCGGTTCTGGCAAAACCTACCTGCTCAATCGCTACATCCGCTATCTGCGCGATCATAAAGTCGGCATTGCCGTCACTGCATCTACCGGCATCGCTGCCACTCACCTCAATGGCCGAACCATTCACTCGTGGAGTGGCATGGGCGTACGCGATGCACTAACACCAGCTGACCTGAACTCACTACAGCGCGACAAGCGCCTGCGCAAAAACTACTTAAAGGCAAAGGTTCTGGTTATAGATGAAGTCTCGATGCTGCATCCCTACCAGCTGGATCTGCTCGATCGCATCGGCCGTCATATGCTTGATCCGCTACAGCCCTTCGGAGGCTTGCAAGTAATAGTAAGTGGTGATTTTTTTCAGTTACCACCGGTGTCGCGTGAATCGCGTGGATCAGCACATCAATTTGCTTTTGAGTCAGATGCCTGGGCCACCGGAGGGTTCCTGACGTGTTATCTCAGCGAGCAACACCGGCAAGGCAACGATCCGCTAATTAGTGTTCTAAACGACATCCGTAGCGGCACGGCTGGTGAGCAAACCAAAGTGCCGCTCCGCACCCGCTATCGCAAAGAGCCTGAAGGAAATGTCAGACCGGCACAGCTATTTGCCCATAATGTCAACGTCGATAAAATTAATTATGAAGCACTCAAAGCTCTCGATGGCCTGGAAAATACCTATCAACTGGAGTATTCAGGCGTACGGCCATTGGTTGAAAGTCTGATGCGCAGTTGCCCGGTACCGGCGGAGCTGCGGCTTCGCATTGGCGCCAGGGTAATGTTTGTCAAAAACGCCAGCGACGGCAGCTATGTGAACGGTACGCTGGGAGTAGTAGAGGCCTTCGACGGAGAAGATGGCTGGCCGGTAGTCCGCACATTCGACAATCATAGAATTACCGCCGAACCCGAGCAATGGAAATATGAAGAAAACGGGGTTACACGCGCGAGCATTGAGCAGGTACCGCTAAAGCTTGCATGGGCAATAACGGTACACAAAAGTCAGGGTATGACCCTCGATGCTGCCGAGATAGATCTCTCCGACGCGTTCGAACCCGGAATGGGCTATGTTGCGTTGTCGCGGGTGCGCGCACTATCCGGCCTGAAACTACTTGGCCTCAATGAAATGGCGCTGAGCGTACATCCGAAAATTCTAGCCCAGGACAAAGTGTTTAAGGAGTGGTCCGAAGCGGCTATTAAGTTACTGCTGCAGATTCCCGAAGATCAGCGGTTCCCGCAGCAACAAGATGTACTTGTTAAACGCTTCGAAGGCAAACCACACTCCCGGAGGACACACCGAACTGAAGCGCAAAACAGCAGCAAGGCAGGCACGCAAAACCCGACAGCGGGGCAGGATAGCAATTTGCCAACAAAAGCCTATGCTCCGTGGACAATTGAAGACGATGAAGAATTAACCCGGCTGTATAGCGAGAACGTACCGGTTAAAGCGCTCAGCGCTATTTTTAAACGCGGCACCGGCGCCATTCGCAGCAGAATAAAAAAATTGGCGCTCGCTACCGACAGTAGCAACGACAGGGAACAATTGATCAACCGGCCCTCCCCGGCGGGAGAAATGTCAACCACCCTCGTCATCACCCGGGATCTGGTCAGAAGCCATTTACCGCTGGCGCAGATTGCTAAGGAACGGCAGTTGGCTGTAGGCACCATCATCACCCATCTCGAAAAATTAAGGGCACGCAACGAACTGCCCGACATTCAGCATCTGACCAGTAAAATCGACGACTTCGACACCATAGTCGACATGTTCAAAAATTCCCCTAACGGTCATTTAGCTCCCATTCACGAACAGTTACACGGAAAATATTCCTACGAAGAACTGCGGCTGGTTCGAATCGCTATTGGTCTATCCCGCCAACCATAAACAACGCGAACGAGGTATCTATTGCTCGCAGAAGACACAGGCATTCCTGATTTTTTCTCGCCGGTCTCCATGATACTTCCATTAGCCGCCTGCCGATGGAACCGACGCTTTACCCTGGTATTGCATAAAATTCCGGCCCAGAACCGCTGCGCTGCTCCAATAGCAGCATCTAAGGCGCTGTACTCGTTTTTCTTGAATATCACTTAGATTGACCAGGCTCAATCCAGTAAAAACTCCGTGCAGCGCCTTTCATGCAGATTTATAAGCTTCTGAACTCGAAATTTAATGCAGCACCAGGGTTTACTTTTCCCGCAATTGGTCGATTTCATCCCAATAACCTGAATTAGCAGATCCGCCGCACTGCGCCTGATTTCACGGACGACTTCGTTATTCAGCCGATAGCAACAGTTCCAATTACTTACCTACGGCACGGGCTGATAGTCAAAATAAAACATGTTTAAAACACTGACAAAGAATATTTTTTCCAACTACGTTGGAATTGCCGGGTCGATTCTGATCGCGTTTCTGCTGTCGCCTTTCCTGGTGCACACACTCGGTGACACCAAGTACGGTGTGTGGTCAGTTGTATCAGCGCTGACCGGTTACATGGCATTGCTCGATCTGGGGATCAGCTCAGCGATCGCCAAATACGTCGCAAAGCACAAGGCGCTGAATGACTATAAATCACTAAACACCGTGCTTGCCTCCGGCCTGGTTATAATGCTGGCGGTCGGCTCGCTACTGGTGATAGCCAGCCCGCTAATCGCCGATCTCATGGTGAGTTTTTTCGATTTTGAAGGTGAGCTTGGCGAAAACGTTCACCTGCTTATTCTGATCGCTTCGGTAGATATTGCGATCTTCGTCACAACCGGCATTCTGGTTGGCTCAATGTACGGATTCCAGCGCCACGAGATCATAAACGGCGTCAATCTGAGCATTACCCTGCTGAATGCCTGCTTTTTCTATGTGGTGCTGCGCAACGGCTACGACCTCGTTGCTATGGGTGTAGTCAATCTTGTCGGCAATGTTATCGCCGCAGTTATCTTCATTATTGCACTGCGAAAAATTGAGCCCAAAGCCTCACTCGACATACGCAACGCAGAAAAGCCCGTTGTTCGAACTATCTTCACCTACAGCAAGTATACTTTTTTATCTATGCTGGCCATGCAACTGGTGTACTACAGCGATGCCTTTGTCATTGGTTTTTTTATGTCGGCTGCGGCAATTACCTACTACACCATTCCATGGAGCCTCAGCGAATACACCAACAAACTGATTCACGCTATCGCAGAAACATTCGTACCGGTTTTCAGCGAGCAAGAGGCGACTCAAGGCAACAAAGCCATATATGACACCTATATTTCCGGCACCAAATTCATGCTTATGATTTCCAACCTATTATGCATCGGGATGCTGGTTATGGGAGACTATTTCGTTGGCTTATGGATGGGCGAGAAATACGCAGTCGCATGTTCAGCCGTATTGTCTATTATGTTTTTTACCCAGTTAATCAAGGGCCCTCAGCTTCTAAGCTATTCTATATTGCTAGGCACAGCCAATCATCGCCGATTTTCGCAATATAATTTCGCGTTTTCGGTGCTCAACCTGATACTCAGTATTATTTTTATTCAGCGCTACGGTTTGATCGGTGTAGCAGGTGCCACAGCATTCACGCAAATAGTTTTCTACGGAATTATAACACCGGTATTAACCAGTCGCGTCATCGGTTCGAGCCTGCTCTCCTATTTTAAGGAAACCTATCTGCGAGCATTACCGGCCAGTGTTATCCTGCTCGCCACGCTGTACTGGCTCGCCCGGGTAGATCCACCTGACAGCTACTTGTTGCTACTGTCACAGGCACTGCTGGCCGCAGCCATCTATACAGTCGTATGCTACTGGACACTGCTGAACAGCCCGGAAAGACAATTCCTGATCGAAAAGGTATCAGCCGTGACCGGACGCTTGAGCGCGGCCCGAGCTGGATAATTCGAAAACCAGCCACGCAATTACAGCTTAACTGCACCATGAATAATCCAGATCCGTTGTCTTTGCGGTTGAGCCTCAGCTACCGCTGAGGCTCCCGGGTAAAAAATCAAAATCTGTGGATTCGGCATGGGCAACCGTTACAGTAATAATCGTATTCGCCGAATTCCAGTCTATGAAAACGCTTGATATATCAAACGATACAACAGAATTTGAAGTTTCCGCTCAATTCAGCTCGAACGGCCAGATCAGTGAATCGTGTACGCGGGAGATCTGCCGCCTGGTCGACACAGCGGGGTTCGCTGTCGTTAACGACTTACTGGACAGCAGCGAAGCCGATCATGGGCTGGCTATGATGCGCCAGCATCTAGAAGATCCGAATCGCGAAAAAGGCGATTTCGCGAGCCAGACCGATATGCGTTATGGCCGGCGTGATTTCTGCCCGCTACCATCGAATCCTGATGTTTTATCCTATGCAGCAACCTTAGCGCAGCGCTTGCAACCGGCAATCCAGGAATACTGTGGTGTCACTAGAAAGGTGCTGGAAATTTCAACAATGACCAGCTACCGTGGTGCATCACATCAGTACATCCATCGCGACCCGGATGGCGTTCTATGCTTATTTGCCGCAGTTGATGACGTAACCTCAGAACAGGGTGGGACTGTATTTGTACCGGGCACCCATAAATTCAGTGGTGCAGACATGATGTTCGACGGACGCGCTGATTTTTTATCGCGTTTGTATCAGGCAGCATGTAATTATTCAATTTTAGGCCACAATCTGCGCACTCTCTGGTCAATGCGGAAAAAAGGCACTGATACACTGCGCCCGGGCGAATGGAAAGATCGGGTTTTCTCTACCCGCTACGACAACCACCAGCCTAATATATTCCGCTTCCTGCTCGGCAAAAACTCGGTATTCAGTTTCAGCCCTCGAACACTATGGCAAATCAGGCAACATCGAAAGACACTGGCCAGGTATTTTCGAACGGTGCAAACCGCTCCGCGCAAAGGCACCGTCATTCTATACCGGAGCGATATGCTGCACGCAGGCCCCGATAACCGCACTGATCGTCCGCGGTATTTTTTCGGCATGAGCATCGCCAGAGATATAGTCTTTGAGCAGCAGTGGCGTGAAGGCTATTCCTCACACAGCACGCTATTAGAGAACCCGCAGAACTTCGGTGATCTGCTAAGCTACCCGACAGAATCTTTCAAGCCGGGCATGGAACAGAACCACGCCGCCTAATTTCTCTAGAAATAACGGTTCAGCTTATGGAGTAATGTGCTGTCTCGCAACTGGTTCAATGTGCGAAACAGCTTATACATAAACCAACCGGAAATACCAGCTCTGAACAAGTAGAACGACTGCAGCTCGCTACCGGGTTGCGCACCCCAGCGCTGCTTGTACTCCCCTTCGCCATCGCCCATATTAACTACTTTGAACCCGTTTTCTATAGCATTTACAAACATCTGCATATCAGCAATGATACCAACACCGTATTTTTTATAGGCCTCATCGTATTGGCCGGAAATACTGTATCGGCAGCTACCGGAGTCAATCGCCAGGCTATAGGCAATGGGGTTTGAATCAAGCGACACCAGCGATATCGACATACGCCGTGAACCATCTTCCGCCGCAAGGTAACTTTTCCAGAAATCTTCCCGACCGTATATACGGGTTTTACCGTTATCGTCTGAGGCAAGCCAGCTGCGCGCTTCAATACTCGAACATTGATCAACAACCTGATTCCACTGCTCAGCACTGCAACTACTGTAGTGGGCAATGTCCAGCTGCCCCATAGATTCAAGCGCTCGCTTGCGACGATCGTGATTCCTGCGCAAATTTCGGCTAAGCGATGCACGGAACTTTTCTATGGAGTCCGGCAGCTCAATTACCTGTTGCGCGCCTGCGCTTACTTCACAAACATGCCACCTGAGCTGCCCAAACGAGTGTCGCAACGCAACACCGAGCCCGTCAGACATTTGAATGGGCCCCAGATTCACAATCGAGGCACTGCCTTGCTCGTGCACCGACTTTGCAAAACGCTCGATTGCCCGATCCTTTACATCAGGGTGGAATAAAAAGGTGCGGAACGGATAATAATAACCCGCCATTGATAAGATCTGAATCCCGTAGCGGCTGCGGCTGATGCACGGAAAAATACTATTTTTCTCTTCTAGCGGACCAGTCTGCGCTGCTGGCGTAGAAAACACCATTGGCGACATCTCGCCATCATTGGCAGCATACGTGCGACCCCAGACATCGTACCAGTGATGACTCAGAAACTGATGCTCGGGCGAAACCTCACCAAGCACTTCCTGCCATGTATCAGTGCCGGGTAAATCTGCCGATGCCAGGTTCGTACGTTGTGAATCCATGATCAGAGCCAACAATATCGCTTAAGGGAATAGTTGAACGGTAACGCGTTTTTTCAAACAGATTCCGACCCGATAAAACGCGTTCTCGCCAGTTGAAACACAACGGAAATGCACGTAAACCGTCACCTCGGGAAAGGCCGATTCACATAGAATTGCAAAGATTTTTTACGGCAGATTTGCACATTTCTTTAAATGCAGAATCCGTTTAAGCGATTGAATAAATTGCTCAAATTTCCGCACCTGAGCCTACAGCAGTAATTTTGCAAACTTGCTCACAACCACTAGCCCGCATTATTCAAGCGATTGACGGAATCTCACTTGATCTTTGATTCCACAGAGAAGTTTTTCTCTTGCAAATATCAGTAAACACTCGCAAGCGGCTAAACTTCCAGCCACTCTTTTTTTACTTCATTGTGCTGCTTCAATTGCGCCGGCGTCCCGCCGAACACCACCTTGCCGTGCCCCATCACGTATACTCGCTGCGCTACATCCAGAGCTATCGCAAGCTTCTGTTCTACCAGCAGTATAGATACCCCTTTGGCAGCAATGGTCTGCAATAATTCAGCTACTTTCGCCGTCATTTGTGGCGACAAACCCTCGGTGGGTTCATCAATCATTATAAAATCGGGATCTCCCATGAGGCTGCGGCACATTGTCAGCATTTGCTGCTCACCACCAGACAATACACTGGCTTCTACATCTGCACGCTCACGCAAATTTGAAAACTGCGTAAATAGCATTTCCATACTCCAGCGGCTGTTACCTTCTTTCTGCCCGGGCTGCAGACCGAGAATTAAATTCTGCCGCGTGGTGAGCCCGGGAAATATATCCCGGTTCTCAGGTACATACCCTACCCCGAGCCGTGCGATTTCATAGGGTTTGAGCCCGGCGATTTCCTGCCCTTTAAACTGCACTGATCCATGCGGAGGAACCTCGCCAATGATTGCTTTACACAAAGTAGAGCGACCCACGCCATTGCGGCCCAGTAACGCAACTATTTCGCCTTCGGCCACTTGCAGATCAACGCCTTGCAGAATATGACTCTTTCCGTAGTAAGCATGTACATCACTGACAACAAGCATGAAAAAATCCCGCTGAAGCTTTATAGATATGTTCCGGCCGATGCGATCGACAACACGCGATTTTCCGTCTGCCGCTCAATGCTCTGCCTCAATGGCTGTTCCCAGATAAGCCTGCTGAACTTTCGCACTGCTGCGCACGTTATCCGGTGTATCGCTGGCGATTATTTCACCATAAACCAGCACCGATATCGTATCTGATAAATCAAAGACCACGCCCATATCGTGCTCTACCATGATCAGAGTTTTACCAACGGTGACTTCACGAATCAGGTTAACCATGTACTCGGTTTCCGATGCGCTCATTCCTGCCGTTGGCTCATCCAGCATAATCACACTGGCGCCACCGGCAATGGTAATTCCAATTTCAAGTGTCCGCTGCTCAGCGTAGGATAAAAGGCCCGCCAGCAGATCTTTTCGATGCTGAAGATTTATACGCTCCAGCAGTTTATCCACCGCTTCGTTGAGGGTCGACTGTCGTGCAACCAGGTGCCTGAAGGAGTAGCGAAATCCGTGCGACCACAAAAGCGCACAGCGAACATTCTCAAAGACGGACATCTTCGGGAATATATTGGTGATCTGGAAACTCCGACTCAGGCCGAGTCGATTGATCTGGTACGGCGCAAGTCCACTCAGGTTTTTCCCGTTTAAATAGACTGCCCCTTCAGACACCGGAAAACGACCGGTGATCAGATTAAACAGGGTCGACTTACCGGCGCCGTTCGGCCCTATAATCGCATGCCGCTCACCCTGCTCTATGCTCAGATCAACGCCTCCGATTATCTCGGTATTGCCAAAAGATTTTTTTACCGCGCGAAGCTGCAGCGCCGTCATGATTTTTTACCAGCGGTATCTGAGCCCGACGTTGTACCTGAACCGGGTTCTCCGGCCGGATTGTTAACGCCAGGTGCCGTTTTGGCTACCGGATCAGTTACCGGATGGACTACCGGATTCCCGGGGGTATTTGCCGCCTGCCATGCACTGCGCAAACCGCCGACGGTTGCACGCACAATTGCAATACCCGCAGCCGCTATAAGAGCAAGGATCGCCCAGGGCCAGAACGATTCCACTGAAAATTCAATTCCAATCAGGCTCATGGTGTCTTCACCGGTTGCAGCATGCCGATGATGAAACAGCATTTCCAGCAGACCTGCCCCGGCTAAAGCGGCAATAGCGCCAGGGAGTAAAGTCCGGCAATAAGGCCCGAGCAGAGTAAACAGCTTGCCGTTGCGCACCGGGCCTGCGTGCATGGCAAGCAATCCGGCGAGCCCGGACGGAAAAAACATGACTGTTACTACAAATAGAATACCGACATACAGCTGCCAAATTTCAGTTTTCAGGCTAAGCACCGTTTGCAGTAGCGTAAATACCACCGCGCCGATCACAGGGCCAATAAAATGCCCTACCCCGCCGAGAAAAGTGACCAGTAAAATATTACCGGAGGTTGCCAGATTAAGGTTTTCCTCCGTAAGAATTTCATAGTTAATCGCAAACAGACCACCGGCAACACCGGCAAAAAAACCGGAAATGCAAAATGAGTAGTACCTGACCGCGCGTTGTGAATAGCCTAGAAACTCCGCACGTTCGGGGTTATCACGAACGGCATTGGCCATACGCCCGACCGGTGTGCGTGAAAAAAGATACATACCCAGTGCAGCAATAAGCAGCCAGATCGCCGTAAGGTAATAAACCTCTTTCTGCGAGGAAAAATCATAACCGAATAGGGTGGGGCCATAAGTTCGATCACCACTGACGCCTTCCTCACCACCGAAAAACACAACAATAATAATTGAGCAGGCAGCGACCAGCTCACCGATACCGAGGGATATCATCGCGAAAACTGTACCGGCCCGGCGGGTTGAAAAATACCCTATAAGCAAGGCAAACAATAATCCGAACAACCCTCCCAGAAAAGGCAGTAGTGGAAGTGGAATCCACCATTCCTCGTATTCGACATAGTTAAGCAGATGAATACACATGAAACCGCCCAGCCCCATATACACCGCATGGCCGAAACTTAGCATTCCGCCCTGCCCCAGCAGCATGTTGTAGCTGAGCGCAAACACAATAGTGATCGCCATCTGGTTCATTATGGTGATCGCACTACTCGACTGAAAAACAGCCGGGAACAATAGCAGCGCCAGCGCAGACAGCAACCAGGGTAAAGCCTCCGGTGGCAATAGCTTTTTAAGCGGATTGCCACTCATACGTCACGCTTTCCAAATAGACCGAAGGGCCGGAACACCAACACTACCACCATTAGCACATACGGCAGTATCGGGCCGATCTGCGGCAGCGTCAGTGTCCATAGATCCTGCAGTCGGCTGCTGGCCAGATCACCCGGCCGCTCAAGGCCGAGCGCAGTCAGCAAGGTAGAGAATTCAAAATTATAGGAAGCTGCAAATGTGGTGAGCCAGCCAATCAGCAATGAGGCGACCAACGCCCCCCAAAGTGATCCCAGCCCGCCGATAACAATGGTGACAAAAACAATGGACCCGAGCACCACAGCCATACCCGGGAAGGTTCCCAGCACCGGACCGGCGATAACACCGGCAAGCCCTGCCAGCGCCGTACCCACGCCAAAAACGCCCATAAAAACCAATGGCACATTATGCCCGAGGTTTTCAACTGTGCGCGGGTGGCTGAGCGCAGCCTGTATCACCAGACCGATTCTCGTTCGCGTGAGTATCCACAGCAACCCCAGAAATATAGCCATCGATACAAAAATCATGAAGATCCGGTAGGCCGATACATCGTTGCCATTTATTGAAAACAACGCAAACTGCAGCACTTGCGGAGGGTCGTAGGCCATTTGGTTTTTGCCCCAGAAGAACTGCACAACTTCCTCAATAAGCAAAGCCAGCCCGAAGGTGAAAATCAACTCGGGCACATGGCCATACTGATGCACGCGCCTTAAGCCATAACGCTCGACCAGCGCACCGGCTACCCCGACAAGCACAGGGGCTATAACCAGCCCGGGCCAGAAACCCACATAGGTTGATATCTGGTAGGCGAAGTAAGCCCCAAGCATATAAAAACTCGCATGGGCAAAGTTCAGCACGCCCATCATCGAGAAGATTAATGTCAACCCGCTGGACAGCATGAACAACAACATGCCGGTAACCAGCCCGTCTATAAGATTTATTATTATCAGATCCACAGCGGTATCTCAGATGCGGTAAAAAACCGCAAACAACATATTCAACACTACGGGCGCTTCATTTTGCAGCTTGAAGCAACATCTGCTGAAGCCATTTCCACCGACGACTCAAGCAGCAGACCAAAACCCGAGTTGTCTGAATCCTGTTTAATGCCTTCATCGGTATGCACCGAAATATGCACATCCTGAATAGCCTGATGATCTTCAGCGCGCATCAGAACCTTGCCTCCCCAGATGCTGTCGTGTTCCATACCCTCCAGAGCTTTTGCTACGGCAATTACATCGTCAGCGCTGCCGGCTTTATCTATCGCCCTGGCCAGCATTTCTACCGCGTTGGTAATACGCGCCTGGGTGATATCAAACTCCGGATTTTTAGCCTTGAAGTTTTTCCAGTAGTCTGCCATTCGATCGGATGCCGGCGGGTTCAGCGGCCCTTCGTGAACCAGCCGGATCATATTTTTTCCAGCCTCGCCGAAGGTTTTTGTTATACCGTTATTGGCGGCGTAGTAGGTGTAAATCGGTCCTTTAAAACCGCCTTCAATGACCGCCTTGCCAAGGCCGACCATATCTGCACCCCAGTTACCGGTAATGAGTGCATTAGCACCGGAACTGACAATCTTGCGTGCGTAGGGCGTGAAATCCTTAACCTTCCCGATCGGGTGCAGCTCGTTACCAACGATTTCAGCTTCAGGCATTTTTTTCTCAATATTGGCTACTGCAGCTGCAGCTACGGCCTTGCCGAATGAGTAGTCCTGGCCAATTACATAAACTTTATCTATGGCAGAATTTTCAGCCATAACATCAGTCAGGGCATCCATTTTTATATCGGCATTAGCATCAAACCGGAAGTGCCAGAAATTGCATTTTTTATTCGTTAAGGCCGGATCAACTGCTGAATAATTAAGAAACAAAACCCGGCTATCCGGGTTTCTTTTGTTGTGTTTTTTTATCGCATCGGTAAGCGCATTCGCCACGCCAGAGGAATTGCCCTGTGCGATGTATCGAATACCCTGATCAATAGCCACCTTCAGTTGAATCAACGATTCCTTAGCACTGATTTTATTATCGAAAGGCACTATCTCAATTTCCCTGCCCCCCAGAACTCCGCCTTTTTTATTGACTAATTCATCAGCGGCAAACTTCCACTCCGCCAGACCGTTTGTGCCGGTCGGGGCAAATGGCCCGGAAAGCGGATCAATGAAAGCTATTTTAACCGGATCGGCAGCAGCGGCTATATTAGCGACTGAGAAGACAGCTGTTGCAACTGCCAGTAAGATGGAAGCAAACTTATGCATTGGTGTTCCTCCATAGAGTAGATAAGCGGAGCGGCAACCGGAACGGCAACCCGTCTAACCCGCCCGCATCAGTATAAGGAGGGACAGAACCTTCATGCAAGAAACAGATACTATCAGGGTGTTCAAGGTACCGGGGCGCACCAGACTGCGAATCGATTATCGCGCACAAACCGGCCGACACCGTGCTATGGTCTCTAGTGGAGTTTGCCTCGTTTTAACCAGATAATAGCCAGATCATGTTTCAGCAACTAATGAAAAAATTCCAGCCCGGCGCGAGCGAAAGCACAGAGCCCGAGCAATTCCGGGTCGAGCGACTCAGCGCTTTGCTACTGGTGGAGATCGCCAGATCAGACACCTCGGTTGACGAGGTAGAACTCACCACTATTCAGCACGCGCTGCAGATATCCTGCCCGAGTATCACAAGCGACGAAATAGAAGAAATACTCGCCACCGCACGGCAGGACGTCGAAACGACCATTTCGCTACACGAGCAAATACGCCAGATCAACGAAGGATTCACTCGGGCGCAGAAACTATCGCTGATAGAGCAAATGTGGCGCGTGGCACTGGCCGATGGAGATCTGGACAAATACGAAGAACACATGATCCGGAAACTGTGCGGCCTGCTTTATGTCAGCCATGGCGAATTTATCCAGGCTAAACTCAAAGTGATCCCCGGCTGAGATCCCGTCATGCCCGTGAGTAATGCGGGTTAACGCCAGCAACACCATTGCGGTACAGTACCGGTATATCCACCGCCCTCCAGCAAAGCCGGACACATCAACAAAAGCACCCCGTCCGCTATTGCCATTCACCTCAAGGACCCCTGATGTCTACTATCGATGATGCCCGCACCCGGCGGAACGTTGCCGTGCTGGTGGCCGCTCAGGCGTTTCTCGGCGCACAAATGCCAATGATCTTTGTGGTTGGCGGTCTGGCTGGCGGTGTGCTCGCCGACAACCCGTGCTTTGCCACGCTGCCTATTTCACTGATTGTTTTCGGCTCAATGACCACCGCTCCGTGGCTATCACCACTAATGCAGCGCAGAGGTCGACGGTTCGGGTTTTTCATTGGCGCTATCGGCGGCGCTATTGGTGCCGCTATAGCGGCCTACGGCTTGTACCGCAGTTCCTTTCCACTATTGCTACTGGGGTCGTACTTCACCGGCATTTATATGTCTGCCGGTGGCTTCTATCGATTCGCTGCAGCCGATAGCGCGTCAGAAGCCTTCCGACCCAAAGCCATTTCCTATGTGATGGCCGGTGGGCTGTTATCGGCAATCTTCGGACCGCAGGTAAACAAACTGGTCTATGACGTATCGTTTCTGCCGGTAATCGGTGACTCATTGCCTGCTATCCCGTTCATCGGCACCTATTTGACCATTATCGTGATGAACCTGCTTGGCATGTTTTTGTTTCTGTTCCTCGACCTGCCAAAAGGCGAGCAGTACTCCAATCAATCAACGGCACCGACACCGGCAAGATCCCGTCTGGAGATGCTGCACAACCCGACAATTCTGGTTGCCATTATTTGCGCCATGGTGTCCTACGCGCTAATGAATCTGGTAATGACCTCAACACCACTGGCCGTGATCGGCTGCGGCTTCACCAACAGCAACGCAAACGATGTAGTCTCTGCACACGTACTGGCGATGTTTATTCCGGCATTTTTCACCGGCCACCTGATTGTGCGATTCGGCGCTCCCCGTGTCATCACCGCCGGCCTGATCATCCTCGGTTTCGCAGGCATTACCGCACTAGCCGGGGTAACGCTCTCCAACTTCTTCGTTGCACTTATTCTGCTCGGCATCGGCTGGAATTTTGGTTTCGTGGGCGCAACCAGCTTGCTCGCCAGCGCTCATGCACCACACGAGCGAGGCCGGGCGCAGGGCATGAACGATATGATCGTTTTCGGTTTCGTGACCATTGCAAGTCTGGCATCGGGCGGCCTGATGAACTGCTCCGGCGGCACCCCCGAAAACGGCTGGACAGCAGTAAACTACGCGATGGTACCGTTCCTGATGCTGGCGGGTGGTGCATTGGTCTGGCTAACCGTTAACCACCGCCGGCTTCAACAATCATCATAGAAGCTAGCACTGCGGGTATCAGCATACCCGGCAGCGAGCTAGGACCCGGTAACCCACCCGGCCATGTCCAGCAAGGTATCTGTCAATACCTGTGGCTGCTCGACTGGAATCATGTGCCCGGCATTTTGCAGCTCAACTCTGCGAGCATTAGGCAGCCTGGCGTAGATAGTATCTATATCCACCGGGTCACGGAATACACGATCCTGAATACCGGTTACCACCAGAGTCGGTACCGTTAGTCGCTCATAGGGAAAATCCCAATTGGTATCGCGCGCGTTCGACAATAAATTGAACGCACCGCTGTCACGAGGCATTGGGGTATAAGGGTCATCGGTGAGGCAATTCCCGCGGTTAGCAGCCTGCCAGTCTTCATTCATGATAAGCGGCGACATTACATCTCGAAGCAGCTCACCACCGCCGGTTTGCGCCAGCCTGACCACGGTATCGTTTATCCATTTTAAACGCGGCCCGTCGCGGCGCAGAGTATTAAGAAAAACAAGACCGGCACACTCGGCGCCCTCAACCGCCGCCCACGCAGCGTAAATTCCACCAATAGAAAGCCCGACAAACACGGGTTTCGGGGGAGCAACAAATTCCAGCAAACTTTTGGCATCGTCAACAATTAACGCCTGATCGAGTGCTGTGCCGTCCGAAAACGGGCTATCAGGCTGGCCGCGCATGTTGTAAACCAGCAAACCATGGCCGGCATCGGCCAGAGATTTGGCAACACTGTTTTTCCAGAGCCCGGTATCGCCGGTCAGCGGATTGAAAAATACAAAGGTAACTTTATTGTCCGCTGTCGGCTCTGTGTGCTCGTAATAAAGTTTATTACCGGCGTCGATTTCATATACTGCCATGGGTTTTTCTCCTCCCGTTTGCAACTGATTGCTGCGCTTGTTACTGCGCTATCCGGTTTTAACCCCCCGCACCTCGCCCAACCGATATACGTCAGTAGCACTGCCCCGACTATATAGGAATACTTGAACGGTGCAACCATGCTTATCAACCCCACTGAACAAGCCACAACATAGGCGTATAATACAAATACCCCTGATGCTCGCATTCTCAGGCCGCACCCGAAAAACACTTTTCCTAACTGGAGACCATTTTGCCAACCATACTTATTACAGGTGCCGCGAGAGGCATCGGTCAGGCAACCGCCGAATTGTTCCTTGCAAACAATCACCAGGTCATTGCCGTGGATCGTCGATGGCAAGACTCCACACTCGCCGACCACCCCGCCCTGCAACGTGTAGATTTCGACCTCCAGAACACCGATGCAATAGAAGAAATGGTTCATGGCTTACCGGCAATAGACACGCTGGTGAACAACGCCGGAATTTTATATGTGCCCCCGCACGACCAGTTTCCGGCAAAGCAACGCAAGGAAATTATTGCAGTTAACCTTGAAGCGCCCGCCCAGCTGATTGAATCAGTAGCCCCGGCAATGAAATCAAAGCAAAGCGGACGCATAGTTAATATTGCCTCAGTGGCTGCCTTCACCGGCCACCCGGATCTCTGGTACGGCATCACTAAAGCAGGCATTTTAAACATGACCAAAGCCTATGCGCGTTTTCTCGGCAAAGATGGCATCCTGGTTAATGCCGTCGCACCCGGGCCAACCAAATCAGAAATGTACGACCAACTTCCCCAGTCCCGAAAAGACTCCGTTATGGCTTCAGTCTACAGTGGCCGCGTGTGCCAGCCGGCGGAAGTCGCCGAATCTATTTTCTGGCTCGGCACCAGCAGCCCCGCCTATGTCAACGGCGCAACTATCGACGTCAATGACGGCTCCTATCCGCGCTAAATTGAGCGCCGGATAATAACGTCAGATAAATAATCGTTGGTGTTGCATAAAATTTCGAGTCCAGGAGCTTATAGAGCTGCATAAAAGGCGCTGCACGGAGTTTTTACTGGATTGAGCCTAGTCACTCTAAGTGATATTCAGGAAAAACGAGTACAGCGCCTTAGATGCTGCTATAGAAGCAGCGCAGCGGTTCTGGGCCGGAATTTTATGCAACACCAGGGTAAACACCAATACAATAACTCGAGTTTCTTATGGGCTATTTCCCCACACAGCTGGAAGCACCAGCACAGCCAGCCACGCGCTTACGCAACTTCACCTCCGCCATTACTCCCACCACTCTCGCCAATGCACTGATCGGATTTATATTCGCCGCCAGTGGCCCGGTCGCCGTAATTCTAGCAGTCGGCACACAAGGCGGCCTTGACGAAAAGGTTCTGGCATCGTGGATATTCGGTTCATTTTTCATCAACGGAATACTTACCATTGCCGCTTGCTGGCTCTATAGAACACCCATGGTATTTTTCTGGACCATTCCAGGCACCGTACTGGTCGGCCCCGCACTGTCTCATCTTCGCTTTGAAGAAGTCGTCGGTGCATTCTACGCCACCGGCCTGCTAATGCTGCTACTCGGCTTCTCCGGCTGGATCAGACGGGCAATGGCCGCTATCCCAATGCAAATTGTGATGGGGATGGTAGCCGGGGTATTTCTGCAATTCGGCACCGGATGGGTACAATCGGTGATAGCAGACGCCTGGCTTGCCGGAACAATGACCGCGGTATTTTTACTATTGATTGCATTACCGCGCATCGGCAGATATTTACCGCCGCTAATCACCGCACTGGTAGCGGGATTGCTGATTATACTATTCGATCAGCGTATTGCCGTTGAAACCGCAGCAACCAGCAATTGGCTCAGCCTGCCCTCAGTGGTTACACCAGAATTCTCATGGCAAGCCATGTTCGAATTGGTAGTACCTCTGACTATAACCGTGCTTGTAGTTCAAAATGGCCAGGGAGTAGCGGTATTGCACAATGCGGGTCACAAAGCCCCGGTAAATTTTATTACTGCTGCTTGCGGCCTGTGGTCTATGCTGGCGGCAATAGTCGGCACAGTATCCACTTGCCTGACCGGCCCGACCAATGCACTCATTTCAAGCTCCGGCGCTCGAACATCCCATTTCGCAGCTGGTATTGTCGTAGGCATGCTCGCGTTGTTGTTTGGTTTATTTGCCCCTGCATTCACGAAATGGATGCTTGCCTGCCCACCGGCTTTTATTGCCACATTAGCCGGGCTTGCCATGTTGAAGGTATTGCAAGCGGCGTTTAATACAGCATTTGGCGGGAAGTTTCAGCTTAGTGCTTTGATTACGTTTCTGGTAACCGTATCGGGAATATCACTATTTAATATTGGAGCGCCATTCTGGGGGCTCGTGTGCGGATTTGCGATATCATGGTTTATTGAAAAATCTGATTATGTGTAGAATTTTACAAAACGAGCGCAATAAATGGCCAGATAGTTTTTTGACCTAAACGAAAAGACGCATTATTATCAATTGCATGCATGCGCGAGCCGACAGCGGAGTATGCAACGCGTTACAATGGACCCGACCCACTTTCAGTGATAACTACCTGAATTGAACGCACTCAGTGAACAGGCATTTCTTAAGCATGGTAAATTTCTACATAAAACCATCTACTGTATTCATATACATGAATACTATTGCAGTTATTCTCGCCTGTCAACTGGGTCAGAATAATGCAGTATATCTCTTGAATGGAAGATTCGGTATATCCCGTGAATGGAAGATTCGGTATAACATAAGTTAGGTTTTAAAAGCGTTTAAAAAACACATTGTATTCTGATTAAACACAGTGGTTAATTTTATGAATTTAGGTATCGTTATAATTTTATTTCTGTTCTCGCATAGTGCGGTCGCGGAATCGCCTTCTTGGGAAAAGTGGGAAAAAGATAATTCTATTGCTCGTCACGGTTCATTTTTAGTGATAGATCAGCCTGACGAACCGTTTTGTTATTTAAAGCAGTCTTACTATCAGAATACAAATCTAATGGAGCTAGCAAGAGTAAAAGGAAATACGCGTTTGACCCTGCCTTTTTTGAGCGGTGTAGAAGGGGATGTGATCTATTGGGTGGATTCAGGTAAAAAATACTCCATACCTGTTGATCGCTACAGCGCCGTTCTGCATGAGAGTGCTTTATCGGAAATGAAGGCTGGTAATGTTCTATTTGTACAGGTTAAGCCGACTGGAGAAAAGAGTAAAGTTCAAAGGTTTCGATTAAATGGTTTTACTGCTGCTGTCAAATCTCTACAAGACCCTAAGTGTAGCGACTAAGTCTCAGACAAGAGATGAAACCTAACAAAAAGCTGTACCCGATAATTTACAAGCTGCTCGTTTTGCGGTGCCGCTGTCGCGTCACTTTACCGCAAAACGTTCATCTTATAAATTACAGGTAAGCTTGGCGTTAAGTGCTATTACTCATGCCTCATCTTTTGAGTAGAAGAGCCATTTAGCAATGTAGGCACACACACCAACGATAATTGCAAATATGAGATAGTTGCCATCTTTCAAGGATGCTAGAGCCCCGATAATCGCACCACAAATGAATGGAGATGCTATGAAATAGACGCCCATAGCACCCTCCCCATACTTTTTATAAACAATGTACGGAATAACAACAAATAAAACCGCCACAAATACGAGAGGCCAAAAATCGGCGTCTCCCGAGCCGCCAGCGTACTCGTCATACCGCGAGTATTCGTGCCATTCACCGGTTCTGGCGAACAAAGTTGTTGGAATTGCCAGAACTGCCGCAACGAACTTTGGTAGTTTCATCAGGTGTGCCACGTATCTCAATATACTTCCTAACATACTATGGCTTAGTCAGTTTGGGCAAGCAAGTTTGGGTGAAAAAACAGCAAAATCGCACTTAACAAGGGCCAGCATCGCGACAGCGCACAAGGCGTCCGTTTTTGTGTGGCTCGCAAGCTCGCATTTTCACACAAAAACAGCCACCATGTGCACTGCGCATGTGGCCGGCGTTATACGGATAAATGTAGTGATATCAGTGCATATTGAAAACGGAGTTAATCAGCAATGAAAACCGCTTTTGTTTCTTATCGATTCTCAGAGGAGATCGAACCCATAGCGCTCATGATAAAGAATTGGTTTAAAGTACATGAACTAATGGTGATTGATGGCAAGCAGCTTGATGCGACGAACTCTCTGAACGAGCAACTCAAGAATAGGATCTCTAACGCTGATATTTTGGTATCAATCCGAGCGGATGAAACCACTAGCATTTACGTTGCAGAGGAGGCAGCTTTCGCTGCTGGTAAGGGGAAACCAATTATTATAGTTAGCAAGGGAGCCTACAGCGAAGGGAGTTTACTGAACGACCAGTTCTATATTGATTTAGACAGAGGTTTTGATGCAGCTAATGACCTATCAAATGCTGTTGTGAAAATATTGGAAAAAGGATACTTGGACCTGAATGCAAAAAAGGTCAAGCATCCACCCAAGGATGAAGTAGATGCTGAGGGATGGTCACTTGAGATAAGAGAAAAAATCAGAGTTGTTCGAGTCCTGATGGATGAAAGGGAAATTGATAAAGCCCTAGAATCCGCGATGACTCTCCTGAATGACCATCCTGAATGCTGGAGAGCAGGTATAGCGATTAGTGCTTGCTTGATAATTAAGCAGGACTATAAACAAGCAGAGCAGATTCTAAACGATGTCATAGACAATTTCTCCGGTTCTGGACGTGCTGTAAGTTATGCCTATCAAAACATGGCATGGCTTTATTTTGAAAAACATAAAGAGGTTGACTCTGAGATAAATCAAAAATTAATTGGATTTTATCGTGATTCGATAGAGGCGTACCCAAGAATTGACATATTCTTTGATTTGATAATGACTTACCTTGATGCTGATCTTGTTGGGGAGGCCGATAAGGTAATAGTAGAGGCCTTGCAAGAGTTTCCAGAAATTGAGCAGAAAGTATCAGAAATGGTGTCCTCGGAAGGATCTAGTTTCGTCCAATTGGTCACTAAATCCAATTTGTTGAGTGCAATAGCTTTTCCCAAAGAACCAAGAGGTGACAAATGAAAACTGAGCAATACGCAACCTATGCAATCGCATCAATACTATCGATTCTCGTTAACAATGGGGATGTATCCACCATTAACGGTATTACGGTTCTGAGTTCGGACAATGGATATGTTTTTGATCATGGGGCTCAACAAATAGAAAAAGTAAATAGAGCCTACTGGAGGCCAACCGGTTCCACAGGTGTTGCCTAGCGTATAATCGGGTAAGGACTGGTATCTAGCCAGCCCTCCCCACAACACCCTGCATGCGGGTCCGCACAGGGCGTTTCACTGAGAATGGTGAAGCTTGATCCATCCATCACGCAAACTCGCCAGACCTTCGGACTTTAGAAACGCCAAAGATAGCGCCTGTTGGATGCCCGGAGTTTTTGAGCTACGCCATGGTCCCTTACTGCTAATACCGCATGCCACTGCAGTGCGAACATGCACGCCAAGCTTCAACAAACTTCTTACTTTGGTGCGTGGCTTTCGCCACTGGCGCCAGTAAGCCATTCTCACTCGTCGTCGAATCCAGTGATCCAGATCCAGGCAACGCTGGTAGCCATTGGCGATTCCAAAGTAATTTATCCAGCCTCGTAAATATTGGCTGAGTTTGAATAGCTGGTAGTGCATCGACACTCCCCAGTTGCGATTGGTCAATCGCCGTACTCTTTCTTTGAATCGCTCCAGCGTTTTCTCGCTCCACTTTATATAACCGGAACGGAAACTAAACCCGAGATATTCGCATTCAGACGATTTAGCAACACAGATTTTCACTTCGTTGATCTTTAGTTTCAGCGCAATTCGTGGATCGTGATTTACCCGATCAAAAAACTTTGAAAGATAAACGTCCACCGCAAAGCGGTTTCCTGCTTTTATCAGTCGGTGGACTTGCTGTACTGATTGTTGCCCGCCACGTTTGGGACGAAACCCAAAGCTGCTATCCGAAAAGGCCAGATCGAACACGGGCGTTAATACCTGAGATATTGCTTGCTGGATTACCCTGTCTGTCACCGTCGGGATACCCAGGTTTGTGCGACCAGTACCCTACTGGTTCGTCGACGATTGCACGCCGGACATATCTGGCCGGATAAGAACATGTACTTTCTCTGCACAACCCCATCATTTACGGTGACCCTTAGATCACTCGGCTTCGTCATCTTGCGCCCCTACTTCACCAACAATGAGCCAGGAGCCTGTCCGAAAATGAGGGTCGTTGCGAGGGCGAGAGATTTTGAGTCAGATATTGGGATCGATTTGGGCGAATAGTTATTCATATTCAACCAAATCGATCGCAATCGCTGGCCAAAATATCGCGTCCGCCGTAGATCATTCATTCTCGGACAGGCTCCCAGTGCCTACGCCTCATATGATGTTCTTGTTCATCAGCTCGCAGTTTTGCTCGCGGCTTCCTTCAGACACAACCTCACAGTTCTGCCCTTGCCATTTGCTAGTAGTTGTCATCTAATACCAATCTATGACTGTATTAAATGGTGATCCTCCTACAGGGGGCTTTCACCCCATTAGTTCATGCCCATGCCGGGCGTACACAAAGCAGTGTTTCCGACAGTGTACGCGGCGTTTGCATTGTGGTATCGCTTAGGCTCCACGGCACCACAATGCAAACGCCGCATAATTTGCGGCTGATGGTGGCGTTATGACTAAAAAGTACGGCAAACAAAGTTTAAGGGGTCAAAAGTTTAAGGGGTCAGGTCTTGATTATTGATATTTGCTCGACTACTCCAAAATGGACAGATACTACTGATGTGACTACTGAACCCGAACTTCATAAGTGATGAAATTTGGTCATTGAATCCAATTCAGCACTCAAAACACCCCTCCAATCCACTGGCGCAACATGACATCATGCTGTGCCTTGATCTCACGTTCCCAGCGTCGGGACTCGCTACGTATCTCGGCACTGGGTTCCGGCATTCCGTCATAAACCGAACGCCTTTCAGGGTCATCACTGATAATCGCAAACAGCCATAGTCCGCCAGTCTCGGGTAGAAGGTAGCCTGCAAGTGCTGCGGCAAAATCGATAGAGCCAGTCTTTGACCACACCCGCTGTAAGCGTCCTTTTTCAACGAGCCGTCGAGACAGTGAACCTGACCAGGCATTGGCGGGAAGCAGATAAGGTAACTGGTGACGCGCTAATCCGTAGTCCAGCAACGCTGCAAGCTGCGCCGGTGTTGCGCGTGCGTTGGGATCGAGGCCGGAATGATTGGTGATGGTAAAACCTTGCCAATCAGTCTCTGGCAATCGCGCTACGAGATCTTTCCAAAGAATGACAGCACTTGCAGCCAATGTCTGAGACCCTGGTTTTAGCGTGTTGGCGGTGGCAAGGCCAATGGTTTCAGCCAATTGATTGTTCGAGTAGACCATCATGCCTTCAATCATCTCAACCAGGGATTTGCTCTGTATTGTGACAATCTTTCGCATCTGGGCGCGGGGTGCATCTCTTTGTGGCATGGGCAGGTCTATGCCGAGTTCAGCGGCGATTCTGCGCAGGCTGTGGGCTGTGTGCATGCCCACATCGCGCACGGGTATGGCGCGTGCGCGCTCGCGCTTTGCATCTGATGCGATACGCCAGGCAGGTCCGCGTTCGATCAACTCTGGATTGGAGTAGAGGCTGCCATTATCGTGCGAGCGCAGGGTGACCCGCCCGAAGGACAGCGAGAGCGGGCCGACACCTGCGTTATACGGCGCATCCAAAGGTTGCTTGCGATTAATTTCATTGACTCGTAAAAATGCATTGTCCGAGACCAGAAATCGACCACGAGTTTGACGAATCCCCAACTGCCGCAATGCCAAACCCATACGCATAAGATCATTGAGATCCAGTTCGACGTCACCATTTCCCTGCAAAACGAGATCACCTTCTAATACAGCGCCATTGATATCGCCCGTGGCCGAGAGAGACGTTTCGAAGCGGTGAACCGGACCCAGAAGATCCAGTGCCGATAGCATGGTTACAAGCTTCATCGTCGAAGCAGGTATAAATGCCGTGTTCTCTGATTTCGCTGCCAGTTGTTTACCACTATTCGCATCAATCAGAATATAGCCCGTGCGCGGCGCTGCTTCGATGTGCGCAAGTGTCGCGCAAAAGTTAATAATTACGGCCATTGCGGCCACAAATCGCCAGGTCATGCTAAATCTCCTCTACAAGGCTGGATTTTAGCGTAACTGCTGGCAGCACACCCGACCGGGTGCCCTGGCAATTCCGATATTGAGGGCGTGACGCTCAGGCCTTCTCTACAAGTTGATGTGAAAAGTTGAAGGCTGGTCAAGTACAGTATAAGCACAGAACTTTACCGGGGAATCACAATGCAATTATTCGAGCCAGGCGAAACAGCCGTGGTAACCGGTGCAGGTAACGGTATCGGGCGGGCCATCGCACAGGCGCTGGTTCGCGAAGGTGTTGATACTGTTTTCGCCGAAGTCAATGCACACACAGCACAGGAGGCGGTCGAGACCGCAGAAGGACACGGCCGGGCCATTGCCTGGACAGGTGACCTCGCCCGTCGTGATGAATGTCAGCGCTTATATGATGACGCGCTAGCGCAACTCGGCCACGTCGATATATTCGTCCACAGCGCATCACCACCTCGCCATGAAAAAGATCATCTGTTCGGCGTGGATGACGAAACCTGGCGCAGCATGCATGCGGTCAATGTGGACGCCGCGTTTTTCCTCGGGCGTGAGTTTGCGCGACAGATGATTGAAAAAGACATCAAAGGCCGTCTATTACTGCTGACGTCATTGCACTCCATTACTCCACGCAATCTGCCACACTACAGTTCAGCCAAAGGCGCCATGGATATGATGGTAAAAGAGTTTGCCCGCAGTCTGGGGCAGTTCGGTATTCGGGCAAACGCGATGCTGCCAGGTGCGATCGCTGCGGGGGGATTTGTTGCCGACCCTGCACTGGCCAAACATATTCCTCTCGGCAGACTTGGGATAGCAGAAAATCTCGCACCGCTGGCACTGGCGGTGTTGTCGAACAAAATGGGGGGCTACGTCACCGGAACCAACATTGTGGTCGATGGCGGCCTGGCGTTAACCAACTGGTTTGAACCGCCGTCGATGGATTTATAGAAAATCGTCCTCGACCAACCACCAGCCCTCGCCCGCTGTGAGTAATCCGCGTTCGACCAGTCAGGCAATTAAATGTCAAGGCACACGAGAGAAAACAACGCAAGCCTGAGGAGACGATGCCCACTGGTAACCGGTGCTCGGCAGGGTATTGGAGCCCCCATTGCACTGGAACTTGCCGCATCCGGCGCGCAGATTATTTGACTTGACGGGTTTTACTATCGCTGTGTTTTGCTGGTCTGCATGTCGTGAATAGTCATGAATCAAAAAGGGTGCATGTCCTTGTAGTATCTTTGCACAGTTGTTTAATGAATTATAGACTTGACCCCTTCTACCTTATGACTGTATTGTAGACTTGACCCCTTTAGATCGTTCCATGGCGGTTGCTGAGTCATAAATTCAGCTAGTTTTTTACGTTTAATCTGCTTGTTGAAATCCACAGATAGACGTTCAGTATATCCGCCTACCTGAAAGACATCTTTTGCTAAATCGACTGCAATTAAGGTAACCTTACTCATGATGGATGCTCCTGTTGGGTTTAGCTGAAAGTGTTTGTTTCAACTCCACTTTATCAGCTTGGCGCACTGACGCCGATTACACGGGGCGTCCATCTCATCACCCATCATTATAAAATCTTGTCAGTTGAGCGGTTCGATTTGGGGATAATTACAGTGGGTGGCTACATAAATGCCCTTGTGGATAATTACAGTGGGTTCAATGTAAATGCCCGCACTTGATCAGAATTCATCCTTCTAATTCCATTTTTGTCAGTCGAGCGGTTCGCTTTTGGGATAATTACAATGGGCGGTTACGTAAATACGCAGCGAATTATAGGTACTTACTCCTTAACAGTCTCACGCTAACCATCCAAATTTCCCTCAGGGGTTCGATACCACCCATTATTATCCACACTGAATCTACCGATATTTTCATGCGTGATTTCCGACCCGGACCCTACCTTAAATCTATGAGTGCTAATAAAATAATTATCTTTATCTGCTTTAATCTCTAACAACAACATACCTCTAGTAGCATTCTCTGTTCGATTCGAATTAGATTGCCTCATTGTAGCCACCTTAACCTCCAGTCCAAGTTTATCAACACTATTTGTTGGTGATGCTGTGGGCCTAACAGTAGAATCCAGATGTTCATCACCACTAACAAACACAACGGCTTTGAAGCCGCATATATGTGCTACCGTATGAAGATCTTGAAAATTCCTGTTAGTGTGATTATATGTATGATGATGCGTAAGAACAAAAAGAATGGAATTCCGCTTAAGCTCAGTGGGTAAAGATACCAAAGCGGCTTGTAACGACCTGACTAATTCTACGGAAATATCTCCCACAACCTGACTTTCTAGATTAGGCGCTAAATTCGTGTTTAACCCCACCAAACATATTCCAAGATCAATAAACCGCCCGTCAATCCAACTGACATCATGAGCCACAACCGCATCCTTCCCCAGATACTTGTCTATCTCATATATCTTTGATGTTATATCCCTATTAAAATACATCAGTCCTGACTCCAATAAATCGTTGTTGACAACGTTGTTAGACAAGCCCCATGTACCATTTTCCCGTTGTAGATATGCACTTATAGCTAATGGCGTGATTACATCATGGTTTCCAGGCAAACAACTAATATAAGGATTAGGCAAATCTGGCATACAAAAGGTGCCGCTTAACATATTTACATAAGTAACCGCCTTGTTCACCGACTTAGGATTTCCTTTGTCAATAAAATCACCAAGAATACAAATCAGATCCGGTCTACGTTCACCCCCCAGATGTGGCTCCATCTTATTGTAAAGGTTAGCGAGCTCCAACTCATCACTGTCCAGTTCCTCCTCCCCAACATGAAGATCTGATACAAACAGCATTCTTAATTCCTTATTTTCTTCTATTTTTCGATGTACAAAATCCCTCACCGTAGAGTTATTGCTATCGATTACGCACTTAGCCAGAAGGTTTGCGAAATCATTGGAGCCATTTTCAATGAAATTAAATGGGTATAGACCATAAAACCCTTCTTGGTTAGCAGCTTTCAAAATTGTTCTAATTTGCGCATTATCGAACCTCTTCGTTACTAAAAACGTCTTAGCTGATCGCTGGTAGATTTTCTCAAAAATATCATCTACACCTTCCTCGCTAAACTTACTTGCCGAAGAGCCTGTCAACACTAAATCAACTATTGCTATGTCGAATATATTGGCCTGTAATTCTTGTAGAACATCAATTTCATTATCCGAAAATGTAACTTCAAACTCTAAACCGTTATCATAAAACTGTACTAATTTATTTTTTAGCTTTTCATACACTTCCAGTCTTGGATTTTCACCCATGTAAATCTCATCATCAACAACTAACACCCTTATCTTCCTCACTTTCCGCTCCAATCAATGATAGGAAACTTCAATGTAGTTAAAAGTTTGTTGTTACATTTCTTTTCCCAGGAAATTTCGTAACCATGTTGCTTAAGTTTTTCATAAATATCAGATTTTCCTTTCTTATAGTATATATCTCTTTCAGGTTCATTGTAGTAATTGATAAACTCCATTCGCGCACTTTCACTATCATAACTAAACTGGTACCACATGAGAGCTTTATAACTGTCTGATAACCAAGGGTCTGATATGTACTCTTCGCTATGGCAAGCATTGAGCATCACATCTCTTATTATCTCAGCGCATATATCACTGACATAAATAAAAGCATCACTACGTTGTGGTGCATCCACCCTTTTTCTTGAGCAAGATATGAATTTGTGCGTTTCTTTATTAGTGGGCTCAACAGCGTATTTATCAATCGAAAGTCTCTCAACCGCATCTTCGAAACATTCGTTGTTTTTCCTCTCCACATCCGAAATTATCCTATCGGTAACTTTCTTGGCATCATATCTTGAATCATCTGCGCCATAGTTTTTGTCACGAATCTTAAATAATGGAATCAATTCCCGTATTATTTTTGGTAATATCGAGTCTTTATGTGAATATATCAACGATATCACGTCCTCCAAATGCCGCGTCTTAACTTCCGCTCTTTCGGCAAGTAGCCCAACCACGTCATCAATCTTCTTGATAGAAGTAGTATCTATTATTCGATTTATCGACTTAAGATGTCTTATCAGTATTTTTAATAATCTAACGGTCTCACCAAGATCTCTCGTGCTGTAATAACCAACAATTTCTGTCGTATTAGGAATCGACCTCTTAAGCGATGATGTGTGATGTGTTCTGTGTGTTCCAATTATACTTATCACATCTTGTAAACTCTTGTGGGGATTTCCGCGAATAAAATCTATATTTTCCCCATATATATTTGTATTTTCAATATCATCCCCAATTACTTTTGTATCATAATTTCGTTCCAGAAATACAAGAAATACGGCAATATAGTGGTTAGTAACTCTCTGTGTTTTCAATACCTGTCGAAGCAACCTTCGTTTATCACCTGCTAGCATAACCATTAAATCTGCATCGAGAGAAAACAATGCATATGCACTAAGTCTGTCGACTATTTCGTTATATATGGATTTCGTAGAAGTGTTAATACTCGGACTGTACGATGTCTGAGACTTAATTAGCTCAATAGCATAATTATACTTCTCCCAAAATGTAAAACTTTTATCAAACAATAATAAATGAGTACTCAGAATCAAAATTGATAAATCCGGGCGGAAGTTATCATGTTCGATTAAACCTACTTCAACTAACGCAATAGCACGATCGAGTGCAATGTCAGCTCGATGCAAGAGCCTTGTCAATTCGACAAGAACACCTATCATTTCCAATCCAGAGCTAAATCTAATAGTGTTCCCTTCACCATGTAAGTTTCCAAATCTTATATGACTCAATTCAGTTGACATCGCATGGATTGGATGAAAATCCAACTCAAACAATGACCGGTCTTCCGAATCATATTTAGAATCAACCTGATGAAAAAACTCTATCTCAATTGGCTCTAGAACATTTTTTGCCCTACACACAGAACATGAATTCGGGCCACCTAACGAAGGCATGTCCCATCGCCAATATCTATGGTGTACTCTACTATGATCTTCCACCAACTCAGAGTACATGGGATTACCGGAGCGATCTAGTAATGCGATTGATACAACCCTGATATCCTTTAGAGTTTCCTGGCATTGTCCATTGCGACCATTAATTGCTCTAATTACACTATGTACCTTTTGCTCAATAGCGTTTACTGTAGAACCGGAAACGACACCGGAGTCTACGATTCTAATCTCTACACTGTCCGCATCATTCCTTGTGAGTATTTCCTCAAGCATTACATCTATTCGCGGACTTACAAGTATTGGTTCGATAGTGCGAGATCTCAGAAAATTTACTGGCACAATATGCATGTTTATTGGCCTATCATTGCCGCTCTCTGCTAAAAACCACTGAATAATTTTATCTGCGTGTTTCGTATTTGGATAGACCAAAATTACCGACTTTCTTTTGTCGTGATGCTCACTATATAGCCTTCTTGAAATCCACTTCCATGCGGCCGCCTGACTAGACTTTATAAGATCTAACACATTACTTAGGTCTATATGAATTAGCTCATGCCTTTTTCCATGTTTTACATGACCTATACTTAGCACATTCATTTTTATAAAATCGAAATATGTCTGGGATTTAGTCCGCTCATAATATTCCATATATCTTGCGTTTTCTCTATCCCAATACACACTTGGAACTTGTATAGACTTATCACCTAATTCGCTTACAAATGCTGTTCCTGTAATTCTATATAATTTTTTACTATTTCTTGGTAGATGTTCGTTACCAGGAAACCAGTCCATCAAAGAAAATAGACTATCGCCATCAATTTCTCTCTTTCGATTAAAAAAGCACAACTGAAAAACCTTCTCGTTACTTCTCTCAAGATATCTTCTATGCGTACCTCCGGTAATAACAACACTTGAAAGCACGATCGTGCTTGACTGCTCCGCTATTTCATCGGTCTTTGGATATCGATTAATATCAGACTCCAACCGCCTGAGCATGTCATCGGTTGCAATTAATCTTGGATATCCCTTTTCAATTTTGGATATAAGTGAGTAAAAACGAAGCAACGCTCTTTGACAGGTTCTATAACGCTCAGGAGATAGAAGTGCTTCTGTAAATTCCAAATACCCTATAACACTAATCTTCTGAATTTGGTCCCGACGACTCATACGCCGAGATGTGCGAGTCCAATCAATTTCGTTTGGAATATACACATTTTGGATATTATGATATTTGTAGCTAGCCCAGAAAGCAGTTGTATCCATTCGCCTGAGGCAATTCGTTATGTTCGCCCATACACGAAAGGCTCTCGTTTCTTGGTAGTTTATTAGCTCTAATTCAATTTTTTTTCCGAACGTTTTTTTTTCTATACCCCACATCAAAAATGTATTTGTAAAAACGGATATGCTTGATAGCGAGGAGACTGCAATTCGGCCACTCGTGTATTGCTCAATTCTTCTAACCAACCAATGTGCGTAGAGTGTATTAACATCAACGAATAAAAGATGTATTTTTGTAGCAGCTCTACGTTTGTTCAGAACATTTTTCAGAAATATCCATGAAGTTATATCATTCTTAAACGCCACTCTCGGCAGCCTGACTACTAAATATAGATTACGCGGGTTATTAGAATACTTCTCTTCTATTCTACACCTATCTTCTGCTTCAAAAGATGCGATTGGACTAAACCTCTTATCATACAGTATATGGTTGTTAGAAATTTCATAGGAGCTATCTAGATACAATTTCAGTAATCTTTTTGAATTCTCTGGGTTTGGGGGACGAAAAACAATGTCATCATCATTATAAATCTCAGATTCCGGCTGTAGCGTAATGGAAACTATCGTTCCTAAAGACAGCAAGCTAGTATCAAACTCGCCCAGCAACCTCTCCGCTAATCTTCTGCACATTTCATAAGATGCTTGGTCGGCATCATTTCCACCAGGATCTCCATACAACCTGCTCGAGAGCGTTTCCTGATGTTTATTTGACGAATGTTGCCTGGCGCTATCGGTAGCGGTTGATTCAAATCTTTTGCCACCGTATGCTTCGATACCATCTGTGAGTATTGCTCGACCTGCACGGTCTAACACCAAAGCGATTTCCTGGAGCCCAGTTTGTTCTGATCTTTCGGTATTCCTCTCGGATATTCTTGTAACACCATGTACAAAAAGAAGATGCCCGAGGCTTTTAATTACGTCTGGATGTTTTTGCTTGCTGTCCTTTACACGCCTTTGTATATCTTGAAGCGTATCTATAATGTCGTCTCTGTAACTGAATTTCTGTTTTTTTTGTTGTTTTTTTTGTACTGCGATCCAGTCAGGCAAATGCGATTTTAAGCCACATCCCAAATCGCAGATGATAATCTCTAACCACCAATCTTGAACTCCGACAGTGAACTCATCAGACCCCACAAGTCTGTTCCGCATCTCATCATGAACTGTAACTGCAGGTGTTATAAGGTTGTTCCGGTGGTTTTCCGGTCTTCTTAGTCTGGCATATATACCAAAATGAGGATTAACCTCGCCGCTTCCATCTATGTATGCATGTTCAATTATATTTGAAAGACCCTCAAATAGAATTTTATTGGCGGTTAAGAGGATTCTTTGTAGATCGAAACCTGCTAGATTCGTTTTCCGCCCGTGAATCGATAATGCACCATCCTCTATTAGCTTTTCAACGTAAGCCCCTAGTTTCGGTGCATTTGCAATACGGTCGCTGCTACAATAATCAGATATAGGTCTTACTTCAAAATTAATAAACGGCACCGCTTGGACGAAGGTGTCAAGGTTTGTTTCTTTGATCATGTCAAAATGGCATTTACTATAGCCACGTCCGTTTTCAGTTTCAATTTTTATATATTCCGGAAGCGATTGATAAAAACCACTTTTTTCTAGAAAACATAAATACGTAGCTTTATTTCTTTCGTCCTGATTTTCGCCTATAACACTGAAATCAATATTTTTCAGAATTAAGATAATATTTATGAATTTACTATCACCATAATTTTTAAACAGTACCAACAACGAAATTAAAACTGATGACTCGACCCATACTACCGTCGTCATATCAAACGTAACATCTATGTTTTTCGCTTCCCCATTTAAGCGATCCAACTTCACTTTTAATATGGTAATCTGAAAAAGAATGTCCTTAGCCCAAGTGACACCTGGAAATTTCACTTTTATCCTACTTTCTTCTGCCAGATAGACGAAGTTTTCACACACTTTCCACTTTCCTCATACTTGAATCACTTCGTTAACATAGCGGTACGAAATTTTGGCGTCAAGCCAATTATATTATGCCAAGGATTTGAGGCGTGCTAATCTTTCCGCTACGGTCTTGATGGATCGTGAACTGATTGGGCTTTATTGAATATCGGTGTGTCGCTTCATCCATCAGTTGTTGTGCAAATGCACTGTTCTCTTTTCGTGAGACCATCCATGCCACAACGAACCGACTGAGTAGATCCAGGACCACGTACAGGGTAAGGTAGACGCCAATTGCGCGCGCCCGTGGTTTCGAACAGTCCCAGCTCCATACCTCGTTTGGCTGTGTGGCACACAGTCGTGGAATAGCATTGCGTTGCGGTGCACGCTGTATGCGACGATCTCCGTTTTGCTTGCACGAAATATTCGGTGCATCGTACTGATTGAGCACAGATTCTCACCACGCTTCAGCAGCGTATGGTAGATTTCCATGGGAGGTTGGTCCACAAACTCATCACTGTTGAATAGCGTCAGCAATCTGTTTCGCTATTCAGTAGCCAAGGCTCTAGATTGGCGGCAGTGTTTTCGTGATCGGTTGGACTGCTTTTGCTGATCGTTTAGATCACGTCGGCCACGTCGCCAATACAATGTGCTGCGATTGATCGCTCTCACAGTAGGAACGCCCGTTGCCGGGGAATCAAAAAAGGTGTATGTCCCTGTAGTATCGCACTTCAAAAGTGATGAAATTTCGTCATTGAATCCAATTCAGCACTCAAAACACCCCTCCAATCCACTGGCGCAACATGACATCATGCTGTGCCTTGATCTCACGATCCCAGCGTCGGGACTCGCTACGTATCTCGGCACTGGGTTCCGCCATTCCGTCATAAACCGAACGCCTTTCAGGGTCATCACTGATAATCGCAAACAGCCATAGTCCGCCAGTCTCAGGTAGCAGATAGCCTGCAAGTGCTGTGGTAAAAAGTCAACTATGGGGTCATAGTCTACTTTTCAGCTATTTCCGATCTCAATAATTCATACTCCGCTAATATATTTC
>MDLA01000040.1 GCA_001730015.1 Chromatiales bacterium (ex Bugula neritina AB1) | reverse complement strand
TGCACTTGGCAACCTGCCTGAGCCTCCCTCGACCCATAGATTCTGCTGAGGAGGCTTTATTAAAGGCTCTGCTGCGGGACGACACTGGGACCACCTGCTCAGCTGGTACGCCAGAGTCGATGATCCCGACACACTGGTATTGTGTTATGAAGATATGCTGCAAAAAGCCGATCAGGTTCCAGCAGTTGTGGCAGAATTTATCGGGCTGGAACTTGACGATGCTGCTATGGCGCGTGTAATCGAATATTGCTCCAGAGACTATATGTCCAGCCACCCGCACCAGTTCGATGATCACGTACTTCGGCAAAAGCGTGAGTCGGTCTGGCAATTGCCGCCTGACGGCACAGCTTCAAAAGCAATCAGATTTTCAGCAAAACTCAGCCTGAGTCCAGCACTGCGAGCGCGGCTGGATGAGGTCTGGGCAGACACAGTGCAAAAGCGCCTAGGATTCGAAAGTTACGCCGCTTTTCGCCGCAGCTTGCCGAATTCATTAGGCGTTACTCGAGTAGACTAGTGATTCATGACGTCATCCGTCCATCTTTGTACACGCTTTCCCTCCACCCTACATTGGCATCAATATCCATGAGCTGGAAAACCCTGTTACCTCCCAAGGTCAAGACGAGCGATCTTACCTTGGATGAATGCCGAAATTTCAGCCAATTTTACAAGCTGCTCACCAGAAAACTTAAAGGGCCGATCGGCTGGCAGATTTTTTATCGCTATACCCATCATTTGTTTCTGTTCGGGATGTGTTGTATTCAGGAAAATAAATTCCCTGCTGTTACACGTGCACACGATCTGCTGAATGGCTACTTCATAACACCGGAATTTGATAACGACTGGCTGGTACTGCTCTGGTTATTTTGTGATTTTCCCGTCGAAGAAGGCAGTACAGAAACAGTAATTGACTACTTTCAGAAATTTATGAAGGAAAACCCACTGCCTGAAAATGAACAGCCGCATCTAGCCGCATTTTGTCAAAAGCTAAAAGCCAGTCGCTTGGGGCTATATGAGGAAATATTATCGACAAAAAAGGTCACGCGTTTTCGGGAACTCTTCACCGGCAAGGTAATCAACACCGTTCGAAGTGTTCCAGACTACGAGAGTGGAGAGATATTTGTAGGCAGAATAACCGGCTACCTCGGTCACAAATTTCTAATCCACGATCCCAGGAATTTTCCGCCCGCCCACAAGGCGATGATTAAAAGCATGTACGCAGCCAAGTTTTTCTACGTCTCAGAAACGATGGACGACGCACATGACTATGACCTGTTTATGCGACTAACCGGACCTTACACCATGTCTGTAACCTGTGGTGACCCGAGTGTGCCTATTCTAGCGCCCGATCTATATCAGAATTTTTACCAGTAATCAGCTGCACCGCAAACATTTCGAATATCATCAATATTGGCACATGGAGTGTGTAACACCCTAAGGTAAAATTTAGCCGAGACTACGGGTTTGGACTCACGCGTATCCTGCCCGATCTCTATAATTTCGATACAATCGCCCAATTAGGTTAGATCCACCTTGATTCGAACCCTATTAGTTCTAACGGAATAATCATGACGGATAAGCAATCAACTACTCGCAAACCACTGGTCTCGTGGGCCTTGTACGATTGGGCCAATTCCGCCTACGCAACTACTGTTATGGCCGGCTTCTTCCCGCTATTTTTCAAGCAGTACTGGAGCCAGGATACGCCGGTTACCACGAGCACATTCTATTTGGGTATGGGAAACTCACTGGCCAGCCTGATTATCGTCATTGCCGCGCCGGTACTTGGCGCTATGGCAGATCAGGGCAATCTTCGCAAACGCATGCTCGCGTCGTTTGCCTGTGCTGGAATCCTTGCCTGTATCGGTTTCTTTTTTGTCGGTAAAGGCATGTGGCCTGCAGCCATTGCCTTATACGTGATTGGCATCATCGGCTTCTCTGGCGCAAATGTTTTCTACGACTCCCTGCTGGTACTGGTATCACCACCCGACAGTCGCCACCGCGACTCCGCTTTGGGCTTCGCACTCGGTTACCTGGGTGGCGGCCTATTGTTTCTGGTGAATGTCATCATGACGATCAAGCCCGCGCTCTTTGGACTGGCTGACGCCGCAGAAGCAGTCAGGTGGTCTTTCCTGAGTGTCGGCCTCTGGTGGGCTTTGTTTTCAATTCCGTTATTTCTTAATGTTAAAGAGCAAGACGATACTACCCGGCAAAAATCAACCAGCCCAGTAGACAAGCCGCCCGTTTCCATATTGATTCGAAGCGCTTTCGCTTCTTTGCTATCAACCCTTAAGAGCATTCGGCAGCACAGAAACGTATGGCTTTTTTTACTCTCATACTGGCTCTATATAGATGGTGTTGCAACGATTATAAGAATGGCAGTTGACTACGGCTTGTCCATTGGGTTACCTGCAAACAGTCTGATTATTGCGTTGTTAATGGTTCAGTTTATCGGGTTTCCGGCAACGATTATTTTTGGCAGACTAGCGGAAAGAATCGGAGCCCGACGCGGCTTGTGGATCGCTTTATGGGTTTATGTTGTAGCGACGGGGTATGCCGTGTTTATGACATCAGCAACAGAGTTTTATGTATTGGCGGTAGCACTGGGGTTAGTCCAGGGCGCGACACAATCACTAAGTCGTTCACTGTTCAGCCATTTGATTCCACAGGAAAAAAGCGGGGAGTATTTTGGCTTTATGAATATGATGGGTAAAGCCGCAGCAGTTGTCGGCCCTGTTCTGGTCGGAGTGGTTGCCTACCTCACCGAAGACTCTCGGCTCGGGTTATTGTCGATATTGATACTGTTTTTTGCGGGAATGTGGATGCTGCGGCTAGTGGAAGAGCCAGACCACACTGTAAGGCTGTAAGTACACCAGGTGGCTGTCCGAGAATTGGGGTCGTAGCGAGGGTGTGAGGTTTTAGGTCAGATATTTTGATCATTGGAGGCGAATAGTTGTTCTTCTTTAACGAAAATGATCGAAATAGCTGGCAAAAAGATCGCACCCGCAGTAGTGCAGTAGATCCCAGTTTTCGGACAGCCACCTGGGGTAAAGACCTGCGATGAAATTGAATCTCTGATGGCACGCTCGCCAGATCAATGCACACATAATTTGCAGCCCGGGACAGCCTGACCGACGTTTTTCAAAATCCTGTCAACCATTCCAGTTATGACGCGTTATCTCAATTGTCAGTATCAAAAAAAGCCAGACACAGGAGATTAACAGGATGATTGGCAGGCTTGTATATAAATCGATTTATGCAGCATCTTTAGTGGCCATTACCTCACTCAGCACTACAGCAAGCTTTGCCGCACTGCTGGATCAAACCAAAGTTGACAATAGCAGTGCTATATACGCGCCGGGCGGAACCATTAGTAAGTCTCTCATCGAGCAAATCGGCATGGGACAAGGCGATGAATTCACCGGGGCGTCTTCAATATATTTGATTAACCGTGATCCCTTTCGTTCCATTCGACGCGGGCGCCAGCTCTTTCAGCGTAAGTTCAGTGAAGATGAAGGGCTCGGCCCGCGGGTTAACTTTGATTCAACGGGTGATGTAACCCAATCTCGCGGTTTAGGTGCCGGCTTAACCGATAGCTGCAGCACGTGCCACGGCAGCCCTAAAGGTTCTGCGGGGTTCGGTGGCAATGTAGCGAGCTTTCCAGACGGTCGAGATGCGCCTCATTTGTTTGGCCTTGGGTTAGTTGAGCAACTTGCCGATGAAATCACCATGGAGTTGCGTGCCACCCGACAGCAGGCGATTGATCGTGCAGCTCAGCGCAATCAGCGAGTGACTCTGCGTTTACGCGCAAAAGGCGTGGACTATGGCCGAATTACAGCAGAGCCCGATGGCACAGTGGATACAAGCAAAGTAGACGGAATTAACAGCGATTTGAGGGTACGGCCATTTTTTGCCGAAGGCCGAACAGCAAGCATGCGAGAATTCGTCATCGGTGCATTTAAGGATGAGATGGGCATGGAGGCCTGGGACCCTATTCTCTGTGAAGTGACAGATCCTGATAATCCCCGCGCCATGACCAGTCCCTCGGGCTTTCACTACGATCCCGCACGGGACAGTTTTGAACGCCCGCCTGTCTGCGCTGACTGGGAAGATGGCGATAACGACGCAGTCACCGCCGAGATAGATCCCGCGCTGGTAGACTATATGGAGTTCTATTTACTGAATTACTTCAAACCGGCTACCGGCCCGGGAAACCCCTTTGCGAGAGAGGGCTCGCGTCTAATGCGATCAATCGGCTGTACGGATTGCCACACACAACAAATGCGTGTCAGCCGGGACCGACGCGTGGCTGATGTTGAAACAAAACACGACGCGGAACAAGGAATTTTCAACGCGTTATTCGCCGAGGCAAACGCATTATTCAGCACGATAGAAGATGGCGATACGTATCCTAAACTGGTGCCCAACGGTGACGAGTTCATAGTGAACAATTTCTTCAGTGACCTCAAACGGCACGACCTAGGCCCCGCCTTTCATGAAAGAGACTACGACGGCACAATACGTACCGAGTTTATGACCGAGCCGCTCTGGGGCGTAGGGTCGACAGCTCCTTATGGACACGACGGCCGAAGCATCAACCTGGATCAGGTAATTCGCCGCCATGGTGGAGAAGCAGAGGATTCTAAACGTCGCTATGTACGCTTAAGGTTCGAGGATCAGCTTAAAATTCGCGAGTTCCTCAATACACTGGTGTTATTCCCACCCGATGACACCGCATCAAATTTGAACCCGGGTAATCCCGGTAGCAATGATCCGCAGGACCCTGCAAATCATGGAAATATCGCCCTGCCCGCCCTGTATCAAATTCATGAGTATGGACCGGAGTAGGTCAGCTTTGCGAAAAATCACAAAGCAATGATAAAACGGGAAAATCAGGGGTTTCGCAAGGACGCGCTTTTCCGGAGCTTATATCCTGATCGGAACTGAAAGCCCCGATTTTCAACAGACAATCGTGCAACTGCACCACAATTCTGATGCTTCCCCACATTAGAATAGCATTTAATTATAAATAGCGCCCCCGATGATCTATTCGCCAAATTCAGCAAGCAAATCTGCCATAATATCAGCACCCAAAGCTACACTGAATTCAACAGGGGTCTGCGCCTCCTCGTTTTTGGCATTAATATCGGCGCCGTTTGCGATTAATAATTCTATGAGTGCTTTACTGGTGTCAGAATCCGGCTCCTGCTGAAGCCATGAACCGATAACATGCAGTGTAGTGTGACCCTGCGGGGTTCTTAGTAGTGCCAATTCGGGGTTTCGGTCCAATAGAACCTTTGCACGTTCCAAATAGGCACAACAGACAACCTCCATAAAATTTTCTGATCTATCAAGCAATAAGTACAATACATCATTGGCACCGGTGTATGCGGCGAAACCGACAGGGGAATATTCATGGATATGATCACGAAGTGACAAGTCAGCGCCTTGTTTCAGTAAATAACTAACCTGCTCTGCGTCATTTTTAAGGGCAAACTGATGTAACACAGTACGACCGGATTCGTCTTGCCCGTTTAAATCGAACCCGAGCGAAATCAGTTTCCAGTATACACGGGCATGGCAAACATTCACTGCATTGTGCAGTAGCTCAGCGTCTTCTTTTAAGTATGGGTGTTGTTCCAGTAAACTGGTAATCGCATTATAGTTTTCCCGAACACAGGCGAGTCTGAATTGCTCTTCCAGAGATAAGACTTGTGGCGATGCGCCGGCGGATATTAGCATTTCCGCAATAGACTCATGCCCTGCCAGCAATGCATTGGTATGAACCGCCCGGCCATTGTAGCCATTAATGGTATCGGGATCAGCACCTGCCGCTAACAGTGTTTTAACACGCTCACCGCGCCCGCCCGATACCGCACTAGCCAGGAGATAATCAAAGGTGGTTTGCGCCGAATTATTATTAGCATCGTCCCAGTTGAGGGTGTGAGTAGCGTTTAAGCCGTTGCGTATAAACAAGGCCAGCCACTTGTCAACGCTATCTGTGAATATTGTGTTATACAAGCCCTGTCCATCATTCGGGTTGGCGCCGGCGTCAAGCAACAGCTGAACCAAATCATCTGCGTGTTGGTGTGGTGGCTGGTTAATACCGCCCTCACCTTCTCCCATCGCGCCGGTTAATGCTGTGAATCGATAACTGTCATTCAATATAATATGAGCATTTGCATCTGCACCGTTATCTATAAGCAATTGTGCAATCTCAACCGCGTCCCGGGTGTCGTCAGGCATCTGAATTCGGCCATAGGTAACATACAACAGGGCGGGCCAGTTGAGCGGCCCACCCATGCTACTGGCTAACTGCGGGCTTGACTGCAAATAATGCAGAACTGCCTGCTTGTTATTCGCAACCAAGGCTGTGTAAATACTGAACTCTGAAATATCCGGGTACAGCAAAAGCAGTTCGCTCGCGCGCTGATAGTTGCGAAGGGCATCCGTTCCGCTATATTGAACACAACCGAGACGCAGGAATAATTCAGCCTTTTCCGCCAATGGTTTTGCTGCATAAGCCGCTATGGCGACAGCCTCGCTCAAGGCAGCCCAGTCTACATACCCATGGCGACGTGCTACGACCAGCTGGGCATCACGCAGAGACTTAAAATACTCAGGTTTCGGGTGAAATTCTTTGACGCTGGCAATAGCATCTGCGCTATTTTCGCGGTAGTGCCTGAGTAGTTTTTTAGCCTGTTTTTTTAACAGGTTAATATCTGGATTGGCCGGCAGTGAAATGGTCATTAAGACCTCCTTTCAAATATACCCGAATCCGCGATGACAGGCTGAAAAGAGGTTGGTATCAGCTGTATGCAAAACTGGTGGGATAATCCCTTGCCGCGGAAGGGAGGCGTTCCAGGTACGCACTGCCTATAATTGTATCAAATATGCGTTAGATCGCCATTATTAATTCGAACATCCATTCTCGAATGAAAATAGCTATCGCTGGCACCAATACCTAATATTCTGAGAAGCCAGAAACTGTTCCGCATCATTGCCATGCAGCATGGCGAGTGTCGACAAAATACCGGCTTCTGTGCAGGTATTGCCCGCAACGGTGATAGATGCAGGCGAATGAGCGACTGGCCAACCCGTTTTAGGATGCAGAATATGACCATAACGTACACCGTCTTTTTCGAGAAAGCGATTTGCATCACCACTGGTTGTCAAGGCTCCCAGCTGCAACTCAATGGTCTGGATCGCATTGCCAGACTCGCGCATCGCCTCTACGCCTACGGACCATGAACGTGAATTACCGGGGGCTTTGTTGGCGTGCAGATCACCACCAAAATTCACTAAAAACGGAATGTCACAGGCACTCTGTAACAAATTAACGACGCGATCTACCGCGTACTCTTTACCAATCCCACCAAAGTCAATCTGCATACCTTGCGGCATGGAAAATTCCGGGGCATGCCAACGTACTTTGTTCCAGCCAACCAACGGCAATAATTTTTTGATCTCTTCTTCTGCGGGGATTTTATCGCTCCGGTCAAAATGCCAGGCACGCCCAAGAACCCCTGAAGTAATATCAAACAAACCATCAGACATACTGAAACACTGTGCGGCAAAATCAAGTAATCCAGCGGTTTCACTATCAACTGTTACCGATTTCCCCTCACTTTGATTGATCGCATGAACAATATTGCCTTCGCGGTAGCGACTGAACGCCTTCTCTATACGTTGCGCCTCGTTACGCGCAATTTTTCCCAATCGACAGGCAACATTATACGATTCGGTTTCAACTAACAGCTCGCAAGGGCTTGCCATTGCGCGGAACCTGATCGCATAGCAATCTCCTTGCTGTGTTAACTGCACTGGCGACCTCGGCTTTTCCACATCAATGGTATATTTAAATACAGCTATTGTTCAGGTGAAACTGATAGACACCTCACGGCAGCTATTTACCAGAAGAACAGAACAAGGAACAAGCTGTGCCTTCAGATAACGGCTGAACACTAAAAGTCATACAATACACGAAGTAGAACCGCATCTACATCAGGGTATAGCTCAAGTGTTTCGAGCTCTCCAAACTTGCCGGCGGGCTCATCACCTGTTTGCAGATAATATTCGAGTGCGACACTCCATGAATTATGTGGATTAACCTGACCGTATTCCAGCCCGATGGTGTAGCCGGTAAATTCTCCAATCCGGTAATCGGCCGAGGCCAGACTGCTGGTGTCTCCACTTTGTGGTTCCTCACCAGATACCAGAAAAGGCGTATAGAAGTCAGCTGCATCCTGTTGATACCACCGAATGTGCGGTTGCAGAAATTTACCATTGGACAACAGCTTTCGGTATTTCAAATCAATTGTGTGTGAATTGATACCCCAGTCGTCCACCGTAAATCGATAGGTGGCATCCAGTATATCCCCGCTCGATTGTATGAAGCGTTTGTACTGACCATATAAACCGTGTTTAGTACGGGAATCCGGGCGATTTTCAAAGACAACACGAGGCAAGCTGGCATCCAGTGCATTGTCGAAAACCGGAGCACCATTGATTGGATCAACTACGGAAACGAACTTGTAAGGATCATTCAGGTAACCATTCGATCTGCCAAATGAATAGTTGATTTGAAACAGACTATTTTCGTCAATTACCTGAGTTACCCCCGCGATGAGGTCAACCAGTGTTTTACTCTGGCTGCCTGATTCGCGAATAGGGGCTACCCCCTGAGGCTGCATCAATGCGAATGGTACCGGCGCACCCCCGACCGGATCAATAGTATCTCTGGCCAGTGAAAAACCAGTAGTGACAGTAGTGTTGTTATCGTTGAGATTCTTGGCGATTGAGGCACTGGTGCCGATGGACAGATAGTCATACTCTTTGGATATATTGAAGCCCAGTTCTGACTGAGTTTCCTGGAATGCAGGTCGACTCCAGGTGAGGGCCAATGCAGCCCGTGAATCTAGAAACGTGTCGTCCAGCGGTATTGACCGAGCACCGGTAACGTAACTACCATCACCGGAAGGCCTGGTAAATGTTTGTGGTTGCGTTGATGGTACGGCGCCACTTGCCGACGCACCGGTCAATGTATCCACTGTTAACTTGATATTAATCGACTCGTCAGTATCCAGTGCCTTATTGGCGTTTATAACTGGCTCGACCGCCCTTACGCGATCAGATTCGCTGTAGAGTAACAGAGCGCTACTAATATCCCATTCTCCTACAGGGTGGGGATCTTCCGCGTACGCTCCCGGTGATGTAGCCAGCAAGGTGCAGGTTGCACTCGCCAGCAAGTCTTTCAGGTGGGGTATTGTCATCAGTAGAGTCGGCTTAGTTACAGCCACAGCCTCCACCGGAAAAACTGCGGCCGCCGCTTGACGCTTCCTTGCTGAAATAAATATGATCATCCAGTGCGGCGCTTAGTGGTGAGCTATTGAGTTCCATTTCCGGTTTGGCCAGGTTGTGGCGCTCCCAGGGCGATACCCCAAGTGAACTACATCCAATAAGCGTAGTTAGCAAAGTAATGACGCCAGCCCAGATTATAATTTTCATTTTTTATTCCTGATCATTTATGGTTCTGGCAATGGCTGATTCCAGCTCTCCAATATCCTTATTTCTGAACCCGATATGATAACTGATTAGTTGACCCTCTCGATTATACAGGTAGGAGGTCGGCATACCTTTTACCTCAAACGACTGCGCCAGTACACCTTCCGAGTCGTACACGATATCGAAATTTATATTGAACCGCTCAAGGAAACGGTCTGCATCCGCACGGTTTTTATCTACATTGATCGCTACGATCTGCAATGAGTCGCCGTATTCTTCTGCCAATGACTGCATAAACGGAAAACTGGCTCTACATGGTGTGCACCATGAGGCCCAAAAGTCTACATAGACGACCTTTCCCTTATAGCTATCCAAATCAAATCTGGCATCGGCCACCACAACCGGTGGCAATAGTGTCAAAAGGCAGGCAAAACACAAAAGTCGAATATCATACATAATTTAGCCGGTTAAAAGTGGGCTGGTGAGTGTTGTGCAGAGTATTGCATGGGTGATTTCATGGTGACAGGTCAACCATTATTCACGGTGAATGGTAATTATAACGTCATTCCATCAATGGTACACAGTAAAGCTGCCGAACCTTAAGCGGATCTTAAGATTCTTTTCCTAGCCACTTAAAAATCGGGTGTGTCAACGCCCTTAGTCATTGCAAAACAATAAACTACCGAATTTACTATATATACGGCTGAATTCGATAGTTCCATTCACCGTGAAATGCATCTCGCTTGATTATAACCTCTTC
>MDLA01000039.1 GCA_001730015.1 Chromatiales bacterium (ex Bugula neritina AB1) | reverse complement strand
GCGCAGCGGTTCTGGGCCGGGATTTTATGCAACACCAGGGTCAATGCTGTCCCGCTCGACCACCCTCCTTCACGCGAAACGTTAACAAGAAACCCGCAAGCGCACCAAGTGGCACGCACAACAGCGCATGTTGATAGGCATCAGCGCTGTAGATTCGCACACCGTCCCGCATCTGCCCATCCCATTGCCAATCCAGCAGCGCCCCAATCAACGGCTGTAATAGCGCACCACTAGCCACGACACAGGTGTTGATAATGCCGAGCGCAGCACCGCGTGCGTATTCCGGGTTGTGGTCACGTCCGGCCGCAAAGGTCAGGATCATCACCGCACCACCTATACCGCTGATAAACAACAACACCGCCACCACAGTAAGATTCAGCGATGGCAAATACAGAACGCTCGCTATTGTAGTGCTGGAAATCAGTGTGCCAGCAATTAGTAACGGCACACGGCGCTGGATTTTATCAGACAACCAGCCCATCAATGGTGCTCCCAGTAACCAGCCGACAAATACCAGTGAAAGCAGCGGCGCTGCTTCGCTGCGCGGTACCCCTCTCACCGCTGCAAACCACGGCACACCCCACAGCCCGGCAAAGGCCAGCACAGGCCCGGTCAGCGACATCCCGACCAGAGCCAGCCACCAGGTCTGCGGGTTGCCTGCCGCCACCTTTAAGGATTGACGCAATGGAACCGCAACAACAGTGTCTCTAACTCGCGGCTGAACCGTCGCCCAAAGACCCGCCGCCAATGCGATACCAAACATACCTAAGCCGTACAGACTAGATCGCCAACCAAAATACTCAATTCCCAGAGCGAGCGGCGCCTGACCCAGAATCGCCCCCGTGGTGCCGGCAAGTTGGCCACCGCCGGTAAAGCCGGCAAAGTTTTTTGCCGGTAAACTGGTGGCAATGATAGTCAGCACCCCGACCCAGGTAAACGCACTGCCAAGTCCAATCAGAAAACGCCCGAAATAGGCAAGCCAGATATCCTCAGCGGCAGCAAACAGAAAGCACCCCACACCACACAGCACACAGGCCAGCGCCATCAGCACACGTGGACCAATACGGTCCATCATCACTCCAACCGGGATTTGAACCGCCGCATACACGTAAAAGTAAATCGCGGACAGATTCCCCAGCACCAGCGCACTAACATGAAACTCGCGCATCAGTTCGTCGACCATCACACTGGGCGATACCCTCAGCGCAAAGCCATAGAGAAAAAACAGGGAGCCAACCGCCCATGCTATCAAACCTGTTCGGGCCATAAGCTCCCCGGTCGTGAAGTGATTTACGTAAATGCTAACGCGAATTGCAGTTATTAAAACAGATAAAAAAGCAGCAGCCATTTTTTTTGGCAACGAAGTGGTTACTCATAATGCCAACGACAGATCAAGCTTCATTTACCGAATACATTCATGGTAATTCAGTTACTTGAATGTTGATTTCGTCTTTATCCCTGCCAGTCATAATACGTTTTCCACGCACTTCTTTAACAGGACCGAGTCTAGCACCACGTCCATTGAAATACTCGCGTGATTCTTCCAGACAGCCATCAGTCACGAACTCGAACCTGGGCTTACGGCTTTTACCTCTATGAAGAGCAATGGTGACATCACCACTACCAAATTCAGACCATCCGGCCCGCATATCAACAGTGGGGAGGTTCAATGCATCCAAGTAGAACATTGTCTGCGCTTATAAATCCTCGATAAACAAAGCAACTCTCACCAACCTTATTGCTTCAGAATTCATCTTATATAATTCCCGGACACCACATTTTCAATCAGTTTAGGCGGTAATCACATTGCGGCAAAGCGAAGAACAAACAGCCAAACCGCGGTAGCGGAGATTCTCGTTCGTACGAACCTGGTGTAAAGCACAATGCCGGCAACGCTGAGTTGGTCGGATTAGGCATCCATAATGTACATATATATTTCTATAGAGAGTTGTTTTATTATTATATCTATACAAACTCTCTATACTCGGCATCACTATTATGGTGGTAAAATTGAGCAGCAACAATACCGTGACTTCCACAATACGTACACAGACAGGAAAAGCAATACTTTATGTGTAAGTACGGCATCATGTGCACACAATGTAAATTTTGCACATTGACTTTCGCAATAGTCAGAATAGATATCTGTGAATTTCACCCGGAACTACTGCTTAGCCTTTAAGAATTTCACCAATTGCTTAGTCAAACCATCCCTGGGTGCATTAGAAGGCCAGACAGCGTATACACTAATCGGATCAATAGACCAATCGGGAAAAACGTATTCCAGCTCTCCAGCGACTATATGTGGCGCGGCTATATATTCAGGAACAATTGCCAACCCAGACCCGACACGCGCTAACCGCGTAACTGCGTGTACGCTGTTAGCGCTTATTCGGGAATTCATCTTTTGCACAGATTGCCGTTTCCGCACTTTTCGAAACTCTACTTTTTTGCCTCGCACTGGCGCTAACGCTATCCAATCCCAGTCATTGAGGTCACTTGGTGATTTTACTTTGGCTTGTGTTTCAAGGTAAGCAGGGGATGCCACAAGGCATCGGGCAAATTCAAAAATTTTCTGCGCTTTGAAAGAGCTGTCTTTCATATCACCTGCCCGAATAGCGATGTCAAAGCCATCTGCAATGATGTCGCGTCGCATCTCTGAGAAATCCAGCGACAAATCTACTTTTGGGTACTCACGTGCAAACTCTGCTATGTGGTCAATCAGAATCGACTGGGTAAAAAGTGCCGGCATAGTTATGCGCAGGACACCAGAGTATTGACTTGTCTGGTTAGAGATTTGTTGCAGCCCTGACTCGGCAGCATTAATCATCTCATGTGCGGATTCAAGCAGCCGTTCACCATCCGGCGTGAGCGACAGCTTACGGGTCGAGCGGTAAAGAAGGGCTGTACCAAGCCTTTTTTCTAATTGCCCAACATGGCTACTGACAACAGAAGGTGAGAGTTGCAGCGCTTGTGCAGCGGCTCGAAAGGAGCCGTGGTCAACGGTCTTTGCGAAGATTGCGATCTGTCGTAGTTCATCCAGCATAATGCAATATATCCGAACAGTTAAATCTGATTAGACTGTATTATCATTTAAAAGAACTTGAATTACTATTATTCCCGAACTAAACCAAACCTTATCTGCCTCTGATGGAGAAAGAACAGTGAAACTACTAAATGTAGCCCTGGTATCTGCCGTGTTGCTGGTAAATTCGACAGTGACTAGTGCGCTAGCGAACGAAAAAGAAGTGGTGCAAACCTTTTATGACTTCCTCAGCAATCCCGCATCGAAAGAACATGCTGCGGCGTTTAAATCAGTTACCGCCGAAGACTGGCAGAGCATTGGCGACTATACCGGTGTCAACAAAAAACGGGATCAGTTTATAGGTCAGGTTAGCGGTTTCTTCGCCACGCTTATGCCAGATCTAAATTGGGAAGTACAGGAGATGATTCAGGAAGGTAACAAGGTCGTGGTGAGAAGTCGTGCAACCGGAACGCCTAAGGGACCCCTGTTCGGTGTAGATGGTAAGGGTAAGAGTTTCGATGTGCTTACTATCGATATACACACCATCGAAAACGGCAAAATTGTCACATCCTACCATATTGAGGATTGGGCTGGCGCGTTACAACAATTAAAAGGCCAGTAGATTTAGCAATTTTGAATTCACGTTGTTACTAAGAGAAAGAAACTATGAGAAAGATGATTCTGATCGGGCTTTCCACTTTCGCCTTGTGCGGCTGTGTGGCTGAATCTGTTGCAGGCTCGCTGGAATGCAACACAGAGTCCTCACAAGAAACAGCCTCTGAACTCGCCAGTAAACCCTTGCCGGTCCGCAGCGGACCACAGATTCAGACAAGTGGCAGAGTACCGCATGTTCAGGTAGGAGTGGAGCCGGCGGATGAAGTCAATCAGGAATTATTACGACTTGCCTTTACGCTGCCGAATGTCGAGAAACGTCTAACGGTCGTTTCACTCGCTGGAGCAATTGGTATGTGGTTGTCAGAGGGTGTGCCGGTTGCAAATCCCAAAGCGATAGTTTCCGGCCGCGAGTTCGCTCACATTCACACCGACGGCAGTTTGCACGTGCCACTGCCCCTTGATCGCGCTTTAGAGCTCCAGCAAAAGGGGTGGGGTGAACGTCATCCATGGGCAGACAGACGTGATGGCTGGGAAGGACTTGTCATGCTCTATTCTGCTGACACACAAGCCGAGCTGGCAACTGTGATTCAACTCATCACCGAATCCTATAATCATGTTACCGGTTTAAGTGTCCAGACACCGCGTTGCTAGCAGATCGATATTCGTACGTACATGTATTTTTTAAAAACTACAGCATTGAGCTCAACCAACAGGAACCAACATGAAACGCAGAAACATTATTCAAGCAATACTCAGCAGCGTTTTTGTGCTGTCACTAAGTGGCAACACTCAGGCAGCAGATATGGATGCACAGAGTAAAGCCTCGTTCGATACAGTGATGGCTTTTATGGGAGCAGTGGGCAGTGGCGACATGGATACCGTAAACACGCTCATGGCAGAGGATATGGTCTGGCAGAACGAAGGTGATAGTGCCATGCCGTGGATTGGCCCCTGGAACGGCAAAAAAGAGATACTTGCATTTTTGCCAGTTTTTGGTGAGAACTTCAAAACAACTGCCTGGGAAAACACAGATGCATTCGCCTCTGGTGATACGGTTGCCGTGTTTGGCAAAATGAATGGCATCACAACGCACTCGGGGAAACAAATTGGAAACTTCGCTTTTGCACTGCGCGCCAAAGTCCGTGATGGCAAGGTTGTTCTTTGGCACTGGTTTGAAGACAGCTATGCAGTGAGTAAGGCATTCCACGGAAAATAATAGAATGAACTTTATTCAGACACCCACTTTTAACTTATAAAAAACTTATGGCAAAGCACTTCGGAGCTTTATCGTGGGTAACTTTAACCGGGAGCGGGAATCCGGACAGGTATCGGTAAAGAAATCCTTTATACCGTGCCTGTCCCCGTAAATAGTGCCTGTAAATACCGCATTGCACATCTATACCTGCCCAACTGGCCTACCTGCCTCACTTGGGGAATGTGAGGTGATTTTGACGGGCGTCAGGGTAGTTCAACGCAGCGGACGCCCGCTTGTTGAATTAGTTACCGTATTACTGTTGTTTATGCCAGTTTTCTTATAAGCGTATTCTCAGGCTTAACAATTGCAGTATTTGAGATGAGTACCCGATTTAAGTGAAGTTGCATGATATTCAGAATTAGCTTGCTTGCTGTGTTCTATCGCTTTTTCAATTGAAACACCGAACAACTATTCCAATAATTTATGATTTTATTTGCGCCAGTGACGCAGTAGCTGCTGCTCAGAAATATATTACCCGGTGCCTGCCTCACCTGCACCGCCCGGTGATGGCTCGACCAGCGGGTCATATCTGTCGCCTGCGGATTGTCAACCATACTTTAATCTATAGCGAAACAATGAGGGAAAGTGCGACTGGTGCGATCACCGAACTTATCGCAGAGTTCCAACTCAGCTGCAAAGTACAGGACATGGATTAGTCCTCCCGGAAGAACGAGCGATGGAATTGCTGGCATTTTCGAGTAGTAAGCTGTTACGGCCTTATCTCCACCATGGGAAGACTTCAACACCAGGATTTCGGACGTCTCGTTTTTATGGCTTGGTTTTAACGGTTTTACCTGCGCTTTTTTTGTTGCTACCCGTGTATCCCGCTGAAGCAGCATCACCGGGAGACAATCTGGTGGTTTGCTCAAACTCTGGCTACGGCGGTATTAATCAGGCACGATTTAACAATCTTAGAACCAAACTCGGGAACAGCGCACTGTTCGGATCTGGAGGATCGCTGTCAACCAGTACGTTTAGTTTCGTTATAACATCGCCGACCACTGCCGATTTAGCCGCGAATAGCTGCGATATTTGGTTTTCCGGATATGATGCCGGTTCATTTACCGATTTGGTGGCATTTACCGCGTCAGGTGGGTTTGTGATGGCTGGCTGTGATGCTGAATCTAATAGTGCAGCTTGCTCTGGAGTCGGATTTACAGTAACCAACTACTCAAACATCACGGTTACATTTTCATCAATTAGTCCATTAAATCCACTGACCTGCGATGCTGATACCAACACAACGCCGACTACAATAACCACCGCCGGTGGGTTATCGTCCTATTTTTCAAATGGCGTTTCCCTTGCACAATACACCGATGGATCGGGGTTCGCTGAGACAATAACTGATGATTTGTCTGACCCCACCATCCTGTTGACTGGCGATATCGACATGTGGACCGCTGCTGCCGGTGTTACCGCGGGTAGCGCCGTCAGCAGCGATCAGGACAAATTTGCTGTTAATACATTCAAGTTTGCTGCTGACTCGGTTACTGGCCTTATAGCATCACAAGGTGGCTCATCCTGTGACATTATCTATGACACAACGCCGCCGGGTGCGCCGATTGTAGCGATCACCGATGATATAGACAACAATACGTTTATATCCAGTGCCGAGGCTTCGGGTGCTACCGATATCGTCATCACTCTCTCATCAGACACGGTGGCCGGAGATACTGTAAATGTAACTGATGGTGCATCCACCAACACCATTACGCTGACAGCGAATGACATCAGCACCGGCAGTGTTACCACTTCATTTGCGGCGCCGGCCGACGGTTCCAATATCTCGATTATTGCCACAGTCACGGATGCATCGGGTAATACCTCTGCCGGAGGCAGCGACAGTGCGATCTATGATCTGAGTGCACCGTCGGTACCAGCTATCAGAATAACGGAAGATACCGACGATAACGACCTGATCAGTGTGAGTGAGAACTCAGGTGATCTGGATGTAACCGTGACACTGCCAGGCGACGCAGTAGCTGGCGACACCCTGGCTATCAGTGACGGTACCTCGACTAATATTGTTGTGCTCAATTCCGGCGATATAAGCGCAGGAAGTGTAGCCAGTACATTCAGTGCAGGTGCAGATGGAGACACTGTCAATGTATCAGCAGTAATCACAGATCTTGCCGGCAACAGTTCTTCAACAGGAACCGATACGGCCATTTTTGATCTAGGCGCACCGGATGCACCAGTCATCGCGATCACCGATGATATAGATAATAACGGGTTAATATCCAATGCCGAGGCGGTGGGCGATACCGATGTTTCTATCACCCTGCCGATCAATGCGGTAGCCGGAGATACCGTCAGCGTAACTGACGGGGCTGCAACCAACACAATTGCGCTGACAGCCAATGACATTACTACCGGCAGCATCACTACTTTATTCGCAGCTCCTGCCGATGGTACGAACGTATCGATCAGTGCGACAGTCACGGACGCAGCGGGAAATACCTCTGCCACTGGCAGTAACAGCGTGACTTATGATCTTAGCGCACCGTCTATACCGGTGATTGTACTCACGGAAGATACCAGTAACGATGGTCTGATCAGCAACAGCGAACTCAGCGGTGACCTTGATGTAACCGTCACCCTGCCGGGCGATGCTATAGCAGGAGACACGCTGAACGTCACGGACGGTACCAATACCAGTACGATAGTACTCAGTGCTTCGGATATAGCTGCTGGTACAGTCGCGGCTATATTTGCCGCCGGCAGTAATGGCGACTCACTGACCATTACCGCAACAGTGACAGATCAATCAGGAAATACATCGGGTACAGCCACAGATAACGCCGTTTATGATCTCACTGCACCGTCAGCACCGGTGGTGGTGATTGCTGAAGACAGCAATGCAGATGGCCTTATCAGCAGCGGCGAGCTAAGCGGTGATCTGGATGTATTGGCTCTGTTGCCAGTGGACGCTGTAACAGGCGACACAGTCACGATCAGTGATGGTACAACGACAAATACAATCGTGTTGAGTACATCAGACATCACCGCCGGCACCGTAACAAGCGCATTTACCGCTGGCAGTGAAGGTGACACGCTGACGGTCACAGCAACAGTAACCGACGTAGCAGGTAACACATCCGGGCAGACCAGCATCACTGCCACCTATGACTTGAACGCACCTTCCACACCGGTGATAGCGATAACTGAAGATACCGACAACAACGCGCTAGTAAGCGCGAGTGAGTACTCGGGCGATCTGGATGTCATAGTGACACTGCCCGGTAACGCTGTGACCGGTGATACGTTGCTGATCAGTGATGGCACTACAACTACCACCATTACGCTAGGTGCCAGTGACATCACCGCTGGCAGCGTAAACAGTGCTTTCAGTGCTGTTGCAGACGGTAATACCGTAGCGGTATCGGCTGTAATCACAGATCTTGCGGGCAACACTTCGGCAGCAGGGTTCGATGCGGCCACCTACGATCTGAGCGCAACCGGGGCACCGATGGTTTCAATCACCGACGATGCAGATAACAATGCATTGATATCCAGTGCAGAGGCCGTGGCAGATACCGACGTATCCATCACCCTGCCGTTGGATGCAGTCGCAGGTGATCAGGTGCGTGTGACAGACGGCACGACCACCAACACGATTACCCTGTCCGCGATTGACATCAACACAGGCAGTGTTACCAGTTCGTTTACGGCACCTGTAGATGGCATCAGTGTGTCAATCAGTGCGACGATTACAGATGCGGCGGGCAATATCTCAGATCGTGGCATTGACAGCGCGACCTATGATCTGACGGCGCCTTCCGTGCCCGTGATTACACTGACCGAAGACAGCAGCAATGATGGCTTGATCAGTAACAGTGAACTGTCTGGCGATATCGATGTAACTGTCACACTGCCGGGCGATGCAGTAGCAGGAGATTCTATAACGGTCACGGACGGTACTGACACCAATACGATTGTATTGAGTGCACCGGATATAACAGCGGGTTCAGTGACCGCCACATTTAACGCTGGCAGTGACGGCGACTCTCTAACGATAGCTGCAACAGTAACTGACCCGGCGGGTAATACCTCCAGCTCAGCGACAGACAGCGCTGATTATGACATCACCGCACCATCAACGCCGGTGGTGGCGATCAATGAAGATACCGGTAACGACGGCCTGATCAGCAGCAGTGAACTGTCTGGTGATCTGGATGTAACGGTAACACTGCCAGGTGATGCGGTTGCCGGCGACACAGTCACAATAAGTGACGGCATGACGACAAATACCATCGCGCTGAGCGTGCCGGACATCAATATCGGTACAGTGACCAAGGCGTTTATAGCTGGCGAACACGGTGATGCACTGACAATCACAGTGACGGTGACCGACTTTGCAGGTAAAGCATCTGGCGTTGCCAGTGATACAGCCACCTACGACCTGCGCGCACCATCCACACCCGTGATCACGATTGCGCAAGATACCAATGATAACGCGCTTATAGGAGCGAGTGAAAACTCAGGAAACCTTGATGTGACCGTGACACTACCCGATGATACGGTAGCCGGTGACACACAGCAGACCAGTGACGGCGTTACGGTCAACACTGTAGTACTGAGTACCGGCGACATCACAGCAGGCAGTGTAAGCAGTTCCTTCAGTGCAGGCGCAGACGGTGATGCAATAAGCGTGTCCGCGGTAATTATAGATCTTGCGGGTAACAGTTCAGTAGCAGGGTTCGATGCAACTACTTATGACCTGACAGCGCCGGGCGCACCAGCTATTGCCATCGTCGAGGATATCGATAATAACGGTTTGCTCGGCAATAATGAGATTTCTGATGATATAGACGTCTACGTAACTCTGCCTTCGAAT
>MDLA01000038.1 GCA_001730015.1 Chromatiales bacterium (ex Bugula neritina AB1) | reverse complement strand
CATGCTAAGTGATATTCAGGAAAAATGAGTACAGCGCCTTAGATGCTGCTATAGAAACAGCGCAGCGGTTCCGGGCCGGAATATCATGCAACATCAGAGTTTACAACAACCGGGAGGGCAGGGCACAATGCAATCTTATACACTGGATCAATACATTGCAGACATTCGCCAGATCGCATCTGACGAATCAGATAACAGTAAAATAACTGACAAAATAAAACCGCTGGCGGAGAAAATAACCGCCGAGCGCGGCTGGTTTAAAGCGCAGTATCGTGAAGTCGATGACGAGCAGGGGTTTGGTCTGCACCTGTTATTTGAAGAAGAAAACCACGACCTTGCGGTTTTTGTTATTGCCTGGGCTCCGGGCAAAGGACTGGCGGCCCATAATCACAAAACCTGGGCTGTGGTGTCTGGCATTGAAGGGCAGGAGCACGAAGTCAATTATACCCGACGTGATGATGGTTCAAAACCAGGCTTTGCTGATCTGGCAGTAACCCGCGAAGAAACACTCTACCCGGGTAAAGCCGTCTGCTGTATGCCTGAGGATATCCACAGTGTCTGGAACAACGGTCAGCAGGTCGCTGTATCACTACACACCTACGGCAGACATCTAAATCATACCGGCCGATCTGTTTTTGATGTCGACGCAAAAACCGAATCCCCCTGTGTTGTTAAAGTGAAAGATTGAAAATATGGGTGACACTTCCTTACCGCTGAATGGTATTCGCGTGCTTGAATTCGGCCAGATAGCAGCCGGCCCGTTTGCCGGTTCACTGCTGGCGGATCTGGGCGCCGATGTCGTTAAAGTAGAGCGCCCGGATGGGGGTGATGGCATGCGTTCGTGGCCTCCTTTGTCGGAAAATAATAAGGGCGAAATCTTCAGTGAAAACTTCGCCTCGCTTAATCGCAACAAGCGTTCGATAACCGCCAATCTGAAAAACCCGGATGATGTCCGGCATTTACTAGAGCTCTCCACCGTGTGTGATGTTGTTGTTGAAAACTTCAGGCCCGGTGTTCTTGACAAGCTCGGCCTGGGTTACCAGCAGCTCACGCAAGTGAACGACAAGCTGATCTATTGTTCTATTTCCGGCTATGGCCAGACGGGTCCGTACGCCAGTAAAGGTGCGTTCGATGTGACCGTACAAGCCATGAGCGGTCTGATGAGCGTGACCGGTGAGCAACAGGGTAACCCAGTCAAGTGTGGCGTACCGGTTGGTGATTTTTGCGCCGGTCTATATGCAGCGTATACAATCCTTGCCAGAACGCTGCAGGTCAGGGCAGGAGGCAAAGGAGGGTATATAGATTGCTCTATGCTCGGCAGCCTGATTGGTGTTTCTGCATTGCAAACCTCGGAGTATTTCGGAAGTGGCAACACGCCCCTGGCGCTCGGGTCAGCACACCCGCGCAATGCACCCTATAGAGCGTTTAAAGCATCAGATGAGTACTTCGTTGTCGCTGCGGGTAACGACAAGCTATGGTCCGAAGTAGCTGCAGCAGTCGGCATGCCGGAGTTAGCGCAGGATCCGCGCTTTATCACCCAGCAACAACGCGCTGCCAACCAGGACGAAATGCTGCAACTGCTGCAACCCGGATTTGAATTGCAAACCGCAGATTACTGGCTGAACGAGCTTGACCGCAGAGGTGTGCCTTGCTCACCGATTAATGATTACCCGAAAATTCTCAACAATGAACACGTAAAGCATTTGCAACTTGTTCAACCACTGGAACTTCCCAATGGTGTAGAGACCTTAACTACTGGGTTCCCGGTTTCCATGTCAGACATGGACTTCTCAATTCGCAAACCGCCACCTGAGCTGGGATCGCACAATACAGAAGTTGCCAGTGAGTGGCTCCCAGAGGAGCAATAATCCGGTGGCAAACGGCTGGTAAACCGGGAAACTACTCTGCGATTATCTCGCCCTTGATTGTCGGGGGCAGTTGCGTGTTTAGTCTGGATTATTCCTCTGGAAAGTTTATACGTTTACTCACCATTGTTATTCAGTCGGCTTGTTATACTCCCGGAATGCGCGGCTTCAAATTGAACATACGTTTAAATCCAACCACAATATTCTCGAGAACATAATGGACATAACACTTTACCATTCACCCGGCGCCTGCTCGATGGCCACCTACATTTCGCTTCTGGAGGCGGGGGCAGTTTTCGATGTTAAATTCATCCTGCTGAAGAACAATGACCAGACAAGCCCTGACTACGCGGCCATTAACCCGAAGAAAAAAGTACCGTTTCTGGTGATCGACGGCAAGGGCTTAAGTGAAAATATCGCCATGCAGACATGGATAGCTGAAACATATCCCGAAGCCAATCTGCTGCCATCGGATAGCTGGAAGCATAAACAGGCACTCTCACATATGGGCTGGTTCGGTTCCGGTATCCATCAGCATTTAACCCGTCATTTCAAGCCGGTAAAGTTCTGCGCTGATACAAATGCCCATGCCGATATCAAAGAAAAGGCCAGGGCAATGTACATGGAGCAACTAGCGCTCGTAGAGGCAGAACTCATGGGTAAAACCTGGTTCTTTGATCATTTTACGGTCTGTGATTCCTATTTTTTCTGGATCTACGACCGCGCCCTCACAGAAGGCTTTGATCTAAGCGAATTTAAAAGTTGTACGGATCATTATAATCGCATGCGTGAGCGGGAAAGCGTGCAAAAAGTGCTCACACATAAACCCGACTGATCCATTGTGTGGTGATTAGTCAGACCGGATTGTTAAAGATCACATTTCGTGATCTTGAATAGACAATACCAGGACAGTACCAGTAACGGACTCAGCCTCAACCCCGATGAGCTAGTGCCCGTCCATAAACCGGGGCGTAGAGAGGGTCACTCAGGAGCGTGAGATTTCGCCTTCCACGTGTGGGCGTTCAGTTATTCTAAATAACTACATGTGGTCGGGGAAAGATCGCGCGCCCTGAGGGATTCGCAGTGGCGCTTGTTTATGGGTGGGCACGAGCTAGCCCGCATGTCCCGTCAATTCCATCAATAATGCGGGCTAGGTTTTAGTCAGGATCATCTGCAACTGTCTTGACTGTGCGACCAGCTGATCGTTTTCATCCCACAACATACCGTCTTCAATAAACAGGTCGCCGGTTAGATCATTGGTGGTAAAAGCTCCCTTTATCCAACCCGGGTGAGGTCGCCTGCGAATGTGTATTGACAGTTCAATAGTGGGTACCCATCCAATTGGCCCGTACAGTGTAAACACTGAGGGGGGAAACGAATCGCAGAAAAGTGGAAGCGCCAGTATATCCGTCGGGCGATCGTCGCTGAATTTCAACCAGCCGGTTATCACGGCTTCATCGCGAACACCGGAGCCGGCATACCTGGGATCGACGCGAATATCCAGCCGACTCATGATAGGTAGGTCCACCCCCTGAACCAGTTCTAATCGTGAAATGCATTCCTGAGGTGAGGGCAAATCCGGAGGAGCTATTGCAAGGTTTCGTTTTGTACTACTGGTGTTGTTGTCTGTATCAGACTCCAGATGACCAAATGTCGCGGTGCAGGTGATTCGTGGCTTTCCCTCCTGTTCCATCGTGCCGGTAACTGTTGCGGTGCGTCGGCCGAGCCGCACTACGTTTACGTGTAGGTCTGCAGGTTTCCCTGCCAGCCCGGGTCGCAAATAGTGTGTGGTTACAGCGACGGGGGCGAGGGTATCGGGCACTAGCGTTGCCATTGCCCTGAGCAGACACGCCAGTAGATAGCCCCCGTTCGGATTAGTGCCTATGCTCCAGTCCGACACCATATTAAATTGCCAGTGATTGTCGGAAACTCTGCTGGACATTGTGTCAGCGTCAAATGCGTATGTCATTTTTATTCAGCTATTTCTAATCTAGTAAGCTCTTCCAATAACCACCATGTTGTTGTTATCGGCAAAGGGTAAACAGCGTTCCGATAAAGAAAACTGCCTGGCGACTTTTTTATATTGTTCTTCGTCGATTAATTCTGCAGGGATGCGTACCAGCCCCTGGTAATCGTTTGTATACATATTTTCCAACGAATCTATATTATCTGCATCTGCAAGATTATCACTAACGATAGCTTTGGCCCGTTCGAACAAACTGTTCTGTATTGAATCCAGTATGGCGGGAGCAGTATCAATAAATTCATCGATCGATGTACTTGCCCTGGAATCGCGACCGATATCACGGCGTACATGTGTGAGTGTTTTAGATTCCACTTCTTTTACGCCGATTTCAACCCGGATTGGTACGCCTTTTTTAATTGAATCCCATATTTTATTTCCCATGGAATCGTCTTTTCGGTTTACCTGAACCCTGATACTCTTTGCTGTTAACCTGTTTTTTATTCCCTCTACGTACTCATTTATAGCATCTGCCTGGTCAAGGTCTTTAATAACGGGGATAATAACTACTTGATAAGGCGCAATGGCTGGCGGAAGCTGCAAACCATCGTCATCGGAATGAACCATAATCAACCCACCAATGAGTCGTGTTGATATCCCCCAGGACGTGGTATGAGCAAATTGCTCTTTGCCAGATTTGTCCTGAAATACTATTCCTGAACTTTTAGCGAAGTTTGTTCCCAGGTTATGGCTGGTGCCTGCCTGAAGCGCCTTGCCATCTTGCATCACCGCTTCAATCGTATAGGTGGATTTCGCGCCCGGGAAGCGTTCACTGGCGGTTTTTTCGCCGGTGATAACAGGGATCGCCAACACATTTTCTGCAAACTTTGCATATACATCTGCCATTAGTCTGGCATCAGTATCAGACTCTTCAGCAGTTGCGAATGCATTGTGACCTTCCTGCCAGAGGAACTCGGATGTTCGTAAAAAGAGCCTTGTGCGCATTTCCCACCGCATAACATTGCACCACTGATTTAGTTTCATGGGTAAATCGCGATAGCTGTTTATCCAGCGAGACATGGCATCGCCAATAACAGTTTCCGATGTAGGCCTGATTACGTACGGTTCTTCCAGCTTCCCCGCTGGAATAAGACCCTTGCCCTCAGCATCCATCTCCAGCTTGTGGTGCGTAACCACAGCGCATTCTTTTGCGAATCCGTCGATGTGCTCGGCTTCGCTTGCTATAAACTTCAGTGGTATCAGTAAAGGGAAATAGGCGTTTTCGACGCCATGAGCTTTTATTTTCAAATCAAATGCTGACTGGATATTCTCCCAGATAGCGTATCCATAAGGCTTGATAATCATACAGCCTCGCGTCTTTGAATTTTCAGCCAGATCAGCCGCCGTGATAACTTTTTGATACCAGCCGGGAAAGTCTTCGCTGCGAGTCGGTTGTATTGCTGTTTTGGCTTTTTTATTCATATTTATGTTGAGGTTTGGGGTTTGCTGGATCAGAATCTGTAATCCTGGTTAAATTCCTTGCAAAAGTCTTGGTTGGCGAAATTAGCTACAACGCAGTTATGGGTCTAATGTATAGCTCACGAAGTGGCAGTCGAGAATTGTGCAGCAATTGCGAAAAGTCTATCCGTTGTCCCGAGATATAAATAGATACAGTACTGACTGCACTTGCGGCGACATGTACACCAGGGCGTAAAGTACTACACCTTATCGACTGTGGTCCGGGAGGATACTACTCAATAGGGCAGGCCGACATAATTTTCTGCCAGCATAGATTGTGCGTGCCGACTGGATTTTAAAAAAGCAATTTCGGCAATCTGCATTTTGAGATCAAACTCCGATTGATCGGGGAATCTATGCAGTAGAGAAGTCAACGACCAACTGAATCGCACGGCTTTCCAGGCTCGTGACAGGGCTTTTTCTGAGTAGTGATCAATGCCGTCAGTATCACCGGTAGTATAGAACTGTGCGAGTCCGTTGTACAAATAGTGTATATCGCCCGCCGCAGTGTTAAGGCCTTTGGCTCCGGTTGGTGGTACAATATGCGCTGCATCCCCACATAGAAAAAGGCGCCCCCAGCGCATGGGTTCGGTAATGAACGACCGCAACGGTGCAATAGATTTTTCAATCGATGGGCCTGTTATCAGTGATTCGGCTGCATCAGTGGGTATACGACGTTTTAGCTCCTGCCAGAAGGCGGCATCTGACCAGTCGCCAGGAGAGTCTGATAATGAGCATTGAATGTAGTATCGACTCAGATTCTCGTTACGCATAGAGCACAAGGCGAAGCCACGAGGCGAGGAGGCGTATATGAGTTCATCGTTAACCGGCGGGGTTTCAGAGAGGACGCCGAGCCAGCCAAATGGATAGATTTTTTCGTACTCGCGGCGCACATTCAGCGGGATCGCCTGACGGCTGACCCCATGGAAACCGTCGCATCCTGCAACAAAGTCGCAGTCGATATGGCTGGTTTTTCCATTTTGCTCGTAGCTGACTCGTGGGTGGTCAGTATCGGCATCCAGAATCTGAACGTTCTCAACATTAAAGAGCAACTGGCCGTTCGCCGCTTCACGCACATCATATAAATCGCGAGTGAGTTCAGTTTGCCCGTATACCACTACATTAGAGCCGGAGAGCGCCTTTAAATTGATGCTGAATTGTTCATCCGCATGTGAGATGACAATACCGTCGTGCACTAAACATTCTCTGTCCATTCGCTCTGAGATGCCGGCCTGGCGCATCAGATTGACAGTGCCAGTTTCCAGAATGCCAGCGCGTATGCGCCCTACTACGTAGTCACGGGTCTTGCGTTCCAGTACAACAGATTCAATTCCCTGACGATGTAGCAGCTGGCTGAGCAACAATCCTGATGGCCCTCCACCAATGACAACAACCTGAGTTTTCAAAGCTATAACCTCGTTTGTCTTTATAACGCGGATTGGGTTCATGGCCGGATTAGGGGTATATGCCATTATTGCACTCCCCGGAATCGAGCCCGCATTCGTATATTCTTACACTAATGCGGCTGGTGGTGTACCGGGCACCACGTGATGCCAGTGTATCAATATGCGCCAGCACCATTTCGCGCTGTACAGATTACCGCGGATCGGGGAAAGCAGCGTGGACAGTACTGGCTGACAAGCACGTAGAAAGATTATCTGATCATATTTACCAGGAAAATTCCTGATATCTGCATCCATACAACTGCCGAAATACGTATCTCTTCATGACCGTGTTTCTCGTGAACGCAGTCTTGGTGTACCTGTGATAGACGAGCCGAAAGGTCATTTCAATGCCACGGCATCCCAACACTATTGCTTTTTTCCAACTAGTTTCTTTATCAAATAGAGATCGGAGAATTTTTATGAAAAATGTCTTACTAAAATCTGCTGTCGCTGCCTCTGTGTTCTTTTCATCATGGGCAATTGCAGGGGGACATATGATGAGCGTTATTGGTATGGACCAGGATGTCTCTGGTGGAACCGTCACTGCCTCTGAGGTAAAATCGGAGCAAAACGGCTGGCTCGTAGTCCATCGAACCGACGGGACAGGAAAGCCGGGACCCGTAGTGGGATATTCGCCACTTAGAAAGGGGTTGAACACCGATGTAGTCGCCATACTTACCGAAGAAATCGCCAAGGGTGACCGTCTAATGCTGATGTTACACGGAGAAGAAGGTGGAAACAGCGCGGGTATTTTTGAATACACCTTAGGGGCTAAAGAAGATGGGCCCATTAAGAGGCAAGGTAAACTTGTTATGTCGATAATAACAGCGCAATAATTCGGCACCTGGACGTGACACCTGAAGTGGACCCCAAAAATCAGACAGGTACCTAAGCTAAGAAATTTGACAGATAATTAGCTATTAACAATGGTATACGTCATGACAAAGAAGCGCAAAGTACATGCTCCAGAATTCAAAGCCAGAGTCTCATTAGCAGCAATTAAAGGAATGAGTACAAGCAGCGAATTGGCCAGTCAATTTAAGATTCATCCGACTCAAATCAGTAGCTGGAAAAAGCAGGCAGTGGAAGGTTTGGTCGATACTTTTCGAAATGGTCCAAAACAGTTAGTTCAAGATCCAGAGGAGCTTACGGCCCCGCTGTATCAAGAGATTGGACGATTGAAGATGCAGTTGGACTACCTAAAAAAAAACACCGGGCATTTCAGTGATGAATAAGACTCAGCTGATCGATCCGCAGCACGATCTGAGCATTGTACAGCAATGCGAACTACTGGGGTTGAACCGTTCAAATTACTATCGTCACTTAAACACTTCGCCGGGCCTGGAGAGTGTTGAGAAT
>MDLA01000037.1 GCA_001730015.1 Chromatiales bacterium (ex Bugula neritina AB1) | reverse complement strand
ATAACGCGGTTTTTCGGCGACAATGAACAACGCATTAATACTTACCCAGCCTCACTACTCACCGCACCCTACGTTGTACTGGGGGTAGGTGTGTTTTTATCATTTTCTAATTTTTTGGTGATTGGAAAATATAGATGATGTTGACTGGCTTTTACACAGGCTTCGAATCTATAGGATAAATCGCATCATTTATGTCTCTGACGTTGAGCATTTGGATGACTAGCGCGTTAATTGTCCGGATAAAAGCCATGTTGACTGGGTGATAATATCAGCAAGTGGTGACCGCTAGCCTGGCGAGCGAAGATTAGTCAAATGGTCGGCGTGTTGCCTAACGCGCAATCGCTGTTATTTCCTGATCCACACGCTGAGAGGGAATCCTTATGGGTGACTGTTACGTGACAGTGTCACGATAACTACTGGCGAGAATACAGTGTGTGGACAACTGACCGGCGTGCGTTACAACGATTTCTCAATTGGTTGAGAAAAATTTACAGCGTGGGCTTAACAGAGAAAGTCTAATGAGTGCCGCCCCTAGGAGCTTGTCTGAGAATGAGGATCTACTGCGGACGCGATCTTTTGGCCAGCTATATCGATCATTTTCGTTAAAGAAGAACAACTATTCGCCTCTAATGATCAAAATATCTGACCTAAAATCTCACATCCTCGCTACGACCCTCATTCTCGGACTGGCTCCTGGTATTTTGCTAAAAGGCTGCAGAGTCTGTGGTCCGGTGCTCGCTCCTATATCAAAAAGCCCGTTTGACACTAATTCAGCCATCGCATAGTCTTCTTGTGTCTGTATGGAATATTCCAGGTTAAGAACTGAAAATAACGTGTCAAACGAGAAAATATCATTCGACTTTAGCGGTTGTCGTGTTGCGGTTATCGGGGCTAGCCGTGCTGGAATCGGTGCTTCAGTGGCGCATGCTTTTAATAATGCGGGCGCTACGACCATTATCACTGGCATGGAGGATGAACCCGCCCGAACAGAGCGGGGTGTTTTTGAGTATTATCAGCTGGATGTTCGTGAAGATAATGCCATTGCCCGCTTTGCAGAGAAGGTCAGTTCACTCGACGTACTTGTTAATTGCGCTGCTATTGCCACTCGGGATCAGGAGCACGATCCGCAGAGTTTTAGTAATACCATCGATATCAACCTGACTGGCACTTTGCGAATGTCTAAAGCGTTTCTGCCTCAGCTCAAGGAAAGCCGAGGTTGTATTGTGAATATAGGGTCTATGTATGGGTTTTTCGGGTCGCCCCGGGTACCGGCATACGGCGCCAGTAAAGCTGCGGTTCATCAGCTAACCCGTTCACTGGCAATCGACTGGGCGGAATTCGGTATTCGAGTGAATGCAGTTGCTCCGGGTTTTATTGTCACGGAGCAATCCCGGGCCGGTCGCGAAGATCCGACCCACTTTCAGCGTGTGGTTGAACGAACTCCGTACGGTCGGTGGGGATCACCCGATGAAATCGCCGGTCCGGTTTTATTCCTCGCATCTGAGCTTGCATCTTTCGTCACCGGGCATGTACTAACTGTCGATGGTGGTTACTCGGCTGTATAGAAAATTTAAAAAGGTATGAATCAATGGATAAGCTACTGCTGGTAACCGGAGGCTCCCGTGGTATCGGGGCGGCTACGTGTCGGCGTGCGGCGGCCAGCGGATATTCGGTTGCGGTGAACTATCGATCAGACGCTGACGCTGCAAACGCTCTGGTTGCAGAGCTTAAATCGACGGGTGCTGATGCTGAAGCCTTTATGGCAGATGTTAGTTGCGAGGAAGAAGTTATAGAGTTGTTCAGTAGTGTTGTCGACCGCCTGGGCGTGCCAACTGCCGTGGTGAATTCGGCCGGCATTGCCGGCAAGCACATGGATGTTGTTGAGTTTGACGCAACTGTGCTGCAAGAGCTTATGCAGATTAATGTCGTTGGAACGATGCTGTGCTGCCGTGAGGCTGCGAGGCATATGTCCACCGCCCGCGGCGGGGACGGCGGCTCGATTGTAAACGTCTCGTCGATGGCTGCCACCATTGGCGGGCGGCCCGGCCATTGCGCTTACGCTGCTTCAAAAGCAGCGGTTGATGCATTCACCGTGGGGTTTGCGAAAGAAGTCGGTGCGCAGGGAATTCGGGTAAATACGGTGCGCCCCGGTGTGACCCTGACGGACATGACTTCTGAAGTGAAGGCAAATGCAACTGTCAGGTCGGCTGTCGAGGCAACCATTGCCATGAATCGGGTAGCCTGTGCCGACGAAATCGCCGCTCCGGTTATGTGGTTGTTGTCGTCGGAAGCCTCGTTTGTTTCGGGCGCGCATCTGGATGCGTCAGGTGGCGGGTTTGTTATTGGGGCGAGCACTGCCAGCGTTGATTAAATCGCGCTTAATATACTCAATGCAGTAAACCGATCAGCGCCAGGGCAGTTAGTAACATCAGGGTATAGCGCCGGTAGCTGATCTCAGTCGAATGGCCGAACCACCTGCTGCCGATCCAGGAGCCGGAGAAATAGGTGGCGGCGGCCGGCATTGCCGAGGCCACACTGTGGAGCCCTGTGTGGCCGCTATAGACTGATAAAACCGCGTACCAGACAGATAGAGCAAAGCCCCAGAATAGAAACAGAGTGCGGGTCTCATGCCGGCTATAGGGCCCCATCAGAATAACGGCGACCACAACCAGTGCAATATAACTGGCCCCGACTACCACGCCACCCGCAAGTCCCAGCGCTATAAGACGGGTTTGCGTCAGACGGGCAGGGTAGCGCCACTGCGATAGCATAAGCACGCAGGTGAACAATATAACGGCTGATATAATTTGCCGCATCAGGTCGGGATCGGTATGCGTTAGAATCCAGCGACCTGCAGGCGCACTTAACATTGTTGGTAGGGTCAGGGTGAGGGAGGTGCGCCAGTTGATTTTATATCGAACCCGCCAGACCAGAAAGGTGGCTGCAATGCATTCGATCACAAGCACCTTGCCGATTACCTGTACCGGGGTCAGAAACCAGGTCATAACTGCCAGCATGATTGCCGGGCCGCCGAACCCTGAAAAACCACGGATCAGCCCGGCAAAAAATGCAACGAGTACCGTCAGTAGAGAGATAGAGAGGTCAGTCATGTCTCTATCATGCCCTGATTAGTGCAGCTTATGTGTCGATTTGCGGGCTAAAATATAACATGATGGAATAGGGAGGCTCTTCCACCACACAGGGCGATGGAAGAGAAGTTCAGTGCCGTCAGTTGTTACCCGCCAACCGCAGCAATACGCGCATCGACCTGTTTTTCACAGTCGGCTGCGGCATTGGTGTACTTGTTGTACCACTCGTCGCCGAATTGCTTAACGTACCACTCTTTCATCGGCTCTTTAACCGTTCGGAAGGTTTCCATATCGGCTTCATTCGGCACATATATTTCACCACCTGCCGCTAGAAATGCTGCACTTTGGCGGGCCTCTGCGCCTTTGTTGAATTGCAGTTGAACGTCGGCCATTTGCTTGATACCGCTGATAGTCAGGGCTTTCAGGTCATCTGGCATACTGTCGAGAAACGACTGGCTAACTGCCATGAATCCGTACAGGTAGGCATGTTCATCAACGGTCGCGTATTTGACCACTTCGTGCATTTTGTTGGGAATAATATCGGTTACGGCGTTTTTAGTGCCCTCAACCACACCGGTAGCGAGTGATGTATAGAGTTCACCCCAGGCGACCGGAGTCGGGTTGGCGCCGAAGAATTTCATCATCTCTACCGGTAGCTGCGAGTTGATTACCCGCATCTTAACGCCTTTCAGATCACCGGCCTGCTTTACCAGAGCATCTTTGGTGAAAAAGTTGCGAAAGCGACCCGTATTGCCGATACCGACCAGATTAACATTGCCCGATTTCTCTAGAAACGCGGTGCGAGCGTCGTCGAAAAAAGGCCCGTTCACCATGCATTCTGCGACAGCATCATCGCGTATTACATAGGGCAGCTCGATAACCTGAAGTTCGGGCATGAAACCGACCAGCCCGCCAAGTGCCGAATGCGCAATTTCGAGTGTATTGGCGTTAACCTGCTCTACCATTTCGCGGAAATTGCCTAGCTGTGAACCGGGAAATATCTGTACTTCAATCCGGCCGTTGGATCGGGCCTCCAGGAAAAACTTTAGAAACTGACCGGCAACGTCGTCATCTGAATCGGGGCCTACCGGACCCGGGTGCCCGTACTTCAAGACAAAATCGGCACTGTAGCCGGCGGCTGGTACAGCGAGTGAACCTAGTGCGATGGCAGATGCCAGTGCTAACTGCCCGACAATACGTTTTAACATTATTACGTTTCCTCTCTATGTGTAAATAATGAAGGTACGAATTCAGCTCAGACGCCGAGCCCCAGTAGACGCGGGAGTGTCAGTGTCAGTGCAGGAACGTACGTGATTAGCAATATAATGAGCGCGTGAACCAGTAGAAAAGGCCACAGCTCTTTGGTGATGTCGACAATTGATACTTTGCCGATGGATGAAGCCACAAACAACACAAGCCCCATTGGCGGGGTGGCAAGACCCACCGTGAGGTTTACACACATAATGATTGCAAAGTGCAATGGCTCGATTCCCAGACTGATCATGGTCGGGGCCAGCAGGGGGCCGAGGATCAGTATGGCTGGGCCGGCATCGAAAAACATGCCGACAATAAACAGCAGCACATTTACGCACAGCAGCACAATAACCGGATTATCACTTATCGATGTAAGCAGGCTGGTCACAACAGCAGGTACACCTGATAGTGAGGTAACCCAGCCGAAAACTGTTGCTGCACCAATAACCAGCAAAATGCTTGCGGAGGTTAATCCGGCGCGATACAACATTTCGGGGATTTCTTTAAGTGGAAGTGTCCGGGTAATAAATATGCTTAAAATAACTGCATAGGCGACGGCCGCAGCGGCTGCCTCTGTGGGAGTAAAAACACCCGATAATATGCCGCCTAGAATTATAACTGGTGTCATCAGCGGAAAAAAAGCGGAGATGAAGTTTGATCTGATTTCTTGTATAGGGGCTCGTACCGCCGCTCTGGGGTACTGGCGTTTATGCGATATAAATGCAGTAACCGCCATCAGACCGAACCCCATCATGGCCCCTGGAACAAAGCCGGCTGCAAACAGGCCGCCCACCGATACTCCCATTATATAGGCGTAAACAACCATAATAATCGACGGGGGAATAACCGGCCCTATAACCGATGATGCAGCCGTTACAGCAGCGGCGAATCGTCTTGTGTAGCCGTCTTTCTCCATTGCCGGAATCAGCATGGAGCCGAGGGCGGAGGTGTCGGCAACAGCCGAGCCTGATAAGCCGGCAAACATCAGGCTCGACACAATATTCACATGCGCCAGGCCGCCCCGGAAATGCCCCACCAGAGTTTTAGCAAAGTTAACCAGCCGAAGTGTTATGCCGCCGCGATTCATCACTTCACCGGCAAGAATAAACATGGGTATAGCAAGTAGCGGAAACTGGTTGATACCACCGAAGATCCGTTGCGGCATCATGCTCAGGAACACGGTTTTGTCATCGAGCCAAACGCCGACGATCGGCGCGAATATGAGGGCGAAAACGATCGGCACGCCAATGATCATCAGGCCGATCAATAAATAAAAAAATGTTAGAGCCATAAGCGTGTTTGACTCGGCGGGAGCGTGTGGGTGGGGCGATAGATTGCGTGTGGGTGAGGAATCAAACTGCAGACTCGGTTTCTGCTGTTGTGATGATCAGTCCGTTTTCCGGATCGGCAATTCCTACCAGCGAGCGAAGTGCCTGCTCTGCGGCAACCAGAATTGTGAGCGCTGCGCCAAGTGGCACCGCAATGTACATGTACCACATAGATAAATTAAAGCTGGAGGCGACTTGTCTGGCGCCCATATCGGCGAATTTCATGCCTTTGGTGAATACGATGGTCATCGTAAAGCAGATTATGCAACTGACGATGAAATACAGAAGCTGCTGCAGCCGTGGCGACAGTATCTTAAACAGCAGATCGATATTTATATGGCCGAAGTGGCGCAGTGCGATGGGGGTACCCAGGAATGTTAGCCACACCATCAGGTATTTACTTGCTTCTTCCGCCCACGATATAGCGCTGCCGAGTCCGTAGCGATAAACTACCGCTGCGATAAGAATGGCGGCAATTGTTGCGACAATGAAAATGATCAGGTATTTGCAAACAAACAACAAGGCGGTGTTTGCGTGGCCTAGCAAATCTATTGCAGAGCGGAACTTCTGCATCAGTATTTTCTCCTTTCCCCGCCACCATCATAGCGATACTCCATTGATTTGACCAGAGTTGGATTTGATCTAGCTAGTTTCCGTCCATAAACCGGGGCGTAGCGAGGGTCACTCAGGTGCGTGAGATTTCGCCTGCCACATGTGGGCATTTAGTCATTCTAAATAACTACATGTGGTCGGGGAAAGATCGCGTGTCCTGAGGGATCCGCAGTAGCGCTGGTTTATGGATGGGCACTGGCTTAGGCTTAGCTCCCGTACCATCTGGCGAAATCACCTTCTGCGATTAGATTCGGTGCAGACTTGCCTTGTGCCTGAAAGACCTGCGCCGATTGAGTTGTAACCTCAAGCAGACTGGCAAGCGCCTGCGAACCATGCTGGTGCAGATTCTCCCGGCACGCGTTGAGGTCGGGAAAGCCCTGCAATGGCTGTTTCCAGATAGCCCGGCCGGCAAGAAATCCCTGCGCGCCAGCGGTATAGGCATGCCTGAGTACGTTGATAAACTGCTCGGTTGTGACACCCGCGGAGAGCATGACCCACGGTATCCGGGCGCCTGCACAGCACGCACCGACGGCATCAAATGCCTCCTGGACTTTCGGGTCAGGCGTACCATTGTGTGCGTTTAACGAAGCGACGGGCACGGGGCTTTCAAGTTTCAGCAGATCCACCTGGTACTCGGGCTTGACGAATTCCTGCACACTGGACACCACAACCCGCGGCAATTCCTCGAGGGTATTAAACGGCTTGATTGATTTCGTGCTTCCGGGGGGCTGCGGTGGCTGGTAAGCCAGTAGTTCCAGAACAAAGGGAAGCTCGTGTTCCGCGCATTGCTGGCCGACGGCACGTATGTAGTCCTGCTGGTGTGCGCAAACGCCGGCATCTGCGTCAGGGTGATACCAGATCAGTACTTTGACGCCGTCGGCACCCAGATGCAGAATTTTCTCCACGCTCCAGTCGGGTATGGTGCCGGTTTTGCGGCCAAGTGGAGTTTCTTCTATTCGATGATGCTCTAGCGCGACCAGTAATCCGGTATCACGTGGCAGTATGTCGAGAGCCGCCGGTACCGCTATATTCGGGTCGAACAACATCGCGCTTGCCTGTTGAGACAGCGCGTCGACCAATAGCCGTTTAACCGCCAGCATATCGCTGAATGGCAGCGCGGATTCATTGATCTGTTTCAGGTCTGACAGCATTTTTACCAGAATCGCACGTTGATCCAGCGCCACAATGCAAAAGTGACCATCAGCGGATAACATCCGCTGTAATCGTCTGGCTTTGCCTGGAGTATATTGTCGGTCAGTTGCTGCAGTCATTATTGGTATTGTTCCCTGAAACGTTCTATTGCTGCTGAAGTGAACTATCCAGTGCCCGACTATAAACGGGCACTATCTATACGATTGTCGTTAAACGTTATAAAGTCAACAGGGGCTTCATCGTTTCTCCGGCGACAAACTGCCTGTAAGCTGCGGCGAGTTGATCAAGAGTGACATCGGTATCGGCTATTTTTGCGTACAATTTCTGCTGTCGCAACAATAGGGCGATGTTGTCATTGTGCTCGCTCACTGGGAAATAGAAGCTGCGCAACAGTGCGAAATCTTTACGGCGAAACACGGGCCCCTCCTGTATAGGCCAGGGCGTGCTGTTTTCACCTATCAGTACTACAGCGCCGCCGGCCGCAACTCGCGTGATAGCGTCGTCACGCGCAGCATGAGCACCGCTACATTCAAATATGGCATCAAACTGCTGGTTAGTATGATCATCAAGCAGCTGAGCACCCAGGTTTTCGGCAAACCGACTTCGTGAGGTGTTCGGGTCGTAGACGGTAACTTTTTCGCAGCCGCTATCCTGCAACGCGATCAGCACCCCCATACCGATAGGGCCGGCGCCGGTAATCAGTATGCGCTGTGAGTTGAGATCACCGAGTAGGCGTTGTACGGTGCGAACTGCATGTGCGGAAGTGCCGATCGTATCGAGCAGCAGCGGGGCGAGCCGGTCTTCAATGTGATCGGGAACCGGCAGCAGGCACTGCTCGGGTACTCGTACGTATTCACCAAAACCACCGTCGCGATTCCAGCCAATAAGCACAGATCCGGTTGTGCAGCTTTGGGTGTGGCCCCGTGTGCACGCCGTACAGTAGCCGCAATAAACCGGTATATAGACACAAACGCGTTCGCCGTGGCGCATATGGCCTGCTTGCTCTACGACTCCGAAAATTTCGTGACCCGGAATCTGCACGGCTCCGTCTCGCCAAAGGCGGTTGTCGGAGCCGCATAGCGCGGTACGCCTGACGCTTACAATCACTTCGCCGGGCAGAACTTGCGGTATCGGTGAATGGGTGAGTTCGACAGTACAGTCGCCGGTGAAGCGCGCGTGTCGGAAATGGCTGGCAGGTGTCATGCGGGATAAACGCTCTGAAAATCGATGCCGTTTTATTGTAACGGTGTTGACCCTGGTGTTGCATAAAATTCCGGCCCGGAACCGCTACGCTGCTTCCATAGCAGCAGCTAAGGCGCTGTACTCGTTTTTCCTGCATAGCACTTAGAATGACCAGGCTCAATCCAGTAAAAACTCCGTGCAGCGCCTTTTATGCAGCTCTATAAGCTCCTGGATTCGAAATTTT
>MDLA01000036.1 GCA_001730015.1 Chromatiales bacterium (ex Bugula neritina AB1) | reverse complement strand
CACTAGGTCTCAAATTGGCATCAGGGCCGTGTCCGATTCCGACTGAAGCAATACACTTCCGGGGTATGCGAATCTTCAAGATCGTAGATCTCGTTGTTTCCGGTGACGGAAGATGCCTCAGCCAGCACACGGGCGAGGTCCGAACGCAACGCCTGAAGCTCCTCGGCTGACACCACGTTCTCAACAACGAGATAACCTTCACTGCGATAAAAATCGACTTCCTTTTGAGAGATCATGCTTACCCCGTAGATTTATTTACAACACACCCTACCGCAAAGCACCACATCTGTTAAGAGCCGCAGTTGCTACCGCTGATGCCAGTCTTCGGTCATCGCCTTCGCTCCAACAAGCTCGCCATAACCTGCTCCTGTGGTACCGGTCGGGTCGCTGCCGAAATAACGCGGATCAAGATCAGCTGAAGCGATCTGATAGCGCACATCACATGACAGCCGCACCTTTTTCTGTGTCGACACATTATCGAGAGCACCGTGCAATAGATACATACCGAAAATCAATACATCTCCGGCGGTAAAATCTGTCGTCAGCAAGCGCGTATTGCGTTCCTGCGCAAATTGCAGTGGACTCATATCGAGTGAGGTCTTGCACGATAAATTATCGGAGATATTGATCCCGCGGAACTGCTGCCGGATATCGTCAAAGTGATGCGAGTTTTCTACAATAAACAGCGGACCCATCTGAGCTGGTACGTCACCCAACGCGATCCAGGCTGTTGCGACCTGTTGCGTCGTGCCCGTAAAAAACGGCGCATCACAATGTATATGAGTATGTTTTCCTGGCCCGGCGGGGCGTAAAAACAGATAGTCCTGAACCCGGGATTCCTCGCCGAGCAGTACATCCATTACCTGATGCAATTGGCGACCGTGGCTCAAACGACGCAACGTCCAGGTTTCGCTCACCGAGCGCCAGAACCGCCCGCGATCAGAATGTTTTTCGTCACGGGTACTTCTACCGGTATAGATTCCATCTATTGCAGGTTCTTCGATTTCATCAACTGACGCTAGCTGCGTGAAAATATCACGTCGGGCGGCCATGGTGTCTTCGCGACTGAAAAACGAACGAAGATAGATATAGCCATCTTTCCGCATTCGTTGTAATAATTCTGCGCTATCGTCTACAACAGCTGCACTATCACGAAGGGCCCCCAGATACTCCGATCCGACCGCTTCGCCCTGCGCCACGATTGCCTGCATCGGTAGATTCTCCATTGTTCACATCAGCGGGACAACATAGTAAGGTAAAAATAACTCAGTACGAGATTTATCGCCAGTATTTGCTATGCTGACCGACCGCACAACGGTACGTGTAGTACTCACAAAATTCCAAGGAGCAAAAGCATGAGCGATTTAAAAGGCGTAATTTCCCCTTTCACCACTCCTTTTAAACATAATGGAGCACTCGATTTAGAGCTCGTGAAACCACAGGTAGACTGGCTGATAGGAAGTGGGGTCCACGGCCTTGCAGCCGGTGGCAGCACAGGCGAAGGCCATGTACTCGACCGTAGTGAACACTACGACCTGATTGCCGCAACCGCCGAAGCCGTCGCCAATCGCGTGCCGCTCGTCGCTGGCATTATTGCAAACTCCACCGCGGAAGTGGCAGCACGCGGGCTCGCAGTAAAGCCCCTCGGTGTTGCGGCCCTTCAGATTACCCCGCCGCACTACCTGTTCAGACCGGATGACGATGCCATGGTGAATCACTTTCGAGAAATTCACGCCGAATGCGAAGTCCCGATCCTGATCTATAACGTTGTACCCTGGTGCTATCTTTCACCTGATCTGTTACTACGAATCATGGACGAAGTACCCGGCGTTCTGGGTGTCAAGCAGAGCGCGGGAGACATGAAGCTATTCGCCGACCTGATGCGCCGAGCCAGTACCGACAACCTTATCTTCAGTGCAGTAGATGCACTGCTATACCCGACGTATCAACTTGGAGCACGTGGATCTATCGCGGCCATCCTGACGGCAGCACCCGGCCCGTCAGTGAAGCTATGGGATGCGGTCATCCAGCAGGATTGGAACACCGCAAAAGATCTGCACGAGCGGCTGATGCCGGTCTGGGATGCAATCGGCCTCGACAACATGCCTTCGCTGGTAAAATACGCACAACAGCTGCAAGGCCTTGATTCCGGCTACGCTCGGCGTCCGACGTCACCAGCCACCGATAAACAAAAAAAGGCTGTTCATGTGGCTCTGGACAACCTCGGGCTGTTAGCAGAAGGTTGAGTTTAGTCCCTTCACTCATATTGATAGTAATCCAACACAGGCATCAATAATACGCTTAGGCAAACTCTATATCTCGCTCACTTGCACGATCCTATACACCACTTCATCGCAAGTGCATACTCCCTCTTTTGCCAATCAGCAACCAGCGCCCCGATGGAGACGGCTTTGGCTGGAAAAAAACCAGAGCCGTATTGCCAACAACACTACAAGCGTCGGGCAATGTAAAGACCGCGGTGATTTTCCCTGGGACTTGAATCCTGTCACACTAATGGGGATAACACTCTTTACCTTTGATATAACCAGTTACCAGTGCCACCGGAAATTAAATTTTGCGCCAACGATGGCAACAATGGCCGCGAACCAGCGGTATACGACCCAAACAGTGCAAATTGCCCGACCATCTGTTGTTTCTGCAAAACAACGCCGAAAAAATTAATGCGGCTGGCCCACTGCAGAACAGCAAAAAACAAGCAGCTGGCGGTCTCTGGACTGTCAGCGCCTCAGATGAGACTGAAGTCCGGCAGCTTATTGAAGCAGATCCGTTCTGGCCCACCGGGCTTAGAAAATCGGTAACGGTGCTTATATGGAATCGGGTATTTGCCGATGGCAAGTGTCTTATTACGTCGTAACGTGATCCGAAACGATTTCAACCGATGCCTCGAAAAAAGCTCTCAACATTGTCTGGAGTCGGATCGAGTTCCAGGGTATCCACAGCTTGTTGCGTCATCCATTGTGTGAGATGACAAACAAGGTATCAGCAAGATTCCAGAGAAACAATAACCTATTTTATATCAGTGATATTTTACTGACAATTATACCTAAAAAGTGACAAACAGAAATCAAACCCAACCTAAGCCGCGTTATTCATGGGGTAGCTGGGATATCGCGCAGACCATATTTATTCACGGCCTTTTTCACGGCCATATTCACGGCAACCGTTTTAACAGTGGATTTTCTTCTCGCGTCGAATACTTACCGATATTTACAAGAGAAAAAAATCCCCTGTGGAAGCAAAGGTCAAGTTAGATTCCGCCACTCCCGTGAATAACGCAGTCTAAGCCAGGTAAAATAAAGCGTTGCCCTGCCACCTGCAAAGGCAACGCCTGCGTACTTCTATTATTTCTTAACAATACGTCCGTCGGTGAACGGCTGGTACGGCGCATTCTCTGCGAGATAGTCTGCGACAACCGTTTCCAGACTCGGTCCGAAATCGTAGGCGTTTATCGCGTTGTTCGCGAATACCTTGTAGCCATCTCCACCACCGCGAACATAATTGTTGGTCACCAGACCGTAGATTGCGGCATTATCAATAGCCGCCCAGTCGTCACCATTTTGAACCATAACCTCCTTAATGCGACCTTCCATCGGCGCTATGGATGAATCCCAAGTGTACTTTAGCCCGGCCACTTGCGGGAAACGGCCTTTCAGCTCTTCAACCTGGCTGACGCCATTCTCAAGCGCCGCTACAACATCTTCACCGGTGAGCTGAAAAGTTGCCAGTGTATTCTGAAATGGCAGTACCGTGAGTACATCACCCATAGTGATTTCGCCCTTATCAATAGAGGCGCGCAAGCCACCGGAATTAACAATGGCAATACTGATGCCCTGATCTTTGACCCGTGCCAGACTGGCTTCGGCCACCAGATTTCCCATCGAGCACTCTTGTGCACGACATACATCCCGATTGCCTTCAATCAGTGCAGCAGATTCGGCGACTACTTTATTCCGAATTTCTTCGAGCGGTTCTGCAAGCTCACTGACACGTGCAAGCATGGTGTCATTTTCCGCAACTTCAGCATCGATGACGACCGGCTCTCCGGTGGCACTCGTCAGGTTGCCGTCGTCGTCGAAGGTTACGTTGAGCTCGCCCAGCAACTTGCCATAGGCATAGGCCTGCACCACCGCCGTGCTGCCAACCATAGTCGGGTACGGACCCTTGGCGCGATCATTTGTATTAGACAACAGCGTGTTGGAGTGCCCACCGACAATGACATCAACGCCGGTTACCTTTGAGGCGACATGAAGATCGACGCGATACCCAGAATGCGATAACACAACAATTTTGTTAACGCCCATAGCGGCTAATGCGTCGACTTCTGCCTGAACTGCGGGAACGGGATCGCTGAAAGTAATTGCTTTTCCCGGTGAAGACAATTCATCGGTATCTTCAGGGGTAAGCCCGATCAAACCGATTTTCTCTCCGCCACGTTCTATAACCGTAGATTTTTTCAGTACATCTGCCAGAGCCGGCTCTTTAGAAACATCAGCATTTGACATTAGCACCGGGAATTTCACGGCATCCATAAAGCCACGAAGTACTTCAGGGCCATCATCAAATTCATGATTGCCGACCGTCATGCCATCATACTCTAGCGTATTCATCATCTCGGCCGCGGCCTTGCCTTTATAGTAGGTATAGAACAGCGAGCCCTGAAACTGATCACCGCCATCGACAAGAATCGAATTGTTGGTACGCGCACGCGCCTCGCTAACCGCGGTCACCAGTCGTGCGGCACCGCCAAAGCATTTACCCTCGGTATTGTCTTCAGCCGAACATCCGCTGTCGTATTTACTGATTGGCTCAAAACGGGAATGAAAATCGTTTGTGTGTAGAATAGTCAACGAATAATCGGCTATCGCCAGTGGCGATATAATCAAAGCCACCCCGCCAATCGCGGCGAGTGATGTGATACGCATGATAAAAGCTCTCCAGAAGTGTATGGGTCCGCTTATATTAACACGCAGCTGATGCCTGCCACGATCCTACAGCCGACCAGCTCCCGGTATGTATCAAACAGGTTACACCCAGACGTCAAGATAGTTTCGTCATTACCCGGTGAGCGACAGAAGCTTAACGAAGAGTGTAAATTTACCCCGCAACTACGGACGCCAGATAAACCGATAGCACCACAACGCGGGAGGTTAACGTGAAGCGACGGGCTGCAACCCAATATACGGCTTAACGGTCTTCAAAACGATATCTGATTTCACTTGCGCCACGGCCGCATGAGGCAGCAATTGCCGATGAATAAAGTCTGCCAGCTCATCCAGTGACCTGACGCGCAGCCGCAGCACGTAATCTGCATCGCCGGTAACGGCCTGTGCTTCAACCACTTCACTGAGAGATGCGAGAAACCCCGAAAATTCATCCGAAGTGCTGGCATTGTGGGTAGCCAGTGTGACCCGGGTGAGTGCTTCAATCCCGAAGCCGAGCTGATCAGCATCGAGCTCTGCTCTGTAGGCGACAATAACACCACTGTCCTCCAGCGCCTGCCGACGCCGGGAACACTGGGATGGCGAGAGATTCACCAACCCAGACAGAGCATTGTTGGTCAGACTGGCATCGCGTTGCAACGCCAGCATAATCGCTACATCGGCTCTGTCATGCACTAAATTCGCCCTTTAAATACAATATTCGCAATATTTTTGCATAATATAGTCAAATAATTCCAATAATGCACACCCTACTCGCATGGATTTTGCGAAAATCACCATTCAATGCAATCACCCGCAAGGAATGACCATGGGACCTTTTCCACATGACGCTGAACCGGCTACGATCAGCAACGACAACCCGGCTGGCACTGACGGCTTCGAATTTGTTGAGTTCGCTCATCCGGATCCGGCCGCTCTGGAAACGTTGTTCGAACAGATGGGCTATGAGGCGGTAGCAAAACACAAGCAACTTGATATTTCCTTGTATCGTCAGGGCCGGATTAACTATATTGTTAATCGGGATCCAGGCACCCATGCCGCACAATTTATGGCAGAAAAGGGACCATGCGCCCCCTCTATGGCGTGGCGGGTAGTCGACGCCGGGCATGCGCTCAACCGCGCGATCAAACTCGGGGCAAAGGAATACACCGGCGCAAACAAAACCATTGATGCTCCGGCGGTCTATGGAATCGGGGGATCACTTCTATATTTTATAGATAGTTATCAGGACGGCAGCTCACCTTACGCAAGCTGTTACGACTGGCTGAATGAAGCAGACCCGGCACCTGCAGGCGTCGGTTTCCATTACCTGGACCACCTGACGCACAACGTTGAGCGCGGCAATATGGACACCTGGTACAGGTTCTATGCTGAGACATTTAACTTTAAGGAAATTCGTTTCTTCGACATCGAAGGCAAACTGACCGGTCTGACCAGCAGAGCATTAACCTCCCCTTGTGGGAAAATTCGCATACCGATCAATGAAAGTTCCGACGATAGCAGTCAGATAGAAGAATACCTGAAGCAATATAAAGGCGAAGGTATCCAGCATATTGCTGTAGGTACAGAAAATATCTATACCTCGATCGATAAGATCGCTGATCGCGGCCTGCAGTTTATGCCCGGCCCACCCGATACCTACTACGATAAATCTGTTGAACGCGTTGTCGGCCACGAAGAGCCGATCGAGCAAATGAAAAAACACGGTATTCTTATCGATGGCGAAGGCGTTGTAGACGGAGGCAGCACCAAAATACTGCTGCAGATTTTCTCGAAAACGGTGATCGGACCGATCTTCTTCGAGTTCATCCAGCGTAAAGGCGACGACGGCTTTGGCGAGGGAAATTTCAGAGCATTGTTCGAATCGATTGAAGAAGACCAGATACAGCGCGGCGTACTGAAGCAGGCGTCAAACGGTTAAGACCTGGAGCATGCCTGCTGGTGCCGGGCGAACTGCGGCGGGGGTAGTGTCGTCTCCCGCTTCAGCGGTATACTATTAACTAAACCGCAAACCGTACGTTATCATGTCTGCTTTCACCCTGCCAGAACCAAGTCTCGACCCGCTACTGAACTTGATCAGCCAGTACCGCGCTGATACCCGCAGCAATAAAATAGATCTAGGGGTTGGCGTGTACCGCGACGATAACGGCCACACCCCCGTTCTTGCTGCGGTTAAAACCGCCGAAGCTCGCTTATATGAATCGCAGGATAGTAAGAGCTATCTTGGCCTGACTGGCGATTCCGATTTTGTCGATGTACTCGGCAACCTGCTTTTTCAATCACCGACGGGGCGTTCCGTTGCCGGCGCGCAAACACCCGGTGGCAGCGGCGCGCTGCGGCTGGCAGCGGAACTCTACAAAACGGCCTACCCTGACAACACACTATGGGTGGGTCTGCCCACCTGGCCCAACCACTTACCACTGGTAGAATCGGTCGGCATTAAAACCGCCACCTATCCGTATTTCTCCAGAGAAAAGCAAGCCCTTCTGTTCGACAGCATGCTGGAACACTTGTCAAACGCCAGCGCCGGTGACGCCGTGCTGCTGCATGGCTGCTGCCATAATCCAACCGGCGCTGATCTCAGCAGCACCCAATGGAGCGAGCTCGCTACCTTGCTGGCCGACAAAGAACTGATTCCAATTGTAGATCTTGCCTACCACGGATTGGGCGATGGTTTGCTACAAGATCTGAACGGTACCAGAACCGTGATTCAGCATTGCCCGCAGACACTGGTGGCCACCAGCTGCTCAAAGAATTTCGGCCTGTATCGAGATCGCGTTGGCGCGGTCTATATGGTGGCCGATAACAAGGCTCTCGCCATACGTGCCCAGGCCTACTTCGGCCACGTTGCGCGACGTATCTATTCAATGCCGCCCGACCACGGGGCAGCGGTAGTCAAAATGATTCTCACCGATAGCAATCTGCGGCAGGAGTGGCAAACTGAGCTCGGTACTATGGTGCAGCGGCTTAACACCCTGCGCAAAGCTATAGCTGCAGCAGGAGCCTCCATCGGGCTTGAATTTGTGAGTGAGCAAAAAGGAATGTTCTCCTTGCTCCCGCTGAGCCCTGAGCAGGTCGATTCTCTGATAGGAGACCACGCGGTTTATCTGGCCGGTGATGGTCGAATTAATATCGCCGGTTGCCAGCCTCCACATCTGGAACATTTTATAGAATCACTTAAATCGGTCGATTTCCATTTTTAAGAAAAACTGGTAACTGATAAACACCTGTGTTGTCGCAAGAACGCAAGCAGCATCGTTCCGTGTTGCTAGAAAATTATTCTACTATACGAACCTATAGCAATGAGCAATGCAATTATAAGATACGAAGTGAATCCCGCAGCTGGCATGGTGCCGTCAGACTTTACACCGGTTAATGCATTTACATCAGATGATCAGACCGAAATAAATCATACCTATTTCTCCACTGAAGACGAAAGTATCCTGACAGGCGTATGGGAAAGCGCACCTTGCCGCGAAGTAATTGACTCCTACCCCGTTCACGAGATGATGACAATTATCTCGGGTTCGGTGACTTTAACGCACACCGGGTGTACCGAAACAGAATCTGCGAAATCTCAGACCTTTACGGCCGGTGATACATTTTTTGTTGCCAAGGGCACGCCCTGTATCTGGGAAATCACCGAAACACTCCGCAAGTTTTATTTTATTGCCGCATAGACCCTGGTGCTGCTTAAAGTACCGGCCCGGAACCGCGCAGCACCGCTTCCATAGCAGCATCTAAGGAGCCGTACTCATTTTTCCTGAATATCAATTAGAATGACCAGGCTCAATCCAGTAAAAACTCGGTGCAGCGCCTTTTATTCAGCCCTATAAGCTTCCGGACTCGAAATTTTATGCAACACCAGGGTAGAATTTGCATACAG
>MDLA01000035.1 GCA_001730015.1 Chromatiales bacterium (ex Bugula neritina AB1) | reverse complement strand
CCTTCGCCTCCACACGGAGGCGTGGATCGAAACAGCGGCGGACGCTCATCAGCGTTTATGCTGCACACTTCGCCTCCACACGGAGGCGTGGATCGAAACTCTTTATCCCGCTCAACTATTTCCATCTGACTACTTCGCCTCCACACGGAGGCGTGGATCGAAACAGACAGACGGGGATGAAACCAATGGAGAAACAGCCTTCGCCTCCACACGGAGGCGTGGATCGAAACCTCGCCTGCGTCCGGGTCGTCATCGTCGAGCTCCTTCGCCTCCACACGGAGGCGTGGATCGAAACAGAAACGATGATCCGCCCATCAGCTGCCAGGAAACTTCGCCTCCACACGGAGGCGTGGATCGAAACAAAGACATCCCACTATCACCAGAGTCAGAGCAACTTCGCCTCCACACGGAGGCGTGGATCGAAACCATGATTAACTGCTCATCGAACTCTGAATCAGCCCTTCGCCTCCACACGGAGGCGTGGATCGAAACACGGTAGCCAGCACATTGGCGTTTACAGTGAGCGCTTCGCCTCCACACGGAGGCGTGGATCGAAACTACCTGCACTATATACCGGATGCCATGGGCTTGCTTCGCCTCCACACGGAGGCGTGGATCGAAACAGGGTGAGCGCCTTCAATACTCCAGCCCATATCCTTCGCCTCCACACGGAGGCGTGGATCGAAACCTTTTTAACGACGGCCAGCTGCTGACGGTTATCGCTTCGCCTCCACACGGAGGCGTGGATCGAAACGCAGTATGATGGATCACCGTTAATGACAATCTTACTTCGCCTCCACACGGAGGCGTGGATCGAAACATATTGATGTACCTCAAAAAAACCAAGGTGATTGACTTCGCCTCCTCACACGGAGGCGTGGATCGAAACGCTTTTTACATCATCTTTTTCAAAATACTTGTACCTTCGCCTCCACACGGAGGCGTGGATCGAAACCTGGCGCAGGGGGAATCTTCGGTGATGGAATTGGGTGATGGGTGTAGGGAGATTGGCTGCACAGATATTCGCTGGTACTACGATTGGCTGTACGCTGTAAGGCCGAAATGTGAGCGCCAGTCTGTAGGACCTCGTTGCGCAGGCCGCAGGCCGAAGGTAACGCGCCATAATTCAGATACTGTATCAAACACCAATAATTGTGCGGTATGACTTGATTGGTCTGAATTTATCTGTATAGAATCGAACCGAAGTTATACATCCGGCGAGTGTCTACCAGCCGCAAAGGCTCGGAAAGAACAGCCTCGATAAAAACCATTTTATTCGGGACTGATTGTGCGTAGAACGTCGGTGTCACCTTGGAAGGTGGCTGAATGAATCTGTTTTCTCGCCGGCGGGCGAAGCCGCCAACCTACTTGGTGCCACTGCGAAAGAACGTACTCGCAGACCGGACTTTGACGAACCAGCTGTGGGCCTGTGTTTCACTTTCCCGTTCTCAGTACAACACCCACTATGGCACAGCGATAGAACGATTCGGGCGTTACCTGCAGTCTAAGGAACGACTCAACATCGCGTTGCGAACCGCGACCGATCAATTGCAGGATTCGTTGATCTATCGATTGCCACATCACCGGGATCGTGAAGAATCTGCGAGATTTGAGCAGTTGTGGAAGTTCACCTGTTTTTTGAAACCGTTATTGTTAGCAGCGTTGACGACAGATCGGCGCTGGTACAACAAGCACCAGCAGGAAACCGCGTCTTTTGTCGGTGCGGTTTATTACCGGGATTATCCTGGTCCAGCACCTCACACCATTATCAAGCTGAATTTACTGAATTTTGTGAACCCGATCAGTGGCGACTGGTTATTGCAGGACGATCTTCGTTGTATCGAGTCGCTGTATCAGTTTATAGCCAGCGCTGGCGACACGTTACCGGTACAACAAGTGGCACCCGTGCCGGTGGAGCACTCAAAAAAGTCTATGGCAACCGTGGACACTGCCACACCAGTAAAGCCATCAGACCTTGAGCCATCTCCAGGCCCAGGTGTGCCGGACCCCGACGCTAGTGAGGCAACTGACAACCAACAGGAAACATCGTCTGTACCGACTGACAATCCGCTTCAGCCCGAAGTCAGTGCCGATCTCTTCCACCGTTTTACCGATTGGCTACCTGACGATGCACGGGTTCTGAAGGACGATCATGTCCACATCGAAAGCCCGATCACCATCGAGCAGTTCATTGCAGACAACCATCTTACGGTGTCAGTGGGAGACGTGCAGCAATCACTACTTACTCATGGATTTACCAGAGCGTTAATCACCTTAGGAAAGAAAAAAAGAATCAGTTGTTTGAGAGTACCGGAGGAAGCTCATGTTTAGAAAAGCAGTGGAAGTGACCCATCCAGTCAATGAAGTACAGCTGTGCCGGGTATCGTTAGCGCGGATAATCTGTAACGATGCGGATAATCCACGCCTGTCCGATAACGAAAGCTATGAAGAAATAAAAAGCAGCATTGCCGCGAGCGCAGGACGCTATCTGGTGCTGGAAGTCTCACAACGACCGGACAGCGAATTTTTCGAGCTACGCCGTGGGGGTAAAACCCGTCTGCAGATTGCCACTGAACTCAAACACCAATGGGATGACGAGGGTCGTGCGGGTACTAATCCGTTCTCGGACATCAATTGTCTGGTGTATCCCTGGGTAGAGGAATCAGAACACCGGATCATGAATGTGACCGAAAACCTCACCCGCGGTGCGCTGTCATATGGTGAGATGGCTAAGGCAATTGCTTTACTGGAGCAGGTGTATTTATCCATGCCCGGCGTGGAGTCGAATATGAAGGGTTTCTCCGAATGGGCGCAGCAGCTGGGCTTATCTATAAAAATCAGTGTTGCACAAATTCAGCGCTATAAAGAAGTCAATGATGTACTCATGGTGAAGATGCCGAAACTGTTCATTGAGGGCAGGGCGAGCAGCGTGGTGGCCAGGCAACTGCTGGAGATGCGCGCAAAAGTACGCAAGGCCTTCAAAGATCATTATGACCACAAGGTTGGTGAAGATAGCCACTATCAGGCGCAAACAGAGGCCGATGCACTCTTCAATCGCGTCGCCCAGCAATACGATGACGTGACGTTTCAACACAAACACATTCAGCGCACCCTACGGCAGGAAATCGCCCTGGCGTTTCCGGATGACACGGGCATTCATAACGAATTCGGTGCTGCGGAAACCGGGCTGCGACGTGTCAAGTTCAGGCAGCACTATCAACTGGATGAATCATCCGACTTTGGTCAGGACGACCAACGCAATGCAGCCATCATTCTTGATCGCGTGATCGGTGGTGACTATCGCAAGGACCGCAAGGTGTCCAGACGACTCGGGATGATGGGCATTGATAATGATTTATCCGGTTTACTCCGTCTGATCAGTTCGCTTGATCGTAAGGGCCGCACGTTGGCGCTGCAGGCCATAGCGGAGCTGTAGCGATGAAGGATGTCAGCATTAAACTGAGTCTGAAGCTCTATACCAACAACGCAAACAACCTGTTTAAAGGGCGTGAAAAGACGGAATCGAAAAGTGAAATCATCGGCGTTGAGCGGGTGGGTTATCGCCTGTATCACGTCCATCAGGTCGCCGTTGATGGCTGTCCGTTTGCTGCCAATACTATGAGGGCAGTCGAGGCAGAACTCACGTCACTTAAAGCCGAAATGAGTTATCTACTCGCCCCGTATCGCCGAGCCGATCAATCGGTGCAGGTGGAACGGGGTGATCCTGTGGCAGTGTATGATTTAAGTAAGCGCCCGGTATTTTGCGTGGCCATTAGTGAAATTGTCGGGCTATATGATGAACTGATGATGTTCTGGTATCTTGATCGAGTGCGCGGGGTGATCTCTGCCCGTGAGTGTCAACGTCAGGCGAATAAATACAAGAAAAAGATCCGCACAATGATGTATATTGGCATGAAATACAGGGACTATAAGTTCCGAGGGAGCAGTGACCGCACGTCACTGGAATGGAACGAAGCCGTGAAACAGTTCGGAGAACCGTCTAACATGAGTTATCGCAGTCGCTACTACAACGTGCCTGCGTAAACCGGGTTGTACAAATCCTTATCTCACACCCCGTACCTGAGTAAGGTCACTCTGTATTGAGTGAACGGACCGGTCAATCATCGGATTGACTGAACATCGAAGCTCTGGTCCTACAGAGCTTCACCTTTACTTTAAAGGTGGTGAGCCAGTACCGCGCCAGCGGGAAAAGACAGCCCCGTCATTATCGACTTTTACTTTTAGCCTTGGGGTTGCACATGCGAAAACTGATGACAGTGGTGACTGGTGTTTTACTCTCTTGCCATGCGCAGGCATTGACGTCTGATACCGAATCGATTTCGCGTGTACATTTTCCTGAGTTTGCGGCACCTATTGCGGCTGCAGCCGTGGTACCCGATGGCAGACAATGCCACGCATTCGGGACCAGCCTGGCCAGCGCTAGAGATGCTTGCCAAAGTGACTGCACGCTACGCAGGATAGATTGCGACCCGGTAGCTGAGGGATGGCTGTGTGCGAGTCACCGGATGGTGGGTGATGAGGCGTCAGCGCTATGGGCTCAACGCAACCAGAGAACCCAACAGGGTGCCAATCAGCGTGGCAATATCGATTGTATGGCGGTCGCCGACAACCTCGCCGTTGCCAGACGATTCTATCGTCGGCAGTGTACGGCACCTCGTCAGGATTGTGATCGATTGTCTGATGGGCGGTGGTTGTGTGCATCCCAACGTATGGATAATGGTACGGCCGACACGTGGCTGGCCTTGATGGCTGCCGACCCCGCTGTTGCCGCCGGTCCGCAAGAAAGTTTCTCAACGGACGAAGCAACCACACCTAAGCAGGGGGATATCCCCGAGCCAGAGCGCAATGACGTGGTTGATGACTTAGTTGATGAAGATACGGTGATATCTGGTCATGCAGTCGATAACCGAGGCTATATGACAGTTGCCGCCCGCAGTGATATCACCGACAACACCATCAACAATACTGCCGACCCTGTCAGCCCGTCGCGTCCAACGCAGTGGAGTGACTCCTACGCCGTGGATGGCCAGTGTTACTGTGACAGTACCTTTGATCATGGGCTGGACAACCAGTCCATAGAAACCCCAGATGGCGAAAAAACCGTACGGCAAATCTGTGCGGACATCGGTACCACATTTGGCACGGGTGGTCTCAGTCGCACCTACTACAACACCATCCAGTGCGGGCATCCACCGGCCAACAACGCCCCCGATGAAGCCAGCTGCCCAGGCATCGTCGGCGGCAGTGCTGCCGATTGTCAACGCAAAGGGCCGACCTGGAATCTGGATGCGCTCTATCCGCAGCGAGGGATCACAGTGTCCAGCGGTGCGTGGTGGCAGCCTAAAGCCACCGATCAGCTGAGCTGGCAGTTACAACTGCAGGGAGAGATCAATACCTCCATTGAGGCGGATGTGTATTTTATCGATGCAGACGCACCGCAAGCCACCATCAACGCATTAAAGCGCCAGGGCAAACGCGTCATGTGCTACATCAGTGCCGGTTCGATAGAAGACTGGCGTTCTGATGCAGATCGGTTTCCGCAGTCAGTGATCGGCAACGACTACCATGGCTGGCCCGGAGAAAAGTGGTTGAATGTCCGTGACATCGATGCACTTGCACCGGTGATGCGTGCGCGTCTGGATCAGTGCAAACGCAAGGGCTTCGACGGCGTCGATGCGGATAACGTCAATGGTCATGTCAATAACACCGGCTTCAGCCTAACGCGCCAGGATGTGATCCGCTTTATCCGCTGGCTTGCCGATGAATCCCACGCCAGAGGTATGGCCTTTTCGTTGAAAAACGCCTCTGATGTCGTGATGGATGTCATAGGTAACATCGACATGATACAAATGGAAAGCTGCCATCACTGGCGCTTCTGTGACGATGCGGCTGAAGTCGTCTCCGCCTACAAAAAGCCGGTATTTATGGTCGAGTACGAGGGGATTACCCGGGATTTTAATGACGCTTGCAATACCGCAAGCACACTTGGCTATTCCGCGATCTATCGCAACCTGCAACTGACTGGTGACGGTATTTACCGAACCTGCGACTAGACCACGATTTCACCAAATCCTGAATACTTCCTGCCCCATTCAGGTTCTCGCAAGAGAGGCAGATACCCGCCGGGAATCACAATTCCCGATAGGGCATTCGTGTTCCCGATTGTTCATCAACAGGAGAACACACTATGTCTAATCAACCCGTTTGTACCTTACGCGATGGTCGCATCAAGGTTGTGGTCTGGCAAAACAATGGAAACGGAAATAACAAAAAGCCGTTCTATTCTGCCACCGTGACCAAAAGCTACCAGGACGACAAAGGGGAGTGGCAAGAGACAAATTCCCTCACTGGGAATGAAATGGTACGTGCCAGCACATTGCTCGCCAGAGCCTATAGCCGGTACCACCACCAAGTCGACATGCCAAAAGACATGCAGTAAGTTGAGAGGCCCTCCGGGGCCTTTCTTCCCTCACGTACTCCAAACAAGGGAAGGGCGATCAATGGGCACTACACTCACACTGGTACCTGATAACACGCCACAAAAGCTGATCCGTAAACAAACCGCAGAAGAAGAAAAATTCGAACTGCTGGTCTTCGACCGCTACGGCAGCCTGTACATTCAAACCAACACCGGCTGGTACTTCTTTGCCACGGCATACTGGTATGCGGCCAAAGTGCTCCACCGTCTGCTGAATGGCATCGAAGTCGAAGGGGTCATGTCGTATCCGCAACACCGTGTGCTGAATCCGGAGCAGCGCAATTGTTGTCTATACATTGAAGAAGAAACGGTCCGAAAATCCCATAACGTGGATATGGTCGAATCCGACTGGCCTGGTGTGACTGCGTTTTTCAGGTTGTACCGAGAGAGGAGGGAGCAACGCGCTGAGTGGACCGGTGCATCGCTCTGTTCATCAGTGGCGATTGCACCGTTCCAAAGTATTCCGCAACCGCTAGATTGAGTGAGGAACACCCGGCATAGCCAATAGAAAGTCGATGGCTTTCTGTGCTTCACCGGCGGCTTTGCGAATCATGCGATGATCATTCTTCAGTCCCTGAAGCCATCCCTTGATATACGGTATGTGACGATGATCGGTATTGGTGGAAATACCAAAACGCTGGCACAACATGACGGATCCCAGCTCTGCCACTAACTCCTCGAACGATGTTTGCGCCTTGTCCGGATCTTTTACCAGTCGATCCAGTCGTTTCTGATGACCAGTCGCATGAATCAATTCGTGGAAAAAAGTCGCGATGTACGCGTCGTCATCGGGATAGGAGTCGTAGTTCGGTAACCGGATATGCTCCGTGCCATCATCCAAACGAATGTATTGACCGTGTGAATTACCGTGTCGAACCGGAATAGATAACGCGTCGGCAAAGCGGTGTACTTCATGTGTGGTGATTTTCTCTACTGTGCGAACCTGCTGATAATCGGCTGGCAGGTTATCAATCTGCTCAATATTAAAGACCGTGTATCGCTTGATGTAGGGTCGTCTGTTGTTCATTTCGGCATCGTCAGATACGACAGGTGATGCCGCCTTAGTGTCATCCGGCTCAAAAGTGCCAAACTTAATGACGCGAAAACCTTTCTCCGATTTTCGCACATGCGCCGAAATCGACTGAGCCTGCTTGTATGTCAGCCAGTATGGTGAGGTGTACTGATGGCAGAATGAGGCCGTCATCAGCAGTATCTTGTTAATCCCACGGTAAAACTCGTGATTGTGGCGCATTGGCGTAGTGATTGTGGGATGTGATGCATCGGAAGGTCTGCGCCAAGGCACGTTGTTGTCGGTGATATTGTCGATGATGTACTGAGTAATCTCTTCATCAAGGGAATGGGTAGGCATGCGGAATCTCCATTTAACGAAAAAGAGACACACCGGCATGGAGACACAGGTCAATGCTGCGTCAGCAACCAAAGGGGGCATTTACCTGGGTTGACATAGAGGTATATTCATACCGGCGTTAAAGGGAGATGCAGGAAGTGGCTTGTTGCGTTGATTGCGGGCACTGTGTCATTGCCATCATCGGGGAAGTGGCCGGCGAGTGAGTTGCTGCGATTGTTAGTAGTTAACAGCCAATTTCGTTAGGATTGCTGGTATTCATCAGCGATTACTCAGGTGGTACCCATGTCGTTCACATACGCTATCTGGAATTTGACAGGTAGGTTTCAGCCCCGCAGATCATCCGTCCGGAAAGTTGTAGAGTAATCTATTTGGGTTATTGACAGACAGTTGTCGGCCAAGTCCCGCCAGTCGGTGACCGAATTTCGTCCGTCAGGTTTCTGCGGAAATTTAATTGGCTAACACTTTACTAGTCATCAGTTGAAATTGGCAGCACAATGCAGCCCCGGCAAGTGCTTGTTTTTGCGGGAATCTGCGATTCAGGCGGCACAATTTCGCTGCGAAATCTAGTACTTCTCTAGTAAAGTGATTAATGGTTAGCTGGTAATTAAGGATCTCCTACACATGGCAATTGAAACTTGGCTTCTTTATGTTGTTACTGTCTTGGCGCTTATGAGTACACCTGGTCCTAGCCAGCTCCTTATGCTTAGCAATAGTGGCGTACATGGGTTTCAACGTTCATTGGCAACCGCGGCGGGTGATCTATCAGCAAATGCACTACAAATGCTTGCCGCAGGTTTAGGACTTGCCACGATTCTTGCCGCCTCAAGCGCTGCGTTGTCTGTTGTT
>MDLA01000034.1 GCA_001730015.1 Chromatiales bacterium (ex Bugula neritina AB1) | reverse complement strand
CAAACGCCCACATGTGGTAGGCGAAATATCACGCACCTGAATGAACCTCGCTACGCCCCGGTTTATGGACGGAAACAAACTAGAAACTATTCGCTTCAATCAAGCAGAAGTATCTGTTGCAAAAGTATGATCCTCATATTCGCACAGGCTTACGCGGAACTGCCGGTTAAACGGGCTATCAACTGGTCAGTCAGATAGCCCGTTCGCCTCTTACTTTACGACTGTTTTTGATTGTTGCGCATATCGTCTCTGATCAGCGCCTTGATTAGCGAGACGCCCATTAGAATCATAAAAAATGAAAACGGTATGGCGCCGATAATCATTGCTGACTGGATGGCGTTGAGTCCGCCGGCCAGTAACAGGGCGGCGATTACCGCTGTCAGAATCAGGCCCCACATGATTATGTGGTGCTTGGTAGCAGCTCCCTGCGATCCGCCAGCACTGATTGTATTGACGACCAGCACCGCCGAGTCTGCTGAAGTAACAAGGTAGGTCAGCAGGAGTATCACGATAAGTATCGACAATATAGCGGCGGCTTCAGGCATCATCACGTTGATTGTCTCGTAAAGCTGCGCTGTCAGGCTCTTGGCAAAGATGCTGCCATTTGCGCTGCCATTAAGCTCTAGATCGATAGCCGTACCACCTAACAATGCAAACCATAGAAAGCACATGAACGAGGGCGCGACGATTGAGCCCAGAACGAATTCGCGAATGCTGCGATTTTTGGAAATGCGTGCCAGAAATATTCCGACAAAAGGTGCGAAGGCAATCCACCATGCCCAGTAGAAAATCGACCACCAGCCCTGCCATTCACCGGGGCTGCCAGCTCCTTCGGCGGGAAACACCTGGAACGTGATAGCGGGTAGATGAATAATGTAATCCAGAATGCCGAAACCCAGAATTTTTAAAGCAAACAGGGTGGAGCCGAATATCGCAAAAAAGGCCAGCAGGCTGAACGACAGCACCATATTGAGATTACTCAGCCATTTAATGCCTTTACCTACACCGGAAAGGGCTGACAGCGTGGAACAGACCATCACTACGGCCAGCGCCAGCAACATCGAACCAGTACTCGGTACCAATACGCCTTTGTCGTCAGTTGTCATCAGCCACTCGGCGCCGGTAAAGTTGTATAAACCTGCGGAAAACGAATCGAGTCCCAAGCCTATCGTCTGGCTAATGCCGAGTATGGTTGCAACCACTGCGGTGATATCGACAAAATGGCCAATCGGGCCTGATAGAGATCGGCCAAACAAAGGTGCCAGTGTTGAACGGATAGTTAGAGGCAAACCCCGTGAGTAAGCAAAAAATGAAAGTGATATACCAACCAGTGCGTAGCAGGCCCACGCGCCAAGGCCCCAGTGTAGAAATGAATAGCGATAGGTAGATGTAATTGCTGATTCAGTTTTAGCCAATACCAGGTCGGGAATGGCTTTCAGGTTCCCTGCCTCCACCTGCGCCGTGTATGTTGCCATCGCTGTACTGCCTTCGGCAATGGCAATGCCGGCGGCGTCGAGCGCTGCTTTTACTTCGATAGTGCTCATTCGGATAAGAGGGTTATCACCTATGTGCCACATGGGCTCACCGGTTGCGTAGCCCAGCATGCCAATACCAATACCGGCACCGAACATCATTGAGAACCAGGAAAAATTTGAAAATTCCGGTTTTCCACCATCGCCTAGTATGGTTTTCCCCCATCTTGGGTGTAACGCTATGATTAGACAGACTATGATGAAAAAACCGACTGACCAGGTATAGTAGTGATTCAGGTTGTTGAATGACCATGTTTTCATGGCGCCCAGGGTTTTGCCTGCGCTTTCCGGAAAAACAGCGGCCCAGATTACCACCAGCGCAATGGCAATTTTTGATGCCAGCGAGACGATTTGATTGAAATTTGCATAAAATCCGCTATCGGTGGTAGCAATTGGCAGTTCTTGTAGTGGTGGTTGTATCGCCATAGTTCTTCCTCAGTTGAATGGATACTCAGCAGTTCGCAGTGAATTGGTATTTATCTTGAGCCGCCTGGAGGCTCGATCTGGCAAGGTGGACCAGGCATTACTAATAATTATTCCAGCCAGCTGTCTGGCTGCCCCGCAAAAGGTGTGTTGTCTGGCGGGTCCAGTGTAACCGCCTGATTCGAGTCGCCCATGCTCGCAAGCGACTCTCCCGGTTGGGGATTTTCTTTAAAATACAAACCGTTTTGCAAAACGGCCTTTAAATTAACCGTGTGCTTTTGCTGGCGAGCCTTCAGCGAATTAAACGGGATTCCTGCCTAGGGAATTAATGCATCGCTGCGATACTGGTCGAGAATCAGGAAGAATCTGTCTTCGCTGTTATCCCAATCGTGAAAGCCCATCGCCCGTGTTTTGTTGTGGCAGAGAATTTCATCCCAGGTTCGAGTCAGTGTGGCGTCGAGGTATCCCCAGTTGGCAATCCGGTTTAGTCGGGTCTGTTTCAAATTGCTTTGCCGACACAGCTGCATCCAAAGTGATTGCCGGTCAGCCATGACATCTGCCAGTTGCATTGGTCTGACAGTACCGACCGGCATGCTGAACGCATCGGCAAGTTTTGGCCACAGTGAGCTCCAGCGAAATATATCGGTATTGGTTATATTAAAGGCGTGATTGGCACAATGCCCGGTGCAGCTCATCCATGAAATACCGCGGGCCAGTAAGTCGAGGGAGGTGACCTGGGTGATGCTGTTATAGGCTTGCGCGGGTCCCGGGAAATCGAGCGCGGCACCCATGGCTTTGCATAGTGCGGCGTAGGCCCCGAGTGAACTGACCAGATTCCGGGCTACAGCAGGGGAATAGTGTATCAGTGTATTTGGCCGAGAGGCCGACCAGGTCCAATTGGCCCGCTCTGATCGCGCGCTGAGAAAATCCTGCTGATCATAGTTGAAGTTTGGAGCCGGAGCTCTAGGCTGTCCCTCCTGTGCCGGAGTGGGAAACGGGCCAATGTGCACGCCGTAGTATTTTCCGCCCTGAACCAGATGGACATGTTGTAGCGTGCCTGATTTTTCGGTGCTGTCGAGCAGGTTGCGAAGTAATTCGAGGTTATGCTCGGGGTCTTCCAGCACTTGCTCTGAGTGGGTGGCACGACCACAGTAGTAGATATGTGTGACGTTGCCAAGTGCAGCAATATCTTTCGAGCATTTTTGCCGGTTCGATAAATCAGTTTGCAGATACGACACTTCCGGCAATGGGCTGGATGGCGGATTGCGAGACAGACCGTAGACTGTCCGGTTTTGATTTTGGCTTAATTCATGAGCCACTGCTGCGCCAATGGCTCCGGTAACACCGGCAACCAGAGCGGTATGTTCTTTGGTCATTGTGCTGGCATCTTGCTGTGGTCTATGGCTGTGGTCTATGGTTGTTGTACTGGCAATAAGTCTGGTATTACTGCAAGCGTATCAAGCAGTGATTCTGAATTTACTGATGTGTCGGCCCGCTCAATGGCTTGTGCTGAACCGTTCAAAGCGATGGAGTAGCCTACGGCATCAAACAGATAAAGATCCGATGTTGAATCACCAATGTGTACCACTTGCGACATTTCAATTGCGTGTTTAACACAGAGTTTTTCTACATAACTGACTTTATCTTCTGCATGAAAAAAACGGTTGACGCCGCCGGTAAAGCAGTAGTTTTCATCAAGCTCCAGGCTTGCTCCGGAGTAGTCGGAAAAACCGTATCTCAATGCTACTGTTTCAGCTAAAAATGTCCATGCCAGTGTACAGATTGCACTATGAATGCTATTGCGTGACAGAATATCCAGCGTAGCTTCAATATGATTTATTGCGGGTATATCTTCAAGGTGCTGCGCCACATTCTTTCTCGAATGGCCTTTGTATCTGCTGCAATCGAATTCAGCAAATTGCCTGCCGGTGATTTTGCCTTGGGTATACAGCTCTTCGTACTCCCTTGCTTTTTCCAGCCCTCCCATTTTTCCGGCCAGATGTTCGGCGGTGCTCATGCCGCGAATTAAGGTGCCGTCCAAATCGAATGTGATCAGCTTCCATTTATTGTATTGCATATTTTCTATATTCCGGTTGTCAGTCACGTGTTGTACTTTCCTCGCCAGGGGAAAGTCTGCCTGCCATTACAGGTACCAGCAGAGTCAGTATAAACAGCCGCGCAACGTGACAGGCAGCGACGAAACCGGGGTTAATGCCGAGTACGGCTCCCATCGCAATCATTGTTTCCAGTCCGCCCGGGGCGAATGCAATGAGCACATGTGCAATGGGCATATCCAGAAAACAGGCAATCGGTATAGCGGTTACTGAGGCGATAATAACCGTTGCGGTTGTGGTTATTGATCCGGCGAGCAGGCTGGATTTTAATTGTCGTAGAGTAATTCCGGAGAACCGGGTGCCAATCAGGGTGCCCACTACAATAAAGCAGGGCAGCGCAATCACAGGCGGTAGCGCACCGGAGGTCAGTCCGGTGAGTTGTGTGCTTGCAGAGAGCAGCATGGCAGCTATCAGGTAAGGGGCGGGAACTGAATAATGTTTTATTAGAAAGCCAGAGGCTGCTGACACAACAACCAGAAAAACAGTGTGCGAAGCCTGCATAAATTGTGTGGGTGTCGATACGACGTTGCTGGTGTCTATACCGAACAGGATGGCGACAAAGGGTACGCTGATTGTCAGAGCAAGTACCCGAATTGCCTGGACTATAGATACCCTGCCGATGTCTATATTCATTGTTGATCCCAGGCTCAGGACAAACCCCAGATGCCCTGGTGCTGCGGCGAGCACGGCACTTTGACGATCAAAGCCGAAGAACCCGTTTAGCAGGTAGCGACAAAATTGTAGTATCACCATAAGCATGAATGCTAATGCCAGAAAGGCTATTGGCCACCGCAGTATTGCGGCGGCGGCGTTTGCATCGACTCCTGATCCGATGCTTATTCCAATGAATAGTAAGGCCGTATCACGTATCGGTACTGCTACATCGCATTTCACGCCTGCCAGTGCGATTGCACTGACACAGATTGCCGGGCCAAGTATTGGATACACTGGAAAAGCAAGCAAATAGGCCAGACCGGCCCCGGCAGCACCGAAGATGAGGGTATGCAATGTAATGCCTGCATCGGACTGTGTATTCAGCATTGATAATTTGTCCATGCCGCATTTACTACACGGTATTGGTTGCTGTCAGTGATTGTTCGATTAATTGTTAAAAAGCTCTGCACTAACGGCATTCAGGGCCGCGCGTGCAACGTCGAGATCCTGATCAGGTGATCCCGAGCCTATTCCGATGCCCCCGAGCAGTTCCCCTTTGACAATTATCGATAAGCCACCAGCGAGCCCGGTTACCGATCCATCGGTTGCTGCAGCGATTGCCGGTTTTACCGCTTCCGGTATTGCGGCTCCAGGCGCTCCAATCGATGCGGCTGTCAGGGATTTTGACAGGGCACTTTTCCGGCTAAAAAATTTTGCTCCGGTCATCTTGAACTGCAGTAGCAGATCACCGCGGCATCAGCAATTACAATGCACTGGGGCTGCCCGAGTCGTTCGGAAGTGTTGACCGCGGCGTCCAGCATGGCGAGGACGCCGCCGTGGGTAAGAGGTTTGCGGCTGGCAAATAAACTCATAATTGAAGCTTAGACCGTTGTGTGCGTGGGAAAATGACGACGGATATGGTACACCGGCCGACCGCCCGGAGCAGATCGAATTTATTGAATTTGATGATCCGCAGCGTTGCCGCAGCCGGATGGTGCTAATTAGTGCCCGTCCATAAACCAGCGCTACTGCGGGTCCCTCAGGACACGCGATCTTTCACCGACCACATGTAGTTATTTAGAATGACTAAACGCCCACATGTGGTAGGCGAAATCTCACGCACCTGAGTGACCCTCGCTACGCCC
>MDLA01000033.1 GCA_001730015.1 Chromatiales bacterium (ex Bugula neritina AB1) | reverse complement strand
AGCGGTGCAGTCTCCCCCAACGCCTGTGCCATACCGATAATTGCACCTGTCAGCATACCTGGCATGGCCAGCGGCAGCACATGGTGTAAAACAGTTTGCATGCGCGAAGCGCCCATACCCAGCGCTGCTTCCCGTATAGATGGTGGCACTGCTTTAAGTGAAGCGCGGCTTGAAATAATAATCGTCGGCAATGTCATTAAGGTCAGCACCAAACCACCCACCAGCGGGGCCGAACGGGGCAGTTCAAAAAAGTTAATAAAAATTGCCAAACCCAAAAGACCAAACACAATGGAAGGCACCGCGGCAAGATTATTAATGTTCACTTCAATAAAGTCTGTCCAGCGGTTTTTGGGTGCAAACTCCTCCAGATAGATTGCCGCAGCTACACCGATCGGGAAGGATAATACCAGTGTCACCATCAGCGTCAGCAGCGAACCAATCAAGGCTGCACGAATACCTGCCTGCTCTGGTTCGCGGGAATCTCCGTTGGTAAAGAAGGTGGTGTTAAAACGCTGCTTAAGCTCGCCGGAATCCATCAGTTGTTGAATCCAACCGGCCTGCTGTTTTGAAATGCGCTCAAATTCCTTTGTTTTATTATTTGCAAAAAGCTTAACGTAGGTGTCCACATCATCGTCTGCGCTAAACCACAGCTTCTGTCTGTGCCCCAACAACTGCGGATCTTGCTGCAATTCCCGGTGCAGCTGGTAAGGTGCCTGAGAGGACACCAGTGAAAATAACTCCCGCCGATTGCTGCGGCCCCCAACGTCGGGAAACCGATTCTGTAGCGCCTTGCGAATAACGCCATCGAAATTGGCCCGGACAAGGCTCTCGGTATCTACACGATCAATACCGAGAACTTGTGGATCATAATCCACCTCTAGCTCAATAGCCGTCTGCACAAAAGCGCCGTGACCCTTGCCAATAATATCGGTAAACAACGCCAACACCACGAATATGCCAAAAGTAACACTGCCAATCCCCAGCAAACGGAATAGTTTTTCCTTGCGGTGCCGACTGGCCAGACTATGGGCTATGCGTTCGCGAACCTGTAGTTGCCGGTCTGTTGGCTGAACTGGACTAGTCATACTGTTCTCGATATTTTTTTACTACGTGCAGCGCGATGAAATTAAGCACAAGAGTAGATAGAAACAGCATCAACCCAAGGGCAAATGCAGCCAGGGTTTTGGGACTGTCGAACTCCTGATCACCCACCAGTAGGGTGACAATCTGTACCGTAACCGTAGTGACCGATTGCAATGGGTTGGCAGTGAGATTGGCAGCAAGCCCCGCGGCCATCACTACAATCATGGTTTCACCGATTGCGCGAGATACTGCGAGCAGAATACCACCGACAATACCGGGCAAAGCAGCGGGTATCACTACCTTGCGTACAGTTTCCGACTTGGTGGAGCCAAGCCCCAGAGCACCGTCGCGCAGAGACTGTGGTACCGCGGTAATCACATCGTCAGACAATGAGGATATAAATGGAATAATCATCACCCCCATAACCAATCCCGCAGCTAGCGCACTTTCACTGGAGGCTGCAAAGCCCATTGCAGCAGCGGCTTCACGCACAAATGGTGCCACAGTCAAAGCGGCAAAAAACCCGTACACTACAGTGGGAATACCAGCGAGTATTTCCAATATCGGCTTGGCCAAATCACGCACTCGTTTACTCGCGTACTCCGACAGATAAATAGCCGACATCAAACCGACCGGAACAGCCACGAGCATCGCAATTACAGAAACCATCAGTGTGCCGATAAACAGTGGCACTGCACCGAAAGCACCGCTGGAACCGACCTGATCGGCCCGCAATGCCATCTGCGGGCTCCAGTGCAAGCCGAACAAAAATTCTGTAATCGGTACCGAACGGAAAAAGCGCAGAGACTCAAACAGCACCGAAAGCAGAATTCCCAAAGTAGTGAGAATAGCGGCACAGGCGCAGGCTAAGAGTATTTTGCGGAGTACTTGCTCTACCTTTTCTCGCGCCCTGAGTTCGGGTCTAATACGCAACAGCGCGTAGCTGCCAAACCCCACAGCAAGAATCAAGGCCAATAGATTTTGTACAATCTGCCCACCGTGACGCAGGCTCACTAGGTGTGCAGCGGCAGCCTGAAGCTCTGCAGTAGGCTGACCGATCAGATTACCAGCCACCAGATTCTGTATCTGAGTGTACAGCAAATACTGCCCTGCAAGAGTTTCCGGTTTGTCTGCAATTCGCCCAAGGACCAACACGCGAATTATTGAATCATCAAATGCCAGCCAGGCCCCCAACAATAGCAGTGGAGGAAAACCACACCACAGAGCGACATGAACCCCGTAATAGTTGGGTAAAGAAGCTAAGCTTCGTACACCGCCCCCTTTGCGTGCTGCGCTGAGCGCACGACTGAAACCACTGCCGTAAGCCACCAGAATAAGCAGCAACAGGCAGGCAAATAATGTGGATGTCTGCATCGAACTACCGTGGGTATGAAAAATTCTGCTGAGGATTATCCAGGCTTTTTACTGTGTTTGCATGGGTTATTCGCTAAATACACCACCCCAGATAAACATTAGGTAGGGTGAGGCTTACGCCTCAGCCCTCCCACAGAACCGTGCGTACGGACCTCGTACACGGCTCCTGCATTCTTTTATCCCTCAACAATGAGGGGCGAGAGTGCCCGTTTTACCTCTTCCAGATTTACCAGCTTTAGTACATTGAACCAGCTGTTTGGCATGACGTAGTGCGCCAGCGGATTGGCAGCATTTCTCCATGAGCGCATCTTGATGTGCTTGAAGGGTGGCTTGTAGCCCAGCTGTTTAAGCCGTCTGTGCAGTTTTGCTGGTTTCTTCCACTGCTTCAGCTGTATACCTCTCAATCTGCGCCTTATCCATCCCATGAGCCGTTTCAGTTCTCGGCTACAATTGGCAATCCTGAAGTAGTTAGCAAACCCTCGTATCACCGGATTGAGCTGCCGGATAACGCCCGCCAGATTTGTCCAGGATGACCTTCGGGTAATTTGCTTTATCTTCCCTTTCAGTGCCTTGAGCTTCTTGGTCTGAATGCGGGTATACGCAGTCAGAATTTCCACTCCCAGAAATTTTACCCCACTGTCACTCTGGGCAATGTGGGTTTTATTCCGGTTAACTGTCAGGTTTAAATCCTGCTCCAGTATCTCGGTCGCCATTTGCAGGGCATTTTCTGCCGCTGTCTTTGAGCAGCACAGTATCAGTAGTCGAGTCGCCCCGAGGAACCTCCCCTCGAGGCGCTCACAGAACCGGACGTGAACATCTCCGCTCATCCGGCTCCTCCTACCCAGCCTGTCCAAACAATAATCGCCAATGGGCAAACAACCATGGCTGTCTGCGCACAATACGCTCTAGCCAGTGGGTCGCTCGCCTCCTGTGGCCCCGCAGTCTTTTGAACTTGCGAGTTACCCAAATAACGAGCCTACGGTCGATCCGTCGGAGGGTTGTATACCGCGCTGACTTGTAAAAGGCGCTGTAGTAATTGATCCAACCCCGGATCACCGCGTTGAACATCTTTGCCAAATCTTCCAGAGACTTGTCGCTGCGTAGATGCAATTTCCAGCTGCGCACTTCCTGCCGGATTGCTTTCGCCGCTTTATTGCTGATCGCCGGACTGAAATTGATGAAGAACTTTCCCTGCCGATTTTTCGATCTTCTCGGGCGAAAGGTGTAGCCCAGAAAATCGAAACTGGTGGTGGAATAGTCCAGACGTCGATCGTCGTCTTTGCAGTAGACAATCTTGGTCTTCTCCGGATGGAGTTCCAGCCCACAATCTGCAAAGCGCTGCGCCAGCACGGCTTTTAGATGTTCGGCCTGCTTCCGTGTACGGCAGTGGCAAACGCTATCATCAGCGTACCGCTCGAAGGGAATGCTCGGATAGTGCCTTTGCATCCACGCATTGAAGGTATAGTGCAAGAACAGGTTCGCCAGCAGAGGACTGACCACACCGCCTTGCGGGGTGCCCTTGTTCCTCTCCTGTAATGCTCCACCATTCAATTGCACCGGGGCTGTCTGCCATCGCTCGATGTAGAGCAGTACCCATTTGTCTTGGGTGTGGTGGCGCACCGCACGCATCAAGAGTTCATGATCGAGGTTATCGAAGAAGCCCTTGATATCCAGATCAACGCCCCAGTCGTTGCGCCAGCAGCGCTTGCGCGCCTGTCCAATCGCCTGATGGGCTGACTTGCCCGGCCGATAGCCGTAGGAGTCCGGATGAAAGTGACGTTCTAGATCCGGTTCCAGGGCTTGTTTGACTACCGTTTGGGCAACCCGATCCGCAACCGTCGGAATTCCCAGTGGACGAACACCGCCGTCCGCCTTGGAAATCTCCACGCGCCTGACCGGTGGGGGCATATAGCTACCAGAGGCCAGCCGATTCCAGAGCTTATACTCGATTCTGCAGTTTTTTATGCTTGACAATCAGGCGGCATTCAACATCTCATATTTTTCTGCATGAGCCTTAAGCGAAGCAGTAGCCTCTTGTTTGCCCAAGTTCCGACCGGCCATATGCCTACTCGAGTCGCGCACTGGTAGCGCGTCCTTCATGGCAAGAGTTAACGCTGCCAAAGCAGTTTCTGGATCATTTGAGGCGACCACTTCTTTAATAGTGTCAACCAATGCATCAGCTTTGAGGTGTTCGATCAGGCAGCCAGCGGGCATCCCGGGCTGTTTGTTTTTAAGCCGGACTGATTGCTCAGGATGCAGTAACAGTAAATGTTCGCACAGTAGGCTCAGGATCAGGCCGTGCCTCGATCCTTCTTCACCTCGCTGCTTGCTCAATCTGTTCCAGCCTCCGTGGGCTTTCCAATCCTGAATAAAAACCTCGACCAACCACCTCAAGGTATAAAGTCTGGCTATATCCATGTGATGCCACGACAACTCAGAGGCAATCAGATAGCGATACTCTTCTTCTCCCTCATACTTGAGCGCGACAACAAAACGGTATTTACCGTGTGCCTTAACGTATAGACGTGCAGCTAACATTGTGACTTTCTTAGCCTTACCGCCGCGAATTATAAGTTGGGTTTCCACCCCTTTTTGGCGATCAAAATAATCCTTCACCGTTGCTTTGGAATTCCTGCTGGATACCTTTTGAGTAGATCGCAGCTGGCTTACTACTTGTTCTGGCCCATCTTGATCACCCAATCTGGTTTTGCTTGATCACCCGTTCTGGTTTTATTTGATCGGTCATTCTGGTTTTATTTGATCATTTTTTCTGGATTTCCAGAATGAGTGATCAATTGCCAGAATCACTGATCAAGTTTTTCCAGAATCCATCGTAACGCATTGATGAATAAGACTTTCCGGTTACCCTCAGGCTTTTTATCAGCGAGGAGTGAAACCGGTGAGATCCAAAAGGTTATCAATGCGTAAAATCAAAGATGTCTTACGACTGCATTACGAAGCCGGCCTGAGTCGCCGCGGTGTTGCTCAAGCCCTCAATATTAGCTACGGCACTGCCGTGAATTACCTCAACCGCGCCCAACGATCCGGCCTGGGCTGGCCGCTTCCTGCCGATATGGATGAGCTCACTCTGGGACGGTTGTTGTTCCCCACTCAACCCCTCACCGGGCAGCGCCGCTTTGCTGAACCAGATTACCCTGCTGTTCATCAGGAGTTAAAGCGCAAAGGCGTAACTAAACAACTACTATGGCTAGAGTACCGCCAACGACATCCAGAGGATGGCTATAGCTATGCCCAGTTCTGCCATCGTTATCTGGAATGGTTGAACAAGCAAAAACACAGTATGCGCCGGGTTCACCGAGCCGGTGAGAAGCTATTTGTGGATTATTGCGGGCCGACTATGCCGGTGGCCAATTCCGATACCGGTGAGATGCGTGAGGCGCAGGTATTTGTAGCGGTACTGGGCGCCTCCAATTACACCTTTGCCTGCGCCAGTTGGAGCCAGAGTCAAGTGGACTGGCTTGGTGCTCATGTACAGGCTTTTGAGTTCTTTGGCGGTGTACCCGAGTTGGTAGTGCCAGATAATTTAAAGAGTGGTGTGAGTAAAACCCACCGATACGAGCCAGATATCAATCCCGCTTATCAACAGTTAGCATCGCACTACGGCATTGCAGTGGTGCCAGCGCGTCCCTATAAACCCAAAGATAAATCGAAAGCAGAAGTAGCGGTACAGATTGTTGAGCGCTGGATTATGGCGCGCTTGCGTCACCAGACGTTTTTTACCCTAGCCTCTCTCAATCAAGCCATTCGCTTTCTGCTCGATGATCTCAATCAGCGCCCCTTCAAGAAGCTACCGGGTACGCGTCGCAGTCAGTTTGAGCAGTTGGATCAACCAGTCTTGCGACCTTTGCCAGTAAACCCCTACCGGTATGCCGAGATCAAACAGGTTCGTGTGCATATCGACTATCACATCGAATACGACAAACACTACTACTCGGTGCCACACCACTTGGTGAAAGAGAAAGTAGAAGTGCAGGCCACAGATACCACAGTGGCAATTTATCGTCATGGGCAGCGCTTCGCTAGCCATCCACGCAGTTATCGCCAGGGTGCCCACAGCACTTGTGTCGAGCATATGCCGCGCAGCCATCGGGCGATGAGTGACTGGTCGCCGCAGCGTTTCCTCAGTTGGGCTGGAGATATCGGCGAGGCTACAAGAGAAGTAGTGAGCTTGATATTGAAGGAAAAACGCCATCAAGAGCAAAGCTATCGCCGCATACTGGCGCTACTGAGTAATGCGAAAAAATATGGGCGCGAACGCCTCAATAATGCTTGCCATCGAGCATTGCTGATTAACTCACCTACCCGCAGTAGTGTTGAATCCATCCTTAAGCAGGGGCTGGATCAAGCGACGATGAAGACGGAGTCTGCTGCAACACAGGAAGAGCTCAACCTGGATCATCACGAAAATCTACGCGGTGAATCCTACTACCACTAAACCACAATACCTAAGGAAACAAGCATGTTGAATAACCAAACCCTACAGACTCTGCGCAGCCTCAAACTCACCGGCATGGCTGACGGGCTTGAGCAACAGCTATCGCAACCGTCCACCCATGCAGAACTGGGTTTTGAGGCGCGACTGGCACTGCTGGTTGACCGTGAAACCAGCTACCGGCACAACAACAAAATTAGCCGTCTACTCAAGGCCGCTAAGCTCAAACTGCAAGCGCAGCCGGAAGACATTGACTACCGGCATCCCCGCGGACTTCTACAAAGCCAGTTTGCCGACCTGCTTGGCAGCCAGTGGATACAGCAACATCACAATGTACTGATTACCGGCCCAACCGGCTGTGGCAAGACTTATCTCGGTTGTGTATTGGCTACCCAGGCCTGTCGCCAAGGATTGTCGGTGCGTTACTTTCGCACCTCGCGCTTGTTAGAAATGCTCAGTATCGCCCACGGAGATGGGCGTTTCCCCAAGCTAATCCAACAGTTGGCGAAGACTGATTTGTTGATTTTGGATGACTGGGGATTGGAAAAAATGTCGCTCAGCCAGCGCAATGACATGCTGGAAATCATGGAGGATCGACATGGCTTGAAATCCACCTTGATTACCAGTCAATTGCCCATCACGCAATGGCACAAAGCCATCGGTGATGCCACTTTGGCCGATGCCATACTTGACCGTTTACTGCACAACAGCCACAAGTTGAAATTGAAAGGTGAGTCGATGCGAAAGGTGATGAGTGAAGTTGATCAGTAAGGCTGCTAATATCCAAGTCCACGCGTTACGAGATTGAGGTGATCAAGTTGCGCCAGAATGACTGATCAAATTCGCCAGAATACGCAATCTTGGGGCGCGACGCCGAGACACAGACCGCTGGTGGGTAAATCGCGCATTAAATGCTGGTGCGCAGTCACCATCAGCTGGTCGGTGATGGTGAAGGCTTTATCGCCGCGCGCCAGTGCCACTAGGCGCAGAGTCAGCGCCCAGTCCAGCACCCCGTTGGCGCTGCTGGTAATGGTGTCGGCTTCGGAAAAAACTAATAGCGCCGGGCTGGCATCGCGGCTGATTGGCGTTCCCGGCATACGCACGACCGGGGTTGGTGCAATGGCATCGATTAAGCGCAGCATCAGCGCCCGCAAAATTTGCTCGCGGATGGAGTGCATCATGGTCTTTTTTTTTCTGGTTTAGGTGCAGGTTTGCATTCAGCATTCAGGCTTCATCTTGTGCCAGACTTGCGCGACGCTCCGTCCCATCATTAATGGCGCGGATATCCGTTACCCGATAGCGGCTATCGCAAATAACCACCGTCTCGCCCGCGACCAAGGTGAGCCAGGAGGCGGGGTAGTCGAGCTGGTAGG
>MDLA01000032.1 GCA_001730015.1 Chromatiales bacterium (ex Bugula neritina AB1) | reverse complement strand
AGTGGCATGGTGTATGTGGATCTCAATCCAATCAGAGCAAAGATGGCGGCTACTCCAGAGACGTCAGCACATACATCAGTGAAGAGGCGTTGTGAGGCTGCAACAAGTGCCGGTCGCACTCCGGAGGTAATAGGTAAGCAGCCGATCGGTCTCGAGCGATTTACAGGAAATCCAAGAGAGCCAATGCCGGAAGGGTTGGCGTACAGGTTAACGGATTATCTGGAGTTGGTGGATTGGACAGGCAGGCAAATCCGTGAAGACAAGCGTGGTTCAATCGATAAGGATCTGCCGGAGATATTGACTCGTTTAGAAATAGACGAGGACGACTGGCTTTACATGACGCAGAATTTTGAGAGTAGTTTTAAAACCCTGGTGGGATCAGTGCATAAACTCAGGAAGGCCTGTGAGGCACTTGGTTATAAAAGAATGCCAGGCAGGGCGGCATGTGAATGGTTGTTTTGATCAAGGAAATTGAGACAAGCAGTTATTAGAACCAAAAAATGGGCTTACCAATAAGGTAAAGCGCACCAGCTTATCCACTGGCAGAAAAGAAAATATAGTAACAGGTACTCAGTTCGCAATGAATTGGTATAGGTTGTGTTGAAAATACTCCGTTTCAGCTAGATTCCATATTGCTGTTGGTCGCGTACAGTTTTTACATCCCGGATTTACTGAATGGCATTCGCATTTTTTGGAATTTAAAATGGGTGTCCGGTTAAATTGTGCGTGGTTGATGCTGCTTCTTTATCTGCTCAATGAGGTTGGTCGTGGTCGGCTACAGTCCAGATGACTTAAGCGTATTTACCGGGACAGGCACCCGTATTTTCAGATGTTTACCGGGATAGGCACCCGTATTTTGTGATGTCGATATAGAACACAGCGGCAAGGCGGAGCATATCATCTTGTATCTGCTGGCGGCGATGTTCATAGCTCCGACCGGACAGTTTGTCGAATATACAGAGAAAGAATTGTCAAACGCTGCGAGAAAAGCAGTGTTAGAACGGAGTGTCGTCAAGAGAGATCTGTTGTTTTCGGGGTTTAGTCACAGCGATTACGTTCTACAGAAAATTACGAAAGCAAACTACGGCTTAGATCGTGCCGGATTGATAGGGAAGGTAATGTGACGGGATTCACATTTTCTTTTTTGGATGTCGTCCCGGTATTTTCCGCCTGTCCCGGTATCGTCCTTGGTATTTTCCGATAGAATTGGCATGTCAATTTAGCTCTTACCGAAGAAGCGGATATTGGAGTTAGCGAATTGCCTTGAACATTGCTACCCCTAACCAGACAAACCAAACAATCTGGCTCAAGCCAAACACCATCGTCAAAACATCAGCTGGATAAACCGTCGAAATGCCGGTCAAGCCAACTAGACAGCCCAGGTAGTTGAGGGGTTTTGTAAAGCTATGGTTTCTTAGTGCTGCAATGCTCAAGAGCAAAACCCAGAGGCCGCCAACTAGCTCATTACCACCTCCAATGCTTTGCGTGATAAGCGCTACAACTTGCCAGATATTGATAGCGTTTACGGGGTCGTTCAAAGCCACATTGAGCACGATATCGAGCCCCATTGTACCGATCATACCGGCGGCAATCACCATACCCACCCAAATCACGCCGAACATTGATGACACCAGCATCACTTTGTTTTTTGCAGCATCAAGCACGTCGTGTACACCAGCAACCAAAACCGCAAGCACGACGCCGAACACTACATAGATGGTTAAGTACACCAACGTGTAACTCAATTGATTGTTGTTTAAGTAACTGATCTTTTCGTCGATGGAGCCGGTTGCGGGATAAGTCCAGAACCCCCCGAAGTAAACAAAACCTACGAGATAGATTAGCGCAAGTGCAATGCTCGCAATACCAGAAAACCTGGAGATTGTCATGATGGGACCGTCCTAAAATATAGTGTTGAGATACATTCTGTATGTGCGATTGTTGCGGCTGAGTCTATCAATTGCAAAGCAAAAGGGCTTGGAGTGTGCAGCCTGCAAGCTGGTGATTACCAGATGCATAACCGCAGCGCCGACTATGCAGAAAGTGCCATGGGCACCTGCTGCGCCAGCCACGGAGAAGCACCGATGAGACAGCAAGCGTGCCTGTGACGATAAGTAGAAATGTAAGCACGTGGGTTTGCTACGAAGCTAAGGGTGCTGGAAATCCAGAGCCGGCAATGTAAGCAAGCAGCGATGGCAGCCAATTGGGCTGCCATCAGGAATCGACTGACTAGAATTGCCAGCGTAATCCAATACCGCCATAAGCCGTGTCGAGCTTCTCTGCTGCTTCGCCGCGTGACTCGGCTTCAAAAAAGACTGAGGCTGCCTCGTTAACTTTGTAGTTGATTTCCAACCCTGGCCAAACAGCTTGAGTCGATTCACCACGTAGTTCCGAGAACTGTATAGGATCGCCTGTCACCGAAGTCTGTTTGCTTCTGTTGTGAGTTAAAGTCACTTTTCCGATCAGACTCCAGCGATCATTGATGGCCACCCGACCGAGTAGCCCGAGTCCTGCCGAGCGGACACTCCCGCTAAAGCTTCCGCTGTTATACGTTTGGGTAAATTCGCCCATGTCAACGTAGGAAGCTGCAAAGCCCCAATGAGGTGAGAACCAATAGCCAGCCGTGAGCTTGGCGGCGCCATTATCATGCTCACTTTCGCCTGTATTGACTAGGCCAATTGTACGTGGCATTAGGCCGACGCCGCCGAGCGATAGTCCAACGAACGGGCCCGTGGTAAACGGCGATTCGGCGTGGGCTGGGGCGGTGGCCAGGACTACTGAAGCAGTGCACAAAAGCGCAATAGTAATATTTTTCATTTTTTGGTCCAATAAGATGAGATGAATAAACTCGTTTGGCGGCGCTTGCTAGTCGGTCCGGCAAAGCATCGTCAATCGATGGCGTGAATTTAGTGTTCACGCCGTTTGTTCACCATGACCTCTCGTAACAGGCTATTGGCCTTTGGTATCAACCTGGGTTTCAATGTGTACTGGCTCTGGATTGATTGATGAAAGACGCAACTGTATCGGCGGGCTTGGCCCGCAACTTCTTGCAATTTGCTGTCGATAAGGGCGCATCGAGAGGCTCGCTGTTAGCGCATGGCCGACTCACTGAGACAGCGCTCGAAGACCAGGATGCGCGAGTTTCAATGCTTGCTTATCAAGCGCTGATTGACGCAGCCGTCGACCTGACCGGTGATCAGGCGATTGCCGTCCGGTTTAGCGTTGAGACCCGTATAGAGACTATTTCAATTGTCGGCTTAATCGTTCATTCAGCGCGATCAATGCCTGACGCAATGACTCAATTGAATCGCTACGCGAAGCTGGTGGTCGAGGTGGACGTGATGGAGGCCGGTGAGCGATTCTCTGTCGAACCTACCAATGAGCAGATCTGGATTGTTGATAATCGACCCAATCCAAATGAATTTACCGCTCTTGGCGAAATGGCGTTTGGTCGATTCATCGGTGAATTTAGACGGCATTTTCCCGAAATGGTGTTTGCACTGGCGGTCGAATTGACTCATCCCGAACCGCCGTACGCGGCTAAGCTAGCGGAGATCTTGCGAGTACCTGTATCGTCCGGGTGCCGGCGCAATGCGATGCAGATTGCCCCGCAGGTGCTGGCTGCTGAATTCGATGAGCCTAATGCCTATGTCTTCGGGTTGTTCGCTGAGCGAGCCGATGCGCTGCTTGCTGAGCTCGAGCGAAACCCCACGCTTCGAAGCCGGATTGAGGCCTACCTCATCAAGCATCTTCATCGAGGTGAGGTCACAATGGAGAAGGTGGCAGTAGAATTGGCCATGAGCCGTCAAACCTTATACCGGCGCCTGCGGGAAGAAGGTGTGACCTTTGCGCAAATTCACGACGACTTGAGGCGACAGATGGCGCTGGATTACCTGGGTGCGAAGAAGGCGTCCGTTAATGAAACCGCTTATTTAGTCGGTTATTCTGAAGCATCGGGCTTTGTCAGAGCTTTTCGGCGCTGGACAGGGATGACGCCCCTGGCGTTTCGAAGCGAACCCTAGTCCAGATTTTTCATCAGATTGCCGATTTCTCGCTTGATCCTTGATTCCACAGGCTGCGCGCCCCGAGAGAATTTTCACTCATTCACCTTTATCAATAAGTACAGGATGCCTTCGGATAATTCCCCGTGAAATCAATTCTCTACGCGATAATCTCGCCACCTGATGAAATATCCGGGCTAGTCAAGGCCTGCTACCTGCGAGTTCAAACATGAATATGGGTGATTTAACCCGCATTATTCATGGGGTGGCGAGGATATCGCGCCGAGATTTGATTTCACAGTGGATTTTCTTCTCGCGTCGAATACTTACTGATATTTGCAAGAGAAAAAATTCTCTGCGGAATCAAAGATCAAGTGAGATTCCGTCAATCCCGTGAATAATGCGGGTTAAGTGTGTGCTCACTAAACTATAAAACAGAAATAATGAGTGCAGGCAGGTTGAACAACTAGCGTTTTTTCCGGTACCTATCCAATCCTTCAAGAATAAGGTTAAGTCCAAACTCGAACTCATTCCCAAAGTCGTATCCTGGCTGAAGAATATGCTCGGTGGTCAGTTCCATTAGGTGCGGGTATTTATCTGCAGGTACTGTTTCGATAATCACATCGACCATGTCAGACATCTCCTCACCAGTAGTAGCTGGCAAGCTTGCTTCCTGTATCGCAAAGCCGTAAATAAACGCGTCGATCATGGCGTAGGCGTGAGCGGTCATTTCCACCGACAACCCTCCGTTTCGCAGGCAACCCAGAACCGCATCATGATGCTGCAATGTTGCCGGTCCCGGAGCGCGCCTTGATTCCATTAAAGGCACGGCCCAAGGGTGCTTGCCCAGTACCGTTCGAGCAGAAATTGATCGTTTACGGATCGCGCTCTTCCAATCGGAAATGGCAGGCGGTAAGTCGATTTCACTGAAGACCTTATCCACCATGCCATCAATAATGGACTCCTTATTCGGCACGTAATGATAGATCGTCATCGGCTTAACTGTTAGCGCCGTAGCCAATTTACGGATAGTTAGTGCGTCGACCCCGATTTCGTCCGCAAGCTTCACCGCTCCTTCAATGATGTGTGCTTGAGTGAGCGATTTTCGCGCTGGTTTAGTTTTACTTTCTTTGCTTGGCTTCACGTTCCTTCCAGTCTGGGGCAGATCATCAGATAGCAATATTTATTGTTTTTTGGTTGTATTTCGTACTTAGTACGATTATATTCTATTTCATGGTTCGTACTTAGTACGATTTTTGGAAATAGAGGAGTTCACTATGCAAACCACGACACAACAAAATCAACTTGTCGATCACACTATTCAATCGAAAATGGGACTCTCTGACAAAGAACAGCCCGATCTCAGCGCATTGCATTCAGAAACCATGAGGGCAATTGTTCACCGGTCTTATGGGTCGGCTGAAGTACTTAGGTGTGAGACAATCAGCATCCCGACTCCAGGTAAGAAACAGGTTTTAATCGAAGTACACTCCGCGGCACTTGATCGTGGCACGTGGCACCTTATGACAGGCAGGCCTTATCTAATCAGGCTGCTGGGGTTTGGACTGGTGAAACCAAAGCAACCGGTTCCCGGGTTTGACGTAGCTGGAAAAGTGCTCGCTGTCGGCAGTGAAGTGACTCGCTTTGTTCCAGGTGATGAGGTCTATGGAATTGCTAATGGCTCGTTCGCTGAGTACGCGGCAGCAGATGAAAATAAGCTGGTAACCAAGCCATCTGACTTGTCTTTCGACTCCGCAGCAGCGGTTACCGTCTCAGGCATCACTGCGCTTGAGGCCCTCACTGATGTTGGGAAAATACAATCCGGACAGCACGTTTTAGTCATTGGTGCCTCTGGCGGTGTTGGTACCTATGCAGTGCAGTTGGCAAAGGCGATGGGCGCTGAAGTTACCGGTGTTGCCAGCGCTGCAAAAGCTGACCTGGTCTATTCACTGGGTGCCGATCATGTGATCGACTATCGGACTAAATACCTCGATGAAATGAATCGACGGTATGACTTGATCATCGATATAGGAGGGCGCAATAGTATCTCCTGTCTACGTGGTGTTTTAAAACAGCGAGGAACACTGGTTTTAACCGGTGGCGAGGATGGCAATCGAGTTACCGGCGGTATCGGGCGTCAATTGAGAGCAGTCTTAATGTCGCCATTTGTGAAACAAAACTTGAAGATGTTTGTCAGTGGTGAAAAACAGTCGATGATGGTCCGACTTAGTGAGTTCATCCAATCTGGCGCAGTAATACCAAGCATCGGCCAGCGGTTTTCCCTCGACGAGGTTCCGACGGCAATGCGCTGGTTAGAGACAGGCAACGCCAAGGGAAAAATTCTGATCGTGGTTAAACCTAGTGCAAAAAAATGATGATGCAGGCCGGCTTTTCGGAATTTATAGGACTAGGTATCTTGAGTGAAAAAATATCGTGCATTTGAGTCAAGTTTTGGATCAAGCAACAAGCGACACCTCTTGCAATAACTCGCCCAGTGCTTTATCAATCTTTGCCAATGGTCGCGAATCTGGAAGGTTGATTGGCTCATCACCGTTACAAGACAATGCAGGGCGAAACAAACGTTTATGCAGACGTGTATAGAATTGCGAAGCCATGGTACCCTCTTCGGTAAGACGGTAACGGTGCGTTCCCGGTATTCGTTCTATAAGGCCATGCAATCGCAGTCGCCTTAAGTCATACGTCATCTGCCCTTGGCTATACTTGTCCGGTTTTAGCCCAAGCAAACTGGCCACTGCCGGACGTAGATTGGCATGGCGCAATCCCTCTGGGATTAGACCAAACTGACACAGCGCTAGCATTAACGCGAAAACACGTGGATCACCAAATCGCAATGCGGATGCTCGTTGTTCTTCAACTTTTATCGGCTGAGTGAGCTGTTCAAAGCGCTCTTGTCCGATCAGGCAATTGTGACTCAGTGTCTGGACGCGTAATAAACGTCGGTTGGCATCAAAGCCTATCTGGCGTAACTGACCAAGATTTCTGAGTAATCGACCGACCTTGAAGTCTTTGGTGTCGTTTATTGTGGTTTCGGTGCGAAGTGCACGCTCTTCCTTGTGATACTGCTTTATCTTCGAACGCTTATAATCGACGTGTAGTGTCGGCACTACCCCCTGGGTCAGCACACGAGTGCGGAACTGTCCCGGTGTAGTGCGAATAATACGACGGTCAAATATAAGCTGTACTTTATCCGGGCGGCCGAGATCAAGGTTCTCCCGGATTACTTGTTCAAAAAACTCTCGTCCACTCAGGGGACGATCCAGCACTTGAGTCAGTGCAAACTCGGCCTGTAATATCGATAGTTGGTAGCGATAATTCTGTGCTCGCTGTTGTGCGGTAAACGGATGCGGCAGTCGCTTGAGCCACTTACGAAACAATGCTTCGATCTTTTGCTCATCCAGGGAATCAGCAATCTGCTGGACCCGCTTGGGAACCTCACAAGACTCTATTCCGTTGTCTAGCGCCTCATAGGTGATGCCACGTTTATCCAGTTGGCACTTGAGCCATTCGTGACCATTGATGCACAATTTCACACCAAACGGGAAGTAGGAGCAGAACTTGATAAATAAGGGGCCAAAGTCTTTGTCGTAAATGTAAAAATAGAAATGATTGACCATGGCGGTTGAGCGAAAAATCCAGGGGTAACTGCCGCCTTGTTC
>MDLA01000031.1 GCA_001730015.1 Chromatiales bacterium (ex Bugula neritina AB1) | reverse complement strand
ATTTAATCTAGCCACCGTCAAATCGCAAAATTCAGGTCTTTATGGACGGAAACTAGCTATTCACGGCAAGGGTTTTCACAGTGGATTTTCTTCTCGCGCCGAATATTCACTGATATTTACAGGCGAAGAAATTTTTTCTGGAATCAAAGACCAATTGCGATCCCGACAATCCCGCGAATATTGCGGGTAAACACATACCACCAGCTACCAGCACGGCTAATCGAGGATCGCGATCATGCTCATTCTACCTGCCATCAAGCCGCTTTCCGTCACACCTGCTGACGGTGAGCAGACCATCCGCAATCCACTAGCAACAACCGGTTGAACTATCGAAAAACAGACAACTTCTGCCACACCAGCATCTGCCTGTGCACATAGCCTGCGCTAATGTGAAAACTATGCCAGTCCGGACGCCAGTATTTTCAGTGCAATCCACGGCACCAGATTAAACATCAGGTACAAAATCTTGAACAACCCTAAAAATCGATACATCGTTTCTGCGAACGCCTCCCGCCCGAGCGGGAACCAACGATACTGAGTTTTGTAAACCAGATCCGGCGCCAGCATCATTAACACAACCCAAAGTGCCAGCAGCGCGCCATTTATCACACTGCACCAGAAGAAAAAATCAGTTAGAAGCTGCATGTTCATAATTCTGTCTCCACTGTCGATTCCACGTCTGTTTCTGATCCCTGAATTGTCGCCAGATACTGTTTCTGAAAATAATTAACCCCTTGCTCATGCCTTGGTGACAGTGGCCCCGGCTTATATGTTCCAGCTTTATAGTTCGCATGGGTTGCCAGACAAATAGCGAAATCTTCTTTTATCACTTCCAGATTTGACTCGAGAACCTGACGCCGATCATCATCGGTTGTGGCGTTAACGTCACTAAAGTAAAAACGATAAATCAGCTGAGTTCTGTCTGCTGAAAGCGGATTTATTCGTGATGTATTCATCCCACCTTCAAATAGAGATAGGGTCCAGTTAGGCCACATCCACAACCACCGCCCCTGATAAAAAAGATCACCCCGCGGGGGTGCCGTCATCCGCACCAGGCCATCACAGGCAACGGTCTCAAAATTATTAAAATCTATTGCGCGAAAAAATTCCGGATGAATACCGGGTATATGGTATCCCTCGACAAAATTATCTGTGTAGATTTTCCAGTTAGCTTCAAATACAAGCTCACGGGTCGCCCACAGCTGATAGCTCTCAAGCGGTACATCGTGTAATTCAGCAACTGTCGCAGCCAGTTGATCAGCCAGTGTGGAAACAGGGTTTATTGCTACAAATACCAGCCCGCGCCAGATTTCAACCGAAACCGACTCAAGTGGCCAGTCATTCACATTAAACGCGCTATCTTCGCCGAACCACGGAGCATGTTTCAACTGCCCCGTATTGTGATATAGCCAGTTATGGTAGGGGCAGCGCAGCGTATCGCAGTTACCGCTACCCGGCTCCAGCAAACGTGCACCACGATGCCGGCACACATTCAAAAACGCTCGCAATTCGCCGTCATTACCCCGAATAGCCAGCACGGCCATACCGGCAATATCACCGCTAACGTAGTCCCCGGGGTTCAGAAGCTGACTGACATGGCAAAACAGCTGCCAGTGCTGACGGAACAAAGTGTTCCGCTCAAGTCTGAAAGCTTGCTCGTCAGTATAATGCCGGGCCGCCATATTGAGCATCGGGCACTCCGCAAAAGGTAAGATCGCCCGATCGTACCAGTTTTCAACAAATTCTAAACCTGATTCATGATGCGCGGGTCTGGCTGCTTATCGAGCCCGTTGCTCACCATCAATACCGGAATCCCTGACTATCAGCGTTTCAATTTCGGCCATCACAACAGCAGGCAGTTCGCCGAATTCAAGTGCCGCAGCCAGCCCTTCAATCTGCGTGACTGTGCGGGCACCGGGTATCGGAATATTGCGTTTTCCCTTTGCCCACAACCAGCCTAAAGCCCCCTGTACCGGCGTCCTCCCACCTGTTTGAAGCAATTCAGTAACCGCTTCATAGCGTTGTAAAAACGCCGGGTTCGGACGACCATCAATGTAGTAGTCCAGCCAGCCCTGCTGCCCGGCTCGAACATCATTTGGCGGGATTGCGGAGCCCTGTGTATATTTACCTGAAAGTAGTCCCATTGCCAGCGGCGATCGAATCAATGCAGTCAGCCTGTGCTTTTCAATTGTGCGCTGCATGTCTGCTGCATCTGCCAGTACATTCATCGCGTGCTCAACCGCCATAAACCTCGATCGACCCGCCATTGCATCCACCCGGTCTGTAAAGTCTGTACTCCAGCCAAAGCTCTTGATTTTACCGGCCTCGAGAGCGACCTCCATCTGATCAAACAGGGGACCTGCCACCTCCACTGACATATCGTTGCAGTGCAATAGTAAGAGGTCAATTCGCTCTCGCTTCAGGCGGCTCAGGCAGGCGTCAATTGCCGGAATAACGGCTGCCGGGGCTATATCATCGAAAGACAATTGCTTATTATCTTCATTAATTGCTATGCCGATTTTTGTGATCAGCTGCGATTCCGGCCGGTTCTTCAACGCCTTCGCCAGCAAACGCTCTGAATGCCCTGCCCCGTAAGCGGCAGCCGTGTCAAACAGCGTAATGCCATTAGCCAGCGCAGCATGTATCGTCCTGATTGATTCTTTATCATCAGAGTTTGTGTACCCCAGCGAGGAACCATCATCCGAGTACATCTCCCCGCCAATCGGCCAACACCCCATGCCCAATGGCGCAACTTCAGTATCTATAAAATTCATCTTATGTTTCCCGTTAAGTGAGGTGGGCCATGACACCACCCAGGGATTGTCAAAACAAGACGAATAGATGTAATGTACATTTCATGAATGAAACGCCTTTTGACTGGGACGATCTTAGATTATTTCTCGCAGTAGCCCGGCAAAGCGGTTTAGCCGCCGCCGCATCTGAAACCGGAAAAAGTGCCCCGATACTAGGGCGCAGAATACTGGCACTTGAACAGCGCCTGAAGCTGGAACTTTTCAAACGATCCTCTACCGGCTATACACTGACCGCGCAAGGGCATTCATTGTTTGCTCTGGCTGCACAGCTCGAAAGCACTATTCAACCGATTACTTCAATGGCGGGTGGCGAATCCACACCACGGGTTAAAATATCCGCGGGATCCTGGGTGACTCACCATCTATGCAAGCACGTGGGTTCCCGACTTTCAGAAAACTGGCTACCGTTGCAATTTATTTCAGCTAATCATGCCCTTGATTTACACCACCGCGAGGCCGCCATTGGTATTCGCAACACCCGGCCCGTGCAGGCATCGCTGGCTGGCCAGCCGCTGAACTATATACAGTTTGCGGTTTACACTATCGACCCGGCAATAACTACCTGGGTACGGGTAACCGGTAATACCCCCTCAGCACAGTGGGTCAAAAAGCATATTGGTACCGCAAGCTGCATTGAAGTTACCGACCCGCGCAACGTACTGGACCTACTACATGCTGGCGCTGCACGCGCAGTTCTGCCCACCTTTATCGGTGATGAGCAAAGCGGGCTGGTACGGGCATCAGACAACATCAGCGAACTGGAACACCAGCAATGGCTGGTCACACACCATGAAGATCGCCATAAACCAGAGGTAAGAAAAGTGATCACCTGGCTCGGCGAAATTCTAGGCGATGAAAACCTGCTTCGTTAAATCCAGGGAATCAATAGACGCTAGCCCACATTGACCCTGGTGTTGGATAATAATTCGAGTTCAGAAGCTTAAAGAGCTGTACAAAAGGCGCTGCACGGAGTTGTTACTGGATTGATCCTGGTCATTCATAAGTGATATTCAGGAAAAATGAGAACAGCGCCCTAGATGCTGCTATAGAAGCAGCGCAGCGGTTCCGGGCCGGAGTTTTATGCAACACCAGGGTTTATATAAATATGCTGCACCTTCTACCTCAAGAATCGCTCAATCCGCCTTTTTATATCCCCCGGCGTCAGGCTTAATCTTTGCGCCCTCTTGCCTGCTGATCGTGCTTTATCAAGGTTGTTTATCCGCCTGGTCACCAGATCCGTAAACTGACGAACCAGATGTTCATGTTTTGATATCACGGGCTTAATACAATCACTGTGAATTGCCAGAACCAGAGAATCAGATAAGGCCTTAACCGACATAAACCCCACTTCCTCGAACACAATACCTGACCAGCCGAAGCTATCTCCTGAAGTAAACGTATCACCAATTACCCGCTGACCATTATCCAGTGTGGCACTGGACTCCAGCTCTCCATTTATCACAACATAAATTTTCTCGACCGGCTCGTTTTCAAACAACAATTCTGTTTCGTCTTCAACTGTCACAAGCTCACTGCCCGTAGCAATTATTTCAATTTCTTCGTCGTTTAGATGGGCAAATATAGGCAGTGAGCGCAAGGTATCGCTGACTTTAAGGTTTATCGGCTCCAGAGGGCGTTTTTTGCCATACTCGACAACCTGAACATTTTCGGCAGACACATGAATGCCGGCCTGCGTAAAAGCCAGGTTTATTTGGGTAAACAGTTCATCCTGACCTTTAAAGTGCGCCATGTAACTCCTGAAGTTAACCCAAACCACATAGATGTACGGGTTCTCAACAGCACTACGCAGAAGAATTGAAGGCGCCGGTCTGGGCAAAACATGCCGACAGCCGCCTACGGCAGTCGCCAATAGAGTCTTCACATAGCCCGGGTCAACTTCCGGAGACACTTTAAACCGGTAAAAAACGCTGTACGGCAGAGAAGGCCTGTCAAGATTAATAATCGGCTGAGATGCCAGGGCCAGATTAGGCATAGTGAGAATTGTATTGTTAAATGTTTGTAGCCAGGTTGCCCGCCAGGTCATCTCTACAACCTGACCTATAGAGCCGTCCTGCAACTGAATCCAGTCACCGGTTTTAAATGGCTGCTCCAGGGAAAAAGCAATACCGGAGAAAAGATTCCCGAGTGTATTCTGCAATGCCAACCCGACAACACCCGCAATAACACCGGTAGACACCAGAAATCCGGTTAGCGGATACCCGATCTTCCCCAGAAAAAAACCCAGCCCGGAAATCAGTGCAACACCGTAAACCAGGCCACGCAATAAATGCGGTGCGTAATACCCCGTCCGGCGAAAAAACAGTTTCTGCATCACAACAACGTCGAATGCTCTGGCAATTAACCAGAACGTACCTAGAAACAGCAGCCCGGATTGAAGCAACTCGAAATTAACGGTAACACCCTCAATGGAGGGGTGCTTTTCCACAATTTTAATCAGGTGGATACTCAAAATAACCACTGAAGGCATAGCAATGGCGTCGAGAAGTAATACGCCGGTCGCGAACTTGTGTACAGCGGCAGGCTTTCCAACAAAACGGGAGTGATAAAAGTAATACAGACAACATATTACAACCACAAAGGTGACAAAGATGTTCTTCTCAATGAGTTCGAGCATGCATAATTTGTGTGGATGAGCTTAGTGCCCAGGCAGAGTATAAACTAACGCGCTCAAACCGCTTGCGTAACTTTGTAACTGTACAGACAAGCGTCAGAGGCAGATATTAAATCCCATTCAAGTGTCTGCCTAACGATAATATCTGGTCTTAAAATCTCGAAAACCAATACGCCCCACGCCGGGTAGTTTAATTGCCGGTGGCGACAAATCTACCCCGGCTGTCAGACCCAGAATATTCACCTCAACACCTTCTTCGAGGCCAACGAGTATTCCGAACATGCCCTTTACCGACACCTGTTTTCCTCTGCCACTCGGGGTACTGGCAAACACGGCGCCATCCGGCAGATAATCCTTGCCGATTGCGGTAGCTGGCAGTTCCAACTGCAACTCAGGCAATCTACGGCCCAGCCACGCGATAAATGTGTTGCTATTGGGTCCGGGCCAGACCCGGTACTGCTTGTTGTAGGGGTATTCCTTCGCGGCCTGAATCAATCTTTCGATCATATGATCAACTTCATCACCGCCGCGTATTTCGCGTAACAGCCACGGCTTACTGCCAAACCAATAGCCATCGGGTACACGCCGGTTAAAGCTGACCGTATCCCCGCCCCAGCGCAAATTAAAACCAAATACCTCCATACGGATGTAGCTCTGCGCATCGGTTGGCTTCACTGCAATCCAGGTATGTACACCAAACGCACCCCGCCAGCGCGCAGCACGGGCTGCGTAAACCTGGATTACAGCCTCTTTGTGCTCCGTCGGGCTCGGCGCCTGGCCACTGCTATCGCGGCGTAGCTCCCACCAGGGTGTAGATTTATTGCCCAGAAAATGATTCGTCAGGCTGCATCCAATAGGCAGGAGAAACAGCATAACTGAAATTAGCAACACACGGAATTTTCGACTAAATAGCCGTCTGCGAGGCAGTGTAGGTGCTGAATTTACGTTCATTTATTCTGCGTTCACTATGTGGCAGCTTGTTGCCTGCCAGGGAATACCAGCAATCACTATACATCGCTGAATCAACGATAGCCTCTGTTAGGCATCATTTCCTGAAAAAGGTTCTTTTATCCACCAGGGACCCTGGCCGGTCAGTCTGGCGGGCTCTTGTGTATCCATTTGCAATATGTCTGTTACCGATAATTGCAAAAGCCGAAAAATAAACCTAAACGCCCACATGTGGCAGATGGAATCTCACGGACCTGAACGAAGGTCGTAGCGAGGGCGTGAAGTTTTGAGCCAGATATTTCGATCGATTGAGGCGAATAGTTATTCATAATGGATGTTCCGTAGAATCTGTGGGTATTTTGTACTGTAAATACATTCAACGATTCT
>MDLA01000030.1 GCA_001730015.1 Chromatiales bacterium (ex Bugula neritina AB1) | reverse complement strand
CACTAGGTCTCAAATTGGCATCAGGGCCGTGTCCGATTCCGACTGAAGCAATACATATCAGACAAACGCTCTGCTGAATTGCGTCTGTCCGAATCCGATCCGGTTGCTCACTACGAGCTCTATATTGATGGTCAGTTTGCACGATCAGGCACAGTGCACGAACTATCCGTGAGTGAGCGCCTGGGCCGGATTCCGCGTTCACTGCGCTGGCAGGACGGGGCTGTTTTTGAGACCGCCGATAACCAGGGTATAGATCAATGGTTATCAGCCTCCCGGCACAAGGCAGCCGGCGGTCTATGGCTACACCGACTGGAGAGCAGCTGGAGCTGGGCGCTGGCGTCTGTGCTATTGGTAGCGGGCCTGGCAGCAGCTGGCTACCTGTGGGGCTTGCCCTATGCAGCCAAGCGCATTGCCTATGCCCTGCCGGTGCCGGTGCATGAAGCGATCTCCTCAGGGGCGCTGGCCACCATGGACCGTGTATTCTTTAAGCCGACCAGCGTAGATACCAGAAAACAGCAGGAAATTCGCGCGCGATTTAACACCCTGGTTGAGAATATCGAGCTAGCCGATGCCGGAGCGGATGTTTTTCAGCTGCAATTGCATTTTCGAAATATAGAAATTGCCGGTGAACAGATTCCCAATGCACTGGCATTACCCGGTGGAGATATCATAGTCACCGATGGTTTACTGCCACTTATTGACGACCCGCGTGAACTCGACTCTATTCTGCTGCACGAGATCGGCCACGTGCTTGAACGTCACGGCATGCAGCACGTAATACAGGCATCGACCATTACGGTGATGGCCTCACTGGCTCTGGGTAACCCCGGTGGTGCAGCCGATCTGGTGACTGGTGTACCGATCTTCCTGCTGCAGAGTCGTTATTCGCGCCGCAGTGAAACCGATGCTGATACCTTCGCCTTCGAGCAAATGTTAAAAGCGGGGATTGATCCGATCCACTTTGCCAATGCCATTAGAAATATAACCGGCGATCAATCAGACGATGCATCTGATGGCGCTGGCGGGTATTTTTCATCGCACCCCGGCACGCAGGAGCGTGCGCGTCGCGCCAGCAGTTATTTAGAAAACCGGTAAACTGATGTAACAGTGTGGGTCTACAACACATTTGTGAGGATTGCCTCGAACCCATAAATAATTGTAGGTACTTACCGTTACCGCAATTCGGCCGTTGCCTCAATTCGGCCGTTGCCATAATTTGGAATTTGGCAGGTATCTCACAGGAAAACCCGACGCGTTAACGAGGCGCAACAAGCGGTATACTTCGCTCACGCGTCGGGTTTCGATCTGTGCTGTTTTTCGGTGTAGAGGCTTTTTAATAATCTGACAAAACTTGACTCATATGCACGATATAATGCCATATCAAGATATCTAAAGCCTGTCGATCATTTTTTGTGTGATCAGGCAGATGCCGTTTTGCGAACGCTGGAAGCGCTCTTTGTCCATTTCGGGGTTTGTACCAACTTCCAGCCCTTCCGGTATTGTAACGCCCCGGTCAATCACGGCATTTTTAAGCTTTGCACGCCGACCGACGGTGACTTCCGGCATCGCCACGACCTGCTTCATGCTGCTATAGGAGTGGCAGGAGACATTTGGGAATAAAAGGCTTCTATTGATTCGAGCGCCCGACACGATGCAACCACCGCAGATTAGTGAGCTGATCGCGCTGCCACGCCGGAGATCTTCATCGTGTATAAATTTGGCCGGTGGCGTGATCTCCTGGTATGTCCAGATAGGCCACTGGCGATCATAGATATCAAGTTCCGGTTCGAAATCGGTAAGATCAAGATTAGCTTGCCAGAATGCGTCAATCGTTCCTACGTCTCTCCAGTACGGTCGATCGGTATCTTTGGTCGATACACACGAGGTGCTGAAATCGTGCGCTACAGCTTTGCCGTTTTTCACTAGTGAGGGAATGATATCTTTGCCAAAGTCGTGGCTTGAGTTTTTATCCGCTGCATCTTCCTTGAGTAACTTGATCAGCTCAGTGGTCTTAAACACGTAAATACCCATAGATGCTAATGATTTTGTATCATCGCCGGGGAGTGTCGGGGGATTTTCGGGTTTTTCAATAAATTCGATTATGCGGCCCTGCTCATCGATATTCATCACGCCGAGTGCGTGCGCTTCTTCTTTTGGAACAACAATGCAGCCAACGGTGACATCAGCGCCACTTTCGACATGCTGTTCCAGCATGATCTGGTAGTCCTGCTTATATATGTGATCACCGGCGAGAATCAGGGTGTACTCCACCCCGTAGCTTTCAATTATATCTATGTTCTGTGTAACGGCGTCTGCAGTACCCAGGTACCAGTGACCCTCGGCGGCTCGCTGGCTTGCCGGTAGTATGTCGAGCCCTTCATTGCGTTCTGCGCGAAAGAAACCCCAGCCCAGGTGAAGATGTCGAATGAGTGAGTGCGCTTTGTACTGCGTTGCAACCCCGATGCGGCGGATACCGGAATTGAGCGCATTGGACAGTGCAAAATCTATAATTCGACTTTTGCCACCGAAAAAAACAGCGGGCTTGGCGCGTATATCGGTCAGTTGCAGCAGCCGGCTGCCTCTGCCACCAGCCAGTACGAATGCCATTGTGTTCTGAGACAACTGCCTGTCTGTCATGGTTGATCTGCCCGTTTTGTTTTTCTGCAAGCCAGCACCCGGAGTTGGCAGCAAGCCTGCTCCGGCATGATTCAACTTACACCGCTGACCTCCCGGTGTAAATATTTTTAAAGGGCGCAGCGAGGTGCGACAGCGCTCGTCAAGTAATTGTAGAATGGCTGTGAATCGATCGATCAAGGCAATTTCAAATGACCTTTTCCCTGGTAGCCAGGTGTGCCTCCACTGGTATGTTCGGCGTGGCAATTTCCTCTTCATCTCCGGCGGTTGCAGCGCGCTGTGCCTATGCAAGGGCGGGTGCAGGTGCCGTTGCAAGCCAGAATATAACCGACCCGCGCCTGGGACCTCAGGGCCTTGACTTACTTGCCCGTGGCCAGTCAGCCGCCGATACCATTAAAGCGCTACAGGAAAACAATGAGCACATGGACTACCGTCAGGTGCTTGCTGTCGACGGCAATGGCACAGTGGCTATTCACTCCGGCAGCCAGTCACTTGGAATCTTCTCCCAGGCCGAAGGTGAAAATGTAGCCAGTGGCGGCAACCTTCTCGCAAACGACGCTGTACCGCAGGCAATTGTCGATGCATTCACTGCCTCCGAAGGGCATCTCGGTGATCGCCTGATCGGCGCCATGCAGGCCGGTCTGGCAGCCGGTGGCGAGGCAGGTCCGGTGCATTCGGCGGGCATGATGGTTGTCGACAAAGTACCGTGGCCGATAGTTGATCTTCGTTGTGACTGGTCGGTGTCGTGCCCGATTGCAGCGCTGAACCTGGCATGGCAGGAATATAAACCACAGATAGATGCCTACGTGAGTCGTGGGCTCAACCCGTCGGTTGCACCAAGTTATGGCGTACCGGGTGATGAATAACCAACCGGTGATCTATACGGTACCGGTGTTTCAATGAACAATGCAGGTTGAAAAGAACAATTCAGGTTAAAAATGTTCGCTATTCAGCGCTGTTCGCGGTTTCTTTGCCGCCGCAGCGTGTTTTCACGATGAGCAATGTAGACGCCAGCCATTGAAATAATACCAGCGCCGATCCAGGTCCACATATCTATGGTCTCGCCGAACAGTGCATAGCCGAACGATACGGCAAACGGCAGGCGTGCGAAGTCGAGGCTGGCAACTAACGAAGCATCTGCCGCTGCATAAGCTTGCGCCATAAAAACATGCCCGAGTGTGGCCACCGGGCCAAAGGCCAGTAATGGCAGCCACAGGTGCGCTTCAGGCCATTGCCACACCATGATAGCCGGTATCAGCATCGGCGGGGTCATTAGTAACGTGGTGATAAATACAATGCGCACCGGATCGTCGTTCGCGGTGAGGCGCTTGACAAGCACAGTAGAGAAACCCATAAACAGCGCCGACACCAGCGCCAGCCAGACGCCGGTTGTCAGTTCGAGAAAGCCCGGTCGCAGTACCACCAGAGCTCCGATAAAGCCGGTGATTGTCGCCAGCCAGCGTCTCACATGGACCGCTTCACGCAACAGCAGCACCGCCAGCACGGTGGCAAAAACCGGCGCCATGAAGCTGATCGCGGTGATTTTCCCTACCGGTTCTAGAGCCACGGCAATGAACCAGGTGATCATGGCTGCCAGCCCGCTGATTACCCGGATAAAAAATACCGGCCAGTGATTGGTTTGAATTAAAGAGCGGCCGCGCCAGAACAGCAGAGGCAGCATGGTGATCAGCGCAAACAGAATTCGCAGAAATACAATCTGCATGGGCGGCATACCAGCCTTGGCTGCGTACCGCGCAATAATAGATATTCCGGCGACAAAGCAACAGGCAGCGAGCATCCAGAGGATGCCGGCTATCGGATTGTCGGGCCGCTGTGTACTGTTGCGGCTTACCGGCATCGGCGTGTCAGAATGGTTGCATGAGTAAAATTGCGTTGAATATAGATAGGACCGCCAGTGAAACCTATGAAAACAGAAGCTTGATTGAGAATGAAAGATCTGCCGCGAGTGCGAGTTTCAGACCAGCGGCAGAGACTGATAGAGTCGAATGTAAACGACAATTAGCCGAACTCGACAGCACTTTCCGGCTCAGCATATCGTCTCATAATGGCGAGCCTCATACACCGATAGACTTCCTTCGCTTGTCAGTACCCGGGTTCGCTTGAAATTTACCAGTCCGCATTATTCATGGTGTGGTGAGTATATCGCGCCGGCCTGATCTATTCACACCAGGGGATTTCACAGTGGGTTTTCTTCTCGCGCCGAATACTCACTGATATTTGCAAGAGAAAAAATTCTCTGTGGAATCAGAGAGCAAGTGAGATTCCGTCGATCCCGTGAATAATGCGGGCTAGCATCGATCGGTGTCGGAAACGATCTTGACCACATCCGGGTTGACTACGTCGCCCAGCGGGTTAAAGAAAACGATTGGTTTGCCTGTTTTGTCAAAAGAGAATGACCACCACCAGTTGCCGGGAAGCCTGAATTTCGGTTTTCCTACCAGTCGCAAAACATCTTTCTGGCTCATGCCGACTTGTAAATTATCAGCGATTCGCTGGCCAGCAGTGACGCAGTCAGGTGACTCCTTTGAATAGTCGAGTTCCGGTTTAACTTTTGAACCATCTATTTTTTCTCTGGCCGGTTGTGAATCACCCGGCTTTGAGTCACCGGCCTCTGTGTTTTCTGCCTCGGGAGCTGGCTTTTTACCGAAATCCAGTCCCAGGTCCGACCACGAGCTAATGGTGCACGCTGTGAGAGACAGGGTCAGGCAGGACGCCAGAAGCATTAATTTGATCGTGCTGTGTTGCATGTTTCACTCGCTCTGTTGAGCCGGTATAAAGCAAATGAACCATCCGCGCTCAGGTGCCCCTTTTTTTCTCTCCACGCCATACCGTGAAAAGGCCTGCCGAGATAATAATTATTGTACCGGTAATTGTCCATCGGTCAGGTAACTCGTTGAAAATCAGGTAGCCGTACAGCGTACCCCAGATGATCAGCGTATAGTGGATTGGCGCTATAACGACTGCTTCAGTGACTTCCAGTGCTTTAATGACCAGCACTTCGCCAATGCCAGCCATAACCGCCATTGAAGAAAGAATCAGTAGCTGATCCGAAGATTCGGGCCACTGCCACACGAATGGCAGCGGAATTGAAATCAGCACGCTTCCGGTTATTGCGGTGTACGCGATGGTGGTAACAGTTTTGTCGGTATCGGCCAGCAAGCGCCCGATGACCTGCCGGGCCGAATAAATTGCCGCGGCGATAACCACCAGCATAACCGCCGGATGTATTACTCCTAGCCCCGGGCGAATGATGATCAGCGCACCGATAAAGCCCACGACCACAGCACTCCAACGGTAGATGCCGATCTTTTCCCCCAGTACCGCAGCACCCATGATCGTCAGAAAAAACGGCGCAACAAACGTTGCCGCCACGGCATCGGCCAGAGGTACATGCTGGATGGCAAATACAAACAGCAGTGCCGAGCCAATTGCCAGCGCGCCACGGCCGATTTGCAGACGCGCGCGGCTGGTGTGCAAGAGGGAGGTACCGTGGATGCCAAGCAGAATAATCACCCCGGACAACAAGCCCAGCTGCCTGAACCAGATAATTTGCACCGGGTGCATGGTGCCAGTCAGAAATTTAGCCTGTGTGTCGACAGCAGAGAAAATAAACATACCGCAGAGCATCAGCAGAACACCAAGCTTTGTGTTATTCGATCTGCTTAGTCTGCCGTTGCCAGCGAGCGGTGGTTTTACAGTGGGGATAAGCATCGCTCCTGAGCAAACTGACCATCCTAGGGTAAATTGAGTCCGGCGTATATGGCTGCACCGTATATGACTTCATACATCACGGGATACAACTGCCGTGCCCGCCAGAGTGCAACTGATTGGCGAGACGGAAACCTGTACCATGGATGCCTTTAACAGCTGATCCAAGCCATGGTGAATCTGCCTTGAAGAACACCAACACCATCGTACTCGACGGCCGTAGCCTGACCACCGCGCGGGTATTGGCTGTTGCCAACGGCGCAAAGGTAAGCCTGAAAACTGAAGCACTTGAGACGATGGCCGCTGCGCGCAGGATTATCGACCAGGCAGTAGAGCAAAGGCTTCCTGTCTATGGCGTGACCACCGGCCTGGGCCCGCGGGTAACGCAGGCGATGCCGGCGGAATCGATCGATACCTTTTCACTGAATACAATCCGTGGCCGGGCGCATGCTGTCGGGGCGCCACTCGATGCCCGCTGGGTGAGGGCGGGTATGGCGGTGCGTGTGAATACTCTTTTGATCGGGGCAGCGGGCGTACGGCCGGAACTCGCGCATTTTCTAGGCAGCTGTCTGAATGCCGGGCTGACGCCACTGGTACCGGAAACCGGAACCATCGGTGTAGCTGATCTGGCGTGGGGTGGGGCGCTGGGCCGTTGCGTCATAGGGGAGGGTGAAATGATCATGCCCGACGGCACCAGACAACCCGCGCAGATCGCTCTGGCGAGTGCGAATCTGGCTCCCTATAAGCCGCAGCCGCGCGAAGGGCTGGCGCTGGTTTCCCATTCAACTATCACCGCTGGAATGGCAGCCATAGGCTGGATGCAGATTCAACAGTGCTACGAGGCAGCGCAGACGGCAGCTGCGTTATCGATGGAAGGGTTTCGCTCTAATCTTTCACCACTGGACCCGCGCGTGCTGACTTTACGGCCACAGCCCGGTCAGGCCGAAGCGGCCAGCGGACTGCGTGCCCGGCTGGCGGGTTCCGCCTTGTTTAACGACGGCGAGCCAAGGCGATTACAGGACCCGTTAAGTCTGCGCAATGTGGCGCAAGTGCACGGTACGGTGCGCGCAACGCTGGACTTTGCAGGCACGGCGCTGGACAGCGAGCTTAATGGCGCTTCGGACAACCCCGCCGTGCTGCCGGAGCCAGGAATTATATTATCGAATGGTGGTTATCTGCCGCCGCACTTGTGTGTCTCGCTAACAGCCTTGTCGCAGTCATTGGTGCATCTGGCTGCGTTGCAGGTGGCACGTATCAGCAAGCTACTGTTTAAGCGCTTTTCCGGTTTATCGGACGGCTTATCTTTTGCCGGTGCCGAGGGTGCGGGCCTCGGGCCGGTGATGAAAACCGCTGAAGCACTGTATGCAGAGATAGCCCATGCTGCCACGCCGCCGCCAATTTATCCGGGCGTCTCTGCCGATGGTCTGGAAGACGTTCAGACCCATGCGGCAATTCCAGCCAAAGCGCTGTTTGCTATCGCGGTGCGCTTACGGCAATTGTCTGCAGTTGAAGGTATTGTCGCAGCACAGGCGGTTGATCTGCGAGAGCCGGCAGTGGTGTTGCCGCAACCATTGCAGGCCGTGTTTAATACAATCAGACAGCACTGCCCGCCGTTACAGCAAGACCGCTCGCTCGGCGCAGAAATAGACGCGCTCGCAGAGCAAATAAAACACGGAGCATTTGATCGATGAAAGAACTTTATCTCACCTATATCAATGGTGTCGATATACGCAAGCTTGCGCTCAGTAACGACGAAATCCTCGATGCTGTCGAGTCTGCGCTTCTGGCACAGGGAACTGGCAGTACAGTTCTGGAACCACGGGTACATCTGGTGCCCGAAAGCTCAGACAAAGGTCACTTCAATGTGCTCAGGGGAGTGGTAAAGCCGCTGAACGTGGCAGGCGTAAAGGTCGTTGGAGACTTCGTGGATAACTTCCGGCAGGGCTTGCCTTCAGAGCTGGCGCTGCTAACACTTTTCTGCCCTGAAACCGGTGTGCCAAAGGCAATTATCGATGCCAGCGGTATCACCGATATGCGAACCGGAGCCATAACCGCACTCGGTGCAAAGTATCTGGCCAATAAAAATAGCAAGGTGTTAGGGCATATTGGTGCAAGGGGAACAGCGTACTGGAATGTTCGACTGCTGAATCATTTGTTTGAGCTTGATGAAATACGTGTGCACTCCCGTCGCCTCGAAAGCCGTACAGCGTTTGCAGAAAAACTTAAGGCCGATCTGGATCGTGAAATTACTGTGGTCGACAATTGGCACGACTGCGTGGCTACTGCTGATATCATTGTCGAGGCGTCACGCCTGAAAGAGCCGTATCCGCACCTGCTAACCGAATGGATCAAACCCGGCTCTCTGATTGTGCCTTATGGAACCATGAGCGCAGTGGAATTATCGCTAACCGATATCATGGATAAAATAGTGGTGGATGACTGGGGACAGTGCGCCCCCGGCAGGCCCTTCGGTTCATTGCGCCGGCACGTTGATGAAGGTCGGGTAACGCAGGAATCCATTCACGGTGAGCTGGGGCAGATTGTCTGTGGAGAACTTAATGGCCGTGAAAGCCCGGCCGAGACCAATCTATTCTGGCACCGTGGCCTGAGTACCACAGATATAGCCCTGGGCCACGCAATCTGGTCTAAAGCGGCTGATCAGGGCGTAGGGCAGACGCTGCGCTTTACGTAAAATGCAGCAGTGCAGTAACCACAGCTATTGGTGGTGTCCCTCACTATGGCTTAGCGCTAACCCACTATACCAGTGGCCACTGTCTTTAATGGTGCGTACCTGCGTGTTGTAATCTACGTGTACCAGCCCGAAGCGCATCCGATAACCCTCAGCCCATTCAAAATTATCCATCAGGCTCCAGGCGAAATAGCCTTTGATTTCCAGCCCGTTATCTATAACCCGGGCTAGCGCATCAAGGTGCGCCGCGAAGTACTCGATACGGCGGCTATCGGTGATAACACCATCCACCGGTTCGTCGTTATAACAGGCACCGTTTTCGGTGATATAGCAGGGTGGCAGATCATATTCATCGTATAATTTAATCAGTATATCGCTGAAGGTTTCGGCCGCAACCTCCCAGCCTATATCGGTTACAGGTGTATTGTCAGGGATTGGCGCGCGAGTGATTGCCGGATACTCAGATGCAGGGTCTGCGAGCACCCGCATAGGTGTATAATAATTCAGCCCCCAGAAGTCCAGCGGCTGATGAATAGTCGGCAGATCATCCTGCCAGCTGGCGGGCAGTCGATCACCGAGTTCATTTAGAAATTCCTCTGGATAGTGGCCTTTGAACAAAGGGTCGAGGAATATCTGATTGTGAAAATCATGACCGCGCGCGGCTGCATCTGCATCTTCGGTGTTATTGGTTGCCGGATAAACCGAATGTACGTTAAGCACAATGCCGGTATCGAGTTGAGCGTTCTCAGCGCGAATAGCCTGTACCGCCAGCCCGTGTCCGAGGTGTTGATAATGTACCGAGGCAAGCGTTGCATCCATAGAGGTTTCACCCGGCGCATGAATACCGAATAGATAGCCTAGAATAGACGAGCACCAGGGTTCGTTGAAGGTACTGATCGACGCCAGCCGATCGCCCAGGTGTCTGGTGATCTGCTGTGCATACTCAGCGAATGCCAGCGCTGTCGATGCGTGAGTCCAGCCACCGCGATCCTGAATTGACATGGGCAGATCCCAGTGATACAGCGTAGCAAAGGGCTTAAGGCCGCGTTCAAGGCAGCCGTCCACCAAGCGATCGTAGAAGGCAAGCCCTTTAGAGTTTAGGGAACCGGTTCCATCGGGAATAACGCGAGGCCATGCGATGGAAAAGCGGTAGGCATCCATGTGCATTGATTTGATCAGGTCCAGATCCGATTCCCACAGATGGTAGTGATCGCAGGCGATATCTCCGGTGTCGCCATTGTGGACCTTGCCGGGCGTGCGTGAAAACGTATCCCAGATCGAGGGCTTTCGCCCGTCGCTATTGTGCGCGCCCTCTATCTGGTAGGAAGCGGTAGCCACGCCAAACAGGAAATCTTCAGGGAAGGGGCCGGGGTGCGGGACAGATGATTTGTTCATAGAGTTACAATATTATCGAAAACTGATTAAAGCCCTAGAATCATCTTGCTGATAATTCCGCGCTGTATCTCGTTAGAGCCGCCATAGATAGATATCTTGCGTTCATTAAAATGGTGCGAGGCAACTGGCATAGCGTAGTCGGGTGCCGGCAGCTCGCCGCTGTAGCCCGGTTCGAAATAGTCTTCCAGATACGGTACTGCATCGGGCCCGAGCGCCCGTCGCATTAGATCATTAATTTCCTGCCTGATCACCGTGCCTTTAATTTTCAGCATAGAGCTTTCAGGCCCCGGTGCAGCATTTTGAGAAGCCGCAGCTACCACTCGAAGGTTCGTTGTTTTCATTGCTTCAAGATCAATTTCAACACTGGCAATTCTTGCTGCAAACAGGGGATCCTCGATCAGCGGTTTACCATTGGTATATTGCTGCCGGGCAATGGCCTTCAGCTGATTTAAATTGTTGATCGCAAAACCGACACCGGCAATACCGGTGCGCTCATGGGTCAGCAGGTGTTTGGCGTAAGTCCAGCCGTGGTTTTCCTGTCCGACCAGATTCTCGGGCGGCACCTCTACATTGTCGAAGAATATTTCGTTGACTTCAGTGCTTGTGCCGTTAAGCAGCTTGATGGGCCGCACCTCAATGCCCGGGCTTTTCATATCAATAAGAAGAAACGAAATACCTTGCTGTGGCTTGCCCTCTGTACCGGTTCTCACAAGGCAGAAAATCCAGTCAGCGTGCTGCCCGAAGGTAGTCCAGGTTTTCTGGCCGTTAACAATATAGCGATTACCATCGCGTACTGCCCGCGTTTTAAGCGATGCCAGATCAGAGCCCGCGCCCGGTTCCGAATAGCCCTGACACCACCAGTCGGTACCGTCAAGAATACGAGGCAGGTAGTGGCGTCGCTGAGCCTCATCGCCGAATTTCAGTAGCACCGGCCCCAGCATGTTAACGCCAAACGGTATAATGCGCGGGCAACCGGCTGCCGCTGATTCCTCGTCGAAGATGTGCTTTTGCACCGCGCTCCACGCACAGCCACCGTACTCTTCAGGCCAGCTTTGAGCGAGCCAGCCCTGCTCGTTCAATAGATTGTGGTAGCCCTGCATATCTGCCTTGGATAAATGCTTGCCAGCCAGCACATTGTTTTTGAGTTGCTGCGGCACCCGTTCGCTGATGAAGCGTCGAACGTTGTCGCGGAAACTGATGTCTTCAGGGGAGTAATTAAGGTCCATGTGATTAATTCTACCGGTTTTCTGCGTTTATTCCTGTCGTTTTTCCTGGCGCTGTTCTGGGGTCAATGGGCTAAGCAGACTTTGCCGGTTTTAGAAGAGAAAAGGCGCTTACGATTTTATCTCGCATTATTCATGGGGTGGCGAGGATATCGCGCCGACTCGGTCTATTGACACTAAGGGATTTCACGGTGGATTTTTTTTTCGCGTCGAATACTTACCGATATTTGCAGGAGAAAACACTCTCTGTGGAATCAAAGTTCAAGTGAGATTTCGTCAATCCGGTGATTAATGTGGCTTAGGTACTGGTTGTTAAGCGCCTGGATTCTGTTGCTTGTTCTGGCGTTGTGGCACCAGTCTTTGCCTGATAACCCGTAAACCATCGCCGCTCGGTTTGGTAAACTTAAGTTATATCAGCTTGCGTATCTTCGTGAGCGGCTTGCGCCACTGCTGTCCCAATCTCGATAGTCCCCTGGGGTTCCCTTTGCTATGATGCCAGGATGCTGGCTAAGATTGGGCCTGTGGTGTCGGGTGTCGATTTGGAAAGGGAGAGGGAGAATGTCAAATATAGGGAAGACCGGTGTTGGTATGAGCCATCAGCAAGACAGCGAGCTGGTGGCTGAGCGGGCCATAGAACAGGCGCGAAATGGATTATCAGCGGGCTCTGAGGTTGGGTGGGCGCTGGCATTTTGCGGTAGCAAGCATGATCCGGCGGTTTTTCTTTCCGCCGTTCGAGAGTGCCTCGGGGGCGTGCCCGTTTACGGTGGCGCTTGTGCGGGCGCTATTACCAATAGCGCTCTCGGTTACGGAGGGTTTGAATGTGCCATTGCGTTGTTCGATCACACTCTTGGACTGCCGCAGGCAATTGTTGTCGATAATTTGCAGGACGGCGAGTATGACGCCGGCAAAGATTTAGGCAACCGGCTGCAGGCGCAGACGAAGGACGATTCCGCTGTCATTCTTCTGTACGATTCAGTGGAAGCGTCACCACCGCCGGTGTTGCATATCGGCAGTGCCTTGCTCGATGGCATTTATGCCGGTCTCGGGGCGCGTCAGCTCCACATGGTGGGTGCGGGTACTATTATTGATCTGCAGCTGACTGCCAGCTATCTCTTTGATGGCAGCAATGTTGTCAAACACACGGCGGTTGCGCTGGCGTTGCCAGAGGGCATTTCAGCGGAAACTAGAATTATGCACGGCTGTAGTCCGGTCAGTTCGTTTTTTGAAATCACGCGCATTGAGGGGCCGGAGGTTTTTGAGCTAGACGGTCGGCCAGCTATCGACGTCATTCGCGAAATATCGGGTGGCGAACCGAATATTGCCAATGGCGATATGTCCCTCATTGTTACCCTTGGCCGTAAATACGGCGATTTATATTCCGATTTCAGCGAAGGCGATTACGTGAACCGTCTAGTGATTGCCACCAATCCCGACAATGGCTCGATCATCCTGTTTGAGTCAGACTACGAGCCGGGTGCAAAAGTACAGGTTATGTCGGTGGATACAGAGGTGATGCTTGAATCAGTCTCGACGGGCAGCACTGACTTGCTGCGGAGCCTGCAGGGAAAAACGCCCCTCTTTGCCAGCTATTTTAACTGTGGTGGACGGGCCAGCCCGTTCAGTGGTACCAGCGAGGAAGATGCGGCAATTGTGCAGCGTACCCTGACGGACCAGATACCATTGCTCGGTTGCTATACCGGTGTAGAAATTGGTCCTTTGCTTGGTCGAAGTCGTCCGCTGGACTGGACCGGTGTACTCACCGTTTTTACCTTAGACATGGCTACAGTGTGATTATAAGTTGCGGTAGCAAATAGTGTCACAGCCTGTCAATGCAAAGCCTAACGGCCCGCATAGCGCGTCGGGTTTTCCAGTCTGAAGTTGGCGCTGAATATGTGCAAAACTATATGCCTGGGCAATACCTTGCTCTGTAGTAGTGTGTCTGCTGCTTCTATATTGTGATGGACATTATCAGCGCTTGGGCGAGCAGATAAGTGGCACATCTTGTAATCAGGGGCGCAGGGCCAGCTGCCGGTGCGAATACCTTTTGTAATGGGGTTTAAGTCTATTGGACGAACGTGAACACGAGCTGGAGTACCTGAGAAAGCAGACTAATAAACTGGGCGCACAGCTCATCCGGCTTAAGCAGGAACATATTCGCGCCAATCGCGCTGCAGCTCGCAGTCGAACAACAGCGCTGCTGATTCGACGTATTTACACGCTGATAAATGACGATATTACTGATCTTGATATTGAAACGCGCTTCCTGAAAATTCTTCTTGAATCTGTGCACATAGACCATGCGGTGATCTTTCGTGCCGCAGAGACGTCACAGCAATTGCAGTCATCTTGTTCGATTGGTCTGGATGCCGGCCATCACACCATAACAACCGGTGGTGAGATTCCTGAATTTGATTGGCAAAGCATGAAGGCCGCTGCTGAAAACCCTGCCAATATCGGGGCATTCAGACAGCAGATTGAACGACTATCCGGCGCACGTTGTTATCTATGGGCGTATGACAGCAGGCACCAGGTCGGCCTGCTGCTTGCCAATCAAACTGAAGACAGCCAGCTAAAACAGGCATTTGGCCCGGAAGATGACGCCTTAGTGAGTGGCTCACTCAGTGTGTTTATCGAAGTAAATACGCGTCGTCAAATTGAGATTGAATTGCATGCGCATCGCGAGAACCTTAGCAGTCTGGTGCAACAGCGCACCGCTGAGCTGTCCAGCCGTACCGAGCAGCTGCAAATGGTCAACACCGAATTGAAAGCCCATGCCAGTGAGCTCGATACGCTGTCATTAATCGGTCAGGGTTTGGTTTCCGAGCTGGATTTGCACGCTCAGGCCAATGTGGTGTTGGGCGAACTGACCCGATTATTTGGTACGGATACCAGCGTGTCGGTATTCGGCTCTGACGGCGTGGAGATTGGCTCGCCTGGCGGGGGCAGAACAGATCGCTCGAAGCAGGAAAGTGAACGGCTTGCCGCCGTGTTGAAGTCGTCATCAACGTTGTTGCAATGTGGCGACCAATTGCCACCCGATTTGCCTTATCGATCATGGCTGGGTGCGCCCATAGTCGGCGATGGCGATTGTCTTGGCGCGGTGGTGTTGCAATCGACAGACAGCGACATCTTTGCAGAAAGGCAGGTACAGTTTATCTCTACCGTTGCGGCCAATCTGGGTACGGCCATGCAAAACGCTATCAGTTATCGACGCTCAGAGGAAAATGCGCGTCAGGTGCAGCAGCTCAATGCGCGGCTGGAAACTGAAAATCTTCGCCTGGGAACCGAGCTAGAAATTGCAAAGCAATTACAGCGTATGGTGTTACCCACCAGTCTTGAGCTCGAATCAGTCGATCAACTTGAGATGGCGAGTTATATGGAGTCGGCAGACGAAGTTGGCGGTGATTATTTCGATGTATTGAAGAGCGGTGATAAAGTAAAGATCGGTATAGGCGACGTAACGGGACATGGGCTGCTGAGTGGTGTGGTTATGCTAATGACGCAAACCGCCATTCGCACGCTAATGAATAGCGGCGAGTCAAATCCGGTCAGGTTTTTCGATACGCTGAACCGGACGATTTACGACAATATACAACGCATGTGTACTGATCGAAATCTGACGCTGGCGTTGCTTGACTATACACCCGGGGAAATCAAACTCAGTGGTCAGCACGAGGAACTTATCGTTATCCGACGAGAAGGTACTGTAGAGTTGATTGATACAATTGACCTGGGTATGCCCATCGCTATTGATACTGAAATAAAACAACATGTAGACCAGACGACGGTTCGTCTGGCAACCGGTGATGGTGTAGTGCTTTATACCGATGGCGTTACCGAAGCTGAGAACGAAAAAGGTGAACTCTATGGTTTGTCACGCTTGTGCGAAGTGGCTAGCGAACACTGGGGCGAGGCAGCCAAAACCATACAAAAAGCCATTATCGAAGATGTGCGCAGGCATATCGGGTCGCAGGAAGTTTTCGATGACATCACCCTGCTGGTGATGAAGCAAAGGTAATTTCAGCGGCAGTGGCTGACCGGGCGATAGGGCCTGGCCCGGCCTGCAGATAGTTGCGCAATCACGAATGACGCGGATTTTTCCAGTCGGGTAGTTTCAGCGGCTGGTAGTTGCTCTTTACCAGTTCACACCAGGTCAGTAGCACCCAGCGTTTAGCGGCGGATAAGTCTCGGGTAATTGGCATTGCCATGGTGCTATTTTGATTGGCATAGGTAGCAGACAATGTCGCCTGTAGCTGATCAACCGCGCCCTCAACCCGATTCAGCTCCCCGAGTGGGACGTATCTTGACATCACCGGGTATATCATGTCGTAAAAGTAGAGAATTTTATTGTAGATAAATTCCCAGACTTCTTGCCGGTTAAAATTCTTGTTCCATAGATCTACAAACTCCTGTTGTATGCCGTTGTCAAAAGGCAGTACGCGAACAACGCCATAGCAGCCCTTGTTGAGCAGACTCGAATCGGCCAGATGTGGCACGGTTGTGATATCAGCTGGATAAAATACCAGATAGACAAATCCAGGGCCTGCGGCAGGGCCGCTGTGGTGTGCCGGCGGTGTCGGCGCGTGTACCTGAAGTTGCCCGTCTCCGATGGAGTCGCAGTTGACGTAGAGTACCTCTGCGAAATCGTTGGTGCCTTTAACTTTGAGTGGCTTTATCGTCTGACGCCCATCGTCAACAAATTGAGCGATTTGCTCTTGGCTGTCTGTGCTAATCACTGATAACGGCATGCCACCGCATTCGGCTATCCTCGGGTATTGGGGATCGTAGCGGTAGCGTACGACGGCAACTTTATCGTCGGTTGGTTGTGTGCCTTTGGTTCGACTGGAAACCGATACGGTCGCGTGGTTGTCCTGATCGAGGTAGGTGGCTCGGGTGATAGTCTGATATTGATTAATATTTTCTTTATGACTATTTGCCTTTGTCCGATTAGAGTAGATGGCCAGAGTGCCGCCCTCGATGGTATTTCTACAGATTGGCGCAGCTGCTGGCAGATCGATCATACCGCTGGAATTTATGTAGGCTTCCTCATTGTAGTGATCGTAACTGAGGTACGCCAGCCGATGCTTAACAGCGTTTTCAACACCTTTCTCAACACCTTTCTCAACAGTGTTCTTGTGCTTATCGTCGCACTCGACAACGTGGATGAAAAAATCGCCAAAGTTCGCCTTCGGTGGCAGTTCCGGGGTTTTGTCGTCAGTCTCCGGTATCGTGCTGCCGAAGTCTAAATGCACGGTCTTTGCCTTGTTTTTGTCATCATACGACACGTCTATCAGTACCGGACCGAGCGGATACGCTGTATGTTTGCCAATCGGGGGGGTAGGTGCGACAGGGTGTTTGGTGGCAAACAGCGTCCGTTCGCTGGGGGCGTTTTGCAGCTCGCCCTTGCGCCATACGCCTATCGTCCCGACGGTGCGGCTATAGGCCGGGTTGGAGAAATACGGTCCGCCATTTTTAAATGAATCGAGGTATAGCTGCTCTATCTCCTTTGCACTTCTGGGCGCGGTTGTATTGTCGTTGAACTCTCCGTTGCGAAAATACAGCGTGAGGTAGGTGACGAACCGAATCATTATACCCTCAGCGGACTGCGCCTGAGTATGCAGCGCATCCAACAGTGTCGAGGTGCCGGTGCCTATACCGTTGAACCGCAAATGGCTGTTTGGGATACTGCACTGCCAGACACAGGCGGCCCCGCCGGCCTCAAACCCGTAGGTGAGGTTTCGTGGGCCGTGAACAAAGCGCGAATGCATAATGTCTAGTCGGTCACCACTAAAGCCGACCTCGTCATTGCCTAGCTGAACCTGGTCAAACCAGATCTGCGAGGTCATAGTCGATGCTGCATCCAGGTCGATTAATCGCGCCGGTGTCGGGTGATTATTAAACGGGTTGCCTTTGAGCGTTATCTGCTCGCCAATTAGCGCGTCACCGGTGATCCGGTAACCATTTTCATTGACGCCGCCGCTAACCAGCGTTCTTATTTTAGAATTGTTGGTGAAGTTGCAGCCGTTTCCGCCAAAAAAGTTCCATAGTGCTTCTTGTTCACCGGGATCAGTATCGGTGCCGGAATGGCAGCCATAGTGGCTCACCGGTAGCATTTTCGACGCGGCGGCGTGAAACGTCTCCTTAAAATTTGTGCAAGTCACTCCTTTTTCTTTGAGTGTTATCCAATCCAGCTCAGCGGTTTTCATATCCCAGAAGTGCAACCACTTGTTGTTGTTGCAGGTATTGGGATCCCATTCGGTGTAGCCGTCAAAATAAATCCGAGGGGGTTTTATTACGCTCATCCGTTTAGCTGCTCCCTGTGCGGTTGGCTGTCATTATTCGAATCACCGTATCGCTAACTTTTTGGGTCGGCACCACTGCTTAGGGTCGGTGCCACTGGGCACGCTTGAGCGACCAGGAGAAATCCATCGACTTCCAATCTGATATGGGCGGTGGTGTGCCCGTGTAGTAGGACGTGCCATTGCCGGTTCTATTGACGATGTTGTGAAACTGCAGCCGCGGTGTGGATTTATAGGCCGCGATGGCATGACAGGTTTTGCAGGAGGAATGCTGCTGGAAAAAACTCTCTATCTGCGAATTTGCCAGCACCACCGGTTTGCCGTTCTGTACCTCCTGTGTCTGTACGCCATTAAGCTGGTAGTTGGCCAGCACCGAGCCAAGGTCTGCCAGTGCTAGTTGCTCGGCATCGTTTATCAGTGATAATTCAATGTTGATCGGCAGTTCGTAGCTCGCTTCGGTAAATGTGGCGTTATGAATGTTTTCAAACGTGATCCACACCCAGCCGGGTTGAATTTTCGGCACGATGTGTATGCCGCTCAGCGCGGCACGGCCCACCCGGTAGCTTCCGTCTTCTGCTTTGTAATAGGCGTAGGCGATGTAGTACTTGTCTCGAAGCTCGTTATACTGAGCGCCGTTGTTAATCCATATCCACGAAGTTTTTAGCTCCATTGATGTGTCGGGGAATTTAATCTGGCCTGCGGTCAGTAGTCCGTTGGCGCGAAAGAGTCCGTTGGCAAGGATGTAGTCGAACATGTCGACGTTCATACGCAGCGCGTAACGCACATTTTGATTCCATTTATCCTTTAAGGCCAAGCCGCTGACTTTCACGACGGTGTCTAGATCGTGCCAAATGACAGAGGATGGAATATTGTATCTGGCCGCATAGGCCAGCACAGGTTCGGGCAGGTCGATTGGCGCTTGCTTAGGTGGCCTCTCCCCGTTCGGCAAATAGATAGAATTGATCGGGCGCATCGATTCAAAAAACCGGTTGTCGCCCAGTTCAGCCATTAGCAACTCAAATAAAAGCCAGCTGAATCCGTACATCTGTGCATCGCTTTCAATGCCATTGTTTTGATCTTTGACGTCTTGCAGATCTGCGATCGCTGCTGCCAGCTGTAACTGGGCGACCTCAGCTTGCTCGTACAACTCAGGATCGGGATATTCATAGGCGTAGATGTTCTGCGCCTGAACGGATCCAATGAGTTGCAGGCACAGAGCAACTGCCAGCAAACCGGTGCCGATCGCCAGTAGCGTGGATCTGACGAATTTAGCGGTATGTATTGTTACACCATGACGATTAGACACAGCATCTCCCTATTACCGTTTGCGCCTGGGGTCAAAAAAGCCCGCATCGGTTACATCACCATGCGCCTGACTGTGAGGTTGCATCAGGCGTTGTTCTTACTCGTCGAACAATACCGTGTATTGAAGGAAAAAGGAACGGCTGAAAATTCGAGTTGTCGTCGATTGAATGCTCCGGCAACCGGGGCTCGCACGGTGCGTGAGTGAGCGGGCGTATAGGCAATCGGTGTTACCTGTTTCAGTGACGCAATCACAACGCTGACAAATCGGAACGCAAGCTGATAAGGCATTACCATGGCTGGACAGTACATGCTGTGGCGGAGTCCGCCGCGTATCTCAACAACGACGAATTATCGTTATTTGGAAAAAATCCGGCTGATCGACTTATTCACAAGTTTTGTATTTTGTGTAAAGTGGCGTTTTTCATAATCTTAAAAAGACACGGACCTCACGATGCAGTGGACACTCAACCGGACGATGGTGAGACAGCTTGGTCTCGCGCGCACCTGCATTCGCATCGCCCTGGCATATGCACTGTGCCTTATCGCGCTGGTTGTCGGCGCCCAGGTCGCCGCGGCACCATTGACTGAACTGCAGCTCGAAGCTGCGCAGCTGACACTGACCGACTTTGACTATATTGCCGACCCAACCGGCGAACTGACACTGGATGCCCTGCAGAGCGACTCGCAAGCGTTTACCAGTGCCGCGCAATCCGGTGCAGCACTGGTTCCCGGCACGGATGTCTACTGGCTCAAGTATCAACTACGCAATTCATCTGCAGAGCCTGGCCGCTGGCATATCGGCCATGAGTGGTGGATTCATATTGACTTTTACCTGTTTGATTCCGATGGTGAGATGTCCGAGCACATCACCACCGGTCAACTGCATCCGTACCCTGATCGCCCTGTGGCGCACTACAGTACGGCAGCGACCGCAGTTCCAGTCGAACTTGCTGCCGGTGAGACCACGCTGGTATTCGCTCGACTGCAAGCGTCATCTACTGAGCTTTACGCCTACCCGACGACCCTTGCGGCTAATGTTCTTAGCGAGGCCGAGTCTAGCAAGCAACGCAGTGTGATGCTGCGCGTTGTTTATCTGTGTGCAGGCGTTCTGCTTGGTACGCTTATCTATAACCTGTTCGTATATCTGTCCACTCGGGACCATAGCTATGTGTACTACCTCGGGATCGTCGCCTGTTCGCTGATCTTTACCTTTACCAATTTCATCGAATTACCGGCATTTATCGCGCAGCATGATGACGCACCCCGCTGGATCTCAACAATAAGTCCTAGTGGCAGCAGCCTGTATGGCTTTTTTATCATTATGTTTACCCGCACGTTTTTGAATGTTCGCGAGAATTTTCCGGTGCTGGATAAAATCCTGCTCGGCATTATCGTGGGTCTGCTGGCCTTGCCGGTGCTGGTTTTCTTCGGCCAGGTACTGTTAGCGGGGAATATCAGTGCATTATCCGGGCTGATCACAATGGTTATGGTGATGATTACCGCGATAGCCAGCGTCTGGAAGCGTCAGCCATCGGCGGTTTATTTTCTGATTGCGTTTGCGTTCTTTGCGGTAGGCATTTTCATTTTTCTGGGTAGCCAGCTCGGCTTGTTCCCGAAAAATAATCTGACCAACTATGCGATGCAGTACGGCACATCGCTGGAAGCGGTGCTTTTCTCGTTTGCGCTCGGAAATCGTATCAACTTGCTGCGCAGGGAGAATGAATCCAGCCAGCAGCAGCTGATAGCGCAAATGACCGAAAACGAAAAGCTGCAAAAAGAGTGGACGAGCCGGCTTGAAGAAAAGGTCGAAGAGCAAACCCGCAGCCTGTCCAGCACCAACCAGGAATTGTCAGAGCAGAACAGTTCGCTGTTTGCGGTTAATAATCTCAGTCGTGAGCTATCGGCCCAGCTGACTCGCCCCAAAATTGTCGAACTCGTCGGGCAGAGAATTCAAGCGCTGTATCCGGGCTCTCAGGTGCGCCTGTTTCTGGCCAGTGATCGACAGGCGCCGATGCAGACAAGTTATGCCTCGAACGAAAACGATTCTGCTGCTTCGCTGGACGCACTGGTAGCCCGGGTACGAGACACCGGCACCGTCGTCAAGCACCAGCAGGCTTTGGCTGATGGGAGCTCGGCGAGTACGCTGGCGGTACCTATCCGACGCGGCGACGATGTCAGCGGCGCACTCGTGTTGCAAGGGGAGAGCCGATACTCTGAGGCGAGTGAAAACTTGATTGGTGCTTTGGGTGCCAATATTGGTACAGCCTTGAGTAACGCCAGCTTGTTTGAGGAAACCACGGCACTGAATCGGGAGCTGCAGGCCGAGAACGTTCGCATTAGTGCGGAATTGAGCGTCGCGGCGAAAATTCAGCAGATGATCCTGCCGACATCGGATGAAGTCAGCCGAATTTCGCAATTGCAGCTGGCCGCTTTTATGGTGCCAGCGGATGAAGTGGGCGGCGACTACTACGACATTCTTCAGGTCGGCGACAGAGTGACAGTCGCGATTGGAGATGTCACCGGCCACGGCCTGGCCAGTGGGGTGTTGATGATGCAAACCCAGATCGCTCTGCGCGCCTTACTCGAAAATAGCGCGGTCGACGACGTGAGCGTGCTGGGCAAGCTTAATCAGTCTTTGTATCGCAATCTGCAACGCATGCAGGAAGATCGCAACCTCAGTTTATCCGTAGTGAGCCATCAGGGTGATCAGGTCTCTATTAGTGGTCAGCACGAGGACATTCTTCTGATTGATCAAAACGGTAGCAGCACTATAATCGATACTATTGACCTGGGACTACCGGTCGGGCTGGAGGCCAATATTGACGCGTATCTGGATACGGTAAACCTTTCACTCAAGGCCGGCGATGGTATCGTTCTGTACACCGACGGGATAACGGAAGCGGAGAATGCTGAAGGCGTTCAATACGGCATGGATAGACTGCGTCAGGTAGTGGAACAGCAATGGCGCAATGATGTACAGCATATCGTTGACTCAGTAATCGCCGATGTACGCTCTCACATCGGCAGCGGCCCCGTAGTGGATGACGTGACGTTGGTGATTATGAAACAGCCCGGCACCACCCACTAGGATCTAACCTTGATTATTCATGGGGTGGCGAGCCTGGCGGGTTGAGATTTGAATTCACGGTGCATTTTCTTCTCGTGTCCAATAGTTTGTTTAATATTTGCAAGAGAAAAAAATTTGGCGTGGAATCAAAGATAAAGTGAGATGCTTTCAATCCTATGAATAAACCAGGTTAAGGGCTGAGTCAGGCGTATTGGTGCATGTTTGCATTCCTGCGCCGAGATAGGGTAGGCTGCAATGCAGCGTATAGTCCGGGCTTCGAATTTGCACCAGGCATTGGCGAGACTGTCACTGAGCAATAACGACCAGAGCAATAACGACCAAAACAATATCAATCAGAACAAAACTGACCAGAACAAAACTGACCAGAGCAATGCTGATAACAAGAAAAATGAACCGTTCGTGACTATGCCCCTATTAAAAGAAAGCGTATTGGGCGATTTTCAACCGCACGCATCTTCACTTTCGCACTCGTTGGAATTGAACTTCAGTGTTGGCGCGTCGCATCAACACGCCGATTGGCGTAAAAACCATATCAACGCATGCTTTATTGCCGACCTTGCCAAGCAAGTGGTAACGGAATTGGAATTCACTGATATTCGAGCGTCGATTAGCGACACAGTCAACTACGTCGCCAATGAGCTACTAGAAGATGCTATGCTGCGCCGGGAAGGAGTTGAACGTGCAGAGATTCAAATTCAGGTCTGTGCCGATAGTAACCGGGTAGCTTTGTTCGTTACCAATCCGGTCAGGTGGGATCGCCTCGCCTCGCTAAGTCAGCAACTAACCGGGCTATTAAATGATGATCCGAAAAGCCGCTATCTCGCTCAGCTGCAGGCTGAGGATGACGGCCATCCAGATTGCTCAGTGTTATTGAGATATCTGTCCATGATGGTGGATCATGAGGTTGATCTAGCCTGGAAGATTGAATGCTCTGGCGAGAAGGCCACGCATGCCTTGGTAACTACCATGACAAGCGTACCGCTAAAAACGATAGAACACAGCGTTAAGTTGATATGACAGCGGGCTGTACATCTGTCCAGTCAGTTTTCAGGCTGCAACTGGCTCCAGATGGCAATACAGCGACAAGGAGAGATTGCGTTGAAATCAGTGTTTGGAAACTATGTAGAAAGCGATTCAGGCGATTGGGAGTTTCTAGATGTCGCCATTTCTATGTCATCTGATTCAGCTGAGTCAGATTGGCGAAAGAACACCTTATGTGCCGAATTTATCGGTAAGTACATGCTTAATACCATTGAGTCTCATAAACAGACTAGCAACTCTGAGTCTAGAGATATTAAAGACGCGATTAATTACATCGCCAATGAATTGTTCGAAAACGCTGTTAAATTTACCACCGTGGTTAGCAATAAAGCGATTTGCTTTCGCGTGGAAAACGTAGGTAATGTCGTTCGATTTTACGTGCGCAACAGTATAGACAAAGCGAGGATTGAATCGTTTCAGAAGCTGATTTCCGAGCTGTTGAGTGGTGATCCGGCGGAAATGTATTTTCAACGTATCGAAGCTAACGAAGAATCGGAATCTGGCAATACTTCCGGCCTGGGTTACCTGAGTATTATGAATGATTACGACGCTGGCTTGGCTTGGAAGTTTGATATCTCTTCAGGTGCCGACACGCCCAGCTACGTCACCACGATGATTCAGATCGATGTTTAGCCCGCTAACTAAACTTTTTGTGATTGCATCTCGCGACCGTATAACCCGAGATTTGGAGCTGATTAGATGGACGTAACCGAAATAGTAGAAAGCAACTACAGTATTTCCTTTGATACGGAAAACGCGACTGTTAAATGCAATGGCTACTTCAGGCTCCGAGGGTCTGAGGAATATGCTCCGATGATGAATTTGCTCAACGATGTTGCGGATCTTGGCTTGGGTGTCGTTAACATGGATTTAACCGAGTTGGAGTTTCTCAATAGCTCGGGTATTAATACCCTGTCTAAATTTGTTCTGAGATTGCGCAAGCTAGGTGCAAGCCAACTGATCATTTCCGCCAACGAGGAATATCCGTGGCAGAAGAAATCTTTGCGTAATTTCCAGAAGCTGCTGCCAGATACTAAAATTAATTTCTCTTGAAAGCTAAGCGTATCAGCGGCAGTGGTGATTCAGAATCTTCTGATCCGATACAGGATCTTGAGACAGCCAGGCAGAAGATAGCAGATCTGGAGGGTAAAAATCGCGAGTTAAAACTGCTGTTAGAAATGACAACCAGCCATTCCGATGCTGTTACTGCTGAACTTCAGCAGGATAAGGAAGATCTAGAACTCATTTTTGAGACCACGATCAACCATGCCGATATGCTGGAGGAAGAATTACAAAAAAAAGCAGAAGATGCAGTAAAGGAAAGTGAGCGCAAGCTGCGGCTTATAGTTGAGGCCACTCCGGTTCCGATTTTGATATTGCGCCGTGCCGGTAACGAAATTATCTATATTAATGGCCGCGTACCGATTCTACTCAATGCTGAAGCGGAGCGCATACTGGGTCAGGGATTCGATCAGTATTTTGCAATTGAGCAGGAATTGCCCACGATCCTCGCCGATTTGGATGCCGAGCACTCAATCGACCACAGAAAGGCAGAGATTAAGACATCGGACGGTGGTTTGAGCTGGGTCGATATGTCGTTACGCACCATAATGTTCGACGATGAAGACTGCGTACTGGTCGCACTGAACGACATTACGGATCTGGTGATGTTCAATATTGCCGCTAGTCGATTTGTTCCATCCGAGTGGCTTGGATTTCTGCAAAAATCCAGTATTGCGGACCTGGAGCTTGGTGATCATTTCAGTAGCGACAACATGTCAGTCATGTTTTCTGACATCCGTTCATTCACCGATTTATCCGAAGAAATGTCTCCGGCGGAGAATTTTGAATTCGTCAACGATTACCTGCGAAGAGTTAGCCCGATAATCACCGATCATACTGGCATGATTGTCAAGTTTCTCGGTGACGGAATCATGGCTGTGTTTCCAGAAAAAGCCACAGATGCGGTAGATGCTGGAATCGCGTCTTTGCACGAAGTAAGAGACTATAACAAGTTTCGCAAGCGCAATGATCTCGCTGCTATTCAGGTTGGCATAGGCCTGAATACCGGCCCTATGATGATTGGTATGGTCGGATATGATCAACGCATGCAGGGTGACGCCTTCTCCGATGCAGTTAACCTGACTTCCCGTGTTGAGTCGTTAACCAAGCACTACGGCGCCTCTTTTCTGATTACTGCTGATACAAAGCAGAGCCTGGTGCAGGTTGATCGTTACGATGTCCGGTTTGTGGATCGGGTACGGGTTGTGGGAAAGCGCCAATCGTTGGATTTATTTGAAGTATTTAATGCAGACTCCCGGTCCCAAAGGCAGTTGAAGAACGAGACCCTGGAAACTTATCAATCAGCGGTCGATGCGTTTTACCAGGGTGAATATGAGGCAGCACAGTCACTATTATTTGCTGTATTACAGCGCAATCCATCTGACAAGGTGGCATGGAACAGGTTATTGCAGGCGACCAGAGCGTTGGATGAAGGCCTTTCTGCGGGTTCGGATGTTACGGTAATGTCGCAAAAGTAAGCAATCCCGCAAAATCAGGCGTAGCGCTCTTTAATAGATTGTGGTGGCCCTGCATATCTGCCTGATTTGATCGACCGGACAAATAGTGATTACATTAGTGTCCCTTTCGGGGATGGTGGAAACCCCTCACCTTTAAGTGAAGGAAAGTTAAAATATGTCGCATGCGACGTTATAGGCTTGGTGCTCATTCGAAAACGGATCTCAAAGTTCACGTGGTGCGGATGCCGAAATACCGGAAGCGTGTGCTGACAGGAGATGTAGCGGTGCGTACGCGGGACATATTGCGACAAATAGCTGCCGAGTATGAGTTGGAGATAATCACGGGTAAAGTAGCAGCGAATCACGTTCACATGTTTATATCTTACCGCTCGACTCAATGTATGGGTAGAAGGGGTCAAGCCTGTTAGAACATTTAGCTATTCTTCGAACCAGCCATGTAGTGAGTAATAGCTACATACTGTAACAGGCTTGATCCCATTGTTTGCACTTCTTTGTTTACAGAATAGGGAAGAGCTTATCCGGGTATCTATTTTAATTTCCGAAATTTTGTAATCGCCATAATCTATACACGATACGTATAAAGGGGCAACGCCATATCGGCCGTGAAATCAAACTTAAACGGAATGTTTCGAATACGACCAATTGTCAATTAATTTCGGATTGGGTGTCTGTCACTGATCTTTCCATTCTGCCACTTGATAGGCTGCTGCATTATTCCTGAATGGCAAATACGGGGGCTCGCATTGCCGCTATCAGGCCTGTAAATGTTAATACATGGGGCTGCAGCGCGGGGCCATTACGATCTCGATGAATCCCGACAATGGAGCTGTCATTGCTGCTGGCGTGTGTTGAAGGGGAGATAACCGCTAAACGCATTGACGTAATAGTTCAGCGGCAAAACCTACCGCGCTGTCTGTTATGGTATAAACCTGTCAGAGACAAGATCAGCAAAAATGGCAATAGCGGATCTATCCATCCGTGTTGATCTATAATAACGCAACCGGACCCGTTCAGACCAGTGAGCACTGTATCTGACTCGGCGGCGGGTGCTTCGTCCGGAGACTGGAAGCCATCGCCATCCAAATCAGTAAACCTATCGACCGTGCCGTCTCCATCTATGTCTGTATATCCGGATGCGACGATATCAAACACGCCGTCGTTGTCGCTGTCGAGATCGAGGTAATCGGGCAGGCCATCCAGATCCTGATCACGCATCGTAATAGATAATGTGGTTAACACGTCGTCCAGGCCGTCGTTGTTTGCATCTATAAAGTGGTCCACTACGCCATTCCCGTCAATATCTTCTCCGCCACTCTCAATAAGATCGGGCACGCCGTCCTGATCGGAATCGACATCACGGAAGTCGGTCACACCATCATGATCAGAATCAACCGGGTCTATTGCTGCTGCGTCATCATGCACACCATTGTTGTTTGTGTCGGTAAAGAGATCAATGCTGCCGTCGTTGTCTATATCCATCGAGCCGGTCTCGACCAGGTCCGTCAGACCGTCGTTGTCGCTGTCTACATCGCGAAAATCTGCCTGACCGTCTCCGTCTTGGTTCGGTGGCACGCGCCCGGCAAGCGCTGCCAGCCCGGAATCATCAACGTTGATATCTGACAGCAGCAGCACGCCGCTCAATAAGCTTGTTTGAATTTCACTTCGCGGCTGACTCCCACCTGTTACCGTGGCATCGATTACACCGTCGAAGTTTTTATCAGGATGATCGGACTCGATAGTGTCGAAGATACCATCGTTGTCTGAGTCCAGATCTTTGTAATCTGCCTGAGTATCCGTGTCCGCATTCGACAACTCATAGTTGATCATGCCGGAATCAGGCGCCGTCTCAACGATATCTGCGATTCCGTTACCTCCGTAAATATGGTTCACCGGGTCGATCTCGCCATCGAGGTCGGTGTCGAGCATATATACCCGCTCTATATCGGGATGCGCCTCGATGATATCCAGAATACCGTCGTTATCGACATCGAGATCACGGTAGTCTGCTACGCCGTCGCCATCGGTGTCGGCCGCTGTCTCGACCAGATCGGGAATGCCGTCGTTATCTGCGTCCAGATCGATGTAGTCAAGAACCCCGTCTCGATCGAAATCAGCAGGGGTTTGGCCGTTGAAGTTTGCTTCTATCGCGTCATCAATGCCATCGTTGTCGCTGTCGGAGTCCTGGTTATCGGGTATCCCGTCATTGTCGGTATCAACGTTACCTGCCCCTTCGATCGCGTCTGACAATCCATCGTTATCATGATCAAGCAGACCGGGGTCAATCGGTGCTGCCAGATAGTCTGCTATACCATCGGCATCCAGATCATGTGTGCCTTCATCGGCATCCGACAGCCCGTCACCGTCACTGTCATTGTCCAGGTAATTCGGCACGCCGTCGTTATCGGTATCCACGGCGCCTTCTATAGTGTCGTCGATGCCATCACCGTCCGTATCAAGGTCTATATAATCAGGTATACCATCAGCATCGGCGTCTAAGGCACCTTCGACTGAATCCGGGATTCCGTCATTGTCTGAATCGAGATCCAGTGTATTCGGCAGACCATCGCGATCGGTGTCGGTGGTTTCGAAGGCATCGTCAATGCCGTTGTTATCGGCATCGATACCACCAGTGATATTTATATCGAGCGCATCGTCAATACCGTCTGCATCCTGATCGCTGTTGCGCAATGACGGGGTGCTGCGGTTTTCCAGCACATCATCAATACCATCACCATCGGAATCTGTGTCCAGGTAATCGGGCAGTCCGTCGCCGTCAGTGTCATCGGTCGACTCCAGTCTGTCCGGAATTCTGTCGCCGTCGGCATCCGAGCTCAATTCGAAAATGGCGCTGGCAGTAGCGGCGGCGGAATGGTTTCCAGCCGGATCTGAAAGCGTTGTGGCAACTGTCAGCGAATCATTGAAATTGACGGCATCGAAGGAAACACTCACAGCGCCAGTGGCGATATCTGCTGTGCTAACTGCAATTTCTTTGATGATGCTGTTGTCGGTGATCGTGACTGTGTCGCCGGTAGTCGCATTTGCGGGCAACAGCACAATAATGCCGACGGAACCTGCAAATTCCGGATAGGTGATCACACCATCGTCGCTGACGTCTTCGGCAACAATAATCTGTGGAGTGCCGGGTGGCGTCAAATCGAAGGTGACGGCGTCAGTAGCGGCGATGGAGCTATTGCCAGATGCATCGGTTAATACTGCTGCCACACTGACAATATCTGCATCTGCCCCGGTACTGAAGGTTGTGTTAATTAACCTGGCTGCTATGTCATCAGCTGACAGAAAAATCGTTATCGCTGCGCGTCCTTCTGTGACAGTGAGTGTATCTCCAATAACCGCGTCCGGCGAAATCCCAATCTGCACATCCAGATCACCCAACTGCTCTGCAACACTGATTAAACCGTTGTTGTCTGTATCTTCCGCAATCCTAACCTGCGGTGAAAATGGCGCTGAAAGGTCGTATACCGCAATATCAGTAACAACGCCCGATGTATTTCCCGCCGCATCGGTCAATGAAGCACTGATGCTTAATAAGTCTGTGTCACTACCAGACGCAAAGGTTGCATTGACCGATCCGTTTGCTCTATCTGCCGGCGTCAGAACTAGAATGATTGCGCTGACACCATCACTGACCCGTAACGTATCACCGGCATCGGCATCTAAAGGTAGCGAGACTTCAACATTGATATCGCCATCAAGTTCGGCAATGCTGATCCAGCCATCGACATTTGTGTCTTCAGTGATGACAATCCCCGGAGCTGATGGTGCGGTAAAATCGTAGTGAGCATTGACTGTCGCCGGGCTTGAACTATTACCTGCAGGATCGGTTAGCGTTGCGGTAATGCTCAGTGAGCTGCCGTCACTGCCGGCTGAGAATGCAGTGGTCACCCAACCAGCTGTGATATCCGATGCAGTCAATACAATGGTATTGGTGTCGTTACCGTCCGAGACGGTTATTGTATCTCCTGCCACTGCATCGCTTGGCAGAGAGACGGTTACGTCGATGTCGCCGGACAATTCGCTGGTACTGATAAAGCCATCATCGCTGGCGTCTTCAGTCAGCGTAATCACAGGCACGGAAGGCGCAGTCAAATCATATGTTGCATGGTCACTGCCACCCGCTGAAATATTGCCCGCCGCATCTATAATGGTCGCACTGATAGACACGCCAGTGCCGTTTGCGGGCGCTGTAAACGAACTGCTGACATTGCCGGTATTGATGTCACTGGCAGCCAGGGTAATTGTGTTGGTGGTCGTGCCGTCTGTCACACGCACTTGATCACCAGCAACTGCATCTGCTGGCAGGGTGATGGATACATCGGTATCTGCCACGGCCTCTGCACTGGATATCAACGCATTGTTATCTGCATCGTCAGTGATGGAAACCATTGGTGCGCCTGTTGCGCTTAGATCATAGGTAGCCGCATCGGTTCCTGCCGCCGAAGTGTTACCCGCAGATCTGTAATGACGGCCGATACCTCCAGCGTTTCGCCGTCTGCACCTGCACTGAAAGTACTGCTTACGCTGCCGGCTGTGATATTACCTGCATTCAGTACCACAGTGCTGGTAGTACTGGCGTCTCTGATCTGCAGTGTGTCACCGGTAACCACATCACCCGGCAGTGTCACTGTAACGCTTAGATTGCCGGAGCTTTCGCTCGCGCTTATCAGAGCGTTGTTGTCGGTATCCTCGTTTATCATAATCATTGGCGGCCCGGACGCCGATAAATCATACGTAGCGGTATCAGTGGACAACCCTGAGGCATTGCCCGCCAAGTCAATGACTGTGGCTATGACTGTCACTGCATCACCGTCATTGCCAGCTGTAAATGTGCTCGTGACCGTGCCAGCAGAAATATCGGCTGCAGTCAGTGGGGTGGTGGTCGTCGTTGAACCGTCGCTTATTGTAACTGTGTCTCCGGCAACTGCATCGCCCGGCAGTGTTACTGTTACATCCAGATCGCCGGACAGTTCACTGTTGCTGATCAGTCCATCATCACCCGTATCTTGATTGATCACCACCAGCGGTACCGATGGTGCTGTAGTGTCGTAGACAGCGCTGTCAGTCGCCGGGGTAGATGTATTGCCTGATGCATCGATTACCGTTGCCGTTATCGTCAGGGAGTCGCCATCATTTCCGGAGGTGAATGTTATTTCAACTAAGCCCGCTGCGATATCTGCAGTTGTCAGCACCACCGTATAGGGCACTGATCCATCACTAACCACAAGCGTATCGCCCTGTGCAGAATTGGCCGGTAGCGTAATCACAACATCAGTCTGCCCGTTCAGTTCTGCCGCGCTGATCAGGCCATCATTACTTGAATCCTCGACGATGACGACGACGGGTGCGTCGGGTGATACCAGATCGTATATCGCGCTGTCGTTCGCTGTGCCTGACACATTACCCGCCAAATCGCTGATGGTGGCAGACACGCTGAGAGATGATCCGCTGGCGGGTGCTATAAATTCGGTTGCGATAAAACCATTGCTGATATCAGCTGTCGTTAGCACAACATGGTTGACGCTGGAACCGTTGGTTATAGTTACCGTATCACCTGCCACCGCGTTGCCACTGAGACTCACAATGACATCAGCCTGCCCGCTCGCCTCTGTGATCGACACCCGTCCGTCGTTGTCGGCATCTTCACTCACGACAATAGATGCCAGTGAAGGTGCTATTAAATCGTAAGCAACATTGTCGGTTGTAGCAGCTGATGAATTACCGGCGCTGTCAGTCAGGAAAGCCGATACGTAGAGCGCATCACCATGTGTACCTGCAGTAAAGCTATTGGATATATTTCCAGCTGCTATGTCTGTCGCACGCAAAACGATAGTCAATGTGTTTGTACCATTGCTAATGGCCAGCGAGTCGCCACTGGCTGCATTCGAAGGCAGAG
>MDLA01000029.1 GCA_001730015.1 Chromatiales bacterium (ex Bugula neritina AB1) | reverse complement strand
CTAGCATGACCGGATTTCTCGATTTTACCTCAATTAAGAATACTTACCCAGCCTCGGTACGAACCGCACCATCAAGCCACCGCACCCATTAGCGCAGTTCTTTTCACCCACCAAGGCACACTATAATTTCTCTCACCAACAATTCCCCCAGCCATTGATCCTTCAACCGCCGTTCGATATGCCTTTGCAGCAAATTTAGCAGATAGACCGTTGCCCCTGTCCATTCCCAATTATCTCCACCGCTTCCTTGACGAAAACCAGACTGACCGCATTAATTCGCAACTCATCGCCCAGGTTGAGCGACACCTGAATCAACGCTCGCCTACACAGTAAAAACCGCCACCTGATCTGCAAGTGGTGTCTTTCGCACTCGATAACTATCAGAGAGCAAATCGTCAGGGTCCGGATTTTCAAATTGAGCCAGGCCGAACCACGGCATCCACTGCACCAATACCCGGCGTCGAAACGCAGCCCTGGCCACCTCTTCCGCACTTTGGAATTGCGTTTCAAGAGCAGGATCAGCTAATGCCGGAAAGGCTAGAAGGAATGCATCTTCGTAAAATCTCGTCGGTCGCCATTCATCACCGAATTGTTGCAGGAGATATAGCGAAAATGCCCAGAAACGCTGAATCAGAGACAGCTGATCCGGGTATCCGTCACCGTACCCCCAGTCAAGCTCTGTAATAAATGCTTTGAACAAACCACGATACACAGCAGACTGCCCACCAGCTTTCAGCAACTGCTGACACTCCTTTCCAATTATGTATTTGCCACGGTATTTACGAAGGTACCCCGCAAACTCACATACATGACGAAAGCCATTGAGCTCGAAAAAATCTGTCTCCGAGTTAATGCCACCATACCGGGTTCGTTTGGCATACTCCATTTCTCCCAACCACCTGAATGCGACCAATCTGCAAAAGTTACGCGGCAAGTTACCTGTGGCTGTTGGCTTAAAGTCCTTATTGCCAATCGCAGTAACCAGCTGATTGAAAAAAAATACGTACGGTACTTTGCTATCAACCTGGTAGTTATCAGGAAATTCCAAGAGCGCGGGGGAATCGAACGGATTGTTTATCAGGCTGTGTATCTGCTCAGGGGACAAACCGTGAAATTCAACCACCCCGGCACGGTTTCGATTCTCCATGTGCTGTTGAACAAACTCTCGCGCTTGTTCGACTGATTGAAATTGCTGACTCGCTAATGCTGTCTTTAAATCATCATTGACGCGACCAGACAAGCCAGGATTTAACACCCCACCGTGCCGCGCCCTATCAGATTCAGACAGGTCCGGAATGCTGTCCGGAAAATTACCACCAGGGCTGTTATCTGATGACGAGGCAACTCCATCAGCCAAAGGCCCACGCGACGCATTCAGGCAGCACTTCTTGTACTTTTTGCCACTGCCGCAAGGGCACGGATCATTGCGCCCTACCGTGGATTTTTTTATTTTGCTCATCAGATTTTAATGCGGTCCGGATACATCACTCAACCTTACTCACATTGAGCGAACCAATCAAGAATCAGCGCCCCCCTTCCAATAGACATACGCGGCACTTTGTACCACATCGCACAAAAACTAGTAGTAGGGCAAATGCCAAACCTGACACTCTATATTCCACTATATAACCGTATCCCGGATCATACTCGCTACACGAAAACGGAGTCCAATCCATGAGGATTCCCGGATCATGGTGCTCACAGAACAACTACGGTGGATAAGCAGAGAAGATCGTCGACTTGCAGCACTAACCCGCCTTATTCATGGGGTGGCGAGGATATCGCGCCGACCTGATCTATTCACACCAGGGGATTTCACAGCGAATTTTCTTCTCCCATTGCATATTTACTGATATCAGCAAGAGAAAATATTCACTGTCGAATCAATTATCAAGTGAGATCCCGTCAATCCCGTAAATAATGCGGGTTAAAGACTTGCCCCAAGTTTAATTCGACGCAATGGTTAACCTGTGTGTCGCTGATAAGGTACCGGGTACGACATCTAAACCAGACAATATTCTGGCTCGTTACAAAACCGCCGAATGAGTTTGCGAGTTTTCAGCGCTAACTGAACCTGCGATAACGATCGCGGGCAGGAATACGTCTGAACACCCCTTGTAGTAGATTCTAGCTGGCTGCTATTGCCCGGCGGCGAGCATTGCCTCAACCAGTTTCTGGACCGCAAGCGCCTCCTTCGCGGTAGCCAACTTGTTGGGCCTGCCACGCAACCATTTATCAAGTTCAGTGAGCTGGCGTTGTAGCGCACTCGTGCGTGGATCCTCACCGGAACTCCAGTCTAAGGCTTCAACCCACGGCCCACCATCAGATTGCCACAGCTGGTAAAACTCACGAAACCGGTAGCTTGTCTCGCTGCCCTTGACGGTGACTTCCTGCCGGTCTGGCTGCTGACCACCCGTAGTGCCGATGATATTAACCGGTCGACCATCTGACGTCTCTAATCGAGCCAATAGATCCAGCTCGCACAAGGCCGGATCCTGCGGATAGCGCGCAGACGCGTAACGCAGTATCAACGGGCCGAGGAAACGATGCGAAAGGAAAAGAAAATGCGAAATAACCTCTCGCGTATAACCGCCTTCGGCTCGAAAGCGTAACCAGTCCGCATCAACCTGCCAGGCACGCGGCCAGGCCGAATAATTCACAACGATATCTATACCCGATATCTGACCGGTTTTACCGCTATCTATCGCCTGTTCCAACAGCTCGAAACCTCGCGAAGACGCCTGAGTAAAATTTACAACCGCTGGCAGCCGTGACGACTCAAGCTGTACCACCAGGTCTTCACTTTCCGAATTGCTTACCCCCAACGGCTTTTCCATAAACACACCCTTCCCAGCCTGCGCTGCTGACAGAGCATAGGCCTTACGCGGTGCAGGCGGGCAAGCCAGGTAGACGACATCCGCATTGGCCATAGCGGCGCCGGCATCTTTCGCAATCGGCAAATCGGAGCCAAGCTCGCGTGCCTTTGCAATCGAAGCATTCGCCGGATCCCAAATACCACTGACTTCAAAACCCGGATGCGCCAACGCATTCTCCAGCATACGTCGGCCCATAATTCCCAGACCAATAATTGCTATTTTATTTGCCATAACTACAAAGATCCCATATAGAAAACCCACATTTCTGGAACATATTTTTAACTACACCCTGATAAAACAGCACCAACAGAGCACCATATTAGATCAGTACCATAGCCGCTACAAATCAATATTACATCGATCCATGCGTCAATAGCGGAGATTTTCAACTTTACCAATCAGGG
>MDLA01000028.1 GCA_001730015.1 Chromatiales bacterium (ex Bugula neritina AB1) | reverse complement strand
GGCTACGAAATGCCGCTTAGATACAAACCTTCAGATTTAATGCAACGCCAGGGTTAACCAGCCATACGGTTAGTGAAATCCTAGATAGCCGTTAAATTTGCAGAATACAAACCAATTTCGCATTAAAATTCTACCTAAGAGCCTGTGGTTTAGGTGATATTTATTAGATGATAAGTAAGCGACGTACTTAGGTCTTAGCCAGTAAGGAAAGTGCGCGTAATTGCTTGTTCGGCGCTACGCCTGTGCATATCAGAAGTTCTAATGGCAGTAAAATATGACAAACTATGTAATTGGCATTTACTACTTTTCCTAAAATAGCATTTCACCGAACTGTACGCGAAAGCAAAGCTATCCAATTTTCGTAACAAATTTTCTTCTGCAATGCTTCGTCGTATCCATGCATACTCATCGCCTGCCGAAGGTTCGGTAAACCAGCCACAGAACCAATGGCATCCGGTACAACGGCACCATCAAAGTCAGATCCAAATCCCACCCGGTCTTCGCCGAGTTTCTCGATCAGATAGTCGATGTGATGAAGGATATCCTGCAGCGGTGTCTCGGCTAGCATTTGTCCGTCGGCACGTAAAAAGCACGTGGCAAAGTTAACGCCTACCATACCGTTGGACTCACGAATAGCGCTCAACTGCCAATCGGTCAAGTTACGAGCAACTGGGCAGTTGGCATGTGCATTAGAGTGGGTGGCGACGAGTGGGGTGTCGCTAAGAGCGGCGACAACTCTGAAGCTTTTTTCATTCAGGTGGGCCAGATCAATCACGATATTCAATTCATTGCAGGCTCGGACTAATCGCTTGCCATCATCAGTTAACCCTGGTCCTATGTTGGGTGATGAAGGGTAGCGAAAGGGCACGCCGTGGCCGTATCGGTTTGGTCGGCTCCAGACGGGCCCGAGGAATCGTAGCCCGGCTGCATGTAGTACCTTCAGCGCGGTAAAGTCTTTGTCTATCGGTTCCGCACCTTCCAGATGCAGTATGGCGGCAAGCTGGTTGTTGGAAATGCAGTGTTGCACTTCGGCGGCATTGCGACAGATCTTCACCTGCCCGGCGGACTCTCGCTCGATTCGTAGCAAGATGGCGGCTTGAGCCATTGCTATGTTCAGTGCATCGCCCTGTGGGACGGGCGGTGGCAAGGGCAGGTCGTAGTGATCTCCCTGCATGCTTTCATGGTTCTGGTTCAGCGGTTCGTCGCTTGGAATCCACATGGCGAAAAAACCACCGCACATTCCCCCCTGTTTTATACGCGGCAAATCTAAATGTCCTTCGCCATCGCCTTCCAGAAAAAACTTGTGTGCCTGCTCTGGTGATTTTTGCCACAGACGTGTTAGTACGTCATTGTGTCCGTCGAATATTGGCGGGCTTGATATCGTTTCAGACAAAGTTAGTCGCTCCCGGTGTGCTTATGTAGCCTAATAGTGTGGCGATATATCGATGGAATTTACAAAGTACAGTCCGCTACCTAATCGAACTCTATTAACGCACGTGCAACGTCTCGATCATAGCCGACACTGGCACTTAAGAGCTGCTTTGTATAGGGGTGTTCTACTGTACCGGAAGATAGTTGTGCTACTTGAATCTGTTCAACTAACTGCCCTTTGTTCAGCACGGCCAGTCTCTCACACATGCAGGCAACCACTGAGAGATCGTGGCTGACGAGCACATAAGTCAGCTTGTGATCACGGCGTAGATCAGATAATAATAAATTAAGCACCTCAGCTTGTACCGATACATCGAGTGCCGATGTGGGTTCGTCAAGTAGCAATACGGCGGGTTCAAGAATTAGGGCGCGTGCAATCGCCCCGCGCTGGCACTGGCCGCCAGAAAGCTGATAAGGGTAGCGAAAGCTCATGCTCTGGCCAACGTTGTCCGGTGCGGTGCTGATCGTTGGGATATGTTGTCAAGGCTGTGTATGGTCAGGGGTTCCTGCAATATGCGGTTAATCGTATGTCTGGGTTGTAGTGAACCAAACGAGTCTTGAAAAACCATTTGCAGCTTTTTATAAAAAGACTTACTACTATTGCCGCACTGAGGGTTTCAGTCTATCCGGGAGTCTGATTGATCATAACGTTATGTGCCAAAGCCTGTTGTGCCAGCTTGTCGTGCAGATGCTGCCCCGCTCGCCGCATCTTATCTATCGCCTGGTCACGTTCCGGAATGTGAATTGTTGCAATCGCTGCTGCCATCGCTACGACAGAACACCAGAACGAGCCAGTTACAATCAGATGTTGTGCGCCGTCGTGGTAGTAGTTGCCGAGTAATGCCGCGATGGGTAGCCATTGGCGATGGCCTTGCTCCACGCACTGAGATCCGGGGCTACTCCGAGGGATTCCCGGCTACCGCTTTGAGCGGCTCACATTAAATACCCCCGCTTTGCCGAGGAGAACTTTATTTGTGCCCGACGCAGATCGGCACGACGGAAGGTTGCATCATCAAACGTTGCGTCATTCAGTTGAGAGCGGCGCAGGATTGCGTCGTTAAAATTTGCGCCCGCGAAATTTCCGTTTTGCAGATTCGCCTTGCGCAGATTAGGGCGGATCAGCGGGTTCTTCCGGCGCCATTTATTCCAGGCCGGTACCCAGATTTAAGAATTGCCAGATGCTGCGCTTCTGCCATGAAATACTCTCCCTTTTAATTTGTAGCTTACGAGACGTTTAAGATTCAAACAATCGGGCATTATAGTGACGGTGTATTCGCTGAATGGCGATGCAGTCTTTGTACGGGTGAGATTATAATGGGCGGCGGCACTGTTCCGTTACGCAAAGTAGTTGATGCGTTCATTAGCTGCAAAGCAGATGTCTGGCCTCTTGCCAGTACAGTGAATATTAATCCAGGAATAAAAACGGGTAACAACTTGAACCGAATTTTTTTAAAGGCAATTGCGATTACCATATTGGTGTTGCTATCGACATCGTGTGCAACACGACAATTGAGTGACAGTGTGTCCGGGTCCACCGCCCAGCGGCTGGCGACCTATAGCCTGGAGCGGTTCGTTGCAAAACTTGTGG
>MDLA01000027.1 GCA_001730015.1 Chromatiales bacterium (ex Bugula neritina AB1) | reverse complement strand
ATGTGGATCTTGGACAATCAACATTTTAACAGGCGCAAGGCCTCTCATCTATATATTCTCAATGGCATAGCGCTCCCCTATGCCAAGTTTGAACTCCGAAACTTGAGTTACTGATATTTGCAAGAGAAAAATCTCTCTGTGGAATCAAAGATAAAATGAGATTCCGTCAATCCCGTGAATTATACGGGTTTGGTTAAGGGCTCAACATGAGCCCCGAAGAGTCAAAAGTCCCTCACTGACTACTTGCAACAGTTACTATCCAGCATCCGCAGAAATACAAACCACTCATATCAAAACTGTTCACATCAGGGGAAACACAAAGGGCTTCATGCCGCTATAATCGCATGCTCACATTGCATCAAGCGGAATCGAGGTTGCATTTACTTTACGTACTACACCCGCGCGACTATTAACGCGAAGCTTCTTGAAAATAGTTTTTGTATAGGAACGGACCGTTGAAACCGCTATATTTCGGCATTCAGCAACTTCTGAATAATCGAGACCCATAGCGAGTAAAGCCGCAACATTACTTTCAGCGTCAGTTAGAGCGTACAAACACTTCAAAATGGTAGCATCAGCGCTTTTATCCAGATTTGGGTCAACAACTACACATATAGCAGTGTTCTTAGCCGTATTCTGGGCACCCCCATATCCGCCGGTACTCAAAGAGGTGAAAGCAAGCAATAGCGAATCACTCGAGTCCTTTCCCCGCAATAGCACCCTGGAAACCACATCCGGGGACTGACGCTCAAGTGCTAACTGCATGCGCGTTTCAACATCGTCACTTCGCTCGGCACGAACACGCAACCGCCTGTCCGAGAGATGCAACCAATCCTTACTCTCCAGGATGGACCTTGCAGCTCTGTTCATCAGCACTATCTCGCCATTGACCTGTAGAAGCAATATCCCAGTACTCAGGGTGTTGAGCACATTTTGGAGATCAGCCTGAGAACTACCGACTTCTGGAAAACAGCTTTCTGTCTCTTGCCCTGCCATGTAATATCCTTTGTTATCTAAATGATGTTCCATCTACCCCCCCCGCCGCTTCACAACAGCACCCTGAAAGAACCGGCACACCCCCGGAACCTTGATTCACCCAGCCTGATAAAATAAGACTGCTATCTTTGCGGGCATACTTTTGCAAGCTCCATACAAACTGTATTCCCCCAGATAGGGGAAAAAACGGGCTTAATAATGAAAAACTCGACTGTGCCCACTGAATAGGAACAAGCAACTTCTATATCAAGCCAGTAAATACGCATCAAGTATTTTTATTCAATCGGAAAAACCAATAACCATATATGCTATCTCCAATTTGTACATCCCCCTCGCGGGGGAATAGACGACATAACTATTTTGGAGAGCCGGTTCACCACGCAGAAATTACTGGTGAAACCTGACTGGGTTTTGGCGTTTGAATGGGAACTGAGCTATCTCTCCCGCTTACCGCCATACAAAGCCCACTCAGTCCAGCAATTCACCCGAAAAGACATCAATTAATTTAGACTTCAGAATTTTTCCCGTCGCTGCAACCGGTAATTCCTCAGTCACTATAATACGCGAGGGTCGCTTGTACGGAGCGAGCTGGCCACTAACAAACTTCTTCAGCTGATCTTCAGTCAGCTTGCAGCCCGGAGCCACCTGCACAAACGCCAGTACTTCTTCATTCCCCTCGACAGCGCGACCGACAACTGCAGCCAGCACAACCTCGGGGTGCGTTGTGAGTGCGGCCTCGACTTCAACCGGGTACACATTAAACCCCGAGCGTATTATCAGCTCTTTCGATCGACCAGCAATATGCAGGTTTCCGTGTTCATCTATCCACCCCAGATCACCGGTTCGAAAGTAGCCCTCGGAATCAATTACCAATGCAGTTTGCTGCGGGTCACGGTAATAGCCTTTCATCACTTGCGGCCCTTTGACCATAACTTCGCCTATGCCTGATTGCGGATTGGCCCCGACAGAATCAAGATCCAGTTTCAGTACACACTCACCCATTGGCACCCCAACGCTTATATCGTTCTCACCGATTGAATTTCTGGTCGCACAAACACCTGCTGAAGTTTCACTTAAGCCGTAGCCGTTTTGCATTGCCATTCCATAGAAATTTTCAGCTTCACGTTTCCAGGTGGGATCAAGCGGTGCACCACCTGAGGATACATAACGCAGTCGGCCATGGGTATAACTGGCAATATTGCGCTCGCGAGCATACTGGAAAAGCCGCGCGTGCATTTGCGGCACTGCGGGAAATATAGTGACATCCTGATTCAGCGCATCATACAGGCGCGCTACATCAAAACGAGGCTCGAGCCTGATGGTTGCCTTGCAGCTGGTCATCGCGAACAGAGTCACCAGGCCGAAAACATGCGAAAGCGGCAACACGAGGTAGCACACATCACCCTCCCGGGAGCCGCGCAGAGTTGCTGATGCGATGGCACCACTGATTAAATTCTGATGCGTCAGCATTGCCGCCTTGGGTGCACCGGTAGTACCGGAGGTATATAGCAAAACAGCCACCTGCTGGTCAGGCTCTTCGAAAACCGTATCTGCGATTGTGCCGCTGCGCTGACTGATCGCAACCTCACCGAACGAGCCTGTGACCGGCTCTGCCTTCATGCGAGCAGCATGCTCACTAGCGGAAGTTGAAACATCAACAGAAAAAACTACTGCAGCGGGATCGCAGTGAGTAACAACGCGCTGCAGCTCGACGTCAGTTACCCGGGCATTGACCACCACAGATAACGCATCCAACTGGCTTGCAGCATAAAGAAAAGCGACAACAGAAAGGCAATTCTCAAACACCAGCAACACACGATCTCCCGGTCGAATGTGCTGTTGCTGCAACAGCTCAACTGCGGCTTCCACCGATACTGCAAGATCTGCCCAGGAGAACCTGCTGTCGGTACCATTAATAAGTGCGGTGGTGTGCGGACAAGTTGCTACCGCATCTGTCAGCAGATCATGAACGCGTGTTGCAATCTTTGGCATAACGGTCTGCTTTTCTCCCGGTGCTGCACGATAGGGTCTTCAGTCGCGTTTTAATGAAATGGCGTTTATTAGCGCCGGGCGTTCTCGTTCAGGCAATCGGCACAGCGCCCGGCACCAACGTCTCAGGGGGAAGCAGGCCATTACTGACCAGCCCTCAAGCCCCCTCCGAAGTGCTGCTGACTGTAGCATTCAATCACGGCTTGAGATAGAGTTTACCTATCTCCGATTTTGGTAAAGCGAACAGCAATAGAGACTATACCTGCATGGCGCCGAGCTTTTATTTCTGTTCAGGCGCTGGCATAAGGCGCACAATTATTCTGAGTAATCTACTGCGAATGCGGTTAATTAGCCAGCTACCACAATTGATTCAGTCGAACATGAATAACCATTTGCCGAAATCGATCGCTACATTTGAGCAACGCGCTCCGCACATAAATCTAACCTGCGACCCGCATTCTCTAACAGCAACCTTGATATTTCATATTTACGGTAGCTCAAACTAACAGCAATTTTTTGTTTTTTTACAGCTGACCTTTCGTGCTTACTGCACAAATAACAAAACAAGCCACGACCAGCATGACAGCCCGAATCAGCTCTATTAACCTGAACGTAAATTCTCTCGATAAAATCGCAGACTTCTACAGCAACATTCTCGGCATGCAGGTATCTAACGAACCTGAAGACGCTGTATCCTGTGCGTTTACTACAGAAGGCTGCAAAATCACATTCAACAACAAAAGCGACTTAACAGATTATGTCGCACGTGATAACGGCTTTTACTGGAAAATTGGTATTACGGTTAAAAATCTGATTGTCGCCTCAAAATACCTCAAGAAAAACGGCATCGTGGTCACGGAACCAAGGCAGTTCAAAGATATAGGGTATATGTGCCACCTTCGGGATCCTGCCGGATTTTCTATAGAGTTACTGCAATGTGGATTCGAAGGAAAAGAACAGCCTGTACCGGATGGCCACCCAATCGGCGTACAGGCTACACTTGCACACATAACACTGCGTGTAACAGATATTATCGCCGCACAGCAATATTTTGAACATACCCTGGGTATGCGACTGATGTCGGTACAGCCTGTCAGCGACTACCATTTTTGCCTGTATTTTTATACGTGGACCGACGACACCCTCCCCGACCCAAACCTCGCTTCGGTAAAAAACCGCCAGTGGTTGTGGGCGCGTCCCTACACCCTGGTCGAACTACAGCGCTTGCAAGCGCCCGACGCGACTATTCATAAAGCCGGGCCAGGAGAAGCCGGTTTTAATGGGTTCACTTTTAGAACCTCCACTTCCGAACAACTAACTGAAGTTTCTTTAAGTGATCTGGAGACTCTCGAATAGACCTTAAGACCTCACTACTGCCAGTTCGGTGGCATCAGGTTTTTCCACCCAACACTGTAGGCAGGCTGCTATCCACCCTGCCGTTTGCCACAGCACTCGCTGCCGGTATCTTCTGTTCGGTGGCAGTGGCTCTCGAAAACGACTATCAGCAACCGGTATCAGCTAAAGCAGATCGGCTGGAGCTTGATCAACAATCCGGCTCTCAGCAATTCAGCGGGAACGTAGAAATCACACAGGGATCTATCGTAATTCAGGCGGACAAGTTGCACATCGAAACCCGAAATGGTGCAATTTATAGAATATCTGGCAGTGGCAACCCGATACGTTTCCGACAACTGGATAATGATAAAAAACTAATAATAGTTGAGGGAAACCGCTTGGATTATGTCACGCCCTCATGGACGGTTATTTTTACTGGCAACGTTAAAGTTACGCGGGCCGCTGGAGAGTTTAGCGGCCATTCCATTGAATACAACTTAAGAAAGCAACAGTATAAAGCCAAGGGTAACAACCGGAATAGAGTATCGATCACATTGAATCCAGGCTAACGGTAGATCCCGTTACTTAACACAGCTAAAAAATCAGTTGCAATTTACCCGTTGCAGCTGATCATCAGCTCCGTTGTCACCACACTCACCAACATCAAGCACAAGCTGATTCACTCCATCTGCCGTTGTCAGGCTGTAATTAACCGGACCACCTCCAGCCACTTCGATAGCCCCGTTTGCCTGCTTTCGCAACACGGTACCCGCTGGCACGGTTAATTCCAGCAGCGAGCTCATAGAATCGACAACGGTGTCGTTGTCCAGAATTTCATTCAATACCAGACGCAGATCCAGATCACCGTCCAATACAAATTCCCCGCCCTGTTCCGTCACGGTAAAACCGAATGCGTCCAGACCTACGACTGCCACATCGGAATTATCAAGCGCGATACGCAGCGGCGACTCTCCGACCGATAGATTACTCACGGTCAGCTGATCGGCATTATTAACCAGCTCGATGGTCGCTGACAGTCCGCTCAGATCGTAGCTTAACTGTGAGTCGCCCCGCGCCGAACTGGCTTCCAGCGCACCGACATCCAACGTGATCGAGCCGTTATCGTTACCGGCATCAACCGACATTTCAAACAACTTGCCAGCATCCCGTGCAATGCGGGTTACCGCATCCGCACTGACAATCAATATCGGCTGGCTCACCTCAAGGGACAGTGTTGCCGCCTCAGCACCACTGGTAACATTCGTAGCCTCAGCCGTGAGCTTCATCGCTCCCTGAAAAGTTGCAAACGGGCTACTGATTTCACTGTTGTCGGGATCTCGTGCCATTTCAGCATTTAGAAGTGCATTGAGCGATCCGAAGTTCAGTTCAAAGCTGCTGAGGGTTTCGCTATACCCAACCGCCACAAGCGGGCTATCCTGAAACAGATAGGTGACCATTCCGGAGGATTCACCAGTGACATCAATAGTCACCTTCATCTCCCTTACAAGCGCCTGACATTGCTCGAAGGTGGTCGAATCAGCGGACATACCTTCAGAGTCTTCCGAGCACAGTGCAATTTCATCCGGATCTATAGTGACTCGGTTGCCTGTACGAGTGGTGTTTTCATCGTTGTCGAGCGCCAATGACAAACGCACAAACTCTCTGGCATCGTCATTCCAGAGCCTTACCAATTCGGATTGCTGCACATCAACTGTGTCATCGGAGTCTGCATCTGATGAGGTTAAGCGAGCAACACCGGTTAATGCTGAATCCAGACCGCCGCCAATAGTCTGTGAGGCAGTATTTTTCACGTCAGTAGTGGAAACCTCAACCACAGGTGAAGTGGACCCCAAAAATCAGACAGGTACCTAAGCTAAGAAATTTGACAGATAATTAGCTATTAACAATGGTATACGTCATGACAAAGAAGCGCAAAGTACATGCTCCAGAATTCAAAGCCAGAGTCTCATTAGCAGCAATTAAAGGAATGAGTACAAGCAGCGAATTGGCCAGTCAATTTAAGATTCATCCGACTCAAATCAGTAGCTGGAAAAAGCAGGCAGTGGAAGGTTTGGTCGATACTTTTCGAAATGGTCCAAAACAGTTAGTTCAAGATCCAGAGGAGCTTACGGCCCCGCTGTATCAAGAGATTGGACGATTGAAGATGCAGTTGGACTACCTAAAAAAAAACACCGGGCATTTCAGTGATGAATAAGACTCAGCTGATCGATCCGCAGCACGATCTGAGCATTGTACAGCAATGCGAACTACTGGGGTTGAACCGTTCAAATTACTATCGTCACTTAAACACTTCGCCGGGCCTGGAGAGTGTTGAGAAT
>MDLA01000026.1 GCA_001730015.1 Chromatiales bacterium (ex Bugula neritina AB1) | reverse complement strand
TTTTCACCCACTGAAGAGTGCGACCTTTCCACGGCGCACTGAATAATGCGAGCTAGTGCCCATCCATAAACCGGGGTGTAGCGAGGATCATTCAGGTGCGTGAGATTTCGCCTGCCACATGCGGGCGTTTAGTCATTCTAAATAACTACATGTGGTCGGGGAAAGATCGCGTGTCCTGAGAGATCCACAGTAGCGCTGGTTTATGGACGGGCACGAGCCAGTTCTCTGTAGGCTTAACCCTGTAAAAACGGCAGTATCGCAGACAGCGTATCCTTCGGGTTTTCCTCTGCGAGAAAATGACCGGATTGAATCGGCTTACCCTCAACACGCTCGCACCATTTTTCCCACACCGGCAAGGTGTTCGACACTGTACCCAGCGAACGCTGCTGTCCCCACAGAGCCAGTGTCGGACAGCTAATTTTGCGGCCTGCTTTCTGATCGGCCAGATCAAGCTGGAAATCAATTGTTACACCAGCACGATAATCTTCGCTCATGGCGTGAATACATTCGCGGCGACGGTACGAGCGGCGATAGTGTTCGAGTGCTGTCTCATCAAAAACCGACAATCCGCCACTGGCATTCCAGCTCTTCAGCAAATGCTCGTGCCATGCATCCGGGTCTGCGGCAATCAGGGCTTCGGGCATTGGCGCGGGCTGGGACAGGAAAGTCCAGTGGAATTTACTCATGGCGCCAGCGTGATCCATAGCGAGCCAGGCATCTGAGGTGGGTACGATATCAAGCACCACCAGTTTTTCCACCGCGTTCGGATGATCAAGCGCCAGTCGATACCCAACACGCGCTCCGCGATCATGCGACACCACCGAGAATTGATCATGTCCCAGCGCCTTCATCACCTCAATGCAGTCAGCTGCCATCGCACGTTTTGAGTAAAGAAGGTGATCAGCATCTCCGGCCGGCATGGACGACCGCCCGTAACCGCGAAGATCCATTGCCACCACAGTGTGGCTTTGTGCCAGTTCAGCTGCAACACGGTGCCAGCAGGCATGGGTCTGCGGGTAGCCATGCAGCAGTAAAACAGCTGCCCCGTTACCACCATGCCTGAGAAAAATATCAGCCCCGACGGTTGAGACCAATTGACTTTCAAAACCTGTAAACAGATCCGGTAGTTCCGACACAGCCTGAGCCTTTGTTGCAGACAAATATGATGGCCGATTATAAGCCAAACGCTGATAGCCCGCGTTCAGTCGAATTGCCGAACAGCTTGCTGGGTTGCACCGGTGATTGAACGCACGCCAACAAGTCGAAACTGCCAGCGGTTATGATCTGCTTACCTTCGGCTATACCCACAGGCAAAAGTTGAATAGGCATTCGTGCAGGCGACACGATTGCCCTATAAGGTACAACTTGCAGCATTATTACTTGACTCACCGAACCCCTGACGGTGAAAATTTCCTGCTGCCTATTTATAACCCTAACGTGGACCGTGTGACATGGCTGATCTACCCTCTCAGGCCCGAGTTGTTATTATCGGAGGCGGCGCTGTCGGCGCTTCGTCACTATTCCACCTCGCCCGCGCGGGATGGACCGATTGCCTGCTTTTAGAAAAAAACGAACTGACCTCAGGTTCAACCTGGCACGCGGCCGGCAACGTACCTACTTTTTCTGCGTCGTGGTCGGTAATGAACATGCAGCGCTATTCCACCGAGTTGTATCGAGGCTTGGCCGATGCAGTCGATTACCCGATGAATTACCACGTCACCGGCTCGGTGCGGCTGGCGCACTCTCTTGAGCGAATGCAGGAGTTTGAACGCGTTAAAGGCATGGGGCGGTATCAGGGTATGGATATCGAAATGTGCTCGATTGCGGATCTCAAAGATCGCTATCCGTTTCTGGAAACGCATGATCTTGAAGGCGGCCTTTACGACCCGTACGACGGCGATATAGACCCGGCGCAGTTGACCCAGGCGCTGGCCAAAGGGGCGCGTGATCTCGGTGCTCAAATTGTGCGCTTCTGCCCGGTAACCGGTGTCAGGCGTGACGGTGACGACTGGATAGTCGAAACCGAAAAAGGGGATGTCCGCTGTGAATACGTCGTAAACGCTGCCGGCTACCGCGCGCAGGAGGTCGGGCGCTGGTTTATACCCCATGGTGGTCGTGAAGTACCGATGATGACCATGAGCCATCAGTACATGCTGACCGAGGAGATTCCCGAGCTAAAAGCATGGAGTCAAGCGCAGGGACAAATGCTGCCCCTGCTGCGCGATGTTGATTCATCCTACTATCTGCGTCAGGAAAAATACGGTTTGAATCTCGGGCCGTACGAACGAAACTGCAAGGGTCACTGGATGACCCCGGACGACCCGATGCCGGACGACTTTTCTTTCCAGCTCTATCCCGATGATCTCGATCGCATCGAATGGCATATCGAGGACGCAATGGCACGGGTACCGCTGCTGGGCTCGGTTGGCGTAAACAAAGTTATTAACGGCCCTATTCCCTATACGCCCGATGGCAACCCGCTTATAGGCCCCATGCCCGGTGTACGCAATGCGTTTGAGGCCTGTGTCTTTACCTTCGGTATTGCGCAGTCAGGAGGTGCCGGCAAGGTGCTGGCCGAGTGGATTACCGAGGGCGCAACCGAGTGGGATATGTGGTCCTGCGACCCGCGTCGATTCACTGGCTTTTGCGATCAGGACTACGTCAACAAAAAAGGGATGGAAGTCTATGGCCACGAATACGCCATGCATTTTCCGCATCACGAATGGCCTGACGGGCGCAATAAAAAACGTTCACCGGTACACGATAAAATTGTCGCACTGGGCGCGCAGCTTGGTGCTTACAACGGCTGGGAGCGCGCCAACTGGTACGCACAGGATGGCGACGATACCAGCGAAGAAGCAACACAAACCTGGAAACGCGAGGGCCCGTGGTACAAGCGCATTCGCGAAGAGTGCCATGCCGTTCGCGATGCCGCCGGTCTACTCGATCTGCCCGGTTTTTCCCGCTATAGACTCAAGGGTGAAGGCGCACGTCAGTGGCTGCTTGAAATGATAACCGGCAATGTGCCAAAGGCCGGCCGACTCGGCCTGGGCTATTTTGCCGATGAAAAAGGCCGCATTGTAACCGAAATGTCTATCATGGCGCTGGAAGACGATTTTTTCTTTCTCATCACCGCGGCATCTGCCGAGTGGCACGACTTCGAGTGGTTGCAGAAACACAAGCCCGACAACCTGGAACTGACGAACGTCACCGAGGCTTTCACCTGCCAGATTCTGAGCGGGCCTAAATCACGCAAGATACTGGCCGGTGTTACCGATGCTGATCTCGACAAAGGCTGGCTGACACACCAGAGCACTCAGATAGCCGACACCTGGTGCCAGCTGGTACGCGTATCATTCGCCGGAGAGCTCGGTTGGGAAATTCACACCAAAATAAAAGATACCACCGTCATATTTGACGCCATCATGGCTGCGGGTACACCTCTGGGTCTTAAACCATTCGGTATGTACGCACTGGATTCTCTGCGTCTAGAAAAAGGCTACCGCACCTGGAAGGGAGATCTCTCAACCGATTACACCATGCTGCAGGGCGGCATGGAGCGATTCATCAAATACGATAAACCGGCGTTCAAAGGCAAAGCCGCAATAGAGGCCGAACGCAACGCCGGCGTCAGCAGACGCTTTGTCACGTTGCTGGTCGATGCCGATGAGTGCGATGCGCCCTATATGTCCACGCTGTGGCATAACAATGAAGTAGTCGGGGAAACAACATCCGGTGGCTGGGGGCATCGTATCGACAAATCGATTGCGCTGGGCATGCTCAAAACCGAGCTGGCTGTCGCCGGCACCGAACTGGAAGTAGAGATTTTCGGTGATCGTCGCGCCGCTTTTGTGCAGGAAGACCAGCCCCTGTGGGATCCGAAAAACGAACGCATCAGAGCCTGATCGATGAGCAAGCAAGAGATACCATCAAAAGCCCGCGCGGTAATTATCGGCGGCGGAGTTGCCGGTTGCTCGGTGGCCTACCATCTGGCAAAGCAGGGCTGGAAAGATATAGTACTGCTGGAACGCAAGCAGCTGACCAGCGGCACCACCTGGCATGCGGCCGGTTTGATCGCTCAGTTACGCGCGTCAAAAAATATGACCCGACTGGCCAAGTACAGTCAGGAACTCTATGGTGCACTTGAAGCGGAAACTGGCGTGGCAACCGGCTTCAAGCGTTGCGGCTCTATAACTGTTGCACTGACAAAGGAACGCAAGGAAGAAATTTATCGTCAGGCATCTATGGCGCGTGCCTTTGATGTTTTAATCGAGGAAATATCTCCCTCTGAAGTTAAAAAACGCTACCCCCATCTGAATACCAATGACGTAACCGGAGCCGTATACCTGGAAAAAGACGGCCAGGGTGATCCGGCCAATATTGCTCTGGCACTGGCCAAAGGCGCGCGGCAGAACGGAGCACAGGTTATAGAAGGGGTGAAAGTCACCGCAATACAACAGACAGACGGGCGCGTAACCGGCGTTAGCTGGCAGCGCGATAGCAGCGACGACCAGGGCACCATAGATGCAGATTTTGTCGTTAACTGCGGCGGCATGTGGGCACATGATCTAGGCCGTATGGCGGGCGTCAACGTACCGCTGCAGGCATGTGAACATTTCTATATTGTCTCCGAAAGCATTGACGGGCTTACCCAACTGCCGGTACTGCGTGTACCGGATGAATGCGCCTACTACAAGGAAGACGCCGGAAAAATGCTATTGGGAGCGTTTGAACCCGTATCAAAACCCTGGGCCGTCAACGGCATTCCCGATGATTTCTGCTTTGACCAGCTACCGGAGGATTTCGATCACTTCGAACCCATTCTGGAAATGGCAGTAAACCGCATGCCATTGCTCGGAGACGCCGGCATACATACTTTTTTCAACGGCCCCGAGAGCTTTACACCGGACGATGCCTATCACCTGGGTGAAGCGCCCGAGCTTAAAAATTTCTTCGTCTGTGCAGGCTTTAATTCTGTCGGCATTCAATCCTCGGGCGGTGCCGGCATGGCACTGGCCTACTGGATGGAACACGGCCACCCGCCGTTTGATTTAAGCGATGTCGATATCCGGCGCATGCAGCCTTTTATGGGCAACAAAACCTATTTAACCAACCGTGTTACCGAAACTCTAGGGTTACTATACGCCGATCATTACCCCTACCGGCAGATGGCTACAGCAAGAGGTATCCGCCGCACACCATTGCACGACACCCTGAAGCGCCACGGAGCGGTATTCGGAGAAACTGCCGGCTGGGAGCGAGCTAACTGGTTTGCCAATGAGGGGCAGAAAGCCGAATATGAATACACCTGGAAGCGTCAGAACTGGTTTGACAATGCCAAAGCCGAGCATATGGCGGTTCGCGAGAATGTCGGCATGTACGATATGTCGTCGTTTGGAAAAATTCGTATTGAAGGCCCGGATGCCGAAGCGTTTTTAAACCGGCTATGCGGGAATAACCTGTCTGTTCCAGCGGGGAAAATAGTCTACACCCAAATGCTAAACGAACGCGGTGGTATAGAGGCCGATGTTACCGTTACCCGGCTAGACGAAACCGCCTATTTAATGGTTACCCCTGCAGCGACTGTAGTACGGGATATGGCCTGGCTTGCCAGACACAAACACGGTGCCAATGTTGTGATGGTTGACGTCACCGCGGCCGAAGGTGTAATCGCAGTGATGGGCCCCAACGCCGTTAAACTATTGAGCAAGGTCAGCCCGCACAACTGGTCAAACGAGAACCACCCTTTCGGTATGGCAAAAGATATAGAGGTTGGCATGGGTCTGGCGCGAGCGCACCGCGTAACCTACGTTGGCGAACTGGGCTATGAAATCTATACCTCGTCAGATCAAACGGTGCACGTTTTTGAAACACTGTTCGAAGCCGGTCAGGATCTCGGTGTCAAGCTGTGCGGCATGCACATGATGGATTCATGCCGCCTTGAAAAAGGCTACCGACACTTCGGCCACGATATCACTGATGAAGATCATGTTATCGAAGCCGGGCTCGGCTTTGCAGTAAAAACAGACAAAGCGGAATTTATCGGGCGCGATGCGGTATTGAGAAAACGCGATGAAGGCTTAAAGTCACGGATGGTGCAATTCCGGTTACTCGAACCGGAGCCCCTGCTCTATCACAACGAACCGGTTATTCGAGACGGTAAAATAGTCTCCTATCTTACCTCTGGAAACTATGGTCATGCACTTGGCGGAGCCATGGGGATGGGCTACGTACCCTGTGATGGCGAAACAGCCGAACAGATTATGGCATCGAGCTATGAAATTGAAGTGGCCGGTACCCGCGTCAAGGCTGCAGCCAGTCTGCAACCCATGTACGATGCAAAATCGGCGCGGATTAAATCGGTAAATCTATAACAGGCAGATTTAACAGACATCAGGCTGATGTCTGTTTATATCGCTTTCAGGTTCTCCCGGTAACGAATAGCATTATCCTGATAATGCTGAGCCGGCTGCAGCAGACCGTCCTGCTGTTCCTGCGTAAGTTCCCGCACTACCTTACCGGGGGAACCTAGAATCAGTACCCCATCGGGATACTCCTTGCCCTCGGGTATCAGTGTATTGGCGCCGACAATCGAGTTTTTGCCAATAACGCAGCCATTCAACAAAATACTGCCAATCCCGATCAATGATTGCTCTCTGACAGTGCAACCGTGCAGCATCACCTTGTGGCCGATGGTGACATTCTTTTCGAGTTCAAGCGGCCAGCCCGGATCGACGTGCAGCACACTGCCATCCTGAACGTTGCTGCCCTCACCAATAACTACCCGATCATTCTCGGCTCGAATTACCGCGCCAAACCAGATGCTGCTGCGTGCCTTCATTGTTACCTGCCCGATTAAAATAGCTCCCGGTGCTATCCAGGCGTCTTCGGCTATGTCGGGGGTGCCGGCACTTCCCAGTGAGTAGATGGTCATTATGTTTCCCAGCAATTATTTACACCTTACTCTAGCAATCTCTGCAGCCGGTGTCTGGTTATTAGTGATTCTGTAGGCCGCGAACGAAGTCGCGATTACCGGGCTGTAACGGGTTCGCTGCACTTTGCAGAAAATGGCTATTGCCCTGTAAACATTGTATCTTCAACATCTGAACCCAAGCCGGAGAATTCCATGATTTCATCATTACCAGAAAGCCTGCAGCTACTTGCCAGCGGCGCATCGGTTCTAAGTGGTGACGAAGTCACAGAGCACTATTCAAGCGACTGGACTGAAGTTGATCAGTGCAAACCCGACGCGGTTTTTCGACCCGCGAACGCCGGTGAACTTTCGGCAATAATGAAAGAATGCCACAAGAACCGGCAACCGGTTGTAGTACAGGGTGGCCTCACTGGTCTGGCTGGTGGCGGCACGCCAGAGAAAGGCGAAGTGTCGGTATCACTTGAAAAAATGACCGGCATTGAAGAGATTGACGAGTTCGCCATGACAATGACTGTCAAAGCCGGAACTCCTCTACAGACCATTCAGGAAGCTGCACTTGAAAAGGGCCTGGTATTTCCGATAGATCTGGGTGCCCGCGGAACGGCGACTATCGGCGGCAACGTATCAACCAACGCCGGCGGTGTGCAGGTAATCCGCTATGGTATGACCCGCGCACTGGTCATGGGCCTGGAGGTGGTACTACCAGACGGTACGGTGATCACCAGTCTGAATAAAATGCTGAAAAATAATGCGGGCTACGATCTCAAGCATCTGTTTATAGGCGCAGAAGGCACGCTTGGTGTGGTGACACGCGTGGTGTTGCGGCTCTTCGCAAAACCTCAGTCACGCTGCACCGCGATGTTGGCGTTTGCGGAGTTCAGCAACAGCATCACCCTGCTGAAACAGATACAGGCAGAATTGACCGGGCTTGTGAACTCCTATGAAGTCATGTGGGATTGCTACTACGATAACGTCGCGCCGACGGTAAAAGCTTTTGGCAGACCATTCGAGCAGTCGCACGGGGCTTACGCCATTCTGGAATTGTGCGGTAACCACCAGCAGCGTGATTCAGAGCTGCTGGAATCTTTCCTCGCAGAGCAGCTGGAAAACGGTACGGTCGAAGATGTAGTGATTGCACAAACTGACACACAGGCGGATAACATCTGGTCACTGCGCCATGGCATTGGTGAATTCAGCTCAAGCGTGCCTCTGATCAACTACGATGTGAGCATACCCATAGGTAAAATGGATGCTTTTGCAAAACGTATTCTGCAACAGCAGGGGCAATCGTATCAGCATATTACCTTGCTGCTGTTCGGCCATATTGGCGACAGCAATCTGCATGTGGTCATCGGCGATTACAAGGAAGGGGAATTCAAACCGCTAAAGGACTGGATCCACGAGCTGACCGGCGAATTCGGCGGATCGGTTTCGGCTGAGCACGGTATTGGAAAACTAAAAACCAACTATTTGTCGCTATCGCGCAGTGATGAAGAAATAGCATTAATGCAACTGCTCAAGCGGACAATAGACCCGCATAATATTTTAAATCAGGGGCGGGTGTTTAGCGCCAGCTGAGATCTACAGTGCTTTAATATTTCGATTATGCCAGAGGTTGTCTCGCATACGAGACAACCTGACGCTATATTGATGCACCATTGCAAACACTACCAAATGTTAATAATACTGCAGTAACAAGGCGTGCTAGCGTGTCTCCCACTTCAACCTGAGACACCGATTTTGCGTCTGCACTACCGAACCCTGTTCCTTCTCGCAATTCTATTAAGCGGTACTGCACACGGTCTGGAATCATCAGGCGGGCGATTGCCTGCGCCTGAAAACAATCAGCAGAACGCGAAAGAAATTCTGAGGATCAGCTGGCCCGATAAGGCTGGCTATAATCCGTTCACGACGGCCTATACATCCTATGAAATCTGGCACAACGGCAGCTACCTTACATCTGTCGACCAAAACAGCGTCGATCTCCGGCTGGCGGAATACCCGCAACTGGTCGCCGGATGCCTGCAGATAAGAGCTGTCAGAGGAAACGAACGAAGTGAGTTGTCGCAGCAATCCTGTTACTCATTTGCACAGCAACCCGGCTAAATTCTTTACATTTTAGAATGGCTTTCCGTGGGCGGCCACAACAAAGCAAACGCTGCCAACTCACTCACTTGTATTTATAAACTGGTTTTTCTGCTATCAGTCCGGCTGCGGTCCTGCACTAAAAGCCACAGCAGCAAAGTGACGGTGGTCGTCGAGCTCCATAAAGGAGTCGATCAACCAACGTGCTTTTTTCTAGATAGCCAGGTAGTTGTGACGCAGCTGCTCGTTGTCGAGAACTTCTTTCGCAGTCCCCTGGTAGACCAATTCACCCGTATCCAGTATCACGGCGCGGTCTGCCAGCTGCAGCGCAGCTACGGCATTCTGCTCCACAATAATGGTTGTCATACCTTGCTCGCGTATGTAGTGAAGGGTCTTTTCGATCTCTTGCACGATAACGGGAGCCAACCCTTCGTAGGGCTCATCAAGCAACAACAATTTGATATCTCGCGATAGCGCACGACCAATAGCAAGCATTTGCTGCTCACCGCCTGAGAGAGTTACGCCCTCCTGCTTGCGACGTTCGCCAAGCCGGGGAAACAAGTCGTAGATCCGCTCCAGAGACCAGCCGACCGGCTCGACAATCTGCGCCAGTTTTATATTTTCTTCTACGGTGAGTCCGGGGATAATGCGGCGATCTTCAGGCACCAGCCCCACTCCGGCAATCGCGGCTTCGTGGCTGGCCATATCATGTAGTGCATTGCCTGCAAGCCACAACTGCCCCTGAGTTAATTGTGGATCTTCCATACGGGCAATTGTTCGAAGCGTTGAGGTTTTACCAGCTCCGTTACGCCCTAGCAAAGCCAGAATTTCGCCTTCTGGAAGATCAAAGCTTATGCCCTGAACTATATAGCTTTCGCCGTAGTAAGCGTGCATATCACGGCAGGAAAAAAACGCTGACTCACCTGCGTTACCACTTGCATCAGAGATACTCAATGTGCTCCTCCCAGATAGGCTTCCTGAACTTTCGGGTTGCCTTTGATATTAGCTGGTGCATCTTCGGCAATAACGCCTCCCTGGGCGAGTACACTGATGCGGTCAGCCAGACTGAAAACCACATGCATATCGTGCTCGATAATTACCATGGTAATGCCGCGGCTGTCGCTGATATGGCGCAATACATCGATGGTGTTGTTGGTGTCTGCGCGACTCATACCCGCTGTGGGTTCATCAAGCAGCAACAGCTTGGGATCCTGCACCAGCCCCATCGCCATCTCTAATCGCCGTTTATCTCCACGGGACATCGACGCGGCTGTCATATCGAGGTTGTCTGCCAGACCAATGTCTTCCAGCACCTCTACCGCTTTGTTGCGAATGTCGCCTTCCTGCCGCATTCGGCGCAGCGGGTTCAGTTTGAATGCACCGTCTCGATGAGCCAGAGCCGGGATCATCACATTTTCGAGCACCGTGAGATCACTGAAAATTTCAGGTGTCTGAAACACCCGTGAAACACCTGCCTGGTTTATTTCGTGTGGCTTGATACCCAACAGACTGCGGCCGTTAAACATAACGCTGCCGGTATCGGGAGTCAGTCTGCCGACAAAGCAATTCAGCAGCGTGGATTTACCGGCACCGTTCGGACCGATAATCGCGTGAACCGCACCTTCCTGCACCTGCAGGTTGACATCGTTAAGCGCCTGCAGACCCCCGAATCGCTTATTAACACCCAGCACTTCCAGTATATTCATTTGTTCGCCCTTCTATCGTCGTGCTGCAGTGTTGCCACGCTTGAACCGTCTGCCTATGCGGGTGATGCCGCCAATCAGGCCACCGGGCATGAATATAACAATAAGCATGAACAGCAGACCCAGAGTCAGATGCCAGCCTTTACCGACAAACGGGTGCACAATAAGAATGACAAAATTCTCCAGGCCATCCGGTAAAAAAGCAAACACGCTGTGCAGCACCTGATCATTGATCTTGGAGAAAATCGCTTCAAAATATTTTATAAAACCTGCGCCCAGTACCGGGCCGAGCATGGTTCCGGCTCCACCTAGAATGGTCATCAGTACAACTTCTCCCGAGGCTGTCCACTGCATACGTTCGGCACCGGCCAGCGGATCCATACAGGCCCACAAACCACCTGCAAGGCCGGCGTACATTCCGGAGATAACAAAAGCTGCCAGCGTATAGGGTCGGGTAGAAACGCCGGTATAGTTCAAACGGTTCTGGTTGGTTTTGATTGCCCGCAGCATCATGCCGAACGGCGAACGGTTAATCCGCAGCGCCAGATAAAATGCAATAATCAGAAAAAAAGCGCAAAAATAATAGCCAACATTAAATTGCGCTTCAAAGCCCATAAATTCCGGCCGCCAGAAAACCTCGTTCATTTTCAGGCCGAACAAATTGGTTGTCAGGGGGCTGTCAGCACCCTGCAGCCACTGTGGATCATCGTTATAGATTTGCAGACCGGTTTCACCATTGGTTATCGGTGTTGCAACCGAGTAGGCAATATTGAACATCATCTGTGCGAACGCAAGCGTCAGGATAGAGAAATAAATACCTGAACGACGAAGCGATATATAACCGATTACCACAGAAAACAATCCCGCAACAATCACCGACAATACCAGCGCCGGAATGACATTATAACTGAGCAGCTTGAACATCCACACGGCGGCGTAAGACCCTGCTCCGAGAAACGCGGCATGGCCGAATGACAAATAGCCGGTAAGCCCGAACAGGATATTAAACCCGATGGCAAATATGCCGAAAATGGCAAACTTCTGCAGCAGATCGGGGTAGCTTGCACCAACCGGCGCTACCAGTATCGGCCCGGCTATAACCAGGAAAATAAAAAACAGCAACAGGGCGATATCGCTCGCTTTGCTTGCGTTGGTCATCAGTCTATTCCTCCATCACGCCTTTGCGCCCCATCAGCCCGCGAGGTCGCACGAGAAGCACAATCACCGCAACCAGATAGATCACGATCTGATCAATCGAGGGCAGGAAGATAGACTCGAAAAATTGTTTGACTTCGTTCATCGACGCGAAGCTCTCCAGTATTCCCAACAGGAACCCCGCCAGTACAGCACCGGGCAGTGACCCCATTCCGCCGACCACCACTACAACAAACGACAGCACCAGAAAGTCCATGCCCATGTGATAGTTCGGCGAGTTGATTGGCGTATACATAACCCCGGCCATACCCGCCACACAGGCAGCCAGTGCAAACATGATCGTAAAACGTCGATTGATATTGATACCCAGCAAACCCACGGTTTCCCGGTCTGCCATACCAGCACGAACCACCATCCCGAACGTGGTGAACTGCAAAAATGCGAAAACACAGAAAATAACCAGACACGCAAAGCAGAAATAAACAAGGCGCCAGTAAGGATACGATATAGCATTCTGGGCAAAACCGAACATCACTCCGATATCCATTGTGCCGATGAATGCACCGGGAGCCGGCGTCTGTATCGGGTTAGCGCCATAGAAGGCTTTGACGATTTCCTGCAACACAATAGCCAGCCCGAACGTCACCAGAATCTGATCAGCATGCGGTCTTTTATAGAAGTGCCTGATCAGGCCTCTTTCCATAACAAAACCGATAAGCATCATGACCGGAATGGAAAGTAATATGGCCAGCGGCACCGACCAGTCCATCATTAAGGTACCGGTTTCACCAAACCACTGTTCCATGTACGGGGTTTTGATCTTCAGTGGATTGCCGAGGAAATCGGTTTTTACCGGGTCGATTGTCACCGCTGACAATGAAAAGATTTTGTTCAGTGTAACCGCGCAGAATGCGCCGATCATGAACAATGCACCGTGCGCGAAGTTAACAACGCCCAGTGTCCCGAATATCAGTGTCAAACCGAGTGCGATAAGGGCGTAAGCACTACCCTTGTCGAGCCCGTTCAGAATTTGCAGAAGAACGGCGTCCATCGACTCCTTTCCAGAGTTGGGTTTTAAAAAAGTACAGGAGCCCGCACCACAGATGTCCACTATCGATAATACCCGCCACCGTCGGTTCACTTTTAATTACTGCAGTACAGAAATCACTGCGCGCAATTAATAATCGATACCGTCTTGCCGTGGAATACTATCGTAGTACAGACACCTGCCGCACAGACTCCAGCAGAACGCAGGCCGGAGCGGCCTGCGCATTCAGCGAATTACGCGCCGCTGTTGCAGCTGCCGAGATCGCCACCTGCAAACATCGGGTGATCCGCAGGATACTCTACCTGTGCGCGTGGAGTCACTTCAACAACCTCAAGCAGGTCGAAGTCGGTCGTCGGGTTTTCTTTACCCTTCACAACCAGTACGTCCTTGAAGCACTGGTGATCATCAGCACGGTAATGAGTCGGGCCATTACCCAGGCCATCAAAATCGTAGCCTTCCAGAGCTGCAGCAACACCGCAGGGATCAAAAGTACCGGCACGTTCACAGGCATCTGCATAAAGCAGAGTCTGGACGTAGGTTGTATGAGCTGCCTGACTTGGCGGGAAGCCATACTTGGTACCAAACGATTTAACGAATGCTTTAGAGCCTTCGTCCTGCAATGACCAGTGCCAGTTAGTGGATCCGAAAATCCCCTTAACGTTTGTACCGGCACCCTGCGCCATCAGGCGTGAGTACAATGGAACAACGATTTCGAAGTTTTTGCCATTAACGACTTTATCGCGAAGACCGAATTCAACTGCGTTGGTCAGCGAGTTAACCATGTTGCCGCCGTAGTGATTCAGAACCAGTACGTCAGCACCGGAATTCAGCACAGGCGCAATGTACGAGGAGAAATCCGTTGAAGCCAGTGGTGTACGCACTTTCTCTACGGTCTTCCAGCCTTTGCCTTCAGTTGCTGCTGCAATTGATTCTTCCTGCGTCCAGCCCCAGGTGTAATCGGCAGTCAGATGGTAGGCAACGCGATCACTGCCATACATTTTTTCAAGTACGGGCGCGAGTGCTGCTCCGGACATATAGCCATTGAAAAAGTGACGGAATCCGTTCGCTTTTTTGTCTTTACCGGTCGTGTCGTTTGAGTGAGTCAGGCCGGCCATAAAGATAACACCTGCTTCCTGACACAAACCTTGAACCGCTATTGCCACACCTGATGAAGAACCACCGGTGATCATTATCGCACCGTCTTTCTCGATCATTGATTTAGCAGATGCACGTGCAGCGTCTGATTTGGTCTGGGTGTCACCGGTTACGTACACAACCTTTTTGCCCAGGATGCCGTTACCTTTCAGCGCTTTTGATGAAAAAGTATTCATCATACCGCCGTCGCCACCGCCATTGAGGTGCTCTACTGCAAGCTCGTAAGCGCGCAATTCATCAGCACCTTCATTTGCATACGGACCGGTTTGCGGCACATTGAAACCCAATGTAACGCTGCTGCCCTTAGGCTCATTCAGGTATGCGTGCGCATTTGAATGAAAGAACATTGGTGCCACACCGAATGCGGTGCCGGCAGCGCCGGCTTTCAGCACCTTGCGGCGTGATAGCGGACTATTTTGAATCTTTTCTGTCATAAGTCGTAATCTCCTGCGGGTGCCTGAGCCCCTGTAGTAGAAAACAGATCGAGTGATCTGCTGTATGCCTTTCACCGGCAACAAACCGGATGTATTGACCCGCTTATAGTAGAGACTTGCGAGTATGCCGTCCAAAATCCATTTTACATTTATTTTCAATAAGTTAAATAACCCCAGGGGATTTAACATCGAAGACCACCCTGACAAACACCTTGTTTGTTACGAAAAGTAACAGGAAGATTTTTCACAAATAACGAATTCGCGGATTTGAGAAACAGCTGGTTCACATGAGGTTTCCGAAGTAACACCGTTGTACGATTTATGGATTAACACCAGCCGTCTGGAATCTTGGTAAATTCATTTTCTGCCGCCTCTCCCACAGCGCTTTGCGACTGATGCCCAGCTTGCCGGCCAGCTCGGTCTCTGACAATTGAGGCTGGAAAGTCAGAACAAAATATCGAAAGTAGGCATCCAGACTCAAGTCGAGAGGTATCGGGTTGGCGGCACCATCAATGACGCCAATACCCAGATGCGCGGGCTTGATTTCATCTGATTCGACTAACAGCACAGCGCGCTCGATTACGCTTTTCAGCTCTGTGACATTACCCGGCCACTGATAGGCCTGCAGCGCGTTCAGTGCTTGCTGTGAAAAAGCCAGTTTGCGCTTGCGATAGCGTCTGGCGAACTGGAACAAATAGAGTTCCGCCAGCCGGATGAGGTCTTCCCTGCGATCTCTCAACGCACTGACCGGGTAACAGCACTGGCTGAACAGCTCGGCAAATCTGCTATCTATAGTACCAGCTGTAACTCTCTCTTCCAGAGCCACAGAACCGAGCGCAATAAAACGTACATTAAGGGTTTTAACCTGCATTGCATTGCTGTGCGCCAGGTCCAGTAATCGCTGTTGCGAGCTAAGCGGCAGTGCAGCCAGACTTCGTAACACCAGCGTACCGCCATGGGCAGCCTGTACCAGTCCCGATCGACTGTGCGAGCGGTCCGTTTCGTTCCGGGTACCAAACAAAACACTGTCAATATCGTGCGGTTCGTGTGTTGGCAGGTCGGCGAACACCAGCGGACCGCGCTGACGTGCACCGGTTTCGTGGCAAAGCCGCGCGAGCAGTTCCTTGCCAGTACCACGCTCACCGTGCAGATAGATAAAATGATCGCGATCCGTCAACGTTTCGAGTTGCCTGATTGTGTGTTTCAGTGAATCATTTTCCGTTGATACTTCGTGGTGTGGAAATATTCGCTGTAGATCACGACGCATTGCCGAGTTTTGTGCGGACAGACGGTTCTCGCGCAACGATCGGTTGATAACAAGCAGCAACTCTTCGTGATCAAAAGGTTTGCTGATGTAGTCGACAGCACCGAGTTTCATCGATTCCACCGCCGAACGCACGCTCGCGTAGCTGGTCATTACAATGACCGGCACCTGCTCACTGCTTTGAATAATATCGGTACCCGCCGCACCGGGAAGGCGGATATCGGCCAGAATTACATCAAACGAATCAGGGTGCTTTGTCAGTGCCTGTTCAATATTTCCAACGGCGGTGACTTCATAACTGTTGCGTTCAAGTAAAAGCGTTATCTGCTTTCTGATTACTTCTTCGTCTTCTATAACGAGAATGCGGTTCACGACTGTATACTCTGCATTTGCGCAAGTGGTAGCGTCAGCTCAAAGCAGCAGCCATTTTTTATAGAAGGATCTACCCTGATATTTCCGGCGTGATCTTTGAGCAGACTATAGACCAGCGACAAACCAAGACCTGTTCCCTGACCTACCGATTTTGTTGTATAAAATGGCTCAAAAATACGGTTCTGATCATCGGGGGCGACTCCGGGGCCATAGTCCCGAATGGTTAGCACCGCCCGGTTATCAACTGGGCTGCCGGAAATAACAATAGGCTCGCCGGACTTCGATACGTCCGATGCATTGCTTAATAAATTGACAAACACCTGAACCATCTGACGGGCATTGGCGTGCACGGGAAGCGGCGATTCAACCATTACATCAAACTTCAAGTTTTTAGCCTGTTCTGCAAGACTCACCAGTTGAATAGCCTGCTCTACACATTCAGCAAGATCGATCACTTCGCGATCATCACCCACTGACGGTTCGTTCCGCGCGAATGTTAGCAGAGATTTCACAATCGCATTGATGCGATCGACCTGCTGCAGAATATCACTGGAATTCTCACCCGGTGACACCTGTTCGGAATTGTACTCCAGGTTCTGCGCAATACTCGCTATACCGGTTAGCGGATTGCCGATCTCATGCGCCACACCCGCCGCCAGCCGGCCGATGGACGCGAGCCGCTCGCTGTGAGCAAGCTCTGATTCCAGCAGATCAATATTAGTGCGATCTTCCACCAGGATAACCTGACCGGCGGTAGACCCGGCTGTACCGGCCGGAGATTGTACCGAAGACTTATGAAAGTTGAATGTCTTATTGCTGCCATCGACACTGGTGTGCAGCTTGAATTGATGACGCTCTGATGAAGCGGAGAAATCTTCCAGCAACTGATTCCACGGGTCAGCCAGTTCCAGCAGCTTTCCACGGGTTGCGACGGTATCGGAAATGCCGGATATGGTTTGCATGGCCTGATTCCAGATCAGCACCTCACCCTTCGGCCCGACCGAGCACACACCCAGCGGGAGTTCATGCAACACCCCCCGAAGATAGAGTCGCAGATCATCGAGCTCCTTGGTCATACCGCGCATCTGTACTCGTGAAGTCTGCAGCCTGGTTTCCATCGCACGCAGGCTTTCAGTCAGCGCATGATCGCCAGCCTGGTTTAACTGCAGATTGCCGCGCAAGGTAAGGCGCGCGACGGTCGGGCCGAGCAAGCCCGACAGGTTTCGTTCCAGCCGCTCATGCAGCAACCGCAGCTCAGCGGCATTGCCCTGAGTGTCTGTCATGTTTAATTCATCAAGTGCACCCTGCACTTCTTTTTCCGCCGCCTCCCGTCCCAGCAGCTGGGCCAGCTGATTCACGTACTCGACAGGCGATCGCGCTATAACCAGCCCTGATAACGGACGTAACGCATCCGACACACAGGCCTGTGCCGCATCCTGCTCTTCCGCACTCGGTTCGGTCAGCAATGACACCAGCGTATAGAAAAAGCAGTTTACTGTAAGCGAACAGAAAGTCGCGATACTCCAGACATCTATACCCTTGAAGCCGAGGCTGCGAGTGAGTTTTTCGACACTGCTAATGGAAGCAGCATCGAACAACAGAGGCGCAACCAGCAGTACAAACCAGACAGTCGCTCCACCCAGCAAGCCGGTGAGAAAGCCGGCCTGGGTCGCGCGTGTCCAGAACAGCAAACCGATAACACCCGGCAGTAATTGAATGGCCGCAACAAACGAGATAAGCCCTAGACTAGCCAGCCCTTCATTCAGTTCTATAACCAGATAAAACGCATAGCCGGCTGCAATAATTGCGGCAATTATCAATCGCTTGCTCCACAACAGTCGTCGGTATAGATTGGTGTCAGGGTTATTGGTCGCAATACTCACCGGCAATAGCAACTGATTCAAACACATGTACGACAACGCCAGCGTTGTGACGATCATCATCGCACTGGCAGCAGACAAACCACCAATATAGATCAGCAGCGCCAGCCAGCCTTTATCGAGCACCATGGCAACGCCAAGCACGTAGAAATCAGGAGAAACCTGAAGTGACAACTGCTTGCCGGCCCACAGGATCGGAAAGATCGGCAAATTGAGCAACAGCAGATAGAGCGGAAACAGCCAGTAAGCGGTATTCAGTGACGACGGCTTCTGATTTTCGACGAACGTCATGTGGTATTGCCGCGGCAGCAAAAACGCCGCACCAAAGGCGAGCAGCAGTAAGGTGCTCCATAGCGATGTACTTGCCGGTTCATACAGAGCCTGCAGCTCCTGCGGGTTACTGTCGACCCACGACTGCAATCCGCTAAAGCCACCAAACACCTGAGTAACAGCAAAAAAACCTGCCGTCAGCAGAGCAACCAGCTTTACCGCCGATTCAAACGCGATAGCCACCACCAGGCCCGAATGCTTTTCACGTGGTGTTAAATGGCGGGCACCGAATAGCACTGCAAATCCAACAATAATCAAACAGAATGCAAGCGCCAGCAGATTCGATGCGGTCTCGTTTGCAAGCACCTGAATGGAACGCGTCACTGCATGAATCTGCAGCGAAATATAAGGCAGAATTCCAATTAATAGAAAAACCGTGACGACAAACCCGGTAGCACGACCGCCATAGCGAAACGCCAGCAGATCGGCCACCGAAGACAACTGATATTCGCGACACAAACGCAGGATCGGTTTAAGCAGAAACGGCCCTAACAGGAACGCTGCTGTCAGGCCTAGATAAATAGTCAGAAAGGCGAGCCCGCTGCTATTGGCCAGACCGACACTGCCGTAGAACGTCCATGAAGTTGCATAAACCCCGAGAGACAACGCATACACCGCCGGATGCTCGATCAATTGCGCTGGCAACAAACCATTGTCTGCAGAATAGGCAATCAGGAACAACAGACCGAGATACGTCAGTGCGACCAGAAAAAGCACCCACGATTCAATCTCCACCGCGTGTTCCGCCCGATCGGGTATTGAGTGCAATTAGCAGAATCAACACAAACCACAATAGAAACACGGTGTACCAGGGAAGCCCCAGACTGGTCCACCAGCGCGTAAATGGTGAATGAAAGACGAGCAGAGCCAGCAACACCAGAAGCAACGAAAAATCAGTACGTGGAAACATAATGCACAGTCTGCGAACAAACAAAAAGTTACTTAGCCTGGATAATTCATGGGTTTGACAGCATCTCACTTGATCTTTGATTCCACTGAGAATTTTTTCGTTTGCAAATATCAAACAAACTATTGCACGCGAGAAGAAAATGCACTGTGAAATTCCCTGCCGTGAACAAGTAAGGTCTACGCGCTATGCTCGCCACCCCATGAATAATCCAGGTTAACGTGTGATAAGAAAATATGCGATCAGCCTGCAACGCAGCCGGTCGCGTGATTATACCCGCAGTGCAGCGAATCTACGCCAGACGATTCACCGGAAAAGACTCTCAGTTGCCGTGTTGCCGGGGCGATAAACAAACTCAGCTTAGCCAGGCCCCCGATAGATTCAACAGGCGAGGTTCAACAGGCAAGGTTCAACATGCGGACAGTCACTACCGCAAAAGAAGACGGATCATGTTACGCTGATAGCCGAGAGGGAATTAGTACAGTTTGCCGGGACCGCGCCTTATTGAATGCCAGATGAAATGGAGGACAAATTCCCATGTGCCAGCTGTTTGCAGGTCAACCCCGCGATAACTACGAATCCCAAACCCGGTCACTGCGGCTGAATGGCCAGAGCACCAGCATCAGACTGGAGAATACGTTTTGGCGCATACTGGATAAAATCGCCGAAACAGAGCAATTATCGACTCCACAGTTTATCTCGAAACTGCATTCGGAGGTAATGACGCTGCATGGCGAGGCGAGTAACTTTTCATCACTACTTCGCTGTACCTGTCTTGTGCATGCTGAAGTCAGCCAGCAACAGAATGCGCCCGACCAGCAGCCTGAAGCCGCCACCAGCTGATAGGGTCTGAGCGCTTACAAACCGGACTATCCGGCATTCAAGTCGAGTACCCGGCAATTTGCCGACAGTGAAAAACCCGTGCTGCAACAACGCAGGTAGTATGCAAATAACACCTGCCAGCCTCTGCCGATTTTAGAATGGTACCTCACCAACCTGTGAGGGAACCTTGTGGCAAAAACCATTCACACCATGATTCGCGTTCTCGAGGAACAGAGATCCTGCGAATTTTATGCAAGCGCATTCGGTCTGAATGTCGCCGACCGATACGACTTCGACACATTTACACTTGTCTATCTGAGTAATCAGGATAGCAATTTTGAAGTCGAGCTGACCATCAATAAGGATCGGACCACGCCTTATGATCACGGTGACGGCTACGGCCACCTTGCCGTCAGCGTTGACGACCTCGACGCTGAACACGCGCGAATTAAAGCACTGGGTTTTGCCCCGCGCGATATCGTCGAATTTCATCGTGAGGGATCACTCATGGCGCGTTTCTTTTTCATTCAGGACCCTGACGGCTACCAGATCGAGGTATTGCAGCGTCACGGCAGATTCAAGTAAGCCACTCACACAACTGGAGGAATCCAATGACCCGGAATTTTGTTGGGGAAACTGTTGTAAACATGCCATCGCCTGCGCTGACCCGTCGGCAACTGCTGAAACGCAGTCTGGCAGTCAGTGCAGGTATGGTCGTCGGCACGGGCTTTTTAGCAAGCAGCAGCGGCGCGTGGGCGATGGAAGTAAAAACGCTTGCACCGGCCACGATGGCGACACTGGTACAAATGGCGCGCGACATATATCCGCACGATCGATTCGGTGACGCGCTCTACGCTGCAGCATTGAAGGGCCATGACGACAGCGCGGCAAAAGACCCGGAATACAAAAAAATGATCGAAGACGGTGTTGCCGGACTGGATCAGGCAGCGATGGCTGCCGGGCATTCAAGCTACCTGGCAACCGGATGGGAAGCAGACCGGGTAGAACTCCTTAAAAGCATGGAATCCGACAGCTTTTTTCAGACCATTCGAGGTGGCCTGGTGGTGGGTTTATATAATCAGCCCGCCGTCTGGGACAAACTCGGATACGAAGGCTCCTCCTTTGAAAAAGGTGGTTACATCAACCGGGGTTTCAGCGATATCAACTGGCTGTAAGGCCCGTTTACTGGAGGAATAAAAAACATGACATCACCCTATAAACTGGACGACGACAGCGTTGTTGTTGTCATAGGCACCGGAGCCGGCGGCGGCACTCTCGCAAATGAACTGGCGCAGAAAGGCATCGATGTGGTTGCCCTTGAAGCCGGGGGCCGCCATCTGCCGGATGACTATATAAATGATGAATGGGCAAGTTTCGGCCAACTGGCCTGGACCGATATGCGCGCTACTTCCGGCTCTTGGCGTGTCGCAAAAGACTTTGCCAACCTGCCGGCCTGGATTGTTAAAGCGGTCGGCGGATCAACTACCCACTGGGCCGGGGCATCGCTGCGGATTGAAGAACACGAGTTCCGCGCTAAAACAGTCTATGGCGAAATAGACGGCGCCAGCCTCATGGATTGGCCATTAACACTGAAGGAACTTGAACCCTACTACGATAAAGCAGAAGACAAGCTTGGTGTTACTCGAACCCACGGCATACCCGGGTTACCCGGAAACAACAACTTCAAAATAATGAAGGCAGGCGCTGACAAACTCGGCTATAAAACCTGTCACACCGGCAATATGGCTATCAACTCCCAACCACGGCATAACCGGGCATCCTGTCAGCAGCTCGGTTTCTGCTTTCAGGGTTGTAAAATGGGAGCCAAATGGTCCACAGCCTACACCGAAATTCCGCTGGGCGAGGCAACCGGACACCTCGAAGTACGAGAGCATGCTCATGTACTGAAAATTGAGCACGATGACGCAGGCAATGTATCCGGCGTACTGTACGCCGATAAAGACGGCAATCAGCAACTGCAGAAAGCACGCGCTGTCTGTGTGGCCGGAAACTCTATAGAAAGCCCGCGTCTATTATTGAATTCGGCTTCCTCCCTGTTTCCCGATGGTCTCGCCAATTCATCGGGTCAAGTTGGTAAAAACTATATGCGCCACATGACCGGTTCGGTGTATGCAGTATTTGATCAACCCGTCAATATGTATCGCGGAACTACGATGGCCGGCATCATTCAGGATGAAGCGCGTCACGACCCCAGCCGCGGATTTGCCGGGGGCTATGAAATGGAAACGCTCTCGCTCGGTGTTCCATTCATGGCCGCGTTTTTGAACCCCGGTGCCTGGGGACGTGAGTTCACAGCTGCTATGGATATGTATGAAAACATGGCTGGCATGTGGCTTGTTGGTGAAGATATGCCTCAGGAATCAAACGCAGTTACGCTATCTGATTCCAAAGATCAGCACGGCATGGCCGTCGCTAATGTCCACTTTGACGACCACCCGAATGATATCGCCATGCGCAAGCACGCCTACCAGCAGGGTGCCGCTGTTTATGATGCGGTCGGGGCGACGCAAACCTACCCGACACCGCCGTACCCGTCGACCCATAACCTTGGCACCAACCGTATGAGTGCTTCGGCATCAGACGGTGTTGTGAACAGTTTCGGGCAGTCGCACGATATAAAAAATCTGTTCATCTCTGATGGCAGTCAGTTTACTACCGGGGCCGCCGAGAACCCGACCCTGACTATCGTCACGCTGGCTATCCGGCAGGCTGAATATATTGCGCAGCAAATGACAGAAAAGGCGATTTAATCCGTTGTAACACTGTGCGCTGAGTGACAAGCGTGAAAGCGTCTGTCACTCAGCTACCGTAATTTATAATTTACCAGGCGCAATCTCTGATTCGCAGACATTCCCGGTTGCAGTAAACTAGCGACTCTCTCTTCAACCGGATCAGCAATGACCTCAGGACAATGGGATTTCTGGATAGACCGCGGCGGCACCTTCACTGACATTGTCGCCCGCGACCCGGACGGGGCAATTCACGCGCACAAGCTATTGTCCGAGAACCCTGCCGCTTACCGCGATGCGGCAATTCAGGGAATTCGCGATCTTCTCGACCTGGCGCCCTCTGCCCCGATACCGTCTGAAAAGATCTCTGCAGTAAAAATGGGAACAACCGTTGCCACCAATGCGCTGCTCGAACGCAAGGGGGATCCCACAGCGCTGGTGACCACACGCGGTTTTCGCGACGCACTCGCCATTGGCCACCAGGCCCGGGCCGATATTTTCGCCCGGCAGATTATCAAGCCCGAACTGCTATACGACGAAGTTATAGAGATTGATGAGCGCGTGCGCAGCGATGGTACCGTTGAACAAGCCCCCGACCCGATTGAGGTAAAAGCGGTATTGCAACGACTGCACGATAGCGGAATTCGCAGCATTGCCATTGTGTGCATGCACGCTTATGCATACCCGCAACATGAAAAAATTCTCGAGGAAATTGCAGCCGCAATCGGCTTCACCCAGGTTTCTGTGAGCCACAAGGTTTCCCCTCTAATGCGATTTACAGGACGGGGCGATACCACCGTGGTCGATGCCTACCTCTCACCGATTCTGCAACGCTATGTTGATCAGGTAGCGGCCGAATTAACCGCAGGGAGCAAGGCCGATACACGACTGATGTTCATGATGTCATCCGGCGGCTTAACGGAGGCAGCTCTGTTCAAAGGCAAAGATGCCGTCTTGTCCGGCCCCGCCGGTGGAGTCGTCGGCGCCGTTGAGGTAAGCCGCATCGCTGGCTTTGATCGGGTTATCGGCTTTGACATGGGCGGCACCTCTACCGATGTTTCCCACTACGAGGGGGCACTGGAACGCACCTTCGATACGGTGGTTGCCGGTGTTCGGGTACAAGCACCAATGATGATGATCCACACGGTTGCCGCCGGCGGTGGATCGATCCTGCACTACGACGGCAGTCGGTATCGAGTAGGGCCGGATTCCGCCGGTGCGCACCCGGGCCCCGCCTGTTACCGGCACAACGGCCCGCTTACGGTTACCGATGCAAACGTGATGGTCGGCAAGCTGAAGCCCGAGTATTTCCCCGCGATCTTCGGCCCCGGACAGAACCAGCGGCTCGATACCGCAACGGTAGAGAGACGGTTTCAACAACTGGCGATGGACATAGGCGACGGACGTACGGCCGAAGAAGTAGCCAGCGGCTATCTGGCCATTGCCGTAGAAAACATGGCTAACGCGATCAAAAAGATTTCAGTGCAGCGGGGCTACGATATCACCCGCTATGCACTGACCTGCTTCGGCGGCGCCGGCGGTCAGCACGCCTGCCAGGTAGCCGATGCGCTCGGTATGACACGCGTACTGATCCACCCGCACTCCGGAATACTATCCGCGTACGGAATGGGTATGGCCAACATACGCGCAAACCGCTCGCAGGCGGTGGTGAAATCATTAGCAGACACGCTGCTTTCAGAGCTTGAATCGGTGCTTGATCAGCTAGCCGGTCAAGTTAAAAAAGAGCTGCATTCACAAGGCGTAACTGATGCAGAAATCCAGGTCGTTCAGCGCTTTTATCTGCGATACGACGGCACCGATACCGCGATGCCTATCGATAAAAGTTCGCTCAGCAACATGATCACCCGGTTTGAGCAGGCGCACAAAGCGCAATTCGGTTTTATATTTCAGGATAAAAGTATATTCGTTGAATCGGTAGAAATTGAAGGCATCGGTGGTGCTTCAGAGATAACTGAAGCTGCAAACGTAGAGACCAGACAGCAGCGCGATCCCGATGCAACAGACAAGGTATTCACCGATGGCCAGTGGCAGTCTGTAGCCATTCACAGCAACCGGAAAGCACTTACGGCAGGCGTTGTTATAGACGGGCCGGCTCTTATTATCGAACCGCACCAGACAGTGGTTATAGAACCTGGCTGGCAGGCACAGATTAATGCCTATAATCACATTGTATTGCAACGCGTCACCGCACTTGAACGGCAAAAAGTCGTGGGTACCGATGCCGACCCGGTGATGCTGGAAGTATTTAACAACCTGTTTATGTCTATCGCCGAGCAGATGGGAGTAACGCTGCAAAATACCGCCTACTCGGTAAATATAAAAGAGCGCGTCGACTTTTCCTGCGCCGTGTTTGATCAGCACGGGAATCTCGTCGCCAATGCGCCGCACATGCCCGTGCATCTCGGCTCTATGGATAAATCGGTCGAAACGGTTATAGCTCAGAATAAAGGGCGCATCCGCCCCGGTGATGTTTTTGCGCTGAATGCTCCCTATAACGGAGGTACACACTTGCCGGATATCACCGTAGTGACGCCGGTATTTGATGAAAAACGTGAGAATATTCTATTTTACGTAGCCTCGCGAGGACACCACGCCGATGTCGGAGGTACTGCGCCCGGCTCTATGACGCCGCTGGCCACTACCGTCGATGAAGAAGGCGTACTATTTGACAACGTACTGCTGGTTGATCAGGGCGAATTCCGCGAAGACGCCATCACTGATGTTCTCACGCGTCACACCTACCCGGTGCGCAACATAACCCAGAACATTGCCGACATTCAGGCAAGCATAGCGGCAAACGAAAAAGGCGTTCACGAGCTTCGACAGGCAATTTCACAGTTCGGGCTGGATGTAGTACAAGCTTATATGCAACACGTGCAGGATAATGCGGAGGAAAGTGTGCGCCGTGCTATCGCGGTACTGCACAATTCAGAAGCCAGTTGCGTTACAGACCAGGGCGCAACAATAAAAATCCGCATCACGGTCGATCATAAAAAACGCGAAGCCACCGTAGACTTTACCGGCACCTCAGCCCAGCAGGCAACAAACTTCAATGCTCCGGCGCCAGTTACCCAGGCCGCCGTACTCTATAGTTTTCGTTTACTGGTCGACAGCGATATTCCAATGAACGCCGGGTGCTTGAAGCCGATTAACATAATAGTACCCGACGACTGCATGCTACGCCCCTCCTACCCTGCCGCCGTGGTCGCCGGAAATGTCGAAACCAGCCAGCACATAACCAATACCTTGCTCAGCGCTCTGGGCAGTATGGCCAACACCCAGGGCACAATGAATAACCTGACGTTCGGCAACGATGAATACCAGTACTACGAAACCATCTGCTCAGGCTCACCGGCCGGACCGGGGTTCAACGGCACCGATGCAACTCAGGTACATATGACAAACTCGCGCCTGACCGACCCCGAGGTTCTGGAATTTCGTTTTCCGGTACTACTGGAAGACTTCCACATAAACCGCGGCAGTGATGGCAGTGGCTCTGGCGGCAAGGGCAAATGGCAAGGTGGCAACGGCACTATTAGAACACTGCGATTCCTGCAAACCATGGACTGCGCAATATTATCATCGCATCGCAAAGTTGCACCTGCCGGACTCGCCGGTGGCCATCCTGGGCAAACCGGCTCCACCCACGTACGGCGAAATGACGGCACACTCGAAGAACTGGACGGCTGCGCGCAAACCACACTGCAAACCGGAGAAGCGGTGATTGTGCAAACACCCACCCCCGGTGGTTACGGTGAACCAGACTCTTGAGCACCGAAGGAGAAAACCGGCCCGGGCCGATAGAAAATATAGAGCAAACCGCCTCTAGAGCGTACAAGCAATTCACCGTTGTACTGGTTCGCCCGAAATACCCTAGAAATATCGGCATGGTCGCACGTGCAATGAGCAATTTCGGCCAGCAACGCCTGGTATTGCTCGACCCGAAGTGCGAGCTCGACGTTGATGCTCGACAAGGTGCAGCCCAGGGGCAGCAGCCACTCACAGAATGTATAAGCTACCGTAGCTGGGATGACTATGCCGAACATGAAGCCGATGGAGCCCGCATAGCCTTCAGCCGCCGCGAAGGACGCCGACGCCCCTCCAGACCCTTTGCAGAAATTCTGCAATGGTCTGCACTGTCCGACAACCGACCGGTATCGCTGCTCTTCGGCGCGGAGGATCACGGCCTATCACGTGAAGATCTGCTTTGGGCACACCGCACAGCAACCCTCGACATTCCCGGGCCGCTAAAAAGCCTGAACTTGTCACACGCCGTGCTACTAGCGTTATCGCAATTGCCACGTGACCTGCCACCTGCTGAAGTCACCGAGGCAATCCAACTGCCTGACGACCTTCTGCGCCAATGGCTGGAATCGCTAAACTTTGATCTGTCGACAAAAAACTGGAATGCCTATTTTTCGCTGAGACAGATGATCATGAAAGCCAGCCCGACGGAACGCGAGATGGAACTTTTAAGCTCCGTCCTTCACCAAACTGTTCGTGCTATCGCGAGCGGACAAAAGCCTGAGGGTGAGTGAGGTTAGTTATCCGACAGGCAGGCTCAGTTTGAATGCGCAACAGATGGTGCAGAAAACGATCCCTGTAAATTCAAAAAAAACGCACTGACAACAATCATCTGTAACACCTGACAAAACTGGCTATATACGGAATCTGCAATGCCATAAATACACATCCAGTCTGTGATAGTAG
>MDLA01000025.1 GCA_001730015.1 Chromatiales bacterium (ex Bugula neritina AB1) | reverse complement strand
GACCATGCAACTATAATCACACTGATTAAATGCATAGTCACTTTATAATTCGGTAACTTATTGTTACGCAGATCCTAAACGTCACTCTGTAACGGTGTTTGAATCAGATAGCCGCATTGGTGGTCATACAGCGACTGTAGATCTGGTCCATGGCGGTGAGCAATTGGCAGTTGATACAGGTTTTATTGTCTATAACGATCGCACCTATCCCGGATTTATCGCGTTACTGGATGAGTTAGGTGTTAAGTCCAGACCTACACAGATGAGTTTCAGTGTTCGTTGTGACATTACCGGTTTGGAATATGCCGGTAGTAATTTAGCCACGTTATTTGCCGATTGGCGCAATCTGCTTAGACCAGCCCACTGGCAGATGCTGTTTGAAATTCTCCGTTTTAATAAAGAAGCCACAAAAGACCTCGAGAATAATTCCCTGGCGTCAGATACAACCCTTGGGGATTATCTGGCTCAGCGCAAATACAGTCAGCGTTTTATTGACAAGTATCTGTTGCCGATGGGTGCTGCAATCTGGTCGTCCGGAGATACAGAAATGCACGAGTTCCCGTTGTTGTTTTTCGTGCGATTTTTTAAGAACCACGGTTTGCTCGCAGTGAAAAATCGTCCGCAATGGCGCACAATATGTGGTGGATCATCAGCGTATTTGCAGCCACTGGTACAACAATTCGAAGACTCTATCTATACCCGCGTTGAAATTGACCGAATCACTCGTAGCGAAAAAGAGGTTAAGATCGCCTGGCGTGTCGGTGGGGAAGGACAAGCTACAGATTTTAAAGAGCAAGAATTTGATGCGCTGGTTGTTGCCACTCACAGTGATCAGGCGTTGCAGCTATTGGGTTCACCCACAGCCTTTGAAACTGAAATTCTGTCATCAATTGCGTATCAAAAAAATGATGTGGTTCTTCACACCGACGATTCCTTACTGCCACAACGCAGGCGTGCCTGGTCGAGCTGGAATTATCGCATTAAAAATAGAGAACGGTCTGGCGACGCTGGCGTATCGCAGTTGACCTATAACATGAATATTCTGCAGGGGCTTCAGTCTGAGGCTACCTTTTGCGTGAGTCTGAATCAAACAAACGATATCGCGCTAGAAAAAATTCTAGGCACTTTCTGCTACAGTCACCCTGTTTATACCGTTGAAGGGATTCGGGCTCAGGGGCGTTGGCGTGAGTTAGCCGGGAAAAATCGGAGCTGGTTTTGTGGCGCATACTGGGGAAGCGGTTTCCATGAAGATGGTGTTGTCAGCGCATTACGGGTAGTCGATTCCATTAATCAGCTGGCTGACGCGCCGGTGAAATTTGATCAATTCAGAACGGAATCGGCTCGCGATGCATAGCGCCATATACCATGGTACCGTGTGGCATAATCGCCATACACCGTGCATACATCGTTTTTCCTATAACGTATTTATGATGTATCTAGACCTTGGTGAGGTTGATCAGGTATTGTCGCTGAGCCCGCTCTGGTCGACGCGCCGTTTCGCGCCGGCGTGTTTCCGGCGTGATGACTATTTTTCTTATCCAGAGGCCTCAGAATCTGCAGGTAAATCTGAAGGAATCACAGCAAACCGGCACGGTGATCAAGCAGCAAGTGATATAGACCGGTCTGTGAAGCGTGCCGTCAGAGACCGGTTGCAGTTTACGCCGGATGGCCCGGTACGTCTGTTAACAAATCTGCGATATTTCGGCCATATAATTAATCCGATCAGTTGTTACTACTGCTTTGCCAGCGATGGAAAATCCCTGCTGGCCCTGCTCATCGAAGTGACCAATACACCCTGGGGAGAGCGAACGCACTATGTGCTTGATCTGCGTGAACACCCGTTGAATAAGGCGGTTGAATTCAGCAAGCAGATGCATGTTTCACCGTTTATGCCACTCAACATGAAGTATTGCTGGCGGGGCAGTGTGCCGGCAGCGAAACTTCAATACACGCTCAGTAATCTGGTGGTTCCAAACTCCGATCATGCCCACGTAACTCAAAGCGATGGAACTGAAAGCAGTAGATGCCAGAGCGGTGTGCCCGCGCGCGCTACAGTAGCCGGGTGTCATCGTGATAAAAAAAATTTCGATGCAGGCGTGAACTTTCAGCGGACTGAAATTACCGCATCTTCTTTAAACCGAATACTGGCTCGATATCCATTAATGACATTGAAGGTTGCTGTTGGAATTTATTTTCAGGCGTTGAAGCTTGCTTTGAAACGGGTGCCGTTTGTAGCACATCCGACGCGTGGCGCTTCATGAATTATACGTTAATGCAAACAGGAGTAGATGAGTGGATTACGCATTGATTTACGCTTTCGACGGTACAGTGAAAATACAGTTGCCGGGTTTTACAGCCGGTCAGGTCTGGAGCACAAGAGATCGATGAGTAACGCAATAGAGCCGGGTACCTCAACATTTTCGCGCGGCGGAATTACTGAAACGGCGTTGCCTGCCAGAATTAAAAAATGGGTTGAAGCGTTAACTCCGGGAAGTACAGCTGATTATCAAACACTCGGTAGCGCATCTGAACGAATGGCCAGGGTATTGGTGCATCGTCATCTAGGCAGTATGCAACGTGGTGAATTGACGCTGGAAGAGGGTGGGGAAATTAACCATTTCGGTGGTGTAGCTGAGGCAACTGCTGGCGAATCGGAAACCGGACCCCGGCCGATCGTGGCTCATATCAAGGTTGTCAGCCCGGCTGCCTATACAGCAATTGCCGTGAATGGTGTGGTAGGTGCAGCGGAGGCATTTATGGATGGTCACTGGACCGCCCCTGATCTGGTGAGCGTGGTGCGTTTTTTTGTTGCCAATATGTCAGCGCTCAAGGGGATGGACAAAGAACGGTCATTATCCAATCGTCTGGCGTTTAAAGTTCTGGATCGTTGCAGGCGTAACAGTATCAGTCGCTCCAGGGAGAATATTTCTGCACACTATGATCTGGGGAATGATTTTTTCGAACTGTTTCTGGATCCCACCATGATGTATTCTGCGGCTCTTTTTGATTGCAGGGATATTTCACTGGAACAGGCTTCCATTGCGAAACTTGATCTAATCTGCCGCAAACTGCATTTAAAGCCCGGAGATCATCTGCTGGAGATCGGTACAGGTTGGGGTGGTATGGCACTGCATGCAGCAAAAAACTACGGTTGCCGTGTTACAACAACCACATTATCGCAGCAGCAATGCGCCTATACCACACGGCTGGTTGCAGAAGCAGGACTCAATAATAAAGTCAACGTTCTAATGAAAGATTACCGGGAGCTGCAGGGACAGTTCGACAAGCTGGTATCTATTGAAATGATTGAAGCTGTGGGGCACCAGTACTTCGGCGCATACTTTGGTAAATGCAGTAGCTTGTTGAAACCGAATGGCTTAATGGCCATTCAGGCTATTACCATAGCAGACCAGCGTTACGAGCAAGCACGCAGGTCAATCGACTTTATTCAGCGGTATATTTTTCCGGGGGGGTGCCTGCCGTCAATGAGCGTTATCGCGAATCATGTCGCCAGTGATACTGACATGTGCATACATTCGGTGACCGATATGACTCAGGATTACGCCACAACATTACGTCTATGGCGTGAAGCGTTTACGCAGAAAATTGAACAGGTCCGTGCGCAAGGGTTTAATGAACGTTTTATCAATATGTGGTTATATTATTTGTGCTACTGCGAGGGCGGGTTTACCGAAAGGGTAATAGGTACATCGCAAATTGTGATGGCCAAGCCGGACTACCGGCCTGATCAAAACCGTTCATATTGTTGTCAGTGATTTACTCAGTGGCATGTCCGATTTTGTATGAATTGTTGCTAACAGGTTACCGTACACCAGCCGGCACTTTCTGATTATGTCGCCTCTGCAGAAAACCATTTTGAATGGAGTAATGTTCAATATAACCTGGTTAGTATGTGTGTTGGGTGGTAACGCGGTAGCAATTGTTGCCACCACCATATTGATTGTATTTCACCTTACGGCAATTAGTCGGGATAAGCGCGAATTTTTCCTGATTACTGGAGTTGCATTATTCGGAGTAATGGTGGAAAGCGGTCTGCTTGCGTTTTCGGTGCTGCAAAGCCCGGAAAGTTCGCTGTTGCCACCGCCATGGCTGGTGGCATTGTGGGCCGCCTTTGCGACCACGCTAAATCACAGTATCCGTTGGTTCCAGAATAATTTTACTATCGCTTATGTAGTCGGTGCTATCGCCGGGCCACTCTCTTACCTAACCGGTACCCGGCTAACGAGTTAGGAAATAGGCAGTCCATGGAGTAGGTCTATTTTAATTCTGGCCGCTGCCTGGGGTCTGGTATTTGTAATATGCCTGATGGCTACAAAAATTCTGATTGCTAATAAGTCAGGTAAGTAAATCAGCTAATTCTCAATTCTTGAGTGGCGGCGATATTGCGCAATTACTGAATTACTCATACGTAGATAGCATCAGATACCATATTCTTTTTCAACCAGCGCGATGCGAGTAGTGAACGAGGAATACCACTGTGAATGGCCGAGGCGCTGCGCTTCGAGATGTTCAGCGTTGTTCTTCCAGGCTTTGATAGACTCCAGATCGGCCCAATAGGAGACGGTAATTCCAATTTCCGATCGAGCGCTCTCTATGCCGAGAAATCCTGCTTGCTTGTGCGCTAACTCCACCATGCGAGCCGCCATTTCCGCGTAGCCGTCGCTATTGCTGGACTGCTGGCTAGTGAAAATTACAGCGTAGTAGGGTGGTTTCGGTGTGCTGGCGATAGAATTCATAGGGTAAAGTAGATCACCGTTAAGGCGATTCATCCAAAGTTGTTGGTTGCGATATTACCCTGCTGATTTTAGATCATTCTAATATCTGGTGCTGTAAAAATTTTTGAGTCCGGAAGCTAATAGAGTTGAATAGAACGCACTGCATGGAGTTCTTAATGAATTGAGCCTGGTCATTCTAAGTGATATTCAGATAAAAGGAGAGCAACGCCTTAGCTGCTACTACCTCAGCTGCTACTATAAGAACAGCGCAGCGGTACTGGGCCGGAATTAAATGCGACACCAGCGTAAATTTAAAAAGCCGTTTGTATCTCGTGTAAAGCTCACTGTCAGGATGGGTATTGCTCAGTCGTCCGGATTAAATTCGAGGAATGATTTCGGAGATGGTGCCAAATCATGCCATGGTGCCTTTGAACCCGTAAATATTTGAAATGATGGTGTTATGTCCGGGTCATCGACAAGGGATCCCGCTGGTATGCACATGTAGCCGTCATCGGTGTTTGGTACGGATGATCCGCAACGCTTGCAGAAAGCTCGGATATTCTCTGCGGATGAAACGTAGCTACTCACCAGCTCGATACCTGAAAGCCAATGAAAGTACTCTTGTTTGATGTGTGCAAAAACACCGTAAGCAGAGCCGGTAATTTTCCTGCACATTGGGCAGTGACAAATATTCATGAGTTCGGGAGTTCGATCTAATTCAAATGTAACGTTGCCACAGAGGCAGCTTCCTTTGATCATTTGAGGTTTACGCTAATTTGGCTGGTGTACATACCAATACCCCTCTGTTCTGCCAGTTCTCGAATTGCGGCTTCTTCTGCAGGCTTACTGGTATCGATTGAACCACTTGGGAATTCGAATACCATACCTCTCGACCTTCTAAACCGTTTGTGCACAAGTACTTTGGAATTTTGGATCACAACTGCCATAGATAGATCTAACGTTTTACACCTGCTTTGTTTGATGGAATTGGTATTCTATTTGATCTGATCGACTTATTCATGGGAATTGAGCGTTACAGTAATCCAGGTGTGAGCGAATCTCTGTGACTGCTTTTTCTCCACTTGTACTACGACTATTCGAGTGTATAGAGTACTCCTTTTTCCATCTATATACTCGTTAAAAGTATAAAAGTTCTCGGGGAGATTCAGAGTCCGGGTATAGGACTTATGTTCTGTCGAAATCCCGGGGGTGCTAGGTAGTGAGGCAGCATTTGGATACTTGTCTTCTGTCTTCGATTGTGCATTTTCCTTTCTCCCGGGATTGGTTGCACGGCGAACACGCGCGCCTTAAAAAATAGCACCAGATACGGGTTTTGAACTAATGGTTGTTGCTCATCCGGACGTTGTGGACGTCCAGTATGGGCGTAAAGCAAAGCGGGTGTAAGTTCCCTGTAGCAGGGTTGTCGTCTAGTACAATCTCATTGGTATTAGATGACGGCTGCTTTAGGCTGGCTGGAATAAAGCCGTCAGGTTTTGTCTGAAGGGTACCAAAAGCTAAAATGTGAATTGAATAAATAGTAGATCCTGTGAAGGGTATAGGTCAAGGGGCTATTGCCGGCAACAGGCGGTCGCAGGAAGAGGTGGGTTGTTGTTTTTCCTCCGCAAGTGATGCAACAGTGACGGGATAGCAAGGGTTCTTATCCGCGAAATTCGTATGGTTGAAAGTCTTCGACTAACCAGTAGGCTACTGGTTTGCGTGAGAATTAGCAGAGTGCCAAACTTGCTGGTACACGGGCAGATGTGAGTTGAGGGATTGAAGTTGCCGCCGGTGAAAATTCCTGGATATTTGCCTCTGATTGTGTAAAAGGTGGTGTGTGAGTAAAGGGAGACCATCCCCTCCTGTCGCATCGACTTCGGCAGCCTGTATTTGATACGGTTTCTGGCACGGTAACCGATCCGTGGCATTCACCTTGTTCCTGTAAGCCAGGCAGCTCAAATGACGTTATTTTACAAGGTCTGGACATTTCCTCCTTTTTACTTCGTGCCGGTTTCGAGAATTAGTCGGCTCACCTGAAGTAAATTAGTGGTACGCGATTGATAAGATCGCATTCGGTATACGTGTAGTTTCGACCAGCACTGCCAATGGCGGCGTATTGTAGTTGGCCACGCCCGATGTGATCGAGAAATGTTGGTGGGATTTTTGGAGGTGTCACGCTACGCAAAATGTCCACGTGAAATACACAGTCAAGTATTCGGAAATACTATAACAGGTGGCGTTGCCGGCGCTTTTCTGGAAGAAGTTATAGGCCGCTGATGATTTAAATCGCGTAATACCCGGTTTTTCAATCTCTCCGGTTTTTCGTTGTAAGCAATCTATTGAATAAAATACTCAAGAAACTGCGAACAGTCTCTCAATTTTTATGGTAATCCTATGATCACCAGACTACAGCTTGCTGACACATAGACCGATAACCATCATGGTTCAAGGAAGGTGAAGTCAATTAGGACTACAAAAACTGGAAAAGAGAGACTAAATTGAGAATCGTATCAAAAAATCTTACCCGTGCAGCGGCAACTGCGGCGCTATTAATTATATCTAGCAATAGTATGGCCACTAATGATGGTTTGCTCGGGGCGGAGTCTGTCGGGGATCTGGACATTACTCTGTCTATCCCGGATCTGGTTCAGGTATCGAATCTCGATGACATTGATCTCGGAGAATTCTCCGGGGCCTCATTGAGTGGTGAATTGGGAGTCTGCATATACAGAAACGGCAGTGGTTCCTACGGCATAGAGTTCGAAGCTAGCAGTGATTCAGGGAATGTAGATTCTGCGCGCGGCACTGAGGGGTATACATTAGCTAACTCAAGTGACGATGTTATCCCGTATACTGTCGATTTTGAAGATTCTGCTGCTGGCGCTTATACCGATACAGGTATTGCTATAAACACTCCATTGACTTCTCAGGTAGGGGACGGAACTGATCCCACTTGTGGCGGTTCGACTAATGCTAAGGTGCGGGTTAATGTTGACGAGGCAGATCTGAGCACAGCCCCGACTGGTAACTATTTTGGAACACTGTATTTAATTGTGTCTCCGGAATAGACTTGTAACGCATCAGGATAAGCAAAGTAGTTTTAAAAGTGAGTAAGGCCTTCTGGGTTCGTTGCGTAAGTGTGGCAATTCTATGTTGTTGTTGCTCGCTTGCACATGCTTTCCTTGAGTTCAACGACCTGGATGATATCCAGGTCGCTGCCTGGAATGGTAGTGGCGGTCTTCAGGGTAGTGATGAATATTGTGTTATATCGAAGCGTAGAGCCAATTCGAGGCGTCGGGTAGCGTACGACGTTGCTGCGTACGGTCCTGCTGATGCTGCAGGTAATTTTGTATTGGCATCAGAGACAAACCCTAACCAGACTATAGCGATAACACTCACCTGGACTGGAAATAATGGCAGCTATTTAATGTCAAATTACGCCCAGACTGGCTATATAACCCCTCGGCAAAATGGGGCATTGACGTGTGCAGAGGCCAATTCACGGGCGCGAATAGCGATAAATGTGGCAAGTTCAGAGCTTGCTTCCGCTCAGGCGGGGATTTATTCAGGTAGTTTCCGGATCGATTCTTTACAACTTGGTTCACCTTCGCAGTATGTGATTCAAACTATTCGCATTGAAATTCCCGAGTTGTATCAGATCTCAGATCTGGGCAGCATCGATCTGGGATCCTTTGACGGAGTGTCTGGCCGGGTCGGGGAGGATCAATTGTGTGTATTCAGGAATGGTAATGGCACATACGGTCTGAGTGCTAGTGGTGGCGTTAATCCGACGGAGCCTTTCCTGTTGATTGATGGCTCAGTCTCCATTCCTTTTACACTGGAATTAAGCGGGGCTGATGGCACCTTTTTGACCGTCGAACCTGGAGTACAGATTGACGGATTAATTGGCCATTCTCAACAAAATTGTGGTGGGGCTACAAATGCCTCTGTACGCGTATCTGTGAACCAGGCAGCATTGACTAGTGCACCGCCGGGCAATTATCGAGGAATTGTCTACATAACAGCAAGTCCGGAGTAGACCTGACGTAAGTTCGAACCTTTGGGCCTGACGTTTGCAACCTATTTGGTGTCCGCGTAAGTTTCGCTTAGATCACCAGAAACACAGCCCCCGTGAAAGAGCCTTGTCGACACTTTGTCTCATGGAAGTACGTACGGGTTTTTGTGCTGCTGGGTGTTTCTATCGCTGTAGAATCAGCGAGTGTTCCCGCCGGGTTTGAAAATTTACTGGAACCGCAACAGGGCGCAATTGACGTATATCACCAGGATAGATACGTTGCTACCATTCAATCAATCTATAGTCCTGATCGACTGACATTTTCTGAGCCGGAAAGAATACTTGAGAGACTGGAAAGTGTTTCGAGTAAAGCGAGCCTGCTTGACCCGCTGTCAGGCGAATTAAACACCAATACCGATCTGCTGTGTGCCAATTCGTCACAGACTGACTGCGGTTTGTTAGCTCCTGATGTGGTCGGAATAATATTCGATGAATCGAATTTCCGTGCTGATCTATTTATCAATCCCAGACTACTTAGATCTGCCCCATCGTCGCAGCCCGAGTATTTATCGGGATCGAGTTCTGGTTTTTCGCTCTTACAAAATATTTCTGCGGTAGTTAGCGGTGAAACTGGAGAGGAAGAGGCCTATAGCATCTTTGGCAAAACCACGTTTGCTATGAGTGAAAGTAGCGTTCGGGCGCAATGGGATATAGGCAATGCTAACGGTGCTCGCCTGGATACAGCGTTTTGGCACCGAGATTATCGCGGGTATCAACTGTCAGCAGGCTTGATGCGCACTAATAGTGCGGGTCTGACGTTTTCGTCGGGACAAAAAATACTCGGTATGAGGTTTGGTACGTCGTGGCAGACTCGACTGGATAGAAGTGAGCTGCTTGGAAGTCGGTTGGAGGTATTTCTGAACAGTCGCGCACGAGTCGCTATATTTCGTGAAGGTCGACTGCTCAGTAGTGATTATTATCCGGCCGGCAATCAATTACTCGATTCATCCAGGTTACCGACTGGTGCTTATGAAATTGAGATTCGCGTTACGGAGGACTCAGGCAGGCAGACTACGTCGAATCGCTTCTTTGTCAAAGCGCCGAATCTGCCGAGTCGGGGGCAGCCGGTCTATTTTATAGAAGCGGGCCGAACTCTGGATGATCTGTCTGGTGTGTTCCCCAGGGATTCAGGCGGGTGGTTGGCGCGTGGTGGATTTCAAGCGCGACTATCTGACACACTGGGGTTGAATCTGGCTTCCGCCACAACAGGGGTGGAGTCTATAGTTGAGGGAGGTTTGACAGCATTTACTAAAATCGGTCGCGCTAACGCGAGCATTAGCGCTTCATTAGGCGGTGATTTTGGCTACGCACTAGGTGCTTTTCAGACATTTGGAAAAACTTCGTTGTCCTTGGATATACGTTCGTTGTCGCGTGCCGAGGAGCCGGATTCGCGTCCGCAAGCCTCGAGTGACTATCCGTTCACTTTGTTGGGTGGGAGTTTTAAGCAATATCAACTGGGTGTTGGCGTTGCATTGGATAACGGGAACCTTGCAGTGCGGAGTACCTATTTGGAAAAGCCCGGTAGCAAAGGTAAATTTCAGCACAGCGTGGTCTTTAGTCGCTTTTTCGGAAAGTCATTGCTGACCAGCCTTCAGATTGGCAATAATTCGACTGGGGAATCTGATGATATGCATGCTCTGCTTAGTATTCAGTACTTCCAGAATAAAGGCAAATGGACCAATCGGGTGCGCCCGAGCTGGCGTGTTGAATCTACCGATAATGGAAAGCAGACTAGCCAGGCATCGATTGATGTCAGTGCATCACGTCAGTGGGATAACTTCGTCTCGGGCAAGGCGAGCCTTGTTGCTCGCATGGAGGCTGATAATCAGGCGAGCAATAGTTTCGGGCTGAAGAGCGACTATCAGTCGGAACGAGGCCGTCTTTCAGCCAGCATAAATTCGCTAACGGATGACGATAAAAGTAGAATCACATACTCAGCCAGGGCAGAAACAAGCGTGTTAACAGATTTCAGTTCAATCGCCTGGGGAGGGCGAGCACAATCTGAAAGTGCGGTTATGATCGATATTGAGAGTGAATTGTCTGACGTGGACTTTACGGTGCTGGTTGATGATGTGCCGCATAATACGGTGAGTACAGATCGTACTGGTGTTGTTCAGCTGTCGCCGTATAAGTCGTACAATATAAGACTAAGAGCAGATACCCCGCGTTTTATCGGCTATTCGGAAAAAACCGAGAACATAACACTCTATCCGGGAAATGTAGTAAAGCTCGACTGGGTAGCAAATGAAATTCTTATAGCGTATGGTCAGATTATCGACTCAGAAGGAAATCCAATTGCCAATGCAACCGTAGACGGGGCATTGGGGAGTGTGCGTACCGATGATTCAGGAATTTTTCAAGCAGAACTTGATCTGGAAACTAAATCGCTGCGGGTACAGTATTCCCCGAATTGCCAGGTCGAACTTCCGGCAAACTATCAGATGCGAAACGGGGTAGCTTTTCTGGGTGTGTTAACATGCCACTAGCTTACTAGCTTACTAGCTTACTAGCTTACTAGCTTACTAGCTTACTAGCTTGCTCTATTGCTAGCAGGCTAAATTAACGTTGGGGTTTACACTTTTTTCGACGCTACCCTGGTCAGGATGATTTAGTCTGGCCAGGTCTCGAGTCTAAAAATTATACATACCAAACGGGGGAGTTAAGTGGATCAATATCTCCACGGCTTTTCTAGAACAGCCGTTCTTCTAAACCCGAGCGCCCATAATTCAACGTGTAGTGTACATCCGAATCACTATGGTCTAGTGAAACCAGGAGTTCGTTTCCGGGGTACAGTCGCTTTGCTGGCAGGTCTGTGCACTGGTTTTTAGATTGGCACATCTTGCCAGCTTGCAGAAGTACATTGGAGTTACCTCTGTTTTGCAGTATTAACGATTTATCTGATCGGTTGGCGATTATTTTTTGCTCGATCTGTTTTGGTCGAACAATAACCAATGTCTGGTATGCCACAAGCACCTGAACCATTGATTTCTCAGCCTCTGTCTCGACGGGGATGGGTCTAAAAGTCACGCGATACACCCGTTCGCTGTCCCCCGGTTCGCCAAGATTCATCAGTCGTACTTTTCGTTTGCCGCCGGGTGCAACAATGGATTTTGCCGGAGAAGCCAGGAATTCCACGTCTTCGACCTTGATTGACGAATGCGACTTCTGGCTGGAAGTTCCGGGATTAAGAACCTCTTTGACTTCAACCTGCAGGTAGAGTGCTTTATTTGAAATATTGCTGACCTCGATATCCTGACGCGGCAGATCATCGGGGTAGAAATTGACAATCGATTTGTTGATTCGCATGTCGGCAAAAGAAAGGCCCGAAAACGCTACAAAATAAGTCAGAAAAAACAAATGTACCAGGGATAGGGAGGGTGATTTCATTAGATACGTTGCTTTACCGGTATTAGATTGTAGTAATGGGTGGCGGCAGTGCTTTTTCCGGATTTACTGATCGGTTATTGGATTGTGATCATTTTCTAAGTATTGTTATAAAAACTCATTAGTCACTCCAGTGTTGGATTTACCGTTTGTCTCAGTAGGGTGATTTTTAATAACCCGAAAAAAAATCCTTAATTGCACTCGGTTTCACAGCAGTCATATTTCTCTGGCATTTTTCTCTGGCATTGCAGACGAGAGCCGATCCCTGCAAGTTTCTGAAAATCGTTGATGCCTGCGTGCGCGGTTGTAATAACCTTGATTGAAAGCGGCACTTAGCGTTTAATTGTCTGGAGCCGCTCTGTGTGGCCGGAGGAGAAAATGCATAACCGTGGTGTAAGTTAGATTGATGTCTGCAATTGTGGTCATGGATATCGGTAAGACCAATGCGAAGCTTTGTGTGGTCAACGCAGAATCCGGGAAACTGGTCAGCAGTATTACAACCGAGAATCGCACCCTCGAATCCGGGCCGTATCCGCATCTGGATACCGGCACCACGTGGAAGTGGTACTTAGCTCAGTTGCAACATCTCAACAGCGAGTGTTCGATCGATTACATTGTCGTGACAGCACATGGCGCGACGGCAGCTTTGCTTGACGATAATGGCCTGGTGTTGCCGGTAATGGACTATGAATTCAGCGGCCTCGATGACTACCGGGCTGAGTACGACGAACTCTGTGATCCGTTCGAGCGCACTTACAGCCCCAGGCTTCCGTTGGGCCTGAATGTCGGCCGACAGTTGTACTGGCAGCGAAAGCGGTTGCCTTCTCAGTTTCAAAGTGCCAGATATCTGCTGCCATATACTCAATACTGGAGCTGGTTGTTAACCGGTAAACCGGTTAGCGAGGTAACAACAATTGGTTCGCACACCGATCTGTGGAATCCGGTTGAAAAAACCTGGTCCGACTTCGCGCGTCGTGAAGGATTTGCCGAAATGTTTCCGACGATGATGACAGCAGACCAGATTCTAGGTCCGCCATCGAGCGAGGTGATGGAAGCTACCGGTATTGGTGATAGCTGCCAGGTTCTGGTGGGTATCCACGACAGCAACGCATCGCTTATTCCCTGGCTCAGGAGTCGGGAAAAGCCGTTTACCGTGATGTCGACTGGTACCTGGGTGATTATTTTCGCCATTGGCACGTCTCTTCAGGGTTTGCCACCTGAGCGCGACACAACCGCCAATGTAAATATACATTCCGAACCGGTTGCCTGCGCCCGGTTTATGGGGGGGCGTGAGTTTGCGGCGATAGCTGGTGACAATAGCGTGGTGGCTTCCATGGAAGATGTTCTGCGACTGATCGATGAAAAGATAATAGCAATGCCGGCGTTTGCAGAGGCGGGCGGTCCGTATCCCGGCTGGGTTGGCGAAATACGTTCCGTCAGAGAGTTAACTGAGCGGGAGCGCTATGCGCTTGCGTCGCTGTATTGCGCGCTGGTCAGTGATGAGTCACTGCACTGGTGTAGATCGGCGGGGGATATCATTGTCGAAGGCGCTTTTGCTAAAAATAAGCTGTTGCTAAGCTGCCTTGCGGTCTATCGCGATCAGCAATCAATTCTTGCCAGTACTGATTCCACCGGAACGACTATGGGGGCAGCGATGCTTGTTACTCGTAATGTCAGTGCGCCGCAGCTGCAGCCGGCGTCGAGGGTTGATGATCTCGCCAGGGAACAGTTACTGGCTTACCGCAGGTACTGGCACGGGGAGATTGAGGTGCAGCAGCCGGGCTTATCACGGGTTGGGCTGTTGTGATTAACGATAATAAAACCGTGCTGGCGCTCGAACATATCTGTAAGAGTTTTCCCGGTGTGCGTGCGCTTGATGATGTGAGTCTGTCGATGCAGGCGGGTGAGGTGCACGCACTGCTGGGAGAGAACGGAGCGGGCAAATCTACACTGATAAAAATTATTTCCGGAGTCCATCGGGCTGATTCCGGAACAATAAAAGTACAGGGTAGTGGAGTTGATTTCACCAGCCCGGCGCAGGCGCAGAGTCATGGTATCGCGACTATCTATCAGGAGCTTTTGCTGTATCCGGAGTTGTCGGTTGCAGAAAATATCTTTATGGGTCATGCGCCTAAAACACGGTTCGGCAGCATAGACTGGCGGGCCATGCGCATGCAGGCCCGGAATCAGTTAGCCTCGCTTGATATTCACGATCTGGATGTCGATCAGCTGGTGGGTAGTTTATCGGTTGGCAATCGGCAGCGCGTTGAAATAGCCAAGGCGCTATCACAGGATGCTCGATTGCTGATTATGGATGAGCCTACGGCTGCACTTACCGGTAATGATGTGGTGCGTTTGTTCCGGCTGGTCAGGTTGCTAAGCGAGCGCGGCGTGGCGGTGATTTATATCAGCCATCGCCTTGAGGAGATTTTTCAGCTGGCTGACCGGGTAACTGTGCTTAGAGACGGGGCCTGTGTGGGCACACAGAATGTAGCAGATACGACTGAAGATGAGCTGATCAGCAAAATGGTGGGTCGCACTATAGATGATCTCTACCCCAAGCAGGAACCGGTTATCGGCGAACCGGTGCTGGAGCTACGCGATCTGTCCCGCCCTCCTTTAACCCGCCGTATCAACCTCACCTTACGCCGCGGTGAAATTCTCGGGCTGGCTGGTTTGGTTGGATCAGGCAGAAGTGAGCTCGCTCAGACGTTGTTTGGCATAACGCCCGCTCAGTCGGGGGTGATTTTACGACATGGCCGTGAGTGCAGGATAAAAGAACCGTCTGATGCAATAGCATTGGGTATTGCCTATGTGCCTGAAGATCGTAGCACGCAGGGGTTGGTGCGGCAGATGTGTGTGCGGGAAAATGCGTCTATGGTGGTGCTGAAAAAATTATCTCGCGGCGTTGTTATAGACACGGTTGCCGAGCGTGATCTGGCGCATGAAAATGTACAGCAGTTCAACGTGCGAACCAGTAGTATTGAGCAGGTGGTGGAGAAGTTGTCTGGTGGTAACCAGCAGAAGATTGTGCTTGGTAAATGGATGGCCAGTAAACCGGAGGTACTGATTATGGATGAGCCGACACGCGGCATAGATGTCGGTGCAAAATCGGAGATTCATCGCACCATGAGTGAATTGGCCGGTGCTGGTATGGCGGTACTGATGATATCCAGCGAACTGCCGGAGATAATGGGCATGAGTGATACCATTGCGGTGATGCGTGAGGGTGAGCTGGTCGCAACTTTCACGCGGCATGAAGCAACGCAGGAGCACATTGCTGCGGCCATGATGGGCACGGTCAAAACCGGGGCAGGGGCGATCGCTGATTCTACGGACAGCGGGGCGGCGGCATGAACAGTTCATCGGCTGCATCTGTTACATCGGTTCCATCGGCGGGTCTGTTACAGCGTTTTCTGCGCTTGTTTGCGAGTCAGGAAGCGGTTTTGCTGCTGGCGCTGATTGCCTTGTTTGTGATTGTCGGGTCGATTAACCCTCGCTACGTTGCCGAGCGCAATCTATACAGTATTTTTCTGGGTAACGCCTATATAGCTATCGCCGCGATTGGTATGTCGATGGTGATCATCTCCGGCAATATCGATATATCGGTCGGGTCGCTGATCGGGGTGCTGGCTACTATCAGCGGCTCACTGGCAGTGGCCGGCTATCCGTTAATCGTCTGCTGGATCGTGCCGGTGATCGGCGGTGTTGTGGTGTCGAGCTTTACCGGTTATATCGTCGCGTATCTTCGCATTCCCTCTATTGTGGTGTCGCTTGGTATGCTGAGTATTCTAAAAGGCGGCTTGATCGCAGTTACTAACGGGGCCTGGATTACCGATTTACCGAAAGGCTATGCTCTGGCACAGATGAAGCCGCTCGGGGTGCCAATGCCTATATATTTTATGCTGGTGCTAACGGTTCTGGCGGCCTACTGGATGCGTAATTCCGCCACCGGCCGCTCAATATATGCGGTAGGCGGCAATGCGGAAGCTGCGCGTTTATCGGGTATTTCACAGCGACGAACCATTATGACTGTGTTTGCTATACACGGTGCGTTTGTGGGTGTGGCCTCGGTACTTTTTGCAACGCAGTTAAGCGTTATTCAGTCTACCGTTCCGCCTAACCTTGAGCTGACCATAATAACCGCGTCGGTCGTAGGCGGTGTCAGTATTCTCGGCGGTACGGGTACAGTTATCGGTTCTACACTTGCGGCTGTGCTGCTGGCGGCCATCGGTTCATCCCTGATCTTTATAAACGTATCTCCGTACTGGTTGCGTTCAGTGCAAGGGGTACTAATTCTATTAACCGTGCTGGCTGACTTGTTCCGGCGTCGACGGCAGCAACGGTAGTCCTTGCAATGATCAACACATCGGATTCACTCGCCACAGATAATAGAATACCGCTGCGTGCGCGTGCACGCAGCCTTATTCTCAGTCACGAAGGCGTCTTGCTGATTATTTTGGTGGCATCGTTATTTGTACTTTCTACGCAAACCGATAAATTTCTTACAACAGATAATTTATTGAACCAGTGTCGCCTGATGGCAGAGGTGGGGCTGGTTGCATTGCCTATGACCTACATCATTATTACCGGTGGTATAGATTTATCAGTCGGTTCGATTCTGGGCCTCTGTGCAATTGTTCTGGGTGTGGCGTGGAAAAACTATGGTGTTCCACTGGAACTGGCCATCGTGGTGTGCGTGCTTACCGGTGCGCTGGCCGGTGCCGTAAACGGGTGGTTTATTACCCGGGTGGGAGTGCCCCCCCTGATCATGACTCTCGCTACATTAGCGCTATACCGTGGCCTCGCGGAAGGGATTAGTCAATCGCGTTCGGTGCGCGGCTACCCGGAGTGGTTTTATCAGTTTGGACAGGGCGCGTTCTATGGCATTCCCGCGCAATTGTGGTTGCTTGTAGCCGCATTGCTGGTGACAGCATTTGTTTTATCACGTACCGTATTCGGACGAGCGCTCTATGCAATAGGCCATAACGAAACGGGCGCGCGCTATTCCGGGCTGCCAGTTGATCGCTACAAAATGATGATCTATACCGTATCGGGCCTGATGGCTGGTCTGGCGGCGTTTATTTTTGTCTCCAGGGTAAGCACCACTCGCTCTGATATGGGTACCGGATTAGAGCTTGATGTCATCGCTGCTGTGGTGCTGGGTGGAACCAGTATCTTTGGTGGCACCGGTACCATTATCGGTACTGCCCTCGGGGTTGTGCTGATTCAGCTGTTGAAGAACGGGCTGGCTTTGACCGGGGTTAAGGGAGATGCGACGATTATGGTGATCGGACTAGTGCTGATCACCTCTATCTTAATTACCAATTTTGCCCGTTCCAGACAAGTGAGTGGAAGCAGGGGATAGTTATTGGCTCGTAAGGGTCGAGGCGTTTGTCTGCAATGTGCGAGTAGACAGGCGGGGCAGGTGGCTGATGAATTGTTCAGCAGGAGAGGCGCACAGTATCTTTAAATTCGGAGGGATTTTCATGTTTAAAAAGCTAACGTTAACTCTTGCGGTGTCGAGCCTGATATTGGGCATATCGCAAACAGCACAGGCCGCTGACCGTTGGGACGGCGCTGATGAATTACCGGTATCACCACTGGCTTGCGGTGATGGAGGCGGTGGTGCAGCACCCGCTGCATTGCCTTACGATGGTGGTGCGGCGATAAATGCCGCCGATAAAGCCGGAGAAGAAATAACACTGGTCGATGTACCCAAGCTGATCGGCATTGGTTATTTTGCGGCAACCACCGAAGGCATGCGCCAGGCAGCGGAAGAGCTTGGTAACGTTAAGGTAAAAACTGACGGTCCTACTGAAGCGAATATAGATGACCAGATTACCTTCCTTGATAACTTTATTACCCAGGGGGTCGACGGCTTGTTGTTTGCCGCCAATGATCCAGTTGCTATTGCCCCGGTGCTTCGCACGGCATTGAAAAAAGGGATTCACGTTGTCGGTTACGATGCCAATTCAGAGCCTGATGCGCGAGAGTGGTTTGTTAACCAAGCCGAATTTAATGGTATTGCCAAATCAATGATTGATTCAATTGTTGCCGAGATTGGCGAAGACGGCAGTTTTGCGATAGTGACAAGTACCTTTACCACACCGAATCAGGCACGCTGGATTGCCGAGATGCAGGCGTATCAGGAAGCTTGTTATCCCAATGCCAAGTGGCTTGAAACGGTCGAAGCACAGGAAGACAATATTCTGTCCTTCAATCAGGCCAATACGCTGATCAACAAGTATGGTGACGATCTGCAGGGGCTGCTTGGTATGACTAGTGTGGCAACGCCAGCCTCTGCAGAGGCGGTGACGCAAGCTGGTTTGTGTGGCAGCGTTTCGGTGGTCGGACTGGCGACACCGAATGCGATGAAGCCCTATGTTGAGTCAGATTGCGTAAAGTCTGTGGTGCTGTGGAACCCGGTTGATCTGGGCTACGCAGCAGTTCACGTTATGCGCGCGGTTGTCGATGGAAAATTCGGCCCGGGAGATACCGAAGTCAGTGCCGGCAGACTGGGTTCGCTTACAGTGGTCAATGGCAGTGAGGTGTTACTTGGTGCGCCGTACGTGTTTAATAAAGACAACATCGGCGATTTTGATTTCTGATCTCACACTGGTTGATTCAGGTAGGCATCTGTAGCAAAGCTTTAACGAAGCCGGGGCGTAGACCCCGGATTTGATTTTTTTTTTTTTTTTTTTTTTTTTTTTTTTTGATTGAAAAAGTTAATCTAAATGAATACAAATCAGGATCTGCAAACACGTAAAGATATTATATCATCGTGCCTGCAAATGAATGCATCCGGGCTCAATCAGGGTACATCTGGCAATATCAGTGTGCGCAGTGAAAATGATATTTTGATCACTCCAACCAGCCTTCCTTACAATGAGACAGAGCCGGAAGATATCGTTTCCATGTCTCTCGATGGCGAATACGGTAATTATAACGGTAGGCGCAAACCTTCCACCGAGTGGCGTTTTCATCTGGATACCTATCTGCAGCGTGATGATATCGGTGCCATGGTGCACACACACTCTATATATGCAACTACTCTATCGATGTTGCGTATAGAGATTCCGGCTTGCCATTATATGGTAGCCGTATTCGGCGGGCCGTCGGTGCGCTGTGCTGACTATGCGATTTTCGGTTCTGAGCAACTATCAAAGAATATTCTGACTGCCATGGAAGGGCGCAGTGCCTGCCTGCTTGGAACCCATGGAATGCTGGTTACTGGCAAAACCCTGAAGGAGGCAATGTGGAGTGCCAGAGAGCTTGAGACACTGGCCCACCAGTATTATCTGACAATTCAATCCGGACGAGAACCGGTAATACTTGATGATGAGCATATCTATGAAGTTGTGGATAAAATGAAAAGCGGGTATGGAATCTGGAATCACGATCCAGATCAATAGATGGGCAGGATTCCAGCGGGAAAATACAGAAAGCGTATAATGAACCTGCATGGCAGCTGTCTTTGTGGAGAGATCGAGTTTGAGGTTAAAACACCGATTTACTTCAATCATTGCTATTGCGGCCGATGCCGTAAAGCCAGTGGATCTGGAAGAGCGTCAGTTTTAGTTACCCGGCCGGAGCACTTGCGATGGACAAAAGGCGAAGCATTGCTCAAGCGCTGGGATCTGCCTTCTGCTTCAAGTTTCGCCACCTCTTTTTGCTCGCAATGCGGGTGCGCGCAGCCGCGGTTAACCCGGGCAGGTGATTTCGCAGTGATACCGGCGGGGTCATTAGATGATGCTTTGCCAATAAAGCCGGAATGCCATGAGCATTTTGCGTCGAGAGCCGAATGGATTGTGCTCGATGAATCGAACCTGGCGATTCATGATCATGATGCGTAAAAGTACCCGTTGAAAATTAAGTTCCATTGAGTATCCATATACGTTTCGGCAAAAATAGATTTTAAGTAGCTGTTGTTGTCAGCGATTTCTATCCGCGGTTGAGCTAATCATCAGTTTACTTATCCAATTTTCCAGGTGCTGGCCGTGGCTTTTATCCGGCAACATCAGTTTTTGGCTGCAGTGGTTTTTCCTCCTTTTGTAATTGTGGTGCTTGTGTGAAATATCAGAAAGAGTGGTAACGAGAAGATAGATTTTGGTTGTTGATATAAATCGCAGTGCGATATGCTCGTTAACACATGTATCAACAGGGTTTGTGCAGGCAATAAGCGGTGCATTTTTTCTGTACAGCATGAAAATATAATATTCAAATTTAAGTTACCGGGATTAATAAAGAATGAATATCAGGGTTGCAAGAAATGCCTTATGTGTGCTTGCATGCGCTACAGTGGCAGGGTGTGGTGGCAGCAGTGGTGGTAGTGTTACCAGTGGAAGCAATGCTGTTGGTGCTGTCTACGCGATGACAAACGCCGCAGATACCAACACAGTTGTTGCCTACGCCCGAGCGGCCGATGGCACCCTCACTCTGATAGGCTCTGCCGCAACTGAAGGGCAGGGTAGTGGACCGACTAATGTGGCAAGTGGCCCGGGTGGTAACGCCATTGATCCGCTCGCGTCAAATTATGCTTTGGTCATGTCAACAGACAACCGGTTTGTCTTTGCGGTTAATGCAGGTTCTGATGAGGTATCGTCCTTTATAGTAAACTCCGATTTCAGCCTGTCGCATGTCTCTACCGTGGCTAGTGGCGGTAGCGCTCCAGTGAGTATTGCCACAATTGATAACGCAATTTTTGTGGCTAATTCCAATGCCGGTGTTGGTACCATTACATCATTCACCGTTAGTGAAACCGGTGCGCTCACCAGTGCTGGTGGAGAAGTAACGCTGGCAGGTCGCCCCACTGCTATTTCTCTGACTAAAGACAAGAACACGCTAATTGCAACTCTGGTTGACACACTGCAGCTACAGGTTTATAGCGTCGCTAATACAGCTTTGACAGAAACCAGCCTGTTCAGTTATCCAGCGCCTCCTGAGGGGCGAAATGTAGCGAATCCTTTCGGTCTGGATACCTTTGAGCATAATGGTGCCCAGTTTGCGATTGTTGCAGATGCCAGGGTTTTCGCTGTTAATGGAACAGAGCCGGATCCACAAACCTCGTCAGTCACCACATTTTCTGTTAGTGGGGGCCAGCTCTCAATTGTGAGTGATGATATCCGTGCAGATGACGATGGCGACGATTCAGTTGGCCCGATCACCGCGTGCTGGGCTGTTACAAATGCTGACGGTACCATGGCGTTTATTGCAAAAACCAACGATAACAGTATTACTTCCTATAATCTAAATGAATCGGGCGAAGCGGTGCTGAGTGCATCCACTGCCTTTGCTGAAGACGGGGACTTTACGGAAGACGGCCTTACTGATCAGTTTGTTATTGGTAACGTGGTCTATCAGCTGGTTTCAGCTGCAGGTTCAGTTTTAAGCTTGAGTATTAACGCGGACACTGGCGTACTCACTGAAATCGACCGTGATACGGATCTCTCGCTAGTTGGTGGGAATCAGGGTATTACCGGCTTCTAGAGCCAAATATTGAAGTTTACTGAAATGACGGAGCAGATCAGAAACCGGTGTACTGATCTGCTTCATTAATTTTAATTCTCCCTTTATCTTAAGCCCAGGTATTCTATAAAATTTCGGCCCAGAACTGCTGCGCTGCTTCTATAGCAGCATCTAAGGCGCTGTACTCGTTTTTCCGAAATCTCACTTAGAGTGACCAGGCTCAATCCAGTAAAAACTCCGTGCGGCGCCTTTTATACAACAGCTCTATAAGCTTCTGGACTCGAAATTTTTTGCAACACCAGGGTTAGCCTCTGGTTTTCTATTTTCTGTTTATCATCCCGGGCCGGAAACTCTGCAACGGTCAGTCATGGCTGAATCCATCGGCAATCAATTTCAGCGATATCATGAATAGAGCAATCTGTACCGCACGGAAAAACCATTTGTCGGACAACCGCTGTACCAGATGTTTGCCTATTACAGTACCGATCACCGCTATCGGTAATAGCACCGCAGATACCTGAAGCGTGGTTGTTGTATAGGGGTATAGTGTGGAGTAGGGAATTACTTTTGCCAGATTGACAGCAGCGAAAACTATGGTTGTAGTTCCTGCGAATACCATTTTCGGCAGCTTCTGCGGCAGAATGTAAATCTGGAATGGCGGCGCTCCGGCATGAGAGACGAAGCTGGTGAAACCGGATAACGTACCCCAGAAAAGGCCTTTGTAAGTACTTGTCGGCCTGGCCTTGGACTCTGGTTTTTTAAAAAACCAGACGTACAGACAAAAACTTGCCCCCATTACCCCGATCAACAGTGCAACTATTCTATCTGTTACGAAAGATGCCGTCGCCCAGCCAATTAATACGCCCAGTATTCCGGCCGGTATCAGGAGTTTGATATTCTTAGCACTGTACTCTCGTCGATAGAGCCACACACTTATAGTGTCCGAAAGAATATAAATGGGCAGCAGCAAGTTTGCTGCTAGCAGTGGCGACATAGTTAAAGATAAAATCGGCACGCTGAGCATGGCGACTGCCGGAAGCCCGCCTTTTGACAGCCCCACCAGGAACGCCGCTAGCGCCAGAAGGGCGAATAGTGACGGATCGTTTATCAGTGAAGCAATAGAGGGCATAGTGAGGTTGTGGCCAGGTTGTTGTTGCCAGATCTGCTGGCAATTTGAGGTTGGTTATTGATTAGTAGCAGCTTCTGCCTGGTTCAGGGCCATGGCCAGTACCTGAGCAACATGCAGCGCCTGGCGCTTTGTCTCTTCGTTGATCTGATGTCGACATGAGGTACCATCGGCAACAATAAGCGTTTGCTGCTCAGCCTTGCGAACCGCGGGCAGCAGATCGAGTTCTGCCATTTTGACAGAAACATCTGCAGTCTCACTGGAATACCCGAATGCACCGGCCATACCGCAGCAACTCGATTCAATAATGCTTACGGAGAGGTTGGGGATCAGGGCCAGTGTTTTCTGTACTGTTGAAAAAACACCCATCGCCTTTTGGTGGCAGTGGCCGTGTAATAGAGCGCTGGCCGCTGGTGCAGTGAGGGTCCAGTCGAGCCGGCCTGCTTCGTGATCGCGAATGATAAGCTCTTCGATCAAAAGAGCGCTGGCGGCGACGGTATCTGTGGCATCTCCCGGCAATAGCGATTTATATTCGTCGCGTAGCGTTAGCAGGCAGCTGGGTTCAAGGCCTACAATAGGTACTCCCCGCCGGGCCCAGGGGAGCAGGGTGTTTATTGTTCTTTGTGCTTCAGCGCGAGCTTTGTCGATCATACCGGTGGCGAGATAGGTTCTGCCGCAACATAACTTTTTCTGCCCCGGTAGCTGTGCGCTGTGGACACGGTATCCGGCTGCTTGCAATACTTTTTGAGCGGCACGAAGATTTGCGGGTTCAAACCAGCTGGAGAAGGTATCAGCCAGCAGTACGACATCGCGCTCGGTACTGGCAGTGGGTTCGGGTTCAATGAACGGGGTCGATGCCCAGGCAGGCAGTGCACGGTGTGCGGCGAAACCCGTTAGAGGTTCGCTGAATTTTGCCAGCCAGGGCTGAGAATTGCGCAGGTTTAGAAACCATCGGAACTTCGAAGCGATCGGCGCGTAGCGGGGCAGGTGAGCAATCAGGTGATCCTGTAGCGAATGACCGTGTTTGCGCGCGCGCGCCGCTTGTACTTCTAATTTCATTTTTGCCATGTCGACGCTGGTAGGGCATTCGTGTTTGCACGCCTTGCAGGAAACGCAGAGCTTCATGGTGTCCTGCATAGCATCTGAGCTCATCGCATCCTCGCCCAGCTGTCCGGATATGGCGAGGCGTAAAGTGTTGGCACGCCCGCGGGTGGTGTCTTGCTCATTGCGGCTAACCCGATACGACGGACACATTACACCCCCTTTGATCTTGCGGCAGGCACCGTTGTTGTTGCACATTTCGATTGCGCCCTGCAGACCGCCGCTTGCACCCGACCAGCCGGACCAGTCGAGCTGCTGATTGAATTCGATCACGCGGTAATCGGGCTGGTATCGAAACAGCGTGCGATCATTCATTTTAGGGGCATTGACGATCTTACCGGGATTAAACAGGTTGTCTGGATCGAACCTTTGCTTGATCGACTCGAAGCAGCTGACCATCTGCTTGCCGAACATTTTAGTGTGGAATTCGGAGCGGGAAATACCATCGCCATGCTCACCCGAGTGTGAGCCTTTATATTTTAATACCAGGTCAAAGGCTTCATCGGCGATTTCGCGCATGGTGTTTGCGTCTTTTTCCAGCTTCATGTTCAGCACCGGCCTGACATGCAAACAACCGACTGAGGCGTGTGCATACCAGGTGCCGGGGGTGCCGTGCTTGTTAAAGATTTCGGTTAAGCCGGTGGTAAATTCGGCAAGGTCGGGTAATTCAACGGCACAGTCCTCTACAAATGAAACGGGCTTCCCTTCCGATTTCATAGACATCATTATGTTCAACCCGGCTTTTCTGACTTCACCGATACGAGCCTGCAGCGCCGGATCTACCGCATCAATCACACCGCCGCACTGTTTCCCTTTGCCGTCCCAGCTAAATCCCAGATCCGCCATGCGTTCGTGCAGTGCCGCCAGCTGAGCCAGGTTTTTATCTTGTGAGTCAAATGCGAATTCAACAAGCAGTATTGCGGCGGGATCGCCGCGAACGAATTCGCTTATAGAGTCGGCGTATAGATCTATATCGCGTGCCAGTGCGATCATGGTGTTGTCGACAAGTTCTACCGCGTGCGGCCCCAGTTCAACCAGATGTTGCGCGGCATCCATTGCCTGATAGAAGCTTGGAAAGTGGCAGACCCCCAGAACTCGATTCACCGGGAGTGGCCAGAGCTTCAGTTCTATTTCTGTAGAGTACGCCAGGGTACCTTCGGAGCCGACCAGCACATGCGCTAGATTGTGTGTCGGCGCGTCTGCCGCAGCCGGGCTGTTACCAGCGGTAGCGTGTGAAGGTAACAGTGCATCAGCGTTATAGCCGCCGACGCGGCGAAGTACTTTGGGGAATCGTTGCCGAATGTTGTCTGCGTGGTCTGCCCCCAGGGCCAGTAGATCGTTTGCCAATGCCCGCTTTTCACCGCTGAGATCGCTTAGTGAGTGATGGATCTCATCGAATCGCATGTGCTCGCCGGATGGCAGAATGGCACTAATAGCCTCAACGTTATGCCGCATGGTGCCGTAATGGATAGAGCGTTGACCGCATGAGTTATTCGCCGCCATACCGCCAATGGTCGCACGCGATGAGGTAGATACATCAACAGGAAACCACAGGCCGTGAGGCTTCAGCAGTCGATTGAGATCATCGAGCACGATACCGGGTTGCACAACACAGCGGCGGTTAGCGACATCAAGCTCAACAAGGTTATTGAGGTAGTGGGAGTTGTCGATGATAAAGCCCGTGTTAACGGTTTGCCCGCACTGTGAGGTTCCGCCTCCGCGCGGGGTTATCGGCATGCCGGACTCGCGTGTGATCTGCAGTGCTATGTGAACATCGCTGAGGTTGCGCGGGACAACAACGCCAGCCGGCATCATCTGGTAAATGGACGCATCGGTAGCATAGCGACCACGCGTAAAGCGATCGCTGTAGACGTCGCCGGACAGTTCTCTGGCTAGTCGTCGGGTTAAATCAGCGTGCTCGTCAATAGTCATTGCATTTCTTTTTTAAATCACTTAAAAATGATTTCATTAATAATATTTTGTTATCAGGGGCAGTTTATATCATGCGTAGAGCGGGACGCCATTTTCTGCAGATTCCGGGTCCAAGCCCCGTTCCGGATCGCATCCTTCGCGCGATTGATATGCCGGTTATCGATCACCGCGGTCCGGGCTTTGCCGATCTGGGTAATCGAGTACTCGAAGGTATTCAGGGTGTCTTCAAAACACGCCAGCCGGTGATCATTTACCCTTCGTCCGGTACCGGGGCGTGGGAGGCGGCATTGGTCAATACGCTGAATGAGGGAGACAAAGTCCTGATGGTCGAGACCGGCCATTTTGCGTCTTTGTGGCAGAAGCTGGCATTGAAGCTCGGACTGCAACCCGAGGTCATCGAAACCGATTGGCGCCGTGGTGCTGATCCGCAGAGTATCGAAGATGCACTGCGCGCTGATACCGGCCACCAGGTTAAAGCACTGTGTGTGGTGCACAACGAGACGTCAACCGGCTGTACTTCCCGAATTGCCGACGTACGCCGCGCGATGGATGCAGCCGGACACCCGGCGCTGCTTCTGGTTGACACCATTTCCGGACTGGCCTCAGCAGATTTCAGATTCGATGACTGGGGGGTGGATGTTGCGATATCCGGCTCACAGAAAGGGCTGATGCTACCGCCGGGTCTGTCATTCAATGCTGTGAGTGAAAAAGCACTCCAAGCAAACGCGCAGTCAGCACTGCCTAAATCCTACTGGCAGTGGTCGGAAATGATTGAGGCAAACCAGCGCGGATACTTCCCTTATACGCCGTCAACCAATCTGTTGTTCGGTCTCGCCGAGGCCATTGATATGCTAAACGAAGAAGGTCTTGAGAACGTATTTACCCGTCATAAAAGGCATGCCGCCGCCACCCGTGAAGCGGTGCGGGCCTGGGGCTTGCAGGTGCAATGCGTTATAGATTCAGAGCACTCTCCCGTGTTGACAGCTGTTCGTGTTCCGGAAGGCAGCGATGCAGATAAGCTTCGTTCGGTGATTCTCGATGAGTGCGATATGTCACTTGGCAATGGCTTGTCGAAAGTTCAGGGTAAGGTCTTTAGAATAGGGCATCTGGGCGATATCAACGATGTCACTCTGCTGGGGACACTATCCGGGATCGAAGTCGGGTTACATCTGGCTGGTGTGCCGCATCAAACCGGTGGGGTGCAAGCGGCTCTAGATTTTTTGAAATCAAATCGGTAGGAAAATATGCTGGATCTTGGCTTGCAGGAAAAAGTTGCTATTGTAACCGGCGGTAGTGACGGCCTGGGCCGTGCTACCGTTGAGCGCTTCGCCCGCGAAGGTGTTCGGGTCGCCGTGTGCGCCAGGCGCAGAGAGCACCTTGATCAGATTGTTGCCTCATTGCAACAGCAGACAGGCGGTGAGCTTCTGCCAATCAGTATGGACGTCACCGATGCACCGGACTGCGAACGGGCGGTACAGGAAACTGTCGAGCGATTCGGTCGGGTAGATATATTGGTCAACAATGCCGGTGCGTCGGCGGCAGGCGGTTTTGAGTCAGTAACTGATGAAGACTGGCTCGCAGATATAGAACTGAAAGTAATGGGCGCTGTCAGAATGTGCCGTCACAGCATTCCGGTAATGCGCGCAAACGGTGGCGGCAGCATTGTTAACGCGACTATAGGTGGGGCCAAGGCTCCGGCCGCGGAAGCGCTACCGACAACCGTCACCCGGGCAGCTGGCATCAACCTGACCAAGTCGCTGGCAAATGAATACGCCGCTGACAATATTCGTGTCAATACAATTTGTATCGGTCTGATCAAGAGTGCCCAGTGGGAGCGGCGTGCGCAAGGGGGCTCAATGGATCAATTCTATGCCGATATGGCAAAGCGCATTCCACTCGGGCGTGTGGGCGAGGCTGCCGAGTACGCTGATCTGGTTGCCTACCTGTGTTCAAAGTCTGGTAGTTATATTACCGGCACCTCAATTAACCTTGATGGTGGCCTTTGTGCGGTTGACTAGAGTTTGAAGGGTACTGCAGCGGTCGCGCATCGACAGCAATCGCAAGAGGCTATCAGTGGCTGATGTGAAAGAACAATCTGCGAAAAAGACAGGCTTCTATCGTCGTATGGAAGGGCGCTTGTTGCAATGGTTTCCCGCTGTGATCACGCCACTGCGGTTCCGTATACTGGCAGGTTACCTGTTAGTTTTACTGCTGGGTATCTATGGCTGGGCGCAAATAGCGTCTGCATGGCGGTACCTGATTACCTTGCTGGCGCCAGTCGCGACGCTGTTGGGGGCTTTGCTTGCGCTCAAGCTGAGTGTGGTGTTTGTATCGTTGTTCACCCTGCTTTCTGCGTTGGTAAAAGTGTTTTTAGGTTTTCTGATGGTGGTATTAAAACCTGGAATTCTAAAGGCGATCTTTGTACCCCAGGTGGTTTCGCTGATTGGCTGGGTTCATCGCAAGAGTTCCTGGTTGCAATTGCGGGTGAAAAAATTCTACGAGCATGTAAAAGCGTTTGCCGACAATATTCTAGCGTGGTGGAAAGGGCAGCAAGCGATCGATAAAATTCTATTGTCCGGTTTTCTGGTGCCGTTGTTGATCGTTCTGCTGATTGTTTTTATCGTCAAGCGCGCAATAGCGATATTTGCGGTCAAAAAATTCACCGAGCAGGTGGTACAGAAAACAACAAAATTTGTAATAAAGAATTTTCACAGGCTTCCGTTGATCGGTGGCGTGCCCGCACTACTGGTTGCCAGTGCTCGAAAATTAACCGCGAAAGATGATCGGGTGGATCTGGTGAATGACCTCGCAAGCCTGAAAGAAGAAATTTACAAGCCGGACTCAGAAAAATTTTCGGCCCCTGATGAAACGGTGACACGTTCATAGATGTGCGGCGAATTCAGATGTGCGGTTATTGCCGATGTGACAAGGCACGTGTAACCGGGTACATCAGGATCGCTGTTACCAGGCAATACACTCCCATCCAGACTAATTGCAGTTCAAACCCGATACCGACATCGATCAACCAGCCAGTTGCTCCGGGGCCCATTGCCGAGGCGATGACCATCGCTGCCATGATCAAAGAACGGACTGCGCCCAGATGCAGGGTTCCATAAACTTCGGGCCACAGCGCGCCGAACAGCGTGTTTGAGATACCGTTGGAAACACCGTGGAGCAGCATATATATAACAATAGCGAGCGGGCTGTCTGCCAGGCCGAGTACCAGATTACCGAGCCCCAGTGGTATTAGAAATGTGGGTAGAAGTTGTCGGGCGCTGAATCGATCAATAAGCAGCCCTGAGAGCAATGAAAATAAAATGGTGGTAATCGCAGCCAATGCAATAGATCCGGCAATCAGTTCACGCGACCAGCCTTTTATTTCGCTAATATGGGTTTGATGAAAAAATACCGCGGTTCCTATAAATGCCGGGGCCAGAACGCCGGTAATCATTACCCAGAACAATGGATCAGCAAGTACCTCGCCTTGTGTCCATTGCTTTATATGGCTATTACTTTCAGTGGCCGGTAGCTGGCCACGTGGAATTCGCTCCTTTTTCATCAGTAGATAGATGGCTGGTGTAGCGATGAAGATCATGATGGCGGCGGCAAGTACCCAACTCGCACGCCAGCCGATCAGGGCGACGACGCTGACCATAACAAGTGGCAATACGCCAGAGCCGATTTGAAACCCCATGGACGTTATCGATACCGCGCGTCCGCGTTCCGCTGAATACCAGCGTCCCATTGCCACCATCGCAATGTGCGACATCATTCCCTGTCCGAAAAGCCGCAAACCGAAAATAACGATCACCAGCATCCAGACTGATGACACCATTGACATACCCAGGCAGGCCAGGCTCAGAGCAAGGCAGACATAAAAAGCGACCGTGCTGACAGCATAGAAATCGACAACCCGGCCGATCCAGACCAGAGTGGCTGCACTGGCGAGTGTTCCCACCATATAGATGGTGCCGAACTCACCGTGGCTTAGCGAGAAGGTTTCTCTAATTTCGGAGCCGAACAGGGCTATAAAATAAGTTTGCCCGAAGCTTGAGAAAATAGTCAGGATCAGGCCTCCGAGTAACCAGCGCGCGTTGTCCCGAATAAATAAAAGAGTGTTCAAGGGGTGAAGAAGCTTCCAGTTGCAAGATACGTCGAAACAGAGTTGTCGCGTTGAGTGAGCGAATTCCTGGTATGCAAGTTAGCTACTCTGCAAAATCAGGTCAGAAGCTTTCTCTCCGACCATGATTGCCGGCGCGTTGGTGTTGCCCGTGGGTATGGATGGGAAGATCGAAGCATCTGCGACGCGCAGCGCCTCAGTGCCGTGGACTTTCAGATTTGCATCGACAACGTTACTGCTGCGGTCGTTGCCCATACGACAGGTACCGCACTGATGAAATACTGTCCATGCGTTGTTACGTATGAATTCGTGCATTTGCTCGTCGGTTTGCACCGCTTCGCCGGGGTAGATCTCTTCTGCAACAATGCCCTGCATTGCTGAGGTAGAGGTAAAAGCGCGCATCAATTGCAGCCCTTTCAGCATCAGATCCCGGTCATGTTCTGTGGCAAGGTAGTTGGGGTGCATTTCAGGTGCTGCCAATGGATCGGGTGACTGGATTTGCAAGTGCCCGACACTGGTTGGCTTGCAGGGGTTGTAGCCGATTAAAAAGCCCGGGAACGGGTCGGGACTTATGAGCGGCCGTGTTCCAGCCGGAGCGCGGGTATAGCTCAGCGGGGTGAAGTACAGTTGCAGATCGGGGCGGTCGGAATCGGGGTTGGTGCGAACAAAGCCCCCACCCTGATTGAGGCTGAGCGACAGCGGCCCGCGCCGTTGCAGCAGAAATTGCAGGCCGACACGAAGCCTTCCATGCCACGGTCGCAGTACCTGATTCAAGGTGGGTACGGCGGATCGACATACCATGTCAGCGCCCAGGTGATCCTGCAGGTTTTGTCCGACCATGGGTGCGTCCACAATGGGTTGAAGCTGAAATTTCTGAAGTAAATTTTTATTGCCAATGCCGGACAACTGCAAAAGCTGGGGTGAATTAATTGCGCCGCCGCAAAGAATAACCTCGCGGTGAGCGCTGACAGTGATATCGGTATTGCGTGTTCGATAGACTACACCGGTTGCGCGGTTGCCCTCGAAAGTAACTCGAAGAACCCGGGCCTTTTTTTTCAGCGTGAGATTCGGCCTTTTTAATGCCGGATGCAGGTAGCAGCGAGCGCTTGAAGCACGCAAGCCATTGCGTGTTGTGATCTGATACAGCGCAGCGCCTTCCATGGAGGCACCGTTGTAGTCCGGGTTGACGGGTATCTGCAACTGGCGCGCAGCATCGAGAAAGTTCTGACACAGCGCATGTACTTCGTTTTCGGTGTTATGTACCGATAATGGACCGCCGCCGCCGCGGAATTCGTCTTCACCGTTTGACCAGTCTTCCATGCGTTTGAATACCGGAGCTATAGAATTCCAGTCCCAGCCCGGAGCATCTTTCGCCCAGTCGTTGTAGTCATCGGGGTGGCCACGCACATACACCATGGCATTGATAGAGCTGGAGCCACCCAGTACCTTTCCGCGAGGCCAGTAGCTCGGTTTATTGTTGAGCGCGGCTACCGGTTCGGTTGTGTATTTCCAGTTGACTGATTTGTCGTAATAGGTTTTGCCATAGCCGATCGGCATCTGTACAAAAAACTTCCGGTCTGTTCCGCCGGCTTCAAGAATCAGTACAGAATACCGGCCATTGGCGCTGAGCCGGTTGGCCAGTACTGAGCCAGCGGATCCGGCCCCGACAATTATATAATCGTATGTGCTCAATTGCTTTTCCGATGCTGCTTTGCTGAACCTTCTAGAGTTGCAGGGCACCGCGAACCAGCAGCCGTATGGCAACCACGGTGATCAGCCATTTGAACACTCTCCGGAAAGCCTGCTCTGAAACCCGGTGCTGCACCCGTTTTCCCGCATAGGTTCCTGCAAATCCGGCCCCTGTGGCAAGCAGTATATGCGGAATGTAGTCGGTGTAGCGAAATCCATGTGTTACATAAGCGACTACTTTGAAGACATCCATGCTGAGCATGCACGCAGCCAGAGTGGCAGTGGTTTGAAGCTTGTTCAACGAAGTGCGCAGTATTACCGGCTGTAGCAGGCTGCCGACACCGAAAACCGTACCGAGGAAAGAGTGGGCAATACCCACCGGGAAAAACGGCTGTTTGAGTTTAACCGGAAAGCGTACCGCCGGAGCCCAGATTAATAGTAAAAGCAGCATGCCCAGCAGCAGTGATATCGCCGCCTCTGACATGGCAACAAATACGTTGGCGCCCAATGCCACGCCGATAACACTGCCAGCAATAAACGGAATAACAATGGACCAGGAAATATACCGAAAGAAAAAAATAATGCGTGCAAGCAGTGAGCCGAAGGCTAGTGCAGACTGCATGGGGACGGCCACTGAAATCGGGAACACGGCAGTACTGCAAGCGAGCACAATATAGATGCCGCCCGTGGCAAAAGCGGCATTGACAAAAGAAGCAATGAATCCGCCACAGGTAATTACCAGCAGCTCAATGGCCAGGGCGGAGTCGATGATCGATTACCGGGAGCGGGTACGCTGTTCGAAGCACCTGGAACCGGGAGCGTCGGGTTGCCTGCTGCTCTGGTGCCTGACAGGCTTTTTGCTATTAATTTTGCGTTGCACTTTGTTGCCTGAAAGGCGCGATCAAGCGTTGCACGAGGCTATTAAGCGCTGCACGAGGCTGTGGGTAGAGGTTGCCGCTGCTTCGTTGGTGAGTGCTCCGTCATCAGCAAACGCGCTGGTTGCCATTGGTAGTGTTACAAAGCCGGGAACCACAGTAATTCCAAGCTCGGCCAGGGTATCGCGTAAGCGAGGCAGCATACGTATGCCGCCCAGACGCCCGGGCGAGGCTCCCATTATTGCAGCTTTTTTGCCTGTGTAAGCCACCATGCCTGTTTCATCGTTTTCTGCTCGTGAGGCCCAGCTAAAGGTATTTGAGAGCAATGGCGGAATGTGGCCGTTGTACTCGGGGCTTGAGATAATAAATCCATCGTGCGCCGCCATGATTTTTTTAAGCTGGCGTATTGATTCCGGAATACCGTTTGCGGTTTCGTCGTCACCGTTGTAGATGGATGCGGGGTAGTCTGCCAGATTGATCAGGGTGACATCAGCGCCTTGCTGTTGCGCAATTGCGGCGGCAGCTGCAGCGAGCTTTGCGTTTAGTGAGTTTGCCCGGGTGCTTCCTGAGAATACAAGTAATTTTGCCATGCGATCAGATTAACCGTTGTTTTGATTCAGTACAATCATAGTTTACTATCTAAAGCTAACTTGAGATCAAGAGCTGCGCATGAATAAAATCAAGCGGGACCCGAAGATGAGTATAGGGGAGGTGGCAAAGCGTACCGGGGTGGCTGTGTCAGCTATTCGATTTTACGAGAGCAGGAAGCTGTTACCGTCTGTGCGAAGTGCGGGCGGGAAACGGTTGTTCAGCCGATCGGTGATCCGCCGTGTATCGTTTATTCTGATATCGCAGCGGTTGGGCTACACGCTGGAAGAAATTGATGGTTTGCTGTCGACTCTGCCGGAACAGCGGACGCCGACAAAGGCGGACTGGCAGCGATTGAGCCGGCAATTCAGCAAAGATATAGATGATCGAATAGCCGGGCTTACCCAGTTGAAGGAGTCACTGACCGGTTGCATTGGTTGCGGGTGTTTGTCACTGCAGTCTTGTCAGCTCTATAACCCGATGGATACTGCAGCGGAAAACGGCGACGGGCCTCGCTATCTTATGGGAGATAAACCGGGTGCAGGCAACCAGTGATGGTTGTTGTGTGTCACCCGGTGAAAAAACCGGGCTATAGCTTCCAGCGTTTTCTGCGCACTAAGCCGGAGACGACTAACGCTACCAGCAGCACGGCGTAGAAACGTGGGTCGGCGCTGCCTCCGGATTTCGGTATTGCACCACCGAGTTGCGGGTTGTTGGCTGTGTCAGTATTCGTATTCTCTTCGTCGTCAGTATCAGTATCAGTATCAGTATCAGTATCAGTATCAGTATCAGTGTCTGGCTCCTGCTCCGTATTCATATCGGGGCTAAAGTCCGGTGGTGTGTAACCCGGTGTGCTTACCAGAATAACCCAGTCTTCATTTTCACTATCCGGTGCCGGACCGATGATGATCGGGTTGGTGGTGGCTGTGGTAGCTTCGCCGGTGAACTGGCCGGTGCGAGGGTTGAACCATCGCACATCATATTCGCCATCGGCTACGGTCAGTTCGCCCGTCTGCGTTGCAGATGGCAGGTAAACCGCATACACCACACCTTCTTTGGCTAGTACCTGTGCATTGTCGCTTCCATTGAGTAATTCGTCTGCGGGCTGCATTTCCCAGAATGGCAGATGAGACTGCATGAAGGTTCTGGCGTAACCCGTATACTGATACATCGGTTCGCGGGTTCGAAAATTTTCGGTTCTCATATCACCACCGAGAGGTAGCAGATGGTAACCGAAATACCACTCGATATTGCCGCCGCTGAAGTAGACAGGGTATAAAACGCTTTTGCGCAGCTCATCTATATTCCGGTCGGTTAATCCAACTGATCCTGGTCCGACCTCATCCATATCAATAACCCAGGGCCACCCGGCATCGGCTGTTTCCCTGCGCCAGGTTTCGACAAACTCCTCTGCCCTGCCGGGGTTGAACTGGATAGAGGAGGCATCGAATAACGGATTACCGAGGAGCGCATTGTATTGTGATGCCGGATCGTCAAGATGGGTATGCACGGTTACCGGGTGTTCGGCCCAGTCGAGTTTTCTAATATAATCAGCGAACTGCAGGTGTCTTTCGTCCCCGTAGCGACTTTCCTCTGAGAGGTTCCATTTAATGCCCAGAAGGTGGGTGAACCGCGCTATTAATTCGCGATAGAACAGCTTGCGCTGGATACCGAGCTGACCGTTATCGAGCCAGTTGGTGTTGCCTATTTCAACTTCGCCCAGAACAATGTTGCTGGCAATTCCGCGATTCTGCATATGATCAAGGACAATACTCCACTGAAACAGTTTAGATATATCGTAGTGGGTGTTGTCATAGTCTGAGCCTGACGTATTTATAAACGGGTAGGTCTCACGGCCATCGCCGCCCAGATTCATTGGCAGGAAATAAATTGAGTTTATCTGCTGATCAGAAAGATAATTGATCGCGCCGATTATACCTTTGGCCCCGTCGGGGTTGGCCGAGTTGGTAAACAGCGGATCTCCTTCGCGCCAATCGGCTGTGTGCGTTTCATATCGATGAATACCGTCTGCCAGGGAGTTGGTGCCGGCACCACCGGGGTGATCGCGGGTATTGTCGAAGCCGGCGTAGCCCATGAAGTTCTCTGGGCTGTCTATGCCGCCTTTTATCCAGTACGGACCATCGGCGAATTTGAGGTAGTGCTCACCTGTGTATTGTATGCGACCGCTGGACAAAAACCCGGGGTCATCAGAGCTTTGCGAGGTAATGGTAAACGTACCGCTTTCACCATCGGATGGTAGCGGTGTGCCGTCTTCAGCATTGAGTGACACCGCAATGTTCTCACCTTGCCGGAACGATATCTGATAACGCCATTCGCCGGTTTCGTCTGCAGAGAACTTTGCACGCCAGGTGGACCCGGTGCCGTGCCCTTGGCCATTCCCTGCAAAATAACCCGGTACAGTGTATTCATTACCGCTCGGGCTGGTTAACAGCACATTGTAGCGAAAATTGAGAAACGGATTCGGCTGCAGTAGTCGCTCATTCAGCGTGCTCGTGGCATCGACATTGTCGATAATCAGCGGATGCCATTTTTTCATGCTGCCGTTGATTGAAACATCTGCCGCTGCTGCAGACATGGTGAGTAGAGCGAGGGTGAACGCCGGGGCTTTCAGCATAATGTAGATGATGTGTCAGAACGGGGTAGTTCAAGGGAATTGCGCTATTCGTGCCAATTTCCTGCCGCCCGGGCCCAGTGTTGCTGAAAAGGTAATGCAGTCGGCTGGTTTGTTGAATCAGTACACGAGTTGATCTTGCCAGCGCTTCTGTTGGATGATGTGAGCTGCGGGACCTTTGAAACTAAAAATGGAGGCATTACTCATGAATGAAGCAATACAACCTTATTCAATGGCGTTGGCTGCAGTGGCGGTGCTGGTGATAATGGTATTGGTGCAAAGTTTCTCTTCGACTTATCTCAATTTGCTCAAGCGCCCCGGAATGCCGGGTTTAGCAGTTGATGGCAGTCATCAGGACTTGCATTGGCGGGCATATCGGGCACACGCCAATTCAGTGGAAAACTTTTCGCCGTTTGCTGCAACTGTTTTTGCCGGAATTTTACTGGGTGCAAACGCAAGCTGGATCAATGCCCTGGCGGTGGTTTTTCTGCTGGCCCGCCTGGCGCACTGGATACTGTACGTAATGGGTATTGGTGCGGTCGGCGGCGGCCCGCGTACGATCAGTTTTGTAGCAGGTTTTTTTGCCAACGTAATCATGGTGCTGGTTGTGCTTGCAGCGTTGCTGTTTTGAGCGGTTTTTATTCGTTTGAGCTGAGAGCAATTAGCGGTTCTGATTACTGCCGGTAACGGGCACACCGAACTGCTGGTGGCAAATAGAGGCGAGTCGGGTAATACCATCGTCTATGGTTTTCTGCAAAGGGTTGGCAAAGCAAATCCGGATATAACGGTTGGCATCTTCATGTAGAGACCATTCCACACCGGGGTTGATCGCGACGCCTCCGGCGGCAGCGGCTTCGGCTAATACGGTTGTATCAACCTGCGCCGGCAACTTCAGCCATAGAAAAATACCGCCAGGTGGAACCGTGTATTCGGCACTGGTGCCGAACTCGCGGTCAATAGCGTTGGTGAGCACCTGCAATTTCAGCTGTAGATTTTTGTTGAGCGTTTTAACGTGTTGGTCAAAGTGCTCGCTGCAGTATTCAGCCAGTAACATTTGCTCCAGTGCGCCTGATCCTGCATCTGTTTTAAGGCTGAGCAGCTGGCCGATCAGAGACCAGTCTGCGACTATATAACCTACCCGTAGCGCCGGCGCGATAGTCTTTGAAAACGAGCCAACATGAATAACGCGTGCAGTTGTGTCCATAGCATAGAGCGCCGGTGGGCGTTCTCCGGACCACACGAGGTCGGCGTAGCATTCGTCTTCAAAGATCGGGACGTCATATTCTACGGCCAGATCAATTAATTCCCGGCGCCGTTGCACAGACATTATTGTGCCTGTCGGATTATGGACGGTGGGAATGGTATAGATATAGGCAGGCTTTGAGCCCGTGGCTTTAAGACTTTGCAGTACGGTTTTCAGTTCGTCGGTTCGCATGCCGTTGTTGTCCACGCCCACAGAGACGATACCAACTCCGGCAATACGCAAGCGGGATAACACCCCGGCGTAGTTTGATTGCTCGACAATGACGGTGGGTTTAGCACCGTCTTTTCTGTTGAGCAGAGCGGCATTGATCAGATCTATTGCCTGCAGCGAACCGGAAGTGAGGAGGATATCATCTGCATTGCAGTCTATGGCGGCTGTGTTTTTCAGCTTTGCGATCAAAAATTCGCGTAGCGGCAAATAACCCTGAGGGCCACTTTGCAGTGTGTAGGTGGCCAGGGTCCCGCCTTCACGGAGCAGGATTCGATTGCATGCCTCTGCCAGCTTTTCTACCGGTAGCGAATCGGCATCGTTGTGGCCACCGACGAAGTTGTACTCGGGAAATTCGCTCCAGGGTCGGGTATGAGCGGCAGGCAGGTCTGTATCAAATGACTGACTGAAATCGAATTTCATGGTGTTGTTCCTCAGCAGGGGTATCTGCTGTGCTGCAGTGATCGGTGCATGGCGTTACGACTCAAAAATAGTCTGACAATTGTACCTGAGCAATCGGTATCCTGTATAACAAGACCACTAATTCTGTGAGTATCGGTGACCACTCTATTAACTGTGCTTGTATTGACAGCAGCCGTACTGCATGCAAGCTGGAATGCGCTGGCCAAGTCCGGTGGAGCGCCGGAATTTTCGATCGCCGCCTATCAGCTGGTCGGGGCGTTAATTTGTGCGCCAATGTTATTTCTGGTACCGGCACCCGCCAGGGAAAGCTGGCCGATGATCATCACTTCTGTTCTGGTTCATAATATTTATTACTTCACGCTGGCAAGGGCCTATCGCAGCGGTGATCTGTCTCAGGTGTATCCGCTGTTCCGTGGCATGGCTCCGGTGATGGTGACAACGGGTGCTGCTGTATTTGCCGGTGAGTATTTGTCGTCTGCTACTGTTGCTGGAATTCTGATCATCAGCGTCGGTCTGATGAGCCTGACACTGATGGGCAGGCACCTTGGCGCAATACCTCGTGCGGCGCTTGGCTGGGGGCTTGCAACCTCGGTGCTCATTGCAATATATACCGTTGTAGATGGTTTAGGAGTGCGCGCCTCAGGTAATAGCCTGAGCTATATTCTGTGGCTTTTCACCTTTGAAGTAGTGCCTATAGGGTGCTGGCTTCTGATTACTCAGCGACAGCGATGGTTTGGCTACATGCGAGGGTCGCTTGCCACGGTGGTGTTTGGCGGAATTGCCTCCAGCACAGCGTACGGGCTGGTGATTATTGCGCTTGGTATGGGAGCAATGGGTTTGGTGTCATCGCTGCGTGAAACGAGTGTGATTTTCGCTGCAATTATCGGTAGCGTGTTTCTGCGTGAACCTTTCGGGCGCCAGCGTATTATAGCGGCGGTGGTGGTGGCTTCGGGCATAGTGCTGCTGAAGGCTTTCGGCTGATCCGGTTGCGTGAATTGCCGCGGCACTGATCATTACTTCGATCTTGTTATACTATGGCGCAATTACATGGTGTTTGTGCGCTGTTACAGGAATTGAATCTTGAGAAAACGTCTCGTTGTAGAAATGGGTATGGGAACTGATCTGCATGGCCAGGATTACACTAAAGCGGCGATCCGTGCGTTGCGTGATGCGCTGTGGCATAACTCGCTGTCAATAGCCCCGGCACTGGGATACCCGCGAGATGCGATGGAAGTAGAAATAGAAGTTGGCGTAGCCAAACCGGAACTTGTTGATAAGGCAACAGTCGCTGCTGTACTGCCTTATGGCAAAGCTCAGGTCTCGGTGGTTAAGGGCGGGCTTGATATCGTCAATGAAGACAACACCAATACGACTGTGGTGGCGAATGTGGCAGCAGTGGTTTATCTGGAAATTGATTCAGCCGGAGATGCTTCCTGAGATGCCACAGAAAAGAATTATACTGGAACTTGGAACCGGCAACGATCTATACGGTGAAGACTACACAAAAGCTGCGTCACGCGCGGTGCAGGATGCGTTGCATCATAGCTCTCTGATTCTGTTTCGCTCTCTTGGTATTGATAAAGAAGGAATGCGAATACAGGTTACTATTGGCGTGCAGCAACCTGAACAAGTAGAACGAGCGGCAGTGGCAGCTGAAATTCCATTCGGTAGTGTGGAGGTTAGCGCTGAAGTTGGAGGGCTTAATGTGATCGACGCCGACAACGGTACCACATTTGTTGTTGCAACTGCGGCAATTGCCGTGTTTCTTGATCTGCCGGATGAGCGTTTTACCTTGCCGCACCCGGATCAGACACCCGCTTGATGAACTTTCACTCAAGGATCATTAGAGCAGAGACTACAGCTACGTCAGTTTATTCTGCAGCCTGTTTGCCCTGTGGTTTGTTCGCGTTAGCCCGAACGTGTACTACTTTGATAGATATTGAAGCTCACACTTATTCGATTTCCGGCGTCGCCTTCGAGTGTTGAAAGATTGGGTTCTACCTCGTGCACCAGCCAGCCTGGAAATAAAATAAGGCGACCGGGAATCGGTCCGTAATAAACTTCGGACCAGCTTGAAGAATCGGTGTTAGCGTTTGCGCCCATTCTGGGTGTGTAGACCTGTGCCTGAGATCGCGGGTCGTTAAACGATATTCGGCCACAGTTTTCGGGAGCCTGTATGTAATAGACGCCGCTCCAGAGCGTGTCCGGGTGCGAGTGACTTCGATTGTAACCGTAGCGTGGATTGATGTTTGCCCACATGTTATCGATGACGGGAGCGAAGTCCATGTCGTAATTCATGCCGCTGAACACTTCTACAGCGGCTTTTATGATTTGATCGGTCAGTGCTGAGAATTGAGGCTTTTCGTGCATATCAAGCTGGCTGTGCCATGAGCCGGCCTGTTTAAAGTTTGAACGTACGATCCCTTCAGGGTCTTCACTCTTCCAGGCATAGATGTGTCTGACCAGCTCCAGATTCAGCGCCGCGCTTTCCGCCAGGTCTGTATAAAATATAGACGTCGGAAAATACTGCTCGTGAAAGAGTTGCGAGGTTTTAGGGTCAGATTCAGCCATGTTGATCACATCGTCCGGAGGTGGCTCAAGATACCGACAGGTTTTCGCGGCGAGGTCGAGCAAAAGCAACTTTGCCCGTCGCGCCGGTGGTATCCGTGTAGATGCATGAGCGTCAGCAGAATTGGTGGCGCCCGGATTATCCGTTACGTTTACGGCGGAATCGGGATGTCCTTGAGCAGGCATTCTACGCTGCAGGCCAAAACAGTGGGCCGGTAAAGCGTCTGCTTTCTCAAATTGTTATGTGCGCACGTGTTAGCTGTGTACAACGGGGCCGGACTGGCTGCGGTTCAGTTGATTGTGGCGCTATTGCGTGTTCGCCTGCCGTAGGCTACCAATCAGTAATAGCAGTGGGGCTTGATGATTGAGGGGTACACCGGCAAGCTCTGTCCTACCTGATTCTGGTATAGTGCGTTGTACAAAACTCCTCTGTAACTCCCGTGGCAGGCCGGCGACAGATCGCTTTCAAGCGGGCGGATAGCAGGAGTCGTCGGGCAATTATTCCACACCTTTTTATTACTCTTACTCGGATTGTAGCCGTGAGCTGGTTTTTGCAACATAACACGGAAACAAATGGCACGGCTTTGGTAATTGGTGCGATGAATCTCGACGTGCTGGCGACATCGACAGCGGCGGCAATAGCGGATGACTCTAACCCCGGAGAAACCGGGTTTTACCCGGGTGGTGTGGGTCGTAACATTGCTGAGGGTCTCGCAAGGCTGGGAATTGATGTCCGCTTGATGTCTGTGATTGGTAATGACGAGGCCGGAAAGCAATTGCTGCGACAATGCCAGCGGGCTGGGCTCGCAACTGATGGCATTGTTCAACTCGATCAGCAGCGTACCTCAAGCTATGTGGCGATCAACGATTCCGACGGTGGCATGCTGTACGCGATATCGGACATGAAAATACTCGATCAAATGACGGCTGAGTTGTTTCCCGGTCTAGAAGAACAAATCAGCGCAGCGACAGTCTGTGTTATAGATTGCAACTTACCGGAAGAACTGATCTCCAGCATAGTCGGCGCGGCAGGATCCTGTGCGGTGGTTGCAGAATCGGTTTCAACCGCTAAATGCCATCGGGTGAAATCGGTATTGCCATCGCTTGCGCTACTGAAAGTCAATCGCCTGGAAGCGGCAGCGCTGGTTCAGGCGCCAGCGGGAGTCAGTGAACGCGAGCTGGTCACAGCCTTACTGGCAATGGGGCCGCAAGCGGTGTTAATGACACTGGGGAGCCGCGGTGCACTATTTGTCTGTGAAGATCAGTATTGCGAAGTTGCGGCTCCTGTTGTAGAGCATATTGCTTCTGTAAATGGGGCTGGCGATGCTTTACTGGCGGGCCTGATTGCTGCAAAAATGCAAGGTCGCTGCACCCGGGAAGCGTTACGATGGGGTGCAACAGCTGCCGGGTTGAGTCTGTCAACTCGCAGCGCCTGTTCAGAACTGATGACTATTGAAAGTATGGTTACCCTATGACTCAGCAAGTTTCCAGTGATTACCTGGCAGTAGCTCCTGAAGTGCGGGATGCCATAGCAGACAATCGCCCGGTAGTGGCACTGGAATCCACTATTATTTCGCATGGAATGCCGTATCCTGAAAATGTAGAAACGGCGATGCGCGTGGAAGCAACCGTGAGGGCGCAGGGAGCGATTCCGGCGACCATAGGTATCGTAAAGGGCAGGCTCAGGGCCGGTCTTGGTGCAGATCAGATAGAGTCGCTGGGTCAGGCCGGCCAGCGCGCGGTAAAAATCAGTCGTAGAGATATACCCTTTGCGCTGGCCGATAAGACTGTTATTGGTGCAACAACAGTAGCCGCAACAATGGTGGTGGCAAGCCTTGCCGGTATACGGGTTTTTGCTACAGGCGGGATTGGCGGTGTGCACCGTGGTGCAGAACACAGTATGGATATATCCGCCGATCTGCAGGAGCTTGCCAATACCAGTGTTGCAGTCGTTTGTGCAGGGGCCAAGTCTATACTGGATATTGGCCTTACCCGCGAGTATCTTGAAACCTACGGTGTACCGGTTATTGGTTATAATACTGATTGCTGGCCGGCGTTCTACACCAGGCGTAGTGAGTTTCCAGTCGACTATACGCACACAAATCCCGAGGAGACTGCTGCCATGCTGGCCTGCAAATGGGGCCTGGGATTACAGGGCGGAGTTCTTGTCTGCGTGCCCGTGCCCGAGCAATATGCTCAGAACGAAGAAATTATAAACAATGCAATTAATAATGCACTTGCCGGATTAAAGAGCAAGGGTATCAGCGGCAAAGAAACCACGCCATTTCTGTTATCTAAAATCGCTGAAATAACCGGGGGTAGCAGCCTCGCGACCAATATTGAACTGGTATTGAACAATGCCGCGATTGCAAGCCGGATTGCGATAAGCTATTCGGCTACCAGTGCCCGGCAGAATTAATAGTACTTACCTTTGATAGCAATCAATGAATTGCTGAAACCCCGAAAGCTAAACCAAATTCTATAGAGATAACCGGAAACAGTATGAATCAAATTCGAATCCCGATTTCGCCGGGTGAATTGTTAGATAAAATCACTATTCTCGAAATTAAATCGGAACGTATTGAATCTGTCGATAAAAGAGCTAATGTGAAAAATGAGCTCGCAATGCTTGATGCTGTCTGGGCAGATGCGGTATCTGAAGATGATCAGCTACGTGTTATGCGTTCGGAACTGAAATCCATAAATGAAAAATTATGGGTGATCGAAGATGAAATAAGAGATGAAGAGCGCGATAACCGGTTTGCTGAACGTTTTATTAAATTAGCTCGCAGCGTGTATGTAACCAATGATCAGCGGGCTGATGTAAAAAGAAGAATAAACCTGCACCTGAAGTCTGATATTGTTGAGGAGAAATCTTATAAGGACTACAAGCAGTCACAGTGAATTAATCACTTGCGATTATTTTATCTACCGCAGCGCATACCTCATCAACGGATATTAAATCCATAATTCCCGGGTACTCTATTTTTGTTCCCCAGTAAAGCTCTTCTGCTGTTTTGCTAAACCGAAGTGTTGCCGCTTCAGCGAATTTATCTACACAGCAGGCTAGCGAATTGTAAGGGCCGCTACGCCTGCTCCAGGTGCAGGCATACAGACCAATAACCTTTGTACCCACTGCATTGGCCAGATGAGCGGGGCCGGAATCCGGCGATAGCACTATGTCAGCTCTGTCGAGCAGGCCGACTAGTTGCTCCAGTGTATCCTTGCCGACGAGGTTTAACGCATTTTCCTTCATTTTACCCATAATAGAATCTGCCGTTTCTATCTCGATATCTGACGGCCCGCCGCTTAGGATAACCTGCATGCCATGGGTCTGGATGGCGTAATCTGCCACTGCGGCGTAGCGTTCTACAGACCAGTTTCTAAGTTGGTGACTGGAACAGGCAGATATTACAAGCAGGGGTTTATCATTGTGTACATTCTGATCTGCAAAAGACACAGCGTTTTCGGTTATGGGCAAATTCCATTCAGGTGTGGCGGGTTGCAGTCCCATTTCAGTACCAAAAGACAAAAAACCATCCTGCTGATGTTGCATCAGCGCGTCCGGTACTGAGTGATTTATAAATAAACTATGCAAGTCCCTTGATCGGTTTTTATCCCAGCCGAGCCGTATTCCGGCTTTTATCATAACACTGGCGAGGTTTGCTCTTGCTGCAACCTGCATGTGTAGGAGGATATCGAATGTATCGTGCCGTAAATCGTGCTTTAACTTTCTATATGACTTAAGCCCGCCCTTTTTGTCGAAAAGAATAAACCTGACGCCGTGAATCAATCTGAGGAATTTGTATTCGAATACACCACACACCCAGGTTATTTCACACTCTGGCCATTGATTCTGGATTTGCCGGATCAGTGCGATAACGTGGGTAACATCTCCGAGGGCGGACAGGCGCAGGATGCAGATTTTCCGAGGTGTACTATCGAGTGGTAATTTCTTGCCCATTGGTTTAACGCTTAGGTGTTAATGTGTGGATGCGACATGCTGTGAGTCAAAAATTAAAGTGATCGATAATCAGATCAGGCGTTTTATAGCAGCTGCGAGCCTCGGGCCGAACTGAGCCTCGTTTTCTTTGAACCAGTGTCGTGCCTGTTCACCCAGTCTGACCTTTTCTTCGTCGGTGGTGGTGATCAGCCTTCGAATTTTTTTTTCTAAAGACTGTGCATCAAAAAAATAGTTTGTGCCAAGATGCCGCTTTTCAGAGCGCTCTGATTTAACCAGAACGCCGCGAGTGGAATTGACCAGCTCGTTCATTGGCTCGCCATCTGTCGTGATAACAACGGCGCCAGTGCTCATTGCTTCTGCGATATAGTGTCCCCAGCCCTCGGAGCGCGAGAGGCACAGGTGAATACCGATTGAGTTTTGCAGCTGGCTGAGATCAGTATCGCTTAACCGTTCGGCCAGCAGGTTGACATTTGCCGGAACCGACCCGGGGGCTTTGTCCGGATGCTGGACTAGTGTTAGCCGGGGCCACTCGGGGTGCAGTGCCCAAAGAGCCAGAATATCCTCTGTGCCCTTTACTGAACTTTTGCCGGCAAGGTGAAAAAACTCTGAATAGTTTTTGTCAATTCCCGATCGGTATTTATTCTGTGAGGTAAAGCCGATGTATTCAGCTGTGTGGGTATGCGCGCTGAAAATATTCTGTGCGTGTCGTGTTTTACAGAGTACGCCGTTACAGTGTTTTTTGAGTGGTTTGAGAATTCGCGCGGGGAAGCGTTCCTGATTGGGAATTACAAAGTTATTCGCAGCCAAGCCTGTCCAGCAAGGGAAAAATCGTTCAATAAAGATATTGGCGTCGTAGCGGTGCGCTCGCTGACAATAGCGCCAGGCCGATTTCATACCCTTGTGTTCACTGAATGTAACCTTAAACCCCTGTGACTGCAGTGTCCGGGTGAGCAGGCGTACGTCCTGATCGAGGCCAACGCCGTTAATTTTTGAAACTATATTGATGTGGTGGCGCACAAATACGTACCGGTTATTGCGCAGATACAACTGAGCGATAAATACCTAGATATTGCTCAGCTACAATTTTCGGCCTGAAATTTCTCAGAGATTCTCTGGCGTTGCCGGCAAGCCGTGCCCGTAGTGCGCTGTCGTTGTAGAGTTGTTTGATTGCACTGCAAAGCCCTGTTGAATCTGCCGGCGAGACCAGCAAGCCATTTTCCCGGTCGCGGATGATGTCGGTTATACCGGGAATGTCCGAAGCAATGATTGGCAGGTCGAATGATAAGGCGTCCAGCAAGCTTGAACCCAGACCTTCGTGTCGGGAAGGAAATATAAAGGTATCCAGGCCCGCCAGCAGATTACCGATATCGGTTCTAAAACCGAGAAAGACTATGTTCCCAAGGCCCGCCGCCCTTGATTTGAGTTGTTGGTGATCTTTGCCGTCGCCGATCAGAATAAATTTCAATTGAGGGTAGTCTGCCTCCAGTTCCCGTGCTGCCGCAATTATCAGATCCTGCCCTTTTTCTGCAATTGAAAGAGCACCCACATGGCCGATCAGGAATTTACCAGGGAATTGATCGCGTAAACTATTTGCTGAAGCGCTTGCTGGTAACTCGGAAATTGTATCGGGAATAACATTTGAGCTCGTTTGCTCAGCACCAATATCGGTCAGGTATGACGACATTGTGGATGCTACTGAGCTGGAAATGGACACAATGGACGATGCCGTCATATAGATTTTTCTGGTGAACCATCTAGTGCTGGGGCGTTTTTGTATACGACGTGTTATCAGGTAAGGGGTGTTTGTTTTGAGATTGTGCAGGTAAGCCCACTGGGAAGCCCGGGTCTCATGAGCGTGAATCAGGGTATTTCCATAGAATGGAGCCAGGGGAGGCTGGAATGCCGAGAGCAAGGTGTTTTTAACAATATGGATCTGGCACTGACAACTCGATAGCTCAGCAATCATAGGTGATTCCTCACGGCACACAACTACCTGGTCTATCCCTGCGTTGCTTAATGCGCGCGCTAGTTCAACCGTCTGTCGTTCACCACCGCGAAAACCTTTAGATAAATTGACGTGGACTATCCGCACTGACCTGGATCCAATATTCGGGTTACCATTGTAGCCCGTTACCGCATTGAATTGGGCCTGGTGTTATTTTTTTCGCTCCGACCAGACATTACCCCGACTACCGATTGTGGTGGTGGTAACTGAGCGACGACCAGTGACTATTTCCCGATATAGAGTAAAAAGCCCCGTGGCAATAACAATCGCAGAACCGAGAATTGTCAGTTGATCCGGTATTTCGTTGAAAAACAGGTAGCCGAGAGCAATTGCCCAGATCAGACTTGTGTAACGGTAGGGAACCACATAAGCCACTTCTCCGGTTCGCATTGCCATAACGATAAACTGATAACCGAAAAACAGGAAAAACGATGCCAGTGATAGTGTAAATAGCTGTTGTGATGATACCGGTCGCCAGTCACCCTGAATGGTGGTTAGGGCGACTCCGGAGAGGCAGATTGCCACGGTAGTCACCGCTGAGACCAGTAGCGACGGAAGGGATTCCGGTAGTGTGCGAGTGACCAGATCCCGTGCGGCAGCGAATACCACAGACAAGAGTACCAGCAGTGACGTTGCCTGAAACCCGTTCATGCCGGGCCGTATGATGATCAGCACGCCTATGAAGCCGATACCGATAGCGACCCAGCGCCGCCAGCCCACCGGTTCACTCAAAAATACAGCGGCGCCGACAGCAACTGCGAGCGGCAGAGATTGCAATATAGCGGCGATGGTTGCGAAAGGAAGAATGGATAGCGCGCTCAGGAAACACAAAGTTGCCAGTACTTCCGTTGCTGAACGGAAAAGTATCTTCTTGCTTAATAGCTCAGGGAGCCGCTTATGCAGGTTTTGCTGTACGATAATAATACCGATCAACACGCTGAGCAGTGCGCCGCGTACGGCCATGATCTGACTCACACCAAGGCTGCCGTCGAGAGATTTGATCAGGCTATCGTTAACAGTGAAGCCCATCATTGATAACATCATATAGAGGCTGGCGCGAATATTGGGAGATAGGTTCATTAGGTGATGCTGGATACCTGAAAGGTGAAGGCCGTGTATTGGAGTGTGACATGAAGGGAACCTATTGACGATTGTTTCAGTCAAGGTATTGAATTAGCTACAGATCAATAGGTAGAAACAGTGAAAATACTCATAATTCCCTTTGCCGTTTTGTTGCTCTCAGCTCAGTCATTCGCGGCAGACGACGAAGATACGTCGGATATCAATGCCGAGCTTAAGTCTATCCGACACCTAATCTATAAAGAGCAATACGCACGTGCGATCAACGACCTGATCAGTATTGTCTTCACCAATTCTGATAACGCCGATGCATGGAACTTACTGGGTTATGCCTCCCGCAAAGACGGTAAATTGCAAAAATCCGCTGAAGCCTACGAAAAAGCTCTGGCGATCGACCCGAATCACAAGGGGGCGCTGGCGTATCAGGGGGAGCTTTTTTTAGCGCTCGGGCAACGTGCGAGAGCAGAAGATAACCTGGATAAGCTGGGTGGATTGTGTCCCGAAGGGTGTGGTGAGCTTGAAGATTTAGCCGACGCGCTGGCTGACCGGTAAGCTTGCTTTAACCCTTGGTCGCACCCAGAGTGAGCCCGGCAATAAAATGCTTTTGCATGGCAAAAAACATCAGCACCGGTGGCACGGCGGCTAACAGCGATGCGGCAGACACCAGATGCCATTGCTGTACAAACTCGCCATTCAGTGTGCGCACCCCCACAGTTATTGGCAGGCTGGCGGCGTCTTGTATCAGCACTGTTGCCCAGAAGAAATCGTTCCAGATGAACGTGAAGATCAGAACACAAAGAGCAGCAATTGCAGGTTTCACCAGAGGCAGTACCAGGTGCCAGAAGATTTTGAATTCGTCCACGCCTTCGAGCCTGGCGGATTCGATCAATTCGAATGGCAGGGCTTTCATAAAATTGCGCATAAACAAGGTGCAGAAGCCGGTTTGAAAGGCGGCGTGGAACATCACCAGACCCGGTACAGTATTGATGATCTCAAGCCGGTTGGACATATCCACTACAGGGAGCATTAGAATCTGAAACGGTACAAAATTCCCTGCGACAAATAGAAAAAACAGCGGCAGCGCCCACCTGAATCGGTAAATAGCCAGTGCGTAGCCGGTAAGACAAGCCAGTGCGACGGACATCAGCATGGTGGGAATCGCAATCAGCAATGTGTTGAGCAGATATTTGAGTGCGTCGGTTTTGGCGAATACTTCACCGTAATTCTGGATTAGCTGAAAGGAACTCGGCACACCGAATACGTTGCCAGTAGCGATATCCGATGCCGGTCGGATGGATGTCATGAAGATGGCAAGTAGTGGCAGCAGCCATACGAACAATGCGATCGGTAACGATAGCTTGTAAGCGATGCGAAAGCCGGTGGCTCGCTTTTCAATGGGATTGGGGAACATTAGCCAGCCTCCTTTTCATCCTGATACATGCGCCATAGAAAGTAGCTGATATAGATCAGCATGATAAAAAACAGGACGGTTGCGATAGCGGATCCGTATCCATAGCGCCCGACGCCTTCCCCTACTGCCTGATCGTACATGTAGTAGGCGAGTACGTTGGTCGAGCCGTATGGGCCGCCCTGAGTCATGGTGGCGATCATATCGAAGGAGCGTAGTGCGCCGATCACGGTAACGACAATGGCGATAAAGGTTGCGGGTTTTAGTTGTGGAAGTACTACGTGCCAGAGCATTTTCCAGCCTTTCGCGCCATCCAGTCGACCAGCTTCAATCTGATCGGAGGAAACGTTGTTGAGGCCGGTCAGGTATAGAATCATGCAATAGGCGATTTGCGGCCACAGCCCGGCGGCAATAATGCCGTAGGTCGCCATTGTTTCATCACCTAGAATTGACGGTGGGTCTACCGTGCACACCCGCGTCAGGTTGCCAACGATATTGAGTTTGGTGTCGCAGTAGAACCAGCCCCAGATTTTACTGAGCAGGCCAAACTCCGGGTTATAGGTCCAGGTGAAAATCAGGCCTACCACAACCTGCGAAATCACAAACGGAAAAAAGAACAATGATTTATAAATGCGAATACCAGTGACCGTCTGGTTTAGAAAAAGCGCAATAAAAAGCCCGATCGGTACCGCCAGCATGAATAACAGCAGCCACAATAAATTGTTTTTCAGCGAGGTATAGAAGTTGGGATCGTCGAGCAGTAAGCGGTAGTTGTGCAAGCCAACCCACTCTCCGGTCCAGGTTCCGTTGATGTCGTAGAGGCCGTCCCAGCTGGTAAAGGAATACGATATCGACTGGAATATAGGTACGATAACGTAGATAAGAAAAAATATCAGGCCGACTGCCAGGAAAAGCCATGGGGCTATGGCAACCTTGTTTTTTTTATACCAGGAGAGGCTTGTTATCAGGAAAAATGCAGCAGCGAGGGCGCCAACAAGAAAGTCCATGCGCGCTAGAAATGTTGGAACTCTGGCGTCGATTCTTCGAGAGAAGCCGAACAATTCCTGGATCATGGCGGTGTTGATTACAAACAACAGCACAACAATACAGGCAATCAGAGCGACACCGGCAATACCAGCTCTGGTGGTGGATGTGGCGAACCGATCAGCTGCGTTGACACTGTGGGTTGTCATTGGGCTCTCCGGTATTTGCTACTGGGTTTTCGGGCGGTCCTGTGCAAAGCAAAACCGGCTGCTTTGATGAGCTGGCTACGGTTGTAGCCAGCTCCGTACCTTATTGCTACTTGTAAACTTCTTCCTGAACTTTGTCCAGATTTTCGAGTACTTCATCCAGAGTAGATTGATCAAGCATGAATTTCTGGAAGCCTTCCATGCCGGCTTTTGCCATTGCAGCCGGAGCATCGCGATCATAGAACTGAGCCAGACCAGCAGCCGTTGACAGCGTCGCCATACCCTCTACGATGAACTTGTCGTCAGTGTTGATTTCGGCATCTGCGTTAGGTGGAAGCTGGCCGATGGTCTTGTTCCACTCGCCCTGAATTTCAGGTGTTGCGATAAACGACAGGAACTTTTTCGCGTTTTCAACGTTCTGCGCTTTGGCTGGAATGAAAAAAGCGTCAGCCGGAGCTTCTTCTGCTCTCGGCAGACCTGCAGTGATTTCGGGGAACTGGAAGAAATCGATCTGCTCGTCTGTAAGGCCCGCGTCTTTGTACTGGCCAACCGAGAAATTGCCCATCACGTACATGGCGGCATCACCATTGGCGAATGGCGAGATAGCATCCTGCCAAGACATAGTTGCATGAGTTTTTACGAAAGAGCAGCGATCAAGCATTTCTTCCCACTTGGCAAACGTTGCACGAATGCGATCGTCGGTGTATTTGATTTTGCCAGCGGTAAGATCGTTGTGAACGTCGTAGCCGTTGGTACGCAGATTCAGATAATCGAAAACACCGGCAGCAGTCCACAGATACTTGGTGCCAATGGTAAACGGAGTTACACCGGCTTCTTTCAGTGTGTCACAGTTGCCGAGAAGCTCGTCCCAGGTTTTCGGTTCGCTGAGGCTCAGCTTGTCGTAGATGTCTTTGCGGTAGTAAACACCCCACTGGTAGTAGGAGTAGGGTACGCCCCATTGCTTGCCGTCACGTGACATGGTGGGCTTGATGGCATTAAATTTCTCTGAGAGATTTGCATCGGAAGCCCACAGATCGGAGATATCCATAAAGAGACCGGCATCGACGAATGGGCCCATGCGATTGCCCGGGTACCAGGTGATTACGTCGGGTGCGTCGTTTTGCAGTGCGTTGCGAATGGTGCTTTTGTGCGCTTCGCGGTCGCCGTTGTTTGATGTAACGTTGATATCAGGGTTGGCAGCTTTGAAGGCATCGACTGCAGCATCAAATGCGGCTTTTTTATCGGGGTTCAGGTCGTCGAAAGTAACGATGAGATCACTGGCCATAGCGCCATGTGAAAATACAGCCGTCAGGGCTGCAGCGATGCTGAGTTTTTTAATATGTTGAAGCATATTACCTCCATTGATGCGGATTAAAATACCTGAGGGTGTTGCCTGATTCGGGCAGGCGTTTTCAGCTGGCCTGGCGCTGCCACACTGCAACGTGTGCAGGTAGAAGCGTGCTGTTGCCAACTATATAACGGTTGCCGGATTCAAGGGTAACGACCTCTGGTCCGTAGTTAAACGCGAAATACAGCGAGCCTCGCCGGCGAACCCGGAGGCCTTCGCTGCAATCTGTTGTCTCGATTCCTGCTTCCTGTATGCGTTGCGTGAAAAACTGCAGTAGTGAATCAGGTGTGAGACAGCAGTTCAGGTAGTGACAATCGCCATGGCGATAGTAAAAACCCCATTCGTCGGGGAATTTTCCCACAGGTGGCAAATTTGTGCAGACTTTTTCACGCCAGCGCGTCGCAGTAAATCCATTGTCTGTCTGCGGTCTGGCGAATTCGGGCAGAGATTCCACACGGGTGACGCGCAGCGGAATCAGCTTTTGCAGCTCGCCCGGGGGCAGCGCGGGTTCAATGGAATATTCTTCGGTTTTACTGCCGCTTCGCGGGCCGATGACAATATGGCCCTGGAAACGCTGAAGGTGCTGCGATAGCTTGCCCGATACTGTAACCGTATTTGCCAGTACCACAAGCTGATAGGGTTCTAGAGTGGTGTCGTTGATCTGCCCGGGGAAGAGGATGTCTACGTTAACTCCCGTGCGGCGTATTGCGGTGTATTGCTGCATGACCCATTCAAGCGGCTGGTAGTTTTCTCCCTGCGGTTGAATGCGTAACATCTGATCGCCAGCGTAGTCAAAAATCAGCGCGACCGGAGCGCTGTCGACCTCGGGTATATCCACCGTGGAGAGTTCACTCTTCAGTAGCCTGATTTCCTCGCAAGCACTGTCTTCACTGCCATCGGGCAACAGCAGGCCGGTATGCATTTGTTCCTGTGCAAACGGTGCCTGACGCCAGCGAAACCAGGACATCACCTCAGCGCCGTGAGCAAATGCCTCCCAGGCCCATAATCGCACCATGCCATCCAGAGGAGCCGGGTTGTGCGGTGCCCAGTTTACCGGGCCCGGCTGTTGTTCCATCACCCAGAAGCGGCCGCCTCCCAGTGCCCGATAGAGATCGTGATGAAAGGCCGATGAGTCCGGGTGCCCGGTGCGATACCACTTTTGCTGATCGGCCTGGTCGCTGCTGTCGCGATCGAGAAAGCCGAGCGGGTAGTTGTCCCAGGTGGCTATATCGAGGTCGGCAGCGGTGGTGGTGTGATCGAATTCGGTAAAGTTGCCCATGTAGTTGTGCAGCAGATCGCGCGCGGGCGAGTGCGTGCGGAGTATGTCGGTCTGCAGGCGATTAAACGATGCGACCTGATCTGACGAAAACCGCCAGAACGCCAGACGGTGAGCCGGGTTCAGTTCCGTTACCGCGCCACTGGGCAGTGGGATCTGATCAAAGCTGCTGTACTCCATACTCCAGAAGACATTGCCCCAGGCTGTGTTGAGGTGTTCAATGCTTGAGTAGCGCTCCCGGCACCAGTGTCTGAATGCGTCCAGAGCGCAGGGTGAATAACTGATAATGGTACTGTGACAACCGTATTCGTTGTCTGTCTGCCAGGCGGTGACGGCTTCGTGCCGGCCGAATTCACTGGCAATTGCTGTGACAATACGTGCGCATTCCTCGCGATAAATATCAGATGAAAAGCAATAATGCCGGCGTGAGCCAAAACCGCGGGGTCGCCCGTGTTCGTCTATAGCTAATACCGACGGGTGCTCGTCGACCAGCCATTTGGGTGGTGTGGCAGTGGGTGTGCCTAGAATCAGTTTCAAGCCTTTTTTGTGCAGAACTTCTATGGCCCGATGCAGCCAGTCGAAATGGAATTCTCCGCGTGATGGTTCCAGACGGCTCCAGGCGAATTCGCCTATTCTAACGACATCTATACCAATTTCTCGCATGCGGCGCGCATCATCACTCCAGTTCTGTTCGGGCCAGTGCTCCGGGTAATAGCAGACCCCTAGTTTCATTGCATGCAGTCTCTTAGTTGTGCTGCCGCGTGTTCCGGCTGTAAAGGATTGACGATATTATTCATACCCGCTTCAGCGCCCGCCAGGTATTTGAGTTTTTCCCTGTCGCGCAGTGGCGGCTGCATCGCGATATGAAAGTGCCAGTGACGGTTGTCCGGGTGCTTATCGCAGGGTGAATTATGCACCAGGGTGATGTTTGGTGCCGGCCGTTGAAACAGGGCATCATAGCGTTTTGCATTACGCTGGTAGGTGAGGGCCAGGTCATGTAGCTCTGCTTCGGTCAGTTCAGTAATGCTTGCGACATGGCGTCTGGGTATTACCCATGTTTCATAAGAAAAGCGGGCGGCAAACGGCACAATAACAGAGCTGTGTTCGGATTGATCAACCAGCAGTGTCTCTTTGTGTGCAGGGTGATTTATTAAGCTGTGTAGTAAGCCGCTGCCGTTGTTGGTCTGCGCGTATTGTGCTTGTGCGCGGCGCATCCGTTGCGCATTGTCTGAAACAAATGGCAGTGCATAGATTTGCCCGTGCGGGTGCAGGTTCGATGCTCCGGTTTCAACGCCCTTGTTCTCAAAGATCAGCACCTGCCTGATTTCAGGCTTTTTTTCTATAGTCGCGACTTCGCTTTGCCACAGCTCTGCCACCGCGCACATCTGTGCGGCGGAAATATCCGAAAGGGTTTGGTCATGGTGTGGTGACCAGCACAGTACCCTGCATAGGCCGGTGGCAGCAGAGCGCTTGTTTAAAGGGTCGTCATTGCTGACTGGTACCGGTGCGTGTGCGCCCAGGGCCGGAAAATCGTTGTCGATCGCGTAGACACCGTGGTAGTCCGGGTTGGTTTTGCCGCTGGCTCGGGTGACGCGCGGACACAGATAGCATTCGGGATCGTGCGGCGGACGCCGGCTTTGTGATGTGCTGGTCACTACGCCGGACCATGGCCGCTGTGCAGAGTTTGCCGCAATAACAACCCACTGCTCCAGCAGTGGATGCCAGCGCCTTTCCCAGTTTCCGCTCATGTGCATGAGCACGTGTAAATTGGCGGATCATCTGATAATTGAAGCAGCTGGTAAGTGCAGGGCAGGGTCATTTGAACTTTTTCGGTTGGTGTAAATTCAGGTGTTGTCAGTACAGGTAAGTTATAGAATTACAGTGGTAGTTGCTGCACGCCATTTGCCGCACCTGTTTCATAGAAATCAGCGTGTAAGCCTGTCTCTTCGAAATAGAGTTTGCCTACAGTTGCTTTAAATTTTTCGACGGCATCTGAATGAACCAGGCTTACGGTGCAGCCGCCAAAGCCTGCACCTGTCATGCGGCTTCCTGCAACGCCGGGAATTGCGTTGGCGTGCTTTACCAGGCTGTCGAGTGGGTCGCTTGAGACTTCAAAGAGATCACGCAGAGAGGCGTGGGAATCATTCATCAGTTGCCCGAAGGTTTTCAAATCGTTTACTGTCAGTGCCGTTACTGCCTGGTATACCCGATTAGTCTCGGATATAACATGGCTGGCGCGGTTGCGGATTACCGGATCAGTCAGCAGGTGCAGGTTGCCGGCAAGCTGCTCTGGAGTGATACTGGCCAGTTGCGCCGCGCCTGTGGCAGGTTCAAGCGCTGCCAGTGCGGTGTTGCACTCGCTGACCCGTTCGTTATACGCAATTTCAGCTAGTCCGCGCTGTTGATTGGTGTTGCTGATAATGATCTTGTATTGCCCGAGCTTAAGGGGTACTTGCCGGTATTCCAGGGTGTCGCACTGCAGCGCTATTGCATAATCTTCCTCGGCCATCGCCACTGCGAATTGATCCATAATGCCGCACTGCACCCCGACAAAATTATTTTCTGCCCGCTGTGCCAGCACGGCGAGATCGACTTTTGCAATGCCAAGCTCAAACAGCTGATTCAGTGCAAACGCGGTTAGCACTTCGATAGATGCTGATGAAGACAGCCCGGCACCACTGGGTACGTTGCCGGTGTAGTACAATTGCAGGCCATGCAGTGAATGCCCCAGCTTTGCGAATTCGTTTATTACACCCAATGGGTAGTTTACCCACGAATCGTTGCCTTGCTTTTGTTCTAGTTCAGCTCCCTGAAGACTGCGGCGATCTGCAAAATGCTCGGAGATAAATTCTATAGTGGCATCAGTGGTTCGGCGGACATAGAGTGTATTTCCACGATCAATAGCGCAGGGAAAAACCGGGCCGCCGTTGAAGTCGGTGTATTCGCCAATCAGGTTGACTCTGCCTGGTGCATGAAAGCACAGTATAGAATCTGTGGTGCCGCCATAAGCATCAATAAACTTGCTGGTGTCCGGGCTCATACCGCTGTAATCTCTAATAAAATTGCGCACTGGGCGGGCAATATCGGCAGGGTGAGCCCGACACTCATGAGCAGGTGGCCGGACAACGTGACCGGGTGGCTCAGCCACTGAGGTATGTGCTTCGAAAAATGTGCCAGCTGATCAAAATTCTCACTGGCGAGAGTGACGGTATATTGCATATTTACATTTAAACCGCAGGGGTATAGCACACCGGGAGCGGTAGTCGATAAGCTCGATTCGGCGACAGCAAACCACAATGATTGCTGCTTGTCTTCAGAGACCAGTCCACTGCAGACGAGATGCCTGACCGGGCTGTCAAGTCGCCAGCTGGTGGATTCACAAATCCATTCTCGGTGCCTCTTGTACAGTTTAACGTAGTAATTAAGCGTGAGAATTTCGCTTTGCGACAGATGACGGGCATCTACTTCGTAACCGAACTGACCTTGTAATGCAATTATAGCGCGGGTGTGAATGTTGATTTCACGGCCGGTCAGGTGGGCAACAGCGTGACCGACGTGCGCACCCATAATTTCAGGTGGAGTAAAAAGGCTATAGCCGCGCTGAATCTGCGCACGGTCTATGGCATCGATTGAATCGGATGTCCAGACCCGACCGGTGTGTTGCAAAATACCCCAGTCCGCTCGCGCCCCGCCGGAGGAACAGCTTTCTATTTCAAGCTCCGGGAAGCGTTCATTCAGTGTTGCCATCAGTTGGTAGCAGGCTGGTACCTGCTTTAAAAGCTGGCTGGATTTACCGTCGCCGCCCATCACGACATCCCGGTTGTAGTCCCATTTAATGTAGTCAATGTGATGCTCTGCAACCAATGCACTGATGTGCTCAAGCAGGTAGTCGAAGACTTCTTCCAGAGCCAGATTCAGTACTAACTGATTTCGCGCCAGCGGCGTCTCATAGGGTGCCAGATGCAATACCCAGTCGGGGTGGTTGCGGTATAGATCGCTGTCGGGGTTGACCATTTCAGGCTCAAACCACAGACCAAATTGCATATCGGCTTTGCGCACGTAGCTGACCAGAGGAGCCAGACCGTCGGGGTAGACTGCGCGATCGACTGTCCAGTCGCCAAGGCCGGCGTTGTCTGATCGCCGCGCTTTGAACCAGCCGTCATCCAGAATGAATCGTTCCGCACCAATGGCTTTAGCGGCATCTATCAGCTGGTAGAGTTTGCCGAGATCGTGATCAAAATAGAGTGCTTCCCAGCTGTTGGCATGCACTGGCCTGGGGGTGCGGGTCCAGGGCGGCAGCAGTTGCCGGCGTGCGTAACTGTGCATAGCCTGGCTCGCCCGATTTATGCCGTGGCTGCGGATCACGTAGACCGATGGCGTGGTGATCGACTGGCCTGCTGCAAGTGTTAGCTCTCCGGGATCAACGGCAATGCCGGTTTGCATATAACGCCTGCCATCGCTTAGTTGCTCTATGGTGGTGCAGTGACTGCCGCTCCAGGCAAGCTGAGCGAGCTGTACGGCACCGAATTGCTCGCTGAAGCCTTGTACTCCGGTTACAAAACCTGGATAGCATTCGTGGCTGGTGCGGCCACGGTTATTTTCCAGTCGCAGTGCAACCGGGCCGATATCGCTCCGATGTGTCTGGAATTCCAGACCCCAGCGTCCGTGCAGGGTCAGGCACTGGCTATGGTCCGGTGGCAGCGGCAGCGTTGCACTGGCCAGATGATCAACGGTAAATTCCGATTCACCGGTATTGCAGAGTTCGGTGGTAACCGACAACACGCCGCTGTCGTGAGTTTCAATCTGAAGCACTACGGTAAGTTCTGCGGCATCGTCTTCGAGTTCAATTTGAATCGAGAAGTCGTCAACGCTGACATTTGTCCGGCGCAGCGAGTGCGCAAAACCTGCCCCGTTGCGGTGCCCTCGCAGCGCCGGCATGCAGTCTATACCGGTTGAGGCCTGGGGAAACAACGTCAATGCCACGCTGGTATCGAGTTTTGCCATGGGCAACGGCAGATCGGTTACCTGTGCCAGAGCCATATCGTCGAGGCTGTCGGGTAGTGGTTGTCCATACCAGGCGATCGCGGGAACATCGTGTTCGTGTTGTGCAAGCAGCAACAGGGTGGTGGCCTGGGTATCGAGCCGCCAGACTTGAGCTGTACTCATTGTTGAACCTGCTGCAAGTGATTGTGAGTTAGAGTAGTGTAAAGCGTAGCCAGCACAGCGTACGGGCATACGTGAATAGGGTTAATTGTGTTCAATATCGTCCAGTGAAACAATAGCGTGGCGGTTTGCCTGGCGAGGAGTGATAACATTCCCCGCCGGGTTCAGCTCGATGTGGACCCGGGCTGGCGTAATCGGGTTGTGTTGGTCCGCGATTTTGCCATAACTTATCACCCGCTTTGTCCACGTGGTGGCGAGCGCTTGCTCGTGGTTGGTTTTCAGGCTGAATTATCTTACGTTGCATGGAATATAAAAGGGGTTAAACCATTGTCCAGTGTTGAGCTCGTTAATGCGGTAAAAAGATTTGGTGATGCCGAGGTGATACACGGTATGTCACTGGCGATAGAGAAGGGCGATTTTGTTGTCTTTGTCGGGCCGTCCGGGTGTGGTAAGTCGACACTGCTGCGTATGATTGCCGGTCTGGAAGATCTTTCCGACGGCGAGGTGCATATCGGCGGGCGTGATGTCACCGAAGTCGCTGCTGTCGACCGGGGAATCGCCATGGTGTTTCAGTCGTACGCGCTTTACCCGCACATGACTGTCGCAGAGAACATGGGGTTCGGCCTGAAGATGAATGGCGTTGCTAAAGAAGTGGTCGCCGAAAAAGTAGCGGCGGCTGCCGGCATACTGCAATTGGAAGCGCTGCTTGATCGCAAACCAAAAAATCTGTCCGGAGGCCAGCGTCAGCGGGTCGCGATAGGCCGCGCTATTGTGCGCAACCCGGAGGTGTTTTTATTTGATGAGCCATTGTCAAACCTCGATGCGGAATTGCGTGTAGAAATGCGATTGCAGATTGCGCGACTGCATAAGCGCCTGGAGGCCACCATGATCTACGTAACGCACGATCAGGTTGAGGCGATGACTATGGCGGATAAAATCGTTGTGTTGCGAGCGGGCTATCTTGAGCAGATGGGTTCCCCGCTGGAGCTGTACCAGCGGCCGCGGAATCTTTTTGTTGCGGGGTTTATCGGTTCGCCGAAAATGAACTTTCTTAATGGTGTGCTTGATTCCACTGGTGCTGATTCTACCGTTGTAAAACTTGAAAGCGACCAGCTGATCACTGTTCCCGTGAACAGCTCTGCACTGACCGCAGGAGATACAGTAACGGTTGGAATCAGGCCGGAAGACATGCTCAATGACGACGGTGAGATCACGCTTGAAATACTGGTTGATGTCGTGGAGCGTCTGGGCGGTAGCACCTTTTTGTACGGTACCTGCTGTAATACGCAGAACTTCGTGACCCAGCGCGCCGGAGCAGATGGCAGTCGAGTGGGTGAATCGGTGACGCTCCGCGTGACGGCAGAGCGAGTCTATCTGTTTGACAGCCAGGGTATGGCTGTCGGTTTGTAGCGCTGCTATCGGTTTTGCAGGGTGGGTAAAAACCACCAGCTTTACACGAGACACGGAAAAAACGCGGTGTAGTTCATAACTACTCACTACTGTTGCTGCAAATATGTAACATTTTGTAGTCCAGGCGACACATTGCGCTTTCCGATTCATCTACCCTCGCTGGTAATTTTAATGGCAGGTTTTCAGGATGAGTTTGTGTGCACGAATCGTTTTTTTGATCACCGGGTTGCTGATGGTCAGTGCTGTCCGGGCGCAGTGGAGTACGGTTTCGCACGCGAACGAAAATCGCTATGAGATGATCGCCGCTCTGCATGGCGGTAAAATAGTGGTTTTAAACGGATTTAATCGCTCTGTTGATCTGGTCAATTCGGTAGAAATATTCGACCCCGCAACAAACACCTGGACACTGAAAGATACCACGGAAGTTGGATTGCAGAATGCAGTAACGCACGCAGGGTATGTGCTGATCGGGGACGAGCTATGGATATTCGGCGGCCGTGTTGGTGATCATCCGGGTTTTGTCAGTGACCAGGTATGGATCTACAACATAGTTACTAATAGCTGGAGGCAGGGTCCCGTGTTGCCACGCCCCTTTGCCGGCGGTGGTGCTGCTATTGTTGATCAGCGTATTCATCTGTTTGGCGGTCTGGATGAAAAGGCCAGCTGCGATGTGAATTTTCACTTTGTCTATGACACAACAACATCAGCTGGCTGGCAGAATATCTCGAGTACGGCCGCCATGCCAATGGCTAGAAACCATTTTTCGACTGTTGTCTATAAAGAAAAAATCTATGCGTTAGGCGGGCAGAATCATCACGACCGCTGCTATAAGGGCCCGACCAGGGAAGTGTCTCACGCCCATGTGTTTGACCCGAAAACACTTAAGTGGGCCAGGCTGCACGATCTGCCGTTCAACCGATCGCACACTGAACCCGCAACCTTTGTCCATGGCGATAAAATCTATATGGTCGGGGGTAAAACCAATGGTGCGAAAGTTTTGTCCTATCGACCGGATGCTGATGTCTGGAAAGTCGAGAAAGAACTGGAACTGCCTGACACTATAATGGCTCCGGCAGCTAGAGTTATAGAAGGAAAACTCTATGTGGCCATGGGCGGGGAGTCAGGTTATATCAATGCTTCTTCTGCGACACGGGTGATAACCTTGCCTGATGCCGATCCTGCTATGGAGCACACCAGTGCGACCAATGTGTCCAAAATTCCAACGCCGACCTCGCGAAAAATATGGACCGATTCCTACTCTGTTGATGGTCAGTGTTACTGTGATTCAACCTTTGATCACAAAATCGGTACCATTAAGTATCCGACACCGCAGGGCGAGAAGACGGTCAGGCAGATATGTGCTGATATAAAAAACAAATTCGGCACCGGCAGGCAACACGGCCGTGTTTATTATAATACGGTTCAATGTGGTCATGATCCGGTTAATCTTGATCGGATCTATGATGAATGGGTATGCCCGGGAATTCCAATAGGCGCTGGAAAATATACAGGCGATCGGTGCCAGGAGTCGGGAGCGTTGTGGAATCTGGAAGAAGTCTATAATTCCATTGTTGAGCGACCTGAAGTCGTTAACAAGTCGGGGCGGGTTGTTTATCGGATCAATGCCGGTGGTCCTGAATTGTACGCATCGGGCGGCAACTGGCAGGCCGATAAAAATATCAGAAAATTTGTCAATACCGGGCATCTGTGGAGTCGCTCGGCTAACGTAACACAGTATGCATTGGAAGATAGCGTTCCCACCCGCTTGTTTGATTCCGAGAGATTTACCCGCGACGGTGGGGCTGAAATGCACTGGCAGCTGCCGGTGGCGCCCGGGAGATACGAAGTCAGGTTGTATTTTGCTGAAACCGACAAGAAACTGATGTCAATCGGGGGTCGTGTATTTAACGTGTCGGTAGAGGGAAATCTACTTTCCCGACTCGATATCTTCCGCGAAGCCGGTGGTAATTCGGCACTGATGAAAGCGTTCGACATTGTCAGTGATGGACTGCTGGATATTCAGCTAGAGAGAATTGTACAGAACCCGGCTATAATGGGCATAGAGGTGTTGAAGCCAGCCAACGATAACTCATCGGTTGATATTGCCATCGACTATAAAGCTCCGGTTGTATCAGTGGGTAGTGATATTGATCTATATTCCGGGGATTCAATCAATCTGGCTGGCCAGCTTATCGAAAGTTCAGACACCGGTGCGCAATTGACTTACCACTGGTCAAAAATCGCCGGTTCCGGATCGGTTGTTTTTACGAGTGAAAACAGTTTGAGTACCGATGTGACCATTGCTCATGCCGGTGAATACACACTGCAACTGGAAGTTAAAGATAGAGATAAGTCCGGAGTTGATACAATAGTGGTCAGTGTCACAGATAAGCCGGAATCAGTACCAACGCCAACGCCAACGCCAACGCCAACGCCAACGCCAACGCCAACGCCAACGCCAGAATCAACAGAGACGATCGTTGTTTACCGTATAAATGCAGGCGGCCCGGAAATCCGTTCAAAAGGGGGTGACTGGCAGTCTGATAAATCGGCGCGCAAGTATGTCAGTACTGGCCTGACCTGGTCTAACGCTGTAGATATCGATATGACTTTAATGCAGCCAGGTATACCGAAATCGCTTTTTGTAACGGAACGGTGGGATCTGGCCAGTGGAGACTCATTACAATACTTGCTTCCGGTGAGCCCCGGTGCCTACCAGGTAAATCTGTATTTTGCGGAAATATGGCCGGGTGCTTATAAAACCGGTGGGCGAGTGTTCGATGTATCAGTAGAGGGCACGCTTATAAACGGGCTTGATGTGTATTCCGAGGTCGGGCGTGATGCCGCGTTGATGAAGTCGGTGGTAGTTAATACCGATAGTATGTTGAACATCAAGTTTAGTCATAAGGTACAAAACCCGGCAATCAAAGCGATAGAAGTTCTGTCACTGAACGGTCCTGTGCACCCGACTGATGATCCTGCTGCAAATCCGGCGCCGGTGGTTGCCGTGCCAGCCCCTGTTGCGCCATTGCCAGTAGCGCTGCCTCAGGCAGACACGTCGAATCAATGCATGGTCACTGGGAGCAGTTTGTCAGATGCGAAACGCTTATACAGACTGACCTGTTCACTGCCACGCAAAGACTGCGATCCTGCCGGACAGGGCCGGTGGACTTGCTCATCCACTACGTTGTAACGGCGTGGCTGGCAATCCATCAGGCGGCAGTGACAGGTAGTGGATTGCGGATAATATGTGGTTAAAGGCTAAGAATTAATGATCAATCGCCGCAACCCTATGTAGTGCGGGTGTAAATTCAACCCGCCTTGTGTACAAGGACTCGTATCGAGCGGATCATGGTGGAATGAAGCAGTTTTTCATAGGGCGTCAGCCAATTCTTAATTCTTCCGGGGAGACAATAGCTTATGAGCTATTGTTTCGATCCAGCCGGGAAAACGCCTATGATCCAACAGTTTCGGGGGATTCGGCGACCTCGCAGGTGCTAATAAACGCAGTCGAGGAAATGGGCCTGGATAAACTGGTCGGTGACAAACTTGCGTTTGTTAATTTGACTAATCGCTTCCTGGAGCAGCCGGAATTGCTCGATTTTCTGCCCCATGATCGAGTGGTGCTTGAGATACTGGAATCGGTAGAATTAAACGAGGCGGTATTCAGTGGTGTTGAAGCGCTGCGGAAGTCAAATTTTACACTCGCACTCGATGATTACTGCTCCAGCGATTCACTGGTCGAGTTATTGCCCTTTGCCCGGTATGTAAAGTACGATATTTCCGATTACTCTCAAGATGAACTGTGCCGAATCGCGGAGCGCAGAAAAGGTGAGTATCCTAAGCTATTGGCCGAATGTGTTGAGACACTTGAGGAATTTACAGTTCTGCGCGATGCAGGCTGGGACTATTTTCAAGGTTATTTTTTCTCCAGACCAGAGGTTCTGAGCGGTAAGTCAATTCCAGCCAATAAAGGTACGCTACTGCAACTTCTGGCACAGTTGAATGATAACTCGGTGAAGTTTGACGATATCGCCAGCATCATGAGCCGCGAGGTATCGCTCGGGATTCGGGCCCTGAGGTATGTTAACTCGCCGTTGACCGGGTTGTTACAAGAGGTAACATCGATCAAGCAGGCAGTCGTGCTACTCGGCCGTGAAACTATTCGCCACTGGGTGACTATGCTGCTGGTAGCCGATCTGAACGACAAGCCGGTAGAGTTGGTGAAAATGGCACTCATTCGCGGACGCTTTTGTCAGCTTGTTGCACGTGTAGAAGGTCTTGAAGATGAAAATGCGTGCTTTACTGCCGGCCTGTTGTCGTTAGTTGACGTAATGATGAATCAGGAAATGGAAAGTGTTCTCGATAGTATTTCTGCAACGCAGGAACTTCGGGGTATCCTTCTGGGCCACAAAGGGCGAGCCAGTGAGCTGATTGAGGCAGTAAAAATAATAGAAGATGTCAATTATAAATCAGGCCTTGCTGTAGAGATCGGTGACGCCATGAATGATGCTTACATTGAGGCGATACAATGGGCTGAGCAAACCGCTGGGTTGATGAAAGCCGCCTGAAAATACGTTTGCGTGCAATTCGACCCTGGTGTTGCATAATTTTTCGAGTTCAGAGGCTTGTAGAGCTGTATAAAAGGCGCTGTACGGAGTTTTTACTGGCTTGAGCCCGGTCATTCTAAGTGAAATTCAGAAAAAATGAGTACAGCGCATAGATGCTGTTATAGAAGCTGTGCTGCGGTTCCGGGGCGGAATTTTATGCAGTGCCAGGGTCGAGTTTGCGCTTATTTCGGTGTAGTGTAACCTTCAAACTGACACCTGAATATAGAAGTTCCCGGGATCGCAAACATGACTATAAAACTACTTGGCCTCCCACAGGATAACAACTCAAGTTATCTGGCCGGGCCGATGCTGGCGCCGGATCGAATCCGTGAGGCCATTCGCTGCGAGAGTGCCAACCTGTATACCGAAACCGGCCATAATCTGGGCGACCCATCACTTTGGTCGGATGCCGGTAACCTTGCTCTGGATGGGCTGTCCGGCCAGTCTGCGTTTGACCTTATAAAGTTCAGCGTCGCAGAACTACTTGGCGGTGGCTGCCATGTGGTCAGTCTGGGTGGTGATCATTCGGTGAGCTATCCAGTGATCGATGCCTACGCGGAACACTTTGATGGCCTCAGTATTTTACATATAGATGCGCATCCAGATCTCTACCACAACATGCTGAATAACCCGTTCAGTCACGCCTCGCCTTTTGCACGGTTAATGGAAACCGGCAGGATAAACCGGTTAGTACAGGTAGGCATTCGTACCTTAAATGCGCATCAGCGTACACAGGCAGAGAAATATAAAGTAGAGATCCATGAAATGCGTGATCTCTCGCGCGTGGCGGATATCGCATTTGACGGATCGGTGTATCTATCGTGTGATCTGGATGCTCTGGACCCGGCATTTGCACCGGGCGTGTCCCATTTTGAACCGGGCGGACTAAGCACCCGACAGGTGCTGGAGCTGATTCAAACGTTCAAAGGGCGTCTGGTCGGGGCTGATCTCGTTGAGCTGAACCCGCTGCGCGATAGCAACGGTTTGAGCGCAATGGTGGCGGCAAAAATAACCAAAGAGCTGATTGGCCGGATACTCGATGATCAATTGAGGTAGCTACCTGATCAAAGGTTTAACTTGAATTCTCTACCGGTTAGTTTTGCAACTTTGTTTTTCTTGAGCTTTATATAGGTTGGTAAACCATTTTGATAAGGGGGGTAATCCTCCCCGTTGATTAGCGGTTGCAGATAGGTTCGGCATTCATCTGTAATAAAAAATCCGTCATCACTAATATAGTTGGCGGGCATCATCTGCTCAACATTGGCAACTTGTTCGAGATTTGCCTTGCCTATTTCCCATTGGTACGGTTCGTCACTTGTTCTAACAATAATTGGCATTATGGCGTTATCACCGCTGACAGCAAACTCAACCGCTGCCTTTCCCAGTTCGTAGGCGTGCTCGACATCCGCAGTGGCGCCGATATGCCGTGCGGCACGTTGCAGGTAGTCGCATACCGCCCAGTGGCATTTAAACCCGTGGGCCTGTTTGACCAAATCTACCACAACGGGCGCAACGCCGCCCAGTTGTGCATGTCCGAAGGCATCGCGAATGACTGAGTCAGACAAAAACGAGCCATCTTTCTTTTTGACTCCCTCGGAGGCAACAACAATGCAGAACCCTTTGGTTTTGACGGTTTCATTTACTTTAGCCAGAAATTCAGTCTGATCGAATTCGATCTCCGGGAACAGAATGATATCCGGCCCTAGATTTCTTTCGTCACTCGCCAGACCTGAGGCTGCTGCAATCCAGCCGGCATGGCGTCCCATCACTTCCATTACAAACACCCGGGTAGAAGTGGAGCTGGCAGAGGCAACGTCAAATGATGCTTCCAGCGCCGACACCGCTACGTATTTTGCAACCGATGCGAATCCGGGTGAGCAATCAGTAAACGGCAGATCGTTGTCTATGGTTTTCGGGATACCGATAGCGGTAATCGGATACCCCATGGTTTCAGAGAGCTGCGAAACTTTATAAGCGGTGTCCTGTGAGTCACCGCCGCCGTTATAGAAAAAGTAGCGGATATCGTGTGCTTTGAAAATCTCGATCAAGCGCTGGTATTCTTCCCGGTGTTCTTCGAGTGACTTCAGCTTGTAGCGGCAGGACCCAAATGCGCCGGAAGGTGTGTGCTTCAGCGCTTCAATATCGGAAGCACTTTCAAGGCTGCTGTCAATTAGGTTTTCCGTTAGCGCGCCGAGAATGCCATCTTCCCCTACGTAAACCTTATTGATCTTTTCAGGGTATTGTTGTGCAGTTTGAATAACTCCTGCAGCGGAGGCGTTGATCACAGAGGTAACACCGCCGGATTGTCCGTAGAAGGCGTTCGGGATAGTCATAGATTTTGCCGGTTTTCAGTAGAGTTGTTGCTTGATCAGGGGTGTGTCTGAGCAGGTGTTAAGCGGGTGATTCGGGCTGGATTTCCGCAATCAGTTCATCGGTGGTTTTTATGCTGGCGATCAGCTCCATTGCCGACAGCGCATTGTTATGCATTTCGCGCGTGGCAGTAGAGCAGGCGTCTGAAACTACAATGGTGTTGTAGCCAACATCTGATGCGTGTCGGGCCGTGCACTCTACAACGTAGGCGGTCGATACACCGGCAATGGCGAGGCGTTTCGGCTTGAGTAACTGCATAATATCGTCGAGCTGGCTGTTGTAGAAGGCGTTGTTGCGTGTATGGGTTACAACGTATTCGTGCTCCAGTGGTTGCAATCCTTCGTAGAATTCCACCCCCCACGAACCCTCAGCCCAGGCGCCCAGTTCGATCCACTGGCGGAATATAAAGTTGTTCGGAATGACGTCACGATGATCCGGCCTAACCGCGAGCCGTACGTGCACTATACTGACGTTTGCCGCGCGCATGCCGGAGAAAAGACGTTTTGCTGTATCGAGAGTGTCGTATCTCCAGTCGGCATCCTGCTTGATACCAACTTTAATTTTTCCGTCGATATGACAGTTTTCATTTTGATAATGCAAGGCGAGTAATACCAGATCGCTGTTACCGGGAGCTGATGTATTTTCCATTGTCTTGTTTCTTGATTTCCTACATGCGGGGTTGCTTATGCGCGATCGGGAATTAGTGCTTTTCGGAATCTATAACGTTTTGCAGAACCGGCCAGTATTTGTCTCCATCACCAGCAGCAATAGCACGGTCAAACTGTTCCATTACCGTCTCTGCGCCCGGAGTTTGTGTCTGCGTTGATTCAGCCAGTTTAAGTGCATAGGCGAGATCTTTCTTTGCGTAGCGGGTCGAAAAAGCCTGCTCTGGGAAATTGCCGGGTAACAGAGCTTTGATGCCATGATTGCTCAAGGCAAATGAAGCGGCAGAGCCTTTACCCAGAGCATCAAACAGCACGCTGCCATCGAGACCCGCGCGGCGAGCCATCGTCAGTGCCTCCGAAAGCCCGAGAACGGTCTGAAATAACACCATGTTGTTGAGTATTTTCACCATCTGGCCAGCACCATTGTCACCACAATGAAGGATATCGCTGGCCATACACGAGAGATAAGGTTCAATGGTGTCGAACAGGTTTTTATCCGCACCAACCATAATGGCAAGTGTGCCGGAGATGGCGGCTTCGCGGGTACGTGCAACCGGAGCATCGGCATAACGAATTCCCTGTTCTTCGGCAAGGCCGGCAAGTTGCCTTGTGAGCCCGACTTCCGATGTTGAAAGATCGACGATAATCAGGCCTTGTTTTGCATTCGCAAACACGCCATCGGGTGCAGTCAGTACACTTTCCACTTCATCACCACCGGGAAGAGACAAAAAAAGAATGTCAGCTTCCGAGGCAAGTTGCTCGATGCTTTGTACCGTGGTGGCTCCAGCCTGGTGCAGCCGTTCCATTGGTTGCGGATTTAAGTCATAAGCGCTCACACAGCTGGCAATAGCGCTTGATCGGCTGACCAGGTTTCTGCACATGGGCTCACCCATGACGCCAAGCCCTATAAAGCCGAGAGCAGGAGCCGTGTTAGTCATATGGTGGTGTCCATGGTATTCGTGCTTATCCGGAGCGGAAGGCTTAAGTAGTTGCTCATAAATTTTCCGGTGGATCTGGTTGGCCGCAACTTGGGTTGTGCTGGTATTCTGGCCTGTATCCATTCGCTAAACAAGCCGTGAAAAATATGAGCAAGAAGGTGTTGATTGTTGGTGCCACAGGTGTTGCCGGGTCGGCATTTATCGAGCATATTCGAGAGTTGCAGGCCAGCGGGAAATGCGACTGGGATGTGATTGGTGTTACTCGTCAAGGGTTTCCACCAGCGCCTGTTGAGTACCGTGGTGCGGGCTCGATCAGTTATGTGACAGCAGATTTGCTGGCAGATTATGCGTCGATAAAACAGCTGTCCGGAATTACCCATGTGGTGTTTGCGGGCTTTGTGCCGGCTCCGGACTTTGCGCAGCAGGTAGCGCCCAACCGGGACATTCTGGTGAACTGTCTGCAAGCGCTGGACAACACCACGCTAGAGCATGTCACGCTCATTCAGGGCATGAAATACTATGGTAGTCACCTGGGACCGTTTAAAACACCCGCCCGTGAAGATGATGCGCGCCATGAGGGAGAAAATTATTATTACGCGCAGCAGGATGTACTGGAGCATTCCGGCATAGCGTGGACTTGCCTGCGACCACACGTACTCTGTGGCACGACATCGATCGGAACTCCGCAGAATATTCTGAGTGTTATCGGCGTCTATGCAACGTTGATGCGAGAGCAGGGTCGGGCGCTGAGCTGGCCTGGAACCGAGAAGAGTTTTGCCTGCATAAACCAGGCGACCGATGCGCAGCTGCTAGCCGAAGCGATTGCCTGGTCGCTGCAATCGTCGAATGCCGTCAATCAGGCGTTTAACGTAACCAACGGTGACTTTTTCCGATGGCAGCACTTGTGGCCGAAAATAGCCGAACTGCATAACATGCAGGCGGGTGGGGTTGAGACACAGGACCTGTCGAAGACAATGCCACTGCTTTCCGGTACCTGGCAAGGTCTGATCTCTAAATACGGGCTTGAGAAAAATTCTATGGAGGCGATCGTAAACTGGCCATTTGCAGATTACATTCTGCGGACCGGCTGGGATGTAATGGCCAGCACAGTGAAAATCCGCCAGCACGGATTTCAACAATGCCTTGATACCGAAGAAATGTATGTTCGGCATTTGCTGAAATTGCAGGAGTTGAAAATACTGCCTGCGTAAAGGTTACCTGCATATTGCTGTTGCTAATTGATCCAGCGCCCCTATGCACAGGGCACTTTGGTCGATCGACCTATCCCTGCTGTTTGACGGTTACAGTACGTCAGCCCCGGTAACTGGTTATAATGCCCTGATGAACTGCTCAACAATTGCAAAGTCCATATTGCGGACAAAGGGCTGGAAAGTGGTAGGAAACTACCCTGTTCAGCACAAAAAACTGGTACTGGTTGCAGCGCCGCACACGTCAAATTGGGATTTCCCCCTCGGTGTGCTGGTGCGTGCCGCCATACAACAGGATATAAAGTTTGTCGGGAAAGATACGCTATTCAAACCGCCGCTCGGCTGGCTGCTGAGTGCCATGGGTGGAGTTGGCGTCGATCGTACAAAGTCAAGCAATTTTGTTGATGCAGTCGTAGCAGAGTTTTTACGTCGAGAGAAGTTTGCCATTTTGTTTGCAGCGGAAGGTTCACGGCGTAAAGTCGAGAAATTCAAAACCGGTTTTTACTACATTGCTAGCAAGGCCGGTGCCCCCATTCTACCGACCGTGCTCAACTACGCCAGCAAGGAGTTTACGTTTCTGGAGCCTTTTTTTCCGACGGAAAACGCGGAAAAAGACATCGCAGAGATTGAAGATCTATTTGCCGGGATAAGAGGGTTGCGGCCTGAACTCGGGTTTCGCTGCGAATAGGTTTACCTTTTTCAGGCAGGGCTTGCTGGAATTGGTCTGCCGGTACTTTCTCTGCAGGTACTCACAAGTAGTGGAAAAAGTAAAAATAAATGCAAAGCTGGCATCATGAAGGGGGCAGTATCGGAATCAGCCGAGTCTTGCGTTTCCGGTAAGTCCTCTGGCCTGACTACAAACTCACGGTTACGAACTGACAATAACCGCTTCGGTATTCGATAACACCTACACTTTTTTACATGGGTTATTTAGACTGATTCAATCCAAAGATTGCAGTATCACCCTCAGCCATTGACCGGATCTGCCGCATATGCTCAAGCACCCCTGGATCATTATTGTTCTTATACCCTGTAGCATTAATTTGTTGCTGGTGGGCATGTATTTCTCCGGTATCCCGATGTTTCAGCACATCGTGGTGCCGAACATGCCCTATGTCGCGCAGGAAAGAGAATTCGGTCTGCTGGAAAATCTGCAGAACCTGTATTTACTCGCCATGGTCTGTATGGGTGTCTACGCACTCAAAGTAAAACCCTATTTATGGGAGAAATTATTAGCTTCTGTATATATAGTTGCTGCTGCGTTTATATTTATGGAAGAAATTGACTGGGGATTACACTGGATAGAATTGCTCGGCGATGTAGCCAGAAATGATGCCATACCCACTAGTGAGCGCAACTGGCATAACAATGGAGAGCGTACCAGCAATTTAAAAGATCTGGTAACACTGTCGTGCGTCCTGTTATTTGTAATCGCACCGTTTGCTTTGCAAAACAAAACACATTCATTGATTCGCTATGTGTTACCTGTAAAGCACTATGCAGCCGGTTTCCTGGGAATAGTGCTGATCTCCAGGCTTGCGCATTACCTGGACGATCAGGGACTGGGAACTGAAGGCATGCGTCAAAATATTAGTGAGTTCCGCGAACTGGGCATGTATTACCTTTATATGATCTGGAGTTATACAGTCATTGTTAAGCGGAGCTTCAAAAACTGATTCGCTGTTTCGCTTGCAGTGGATATTCGCGGCGTAAGAACGAGAAAATCGTAAGCGCTTTTACTAGGTAGTGCCCATCCATAAGCCAGCGCTACTGCGGAACC
>MDLA01000024.1 GCA_001730015.1 Chromatiales bacterium (ex Bugula neritina AB1) | reverse complement strand
CAATATTCACATTCGCCATAGTGATGTTCTGTCTGCCCACTGGCTGAACTTTCTTTTCGAGATTGCTTCATCAAAGGCTCCGCATAGCCTTGCAATACGCTATTTCCTGCTATAGCAATGACATACTTGAGATTTCTCTGCTCAAGATATTCAAGTATTTCAGGTGTCGAATACCCGCCATCAAGGCGAACCAGTATTGATGTGCCGGGAAATGCCTTCCTCAATCGAGTTACGATACGATCCAGTATCGCAATAGCACCATAGCTTGCATGCGCATCTCCCGGACGTAACACATAGGCAAATAAATATTGATCGGGTTCGTTGTTGAATTTTAAAAAACAAGCGACCGGCAGATAGCACCAGTTACCATAGTGTGAATTGTAGAAGGCCAATTGCTGTTGCCCATATGTAGGGTCGTCAGTGGGATCCATATCAATGGTAATTTGATGGACTTTTCCGTCGAGACGTTTGCGATGATGCTCCACCACACGATCAGCTAGCTCGGTTGCCATTCGATCCATGGATCTCACGTCAATTGCATTCTCAAAGCGACAAAGGGTTGCCTGCGAAGCCAGCTCATCACCGTCAACTGGATCACGATCTAGAACGAATCGATGAATTGGATCGGCTCTGAGCCTCGATGAATCGTTGCAGTCTTCGTATCCACAGGCTAAACCATAAACACGTTGTCGCAACAGATCCTGATAAGTATGGGTGATATAGGCAGGATTACGTTTGTCGTGCAGACAGCTGGCCAGGGATGCCGTTAGCTGAAGTCGTTCGTCTGCCGCTTTGAGTAAAATAGCGCCACCATCGACGCTGCTGTCGGGTTGGTCAAATTGAAGGTGAACTGCTCGATCGTGCAGATTTTTAAAAATTACACCTTGTCGCGTGGTATCGTTGGTCAACTGAGGGTCCTTTTGCAGCGAAAATACTTGTGCTAAAGGGTTTTTAACACAATTGGACCTTCAGTTCCCTCAATCTTATGAATTATTCAGGCTACATTGCTCGGGTTTTTACCAAGCACCAGGCGTTTCACCATTTCCTCGCGGAATATCAGGCCATGCTCCCGAGCTTCATCGACCATCCAGGCCAGAGGGTATTTTGCAGCACCACTTTCAGGTTCCGGATAACCGCCTCCTATATCTGAGTGCACGCCCGAAAACCATACCTGGCGGATGTCCTGAGGTTCTGCCCTTTCATTACTCACAAAAGGGTTGGTTTTAAATAGTTGTGGCTCTTCCCATTGTGCTACACGAAACATCCGGCGTCTTTCGTCAATGGACAGGGCGTGCCTGAATACCTGCACACACGGGTTCTGGTTCGTGAATGGCAATGCTTCAAGCGCCGGAAAATAAAAGCGGTCCGGTCTGGGTACAATTACAGACGCAACGGTGTCCCAGCAGCCAATGAAGCGGATTGTAATTCTCTGTGAGTTGAGCACTTCCTGCACGCGCCAGGCAGTGGAGTATTCATCTTTTACACTTGATTGCTTGTATGCGGTTAGTGCGTATTCGCAGAGATGTAGTTGGTGTGACTGCAACACACCAACCATGTTGATGAAGCCGGCCAATACTCGCACAGCATGTGCCCCGCGACTAAAACCGAACAGGAATACTTCGTCTCCTTCTTGATATTGCTCAACCAGAAAGCGATAGGCATCGAGAACGTTATCGTCCAAGCCGTATCCGGTAGCAAGTCCGAAGACGCCTTTAAAGCGATTTTTAAATGCAGCCCATGCTCCGCTGTTGGATATGGTACCGACTCCGGGGTCATAGAACGCAACTTGTGAATTGGATTCTTTTAAAACACGGTAGAATTTCAGGACGTTCGATTGATTTTCCTTTATTTCGTTTCCGGTTCCGTCGCTACAGATTATGATTTTTTTAGTCACAGTCAGGCCCTCCCGATTGATTCAATGGCACTGATTCAGCGTGCGCTTAATGTTGATTGTACACGTGTTTATGCATTCGTTGATTTGCGCTGAGTGCTATGGTTGATCGGGCTGATTCGCGAAAGCTCACCTCTATATCCGGTAGAGACAGTTCCGGTAAATGCCTTGGTTTTGATAGATTAGAAATTAACTCCGGTGTCGGTACCCTGAATTCAGGACGCAGTTGAATTCGGTGAGCACTGGCTGAATACGGCGATATTATGGATCCTGCTCACGATACACTCTATACCACAGATTCGTGTGACGGCTGCGTATGGAATCTCGATGGCAAGGGTTCCCCTGTTGCCGGACTTTCGCTTCTGCCGGAGCCGGGATTGTATCAAGTTCAGGGTACCTCCGCGAAGTCTGCCCGATTCCGGGAAGCGTAATGGGGCAGGCAGGAGTTAGCGGATTTAAACGTGAGTTGGGTACGATTCTAAACCGATCAAAGCGGCTGCAGGAAAGGTAGATATCAGTTTCTATTTTATGAGGCTGATATACCTGTAAAACCTCAATGCTGAGTATTATTGTTATGTAGCAGCGAAGCAGATCAGTGCAAGCTGCAGCACAAATACCGTCAGTTGCTCGACTACATGTGCATTTGAAAGTATCTGCTCATTTCGCATTAATGGCTAAGCAGCGTAACAACCAGGTCGAGAATGCGATAACGGCAAGTTCGAAGGTTAGAGCAATGCTGTGGAACAGATTTGGTGCGCCATCGATAGAAAGCCCATACAAACGACTGCCACCAACGCTGGCAAAAATCAGCAGCAATGCCATCAGTGCTGCGCGGTAACGATCCGGGTTGAGTGCAGACCAGCCAAGAAAGAGTGCCAGGCCAATTTGAAAACCACCGTATGTTGCCCGGATATCTGTCAGTCCGGAGGTCGAGTACTGTAGTCCGGCGGACTGTGCGAGACCGGCGGGAAACAGCAGATAGATGATTCCGAATACCAGAAATAGTGCCGCGTTAAGTAGTAAAAATAGTAGAGTCATGAATTTCCTCCTGTAGATCGGTGTATCGTTGTGACGTAAGATCTTTTGCTGATCTCGCTCACGCGCAGTAGTCTGATACGTGTTTATTACATTCTGAAACAGTAAACGGTATAAACCAAAGCACATGAAACAAGCTATCACTCACATTGCATTGGTCGTCAGAGACTACGATGAAGCACTTGAATATTACGTGAACAAGTTGAAGTTTGAACTACTCGAAGACACCTGGCAGCCGGAGCAGAAAAAGCGCTGGGTAGTTATTTCGCCGCCCGGTTCATCGGGTGTGGCCTTGTTGCTGGCAAAGGCCTCGAACCAGCAGCAGGTGAGTGCTATAGGTAATCAGAGCGGAGGCCGCGTGTTTCTTTTTTTAAATACGGATGATTTCTGGCGTGATTATCAGCGCATGGTTGCAGAAGGTATTGTCTTTGTGCGGTCCCCGGTTGAACAGGACTATGGCACAGTTGCTGTTTTTGAGGATCTCTACGGCAATCGATGGGATCTGATACAATTCAGCGATTCGCACCCGCTGAGAGAAAGGGTCCTGTAAGAGAGACCGCCTTAAAGCAGACGTTTGCGCATTTCATCCAGATTGGCGTGCCGGACATCCTGCCCTTCGACCAGATAAATTACATACTCGCAAATGTTGCAGGCGTGATCGGCGATGCGCTCCAGTGATCGCGCGCACCAGTTCATGTCCAGCGCGTGGCTGACGTGACCGGGGTTTTCCATCATATGGGTTATCAGCAGGCGCGAGATATTGGAGTATTCGTTGTCGATTGCTTTGTCTTTGGCGGCGGTACGGAAAGCGGCCTCGACATCCATACGGGTAAACGCATCGAGTGCTTCTCTGAGCATGGCTTTAACGTGATCACCTAAATGACGCAGATCTTTGTAGTAATGGGGTATATCGCGCTCGTTCGCGAGCTTTACACTAATTCGACCGAGTTTTTCTGCTTCATCACCAATGCGTTCGAGATCGGTGATGGTTTTAATGATCGTGATTACCAGGCGTAAATCACTGGCGGCCGGCTGTCGGCGCGCGAGAATGCGGGTGCAGTCTTCGTCGATATCGAGCTCAAACTGGTTGGCTTTTTTGTCGTCTTCACTGACTTTGGCGCCCAGCTCTGCATCCATGGTCAGCAGCGCGTCGAGCCCGTCGTGAACCATCGATTCAACTAGCCCCCCCATGTTCATGACTTTGTGCTTTACGTCGTTTAATTCAATATCAAACTGATGAGCGGTGTGGCCTTCATGGCTGAATCTTCTCATAATTTTCCTCTCGTATTTCCGCGTAGTGGCTTTTATAGGCAGTTTTTGATTTCACTCCGCGGTTAACCAAAGCGCCCGGTAATATAATTTTCTGTCAGTTCGTGGGATGGGTTGGTAAAGATAGTGTCGGTATCGCCAACCTCAACCAGCTTGCCTAAATGGAAGTAGGCGGTGCGTTGTGAAACCCGTGCGGCCTGCTGCATTGAGTGAGTCACAATGGCAATAGCATAGTTCTCACGCAGTTCGTCGATCAACTCTTCTATTTTTGCTGTTGCGATAGGGTCGAGTGCTGAGCATGGCTCGTCCATTAGAATGACTTCAGGGCTACAGGCAATGGTGCGAGCTATGCAAAGGCGTTGCTGCTGACCCCCTGAGAGTCCGGTACCGGGCGCGTCGAGGCGGTCTTTGACTTCATTGTAGATTCCGGCTTTGCGCAGGCTGGTGACGACGATATCGTCGAGGTCGGCCTTGTTGCGGCTCAGCCCGTGCAGTCGTGGTCCGTAGGCTACGTTTTCATAGATAGACTTTGGAAACGGGTTGGGTTTTTGAAACACCATGCCCACACGCGCGCGCAGCAGCACAGGGTCGGTGTTTTTGCCGTAGATGTCTTCACCGTCCAGAGTTAGCTCACCGGTGACGCGACAGATCGGTATGGTGTCGTTCATGCGATTCAGACAACGCAGTAACGTAGACTTACCACAGCCGGAAGGCCCGATCATGGCAATCACTTCATTGTTGGCAATGTCGAGATCTACGCCGTAAATCGCTTGTTTATCGGCATAGAATACGTCGACTCCGGTGGCGGACATTTTTGGATTGTCTACCCGGGTATCACCGACGGTATCGCCCAGTGAGGCAACGATCTCATCGATGGTTTGCTCTGCCTGGTCTTGTTCAAGGTTCATGCTCAATTCAGTAACTCGCTAAATTAACCCGCATTATTCACGGGATTGACGGGATCTCACCTGATCTTTGAATCCACAGAAAATTTTTTCTCCTGCAAATATCAGCAAGTATTCGAGGCGATAAGAAAATCCACTGTGAACTCCCTTGGTGTGAACTGATCAGGTCGGCGCGATATCTTCGCCACCTCATGAATAATGCGGGTTAACGCGTTGGTCCTGCGTGATTGCTTGCATTCAAGGTTACCATTTACGCTCAAACTTTTTGCGCAGCATTACCGCGAATGCGTTCATCGCTATCAGGAAAGCCAGCAACACCATAATCGCGGCGGAGGTTTTTTCTGCAAAGCCTTTTTCCGGAAGGTCTGCCCACTGGAAGATCTGAACCGGTAGCACAGTGGCCGGGTCGGTGAGTGTGGCTGGCACGTCGACAATAAATGCGACCATGCCAATCATCAGCAGTGGTGCGGTTTCGCCGAGTGCCTGTGCCATACCGATGATGGTGCCGGTCAGAATGCCGGGAAGAGCCAGTGGCAGTACGTGATGGAAAACTACCTGTAAATTGGATGCACCGAGACCCAGTGCGGCATCGCGTATAGAGGGCGGCACAGATTTAAGGGCGGCGCGGCTCGAAATAATTATGGTCGGTAGCGTCATCAGCGAGAGCACCAGCCCGCCGACCAGCGGCGCAGAGCGTGGCAGATGAAAAAAATTGATGAAAACAGCGAGCCCGAGCAAGCCGAAAACAATCGACGGAACCGCGGCAAGGTTGTTGATATTGACTTCGATCAGGTCAGTCCACTTGTTCCTGGGTGCAAATTCTTCGAGATAGATGGCCGCGGCGACGGCCACTGGAAATGAGAGTAACAGCGTGACAAACAGAGTCAGCATGCTGCCGAACAAGGCTCCGCGGATACCGGCCATTTCCGGTTCGCGGGAATCACCGCGTTCAAAAAAGGTTCTGTTGAATCGTTGTGCGATCCGGTTTTCAGATCGGAGTGTTTCAACCCAGGTAATCTGGTTGTCTTTGAAGCGGCGTTTTTTCTCAGGGAGGCTGGTGTCTACAATGCCTTTCATATAGCCGCTGGCGTCGTCACCGGCGGGTAGCCAATAGATTTTT
>MDLA01000023.1 GCA_001730015.1 Chromatiales bacterium (ex Bugula neritina AB1) | reverse complement strand
CGATTGAGTTGAATATGAATAACTATTCGCCTAAACCGATCGCTATATCCGACTCAAATTCTCACATCCTCGCGACGACCCTCATTCTCGGACAGCCACCTGGGACTGCCCGAAAATGCATGATCTACCGCGGATGCGCCCCTCATTCTCAGACGAGCTTCCGGGAGAGTTGTCAATTGTGGGTTATTACTGTGGCCTGTGTTACATTCAGTCGGGAGCTGCAGCGGACTTAGAGAACAACCAGCGAGGAGACGAGCCCGATTAATCCGCCAAAAACACCACCCCAGACAACCAACCACCCAAGATGTCTGCGGATCATCTTTTGAACAATCTCTTTAACCATTTCCGGCGTCAGTTCATCGAGCCGACTTTTTACAATGGCTCCTATTCGATCAACAAAGTCATCACTTTGCGTCACACTCTGCAACTGCTTTTGCAGATTCTTCTGGAATGACGGGGTATTCACGGTATCGAGTAAAAACTGCAGCATTCGCTCCTTGAATGGTTCGCGCATGGTTTCAAGCGCTTTTTCACCACCGACCATTCCAAGCATAGGCCCCATGGAAGACCCCATCACCACTGATACCAGTTGATCGAATGCGTCATTCATATCAAGGTTTCTGACAACCGGCTCTATATCCAGGAGCTTTCCCTGATTTTCATCTTTATTGAAAAACTTTTCAACGCTCTCGCGACTAAAGAGTTCGCGAGTTACCAGCGCATGGATACCACCTTTAAATTCTTCAAAGTGCGTTGGTATGACTCCTGAGCCATACAGTCCAGGTACTTTTTCAAACAACATGTGAATCGCAAGCCAGTTAGTAATCGCCCCCGACAGTGCAAACAAGCCGGTGTAGAAAATTAATTTACCGGCTGGATCCGGGACCATTGAACCAATTGCAATCAGGCAAACTGCAACCAGATTAGGCAATATATTTTTATCTAATAGCATGAATTCCATATAAAGTTGGTGTGACTATACGGCACTTGTTCGAACTAACAACTTGCTACCACATCAGGTCATCAGGAACCTGATAATCAGCGTATTCATCATCGGTATCTTCATCTGCTGTATTTTCATTACACAACAGTATCTTCGATGGATCCCGCTCGGCAATTTTCAGGGCCACCTTTCTTGGAACCAGATTATAGTCATCAGCATACTTCACTATCGCAATGGCACCACTGATCAATGCCGCCCGCTGCTGCTCTGAAACAAGCAGTGTTTTAACCAGAGTGCCTTCCGGAAAGCGGAACTCAATATCACCGCGTTCAGTTATCCGGTTCAAACCGATAATCTGCTTTATCTGCGCCTGTATGGCGGCAAGATCTGCCTTTTCCGTTTTGAGACGATTGAGCTCGCGATCTTTCTCAAGCTTTTTCTGTTCTGCCTGCTGCACCAGAAGGGCCGATTCATCATCAACAGTAATGCCAGCTCGCTGCAGTTTTTCCTTGCTGTTTTTTGCCTTGCGCGCTCGAACCGCTTGCTTCTTGTTGGCGAGACCCGCTTTCAATAGCTGATCCTGCAGAGATTTAGCCATAATCTTCTTCTCCGTTAGTATCCTTCTGCGGTTACCGGAATACGGTTAGCCAGCATTTCGCGTCGTTATATATCGAATAAGCAACCCGTGCCTGGGTGCGAGTACAAATGCACAGATAAATATTGCCATTAGTACGAGCACGATAGTAGGGCCGGGGGCGCTGTCGAGGTAAAAGCTCAACAATACTCCGACTATCGCCGAAAATACGGCCAGTATTACGGCAATCCAGAGCATTGTATCAAATCGGTCGGTGAGTAGATAAGCAATCGCACCCGGCGCAATCAGCAATGAAATAACCAGAATAATACCAACCGCTTTCAGGCCAGCCACAATCACTATAGAAAGCACAATCAACAAACCGTAGTGCAGTGCGGTGACTGGCAACCCGATGGTCCGCGCATGCTGCGGGTCGAATGCAAGCACCATTAAATCACGCCGGCGTATCAGTATCACAGCGCACGCCAGCAGAGCAATCGCGCCGGTTTTTACGGTATCGATCCAGGTAACTCCAAGGAGATTTCCAAACAGTATTTCATGCAAATGAACGTCAATTTTAAATACCGAGAACAATAAAATCCCTAGACCGAACATTCCGGAAAAAACGATTCCCATTACCGTGTCTTCTTTGAGCCTGGAGTTTTCGCTTAAATAACCGGTAGCCACCGAGCAGAATACGCCAGCGACAAATGCACCCACCACAACAGGTATTCCCGACGCATAAGCCAGCACAATACCAGGAAGCACGGCATGGGATATAGCATCCCCCATCAAGGCCCAGCCACGCAACACCAGAAAACACGACAATACCGCCGCCGCTACAGCCAGTAAAACAGCCATGGTCAGGGCTTGCTGCATGAAATCATACGACAGCGATTCAAGGATTGACTCGTACATCAGCCAGTTTCCCGGGAGATGCGTCGTCTCGATGCCAGCAACCCGTGAACAGGCGCAAATACAAATGCCAACAGCAAAACAATAGTTTGCAAAACGACGATCACCCCACCCGTTACACCATCGAGAAAATAGCTTAGATAAACACCAGTCAGACTGGTCAATGCCCCGATAAACACGCTTAATATAATCAAACGCGAAAATTTATCCGTCAGCAGGTAAGCCGTGGCGCCGGGGGTGACAACCATTGCTATAACCAGAAATGCACCCACTGCCTGCAATGTGGCGACAGTACTGGCACTCAACAGGGTAAAAAATATCACCTTCAATAATTCAGGCCGGATTCCGACCGATCTCGCATGGTTTTCGTCAAAAAAAACGACCATCAGATCTTTCCATTTCAGCCACAGAACCAACAGGGAAACGAGGGAAATAATTACTATTTGCCATTTATCGGACGGATCTATATGCAGGATGTTGCCAAAAATTATGGTATCGATTTGTATCGATGCCGGTCTGATGGAAATCATGAAAAGACCGAGCGCAAAAAAACCACTGAAGATCAGGCCAATCACCGCATCTACCTTCAGTCGTGAATGCGAACTTATAAATAGCATGGCAACAGCCGCAAGCCCGCCGGATAAAAACGCACCCACTGAATAGGGCAAACCCAGCATGTATGCACCAGCCACTCCGGGTACAACAGAATGAGACAACGCATCCCCGATAAGCGACCACCCTTTCAACATCAGATAGGCTGACAAAAATGCGCACACCGCACCGACCAGTGCGCTGACCCACATCGCATCAATCATATATTGGTAGCTAAATGGTTCAATCAAGCTAGCCATGCGTGTTGTCGGCACCAACAGAGTCGCCTGCAAGAGCGCCATTCAAAGCCGTATCCGGTTGCCTGGAAGACTTAGTAACACTTTGCTGCTCGGCAGTTTGTTGTTCATTTTCTCCATAGAGTACAAACGGTCGCTCGTCGTCGGTGACCACGGTTACTTCGCGTGAATCGTCATCGTCGTGTAAATCGTGGCCACCAAGCACGTGGAAGCGCAGAACGCCACCAAAGGCTTCTTCAAGATTAGCCAGAGTAAATACCGTTTTTGCCGGCCCGCTCGCGAGCACCGTACGGTTAATAAGCACTACGTGATCGCAGAACTGCGGCACGCTACCGAGGTTATGGGTAGAGACCAGCATGACTCGCCCTTCATCCCGCAAACTTCGCATCAGGGCGATGATGGACTCTTCGGTTTTGACATCAACACCAGTGAATGGCTCATCGAGCAGAATGACGCGCCCCTCTTGCGCGAGCGCCCGGGCTAGAAATACACGCTTTTTCTGCCCGCCGGACAATTCACCAATCTGGCGAGTGCGGTAATCCTGCATGCCGACTCGCTCCAGTGCGGTGGCTACGTGCTCATGATCCTGTTTTGACGGACGCCGCAAGAACCCCATATGGCCATACCGCCCCATCATTACCACATCTTCCACCAACACCGGGAAATTCCAGTCTACATCTTCATTTTGCGGAACATAGGCAACCGTATTGCGCTGCAGTGCGCGGCCCGCCGGACTACCAAGTATCTCTACACTGCCACTGGCCAGCGGTACGAAACCCATCACCGCCTTGAACAACGTTGACTTCCCCGAGCCATTAACGCCTACAAGCGCGCAAATAGTTGAATTCGGTATCGAAAAACTCGCATCACGAAGTGCAGTGTGACCATTGCGGTAGGTTACGGTTACGTTGCTGGCTGTTATCCCCGGGCCGCTGTCATTCATCGCTCTGCCCGGCTGCGGTCAGGCCCTTCACAATAGTTTCCGTCGTCAACCGCAGCAGTTCGAGGTAGGTCGGAACAGGTCCGTCTGACGCACTCAGAGAATCGACATACAACACACCACCATAACGAGCACCAGTCTCACGTGCTACCTGTCGCGCTGCCTTATCTGACACCGTACTCTCACTGAAAACTGCTTTAATGCCATGCTCGCGAACCGCATCAATCATGCGGCGCACCTGCTGCGGCGCACCCTGTGAATCGGCATTAATAGGCCACAGATAGATCTCATCCAATCCAAAATCCCGCGCCAGATAGCTAAACGCTCCTTCGCTGCTAGCCAGCCAACGCTGCCCTGCCGGCACGGATTCAAGCTGCTCCTTCAAGGGCTCTACCAGATCAGTCACTTGCTGTGCGTACGCCTTTGCATTTGCATCATAAAGTTCCGAGTTGGCCGGGTCAGCAGCAACCAGTGCATCGCGGATATTCCCGATGTAAATTAAAGCGGCTTGAGGTGACATCCATGCGTGAGGGTTTGGTTTGTTACGATAGGGCCCGTGAATTATCGGTATTTCAGTCACCCCTTCTGAAATAACTACCTCTTCAGCAGATTTCAATCGCTGCATGAACTTTACAAACCAGCGCTCCAGCCCCAGCCCATTCCAAAGAACAAGATCCGCATCACGCACCCGCAATAAATCCCGTGGGGTTGGTTGATAGTTGTGTATCTCCGCACCGGGCTTAGTAATTGAGACGACATCAGCTGCATTTCCAGCAACGTTTCGAGTCATATCAGCAATAACAGTGAAGGTTGTCGCCACCTTCAGACGATCCGCTGCAACCTGCTCTACAGCAAAAAACAGAAATAAAAGTGTAACGAAGGAAAAAAAGCGGTGCACCATCTCAATCAGTCAAAAAACTTAGCCTAAGCTCAGTTTATACATATTGTCGAATATTTCAAGCCTGTGGCATACTTGCGCCACAGTTGTCCGGAGCTATTCCCGTTTGAGCAAAAAAGCCAAAAATGCGATTGAAGGTGAACCACTTCCGAATGCCGAAGTTCAGGCACAGCGCTTTATTCGTGTGCGCGAGGCGCATAAATACGAAGCAATTGAGGACTACGTCGAACTTATTGATGATCTAATCACGGCAAACGGTGAAGCAAGACTTGTTGATGTAGCCAGCCGAATGGGTATTACCCAGCCCACAGCAAGCAAAACACTAATGCGCCTGCAACGCGATGGCTACATCACCTCAGAGCCATACCGTTCAATATTTCTGACGCCCTCCGGCAAAAAACTAGCCGACACAAGCCGCGCACGCCATGATGCGGTTTATCAGTTTTTAATTGCTATAGGCATTAGTAAAGAGTGCGCAAAACGTGATTCAGAGGGAATTGAACACCACGTATCGGAGGAAACCCTTGCTGTTTTCAAGCGAATTACCGAGGAATCCGGGGCCGCTTAAATTTGAGCAGCAAAAAAATGAACTCATTTTAATTGCCTCCTCAGCAGAATCTATGGGTCGAGGGAGGCTCAGGCAGGTTGCCAAGTG
>MDLA01000022.1 GCA_001730015.1 Chromatiales bacterium (ex Bugula neritina AB1) | reverse complement strand
AATTCTAAGTGATATTCAGGAAAAATGAGTACAGCGCCTTAGATGCTGCTATAGATGTAGCGCAGCGGTTCCGGGCCGGAATTTTATGCAACAACAGGGTTTATATGGATCTGACGCGAAGTAGCAATGGTGCGAGTGTCGGTGACGCCTGATTTTCGGTTCTCGGCTATGTACAGCATGATGTTTTTGGCCGCGCCTTTGGTTGCATGCTGATCGGTATAGCGCTTTAGCGGTTCGCGATCATTGCTGGTGATCGGTCTGCTGCGTTCTATAAACGAACTATAGTTGCAGGCTTTTCTGTTGGAATCCCGTTTGCGATGGTTGGTATCGGTATTCAGTTAATGCAGGGCTTCGAATCTGTTATAGCGTTGTGCGGTGAGATACCCAATACCATTGCCACCGTTTCAATTGCCTTAGCTTACATGGCCTGCATTATTCTATGGAACCGTGATCCCGGGAGGTGGCAAAGTAGAATGCGGAATCTCGGCAGAATGGCACTTAGCAATTACCTGGTTCATACCTTACCGGGTATGTTGATACTCGGTGTGTTGTTGGAAGACAACTCGCGAAAATTGATTCTGGTATTTGTATTGTGTGTCTGGGCAGCGCAGCTGTTCTGGACGGAACGCTGGTTGAGCAGGTATCGCTTCGCACCAATAGAGTGGCTTTGGCGTGTCGCTACTTACTGGAAGGTAGAGCCTAACCGCAGTATTTGAGGAACAACAATGCCGTTGGGTTCATTAGCGTTGTTGTGGTGCCTCCATCAAGCTGTGTTTGTCTTTAATTAGCGGAAGATTTCTCTCCTGGGAGTATGCAGATATATTTCTAGAGACCGACCAAGTTACTTGATTTGCAGAAGTAGCATGGTCAGGTGGGAATGTCCCAGCTGCTTGATTGTCCTGGCGTTTGTAATTTATCAGGAATTTGCTTTTACGCCTGACTGAAAATTTCAGGAAATTCCTCGGCAATCATGGGTGAACCCGGAGACAGGCGATCCTCCAACCCCGGAAAAGGCGGTGACATTTCCCCGCCTCGAACTGCATACACAGCATCGTCGCCAAGTAGTCTGGCAGAGAAAGCCCGTCGCCGATGAGCGGACAGATTGGCCGGTGCTCCGTGCACGGTCATGAAATGGAAAGCGATAGCGTCGCCGGGCTGTAGGTCCCAGGCTAGAATCTGGTAGTCGTCACGCAGGGCATCGATATCGGGTAGCTTTTCGAGCCCATCCGCTGGCCGGTCATAGGCGACACCAGAGAATTTTGTTGGCAGAAAAGTCTGGTTCCAGAGATGGGAGCCGGCTATAAATTCAGCGCATACGGAACGGTCGACGGGGTCCAGGGGTATCCATAGACTGCACAGTTTACTGCCGTCGACGCAATAATATGGCTGATCGTGGTGCCATGGAGTCTTTCGACCGGTTCCGGGTTCCTTTACCAGCACGTGCTCGTGAAAAATTCGAATGCTGGAAGAGTCGACAAGCCGGGCTGCAATTTCACCTGCGGCAGAGTCGAAAAAAAACTCTCGATACGGCTTGATACGCTGCCAGTTGCAATAGTCGCCGAAGAACTGACCTTCCTCGTCCTCGGTAGTGTATATTTTGCCGAATTCACCGGGATCAGCCATATTCTGCTCAACTCCGGACTGAAGTGGCTCTATCCAGTCGGTGAATACCCCGCGCAGCACAACGGCACCATCTCGATTAAAATCGTTTACGGTGTCATCGGAGAGTGGCAAAGTTGAGCGGGCTGCAGGTTGCGGGCTCATTGGAGTGACTCCGGTTGTTTGGATTTATATGGCAATACAGCTGTCATTATTGCCCATAACAGGTTCAATTTCATCGTCTGTAACCACAATTATTTTAAGCGTAAATGAGGGTTGGCAACTGTTTACTGAACGACTTAATCGCCTGCGGGCGAGTCTGGATGCAGCCGGTATTGGCACGGCACTGATCACCGATGATGACAGTGTCTATTACTTTACCGGTTACTACGACTACCTCCATATGGATTTTGGGCGACCGACTATCCTGGTCGTTCCGCGCGAGGGCGAATCGCTATTAATTACACCCAGTATGGAAATGGATATGGCGGAAGCCGCGGCCCGTGTTGATCGCATCGCTCCGTGGAACGACGGGCTCGGAAATGAATGGCGCGAAGAACTCTATAGCGTGCTGGCTCGCGCTGGGGATATTGCAATTGAGCCCGATCAAATGCCTCCGGTGGTGCGAAACTATGTCGAGTCTCAGGTGGAACCGGCCAGACTGACAGATATCACCCCGGTTATTTCGACCCAGCGGATGATTAAATCAGAAGAAGAATTGAACTGTGCTCGTCACGCCGGTCAGGTGGCAACCGTTATGCTGGAGGCAGGGCGAGCAGCGATTGCTGATGGCGTGGCGGAATATGAAGTTGCACTGGCCGCCAGTCAGGCGGGGACACGCAAATCTGCCGAACTGCTGGCGGAACACTATAGCGATCAGTGTATGTCGCCGAATACGCATTTTCTGCAAATTATGGCGTCCGGCGAAGAAATCACCAAGCCGCACCATCGTGCCTCAACTCGCATTATGCGGCAGGGTGAGCCGGTATTTCTATGTTTTTGCGGTATGACAAATTTCCACCGTTTCAAGCTGGGCTTTGATCGCACATTCTGGATTGGGGAAATTGCCGATCCGGGGCAGGCTGCTGTGTACGAGGTGGCCGTCGCTAGTCAGCAGGCGGCACTTGCGGAATTGAAACCCGGAGTAACCGCAGAAGCAATTCATGCGGCCTATGCGGAAGTTATTCAGACGGCCGGTTACGAGTACCCGTTCCGGTGCGGTCGTGCGACGGGCTACAGTTTTCTTGAAAAGCCGCAGTTAGTTACCGGGGATAAAACCATTATTCAACCCGGTATGGTGTTGGCGGTGGATGGTTCGGTTACGGTGGCGAAATCGTTTCGTGCACAGGTCGGTGACAGTTTTATCGTAACAGAGAATGGCTACGAGCAGATAACCCATCACCCGAAAGCGGTTGGTGAGATGATTGTGTAGTTTATGATCTTGGGCGAGCGGTTGAGGAATGGTTGAGATAGCCGGGGTAGATTGAAACGCCAGTCTATATCAGCGTTGGCGAATCGAATAGATCAGGCTCGGTTGGCGATATCAGTCTGCAATAACGCCCTGTAAGTGTCTATATACGTTATGCCCTTGACCATCGAGGCGGTATCTCACTGCGGGTGGATAGTTATCAGGTAGTACGTTCCGTGCGATCCATTGCCGTTGTGCCAGCTGATCCAGACAAAGGGACAGAGAGCGGTCTGTGACCGGTGCCAGTCGTTGTTTTAGATCTTTGTATCGAGCGTCGGTATCCAGGTTACAGATCAGCGGTAGAGACCATTTACTCCGAATTAGTCGGCGATCGGCCGCGGGTTTGATCATCTTAAGCAGAGCTGACGCCCAGAAGGCAACACGCTCGCCCTGAGGGGTCAGATTATAGGCGGAACGTAACGGGTGCCCGTAGCCAGTATCTCTTTCAAGTAGCCCAAGTTCGACGAGATTATTAACACTCGCTTGCATCGCGGTTCGGCCGCAACCAACTGCTGCGGCCAACGGCGAGGTGCGGCCGGGAGTACCATCTGCCATTTTGCCCAATGCTGTTATTGACCAGGTACGTGAGCAAAGCTTGACTAAGTTGTGTTTGTCCATTTAATATAGTTACTATATTTTATGTTTCACTGCAACGGAGCAATGCAAATGTCGACCATTTCGCCAAACAATACAATTACTATAGCGTTTTCAGTCAAAGACAGAAAAGTAACCTCGGCCTGGTATCAGGAGCACCTGGGGTTTTCGGAAATATTTTCTGTGGAAGAAGCCGGTTGGACGGAACTCGCAACTAATACACCCGGTGTAACTATAGGTTTGGGCGACGCTGAAGAGGTGCAAACTGCAAGCACAACGCCGGTGTTTGGTGTCGCTGATTGTGATTCTTCTCGTGCTGCTTTGGAGAAATCGGGTATAAAATTCGATGGAGATACCATGGAATTTGAAGGTATGGTTAAGCTCGCTACTTTCTATGATCCGGATGGCAACGCTCTGATGATCGCAGAAGATCTTTCAAGTTAACGAGATACTCGGTGTACCAGCCACAGCCAGGCCATCCCGACCCATTCATGGAATGACCTGTCCAGATTAGCAAGTGCGCCCCCGTTGAGCAGATACCAGGGGTAGTTGTCAGCTAGAAAATCTGTTGGTGCCACAGAATATAACGTGCCAGTATAATCCAGCATTTTCGCTGCACGCGGTAGATGGCTGGCGCTGCTCACAACAAGCAGGCGTCCACCCGGCAAATTCTCTGGTTTGTTTATAATTTCACTGTCGCGGGCTGCTGGCGTAATATTTTTTTGCAGCGTTTCCATAGCCTTGCTTATTTCGTCCGCTGTATCGAGTGTGTTGTCAAAGGTTATTATTTTATCGCCGTCCACGCCGAGTTGGATCGCCATATCCTTCATTACCTGCGCATGGCTCACCGGGCTGCCAAAATGTGCGCCGCTAACGGCGAGTCGGGCGTCTGGCCGGGTTTTCCACAAACGGGCGCCTTCAACAATTCTCGACAAGGCCGTGGCTGTTAATAGTGAATTAGAGGGTCTGTCTTCGGCATAATTGTGGCCGGCCCCTAGTACCAGAATCAGACTTGTGTCTTCCGGGGCAGTCTGAAGGACAGGAAATCGGCTTTCCAGATTCGATATAAAATAGTTGCTGACGACGGGGCTGGACGCAGCAGTAAGAGCAACACACAACGCCACAGTGATCAGGTTCGACAGGCGCGGAACACGGCAACGCGCAATCAAACCGATCAGCATCAAAATCAACGCCCCCGGTATCAGATGAACCAAAACGGACACCAGTTTTTTTACCAGAAAACCGTCTATCACAAACAGACTCCATAACTATAGTCAACGTTGCGTGATGCCATTGCGTGTCTTTCGGCTCGTATTCTCATGATCAATAGATTGTAGTGCACTGGCCCTGCAAACAAGTGATAATCGAGGGCAGCTACAACGGGGTGAAAACATGAGTGCTACTGACTGGACCGCTGGTGCCGCGTGGATGAAAGGCAGGGTGATGCCGATAGCCGAAGCCTCATTGCCGGTCACAGACTGGGGTCTCACCCATTCCGATATCACTTACGATGTTGTGCATGCCTGGGACGGACGATTTTTCAGACTGGACGACTACCTCTCACGGTTTGAGCGCAGCCTCGATAAATGCCATTTGTCTATCGAGCAATCGCGCGAAGATATTCGCAGTATTCTGCATCAGATTGTTTCCCGCGCAAAGCTGCAGCGGGCCTACGTATCGTTTGTGGCGAGTCGAGGCCAACCGTCGGTACCGGGGAGCCGCGATCCCAGAGACTGTATCAATCATTTTTACGCCTGGTGTGTACCATTTATATGGGTATTCTCCGAACCGGTGATTCAACGCGGAGCGCACTTGTATGTGCCGGAAGGGTTGCACCGTATTGGTGAAAGTTCGGTTGACCCGACGGCGAAAAATTACCATTGGGGTGATTTCACGCAGGGCCTGATAATGGCTAAAGACTCAGGCTACGACAACACACTGCTCACAGATGCGAACGGGTATGTCACGGAAGGTCCGGGATTTAACCTGTTTATAGTAAAGGGCAATCGTGTCATAACACCTAAGTCAGGAGTGCTTGAAGGAATCACACGGAAGGTTGCGATTGAACTCTGCCATCATGAGGAAATTGCCGTTGTTGAAGAAGACATTTCGCTTCAGTCACTGATGGAAGCTGATGAAGTATTTGCAACAACGACGGGCGGCGGGATCATTCCTGTAAGCAGGATAAACCAGCGGATATTTTCGAATGACGGAGCAGGCGAGATAAGCCGCATACTGCAGGAGAGGTACTGGCAGTGGCATTCGGATCCGTCTATGAGTGAGGCGATAAACTATGATGGGTGAGTTTCAATGGAGGGCGAGAGATTCAATATTAAGAAATCTGGATGATGCCGACCCGAATGCGACAAACCCGAATGCAACAAACACAGAGACTGAATTAGCAAGATGAACCGTGAAGATGCCATAGCATTTGATTTAAACCGTATTGATAAAGCGTTTATAGATAACCCGTACCCGACACTGGCGAATCTGCGGGAGCACGATCCGGTGCACTATAACCCTGACGGTTCGCTTTATCTTACTCGCTATGAAGATGTGCGTGCTGTTTACCAGGATCGTACGATGGTCTCAGACAAAACCGCCGCATTTTCTGAAAAGTTCGGCGAGGGGCCACTCTATACGCATCATACCACCAGCCTGATTTTTAATGACCCCCCTTATCACACCACCGTTCGGAAGTTGCTGGCGCATGCGTTCACACCGAGAAAACTCGCTGAGATGGAGCCATTAATAGAACAAATCGTCGACTCCCTGCTCGATGATCTTGAAGGAGCCGGGGAGGTCGACTTCGTTAGTGCCTTTGCCATGCGGCTACCGACAGAAGTGATTTCGTTTATGTTGGGCGTGCCGCAGGAGCACCGTTCAAAACTGCGAGGATTCTCCCTTGCCATACTCGGCGCGCTTGACCCGGTAGTAACACAACAGCGTCTGGACAGCGGCAATAATGCAGTGGCTGAATTTGGCGAGTTGCTGGGTGAGCTAATCGATCATCGGCGCGCTAATCCGGCAGGGGCGGGGCAGGGTGAAGTGCTGGAAGCACTGGTTTTCGGTGAGTTTGACGGGCGTAAGCTTACCCGGGAGGAATTAATTCAAAACTGTATTTTTCTGCTCAATGCCGGTCACGAAACAACGACCAGCCTGATGGCCAACGGCGTGGGCATGTTGCTGAAAGCGCCAGATCAATACCGCTTGCTGCGTGAACAGCCGGAATTTATAGAGGGCGCAGTAGAGGAAATTCTGCGATACGAAAGCCCGTTGCAAATCGGCAACCGGTTGACGTCAGAGGAGACCGAAATTGGCGGAAAGGTAATCCCGGAAGGTACTTATATTCACACCTCCATTGCCGCAGCCAACCGTGATCCGCTGGTGTTCGATGGGCCTGATAAAATAAACTTTGCACGCAAGCCGAACCGGCATATCTCTTTTATTACCGGCATTCATGTCTGTCTGGGCGCTACACTCGCACGATACGAAGGGAAAATAGCGTTTAAAAAGCTCATAGAGCGGTTCCCGGACATGCAGTCTGCCGGCGTTGCGGAACGCATGCCGCTTGCGAGGTTTCGCGGCTACAGTAGTTTACCGGTGCGTTTTTAAGGATTATTCTAAAATATTGACCGACTGACCGCTTTCCCGAATGGTATCACCGCGTTCACTCAGGTAGCGTTGAAATTCCGGTTGATGCCGCCAGGCATCAGACTGCACGTAGTCAAGCATAGACTGCGTGTGAAAACGCTTTAACCACGATTCCGACCGGATCACTTCCGTATGATCTGCTGCATATAGAATCATTGTCGGGGCATAGCTAACCTGCAATTGCCGGGCAAGTTCTTTTCCGGTTACTGTTTCTCCGTTTCGACGGGTTATATCGTCTGTGCCCCACATATCGACACGAACCACATCAAATTTCTCAAGTAGTTCACGTGATTCACTGGCGGATAGCACGGTATTGTGTAGCAGCTCGCAGTTGCTGCAGTCTTTCTGCTCAAACAGCAATATATAGGGTTTGTCGGTTTTTTCAGTTACGAGTGTTATCGGGTCACTGGTGTTGAAATCGTCTGTTGATATATAAACCGGTCGGGCGATCACCTGATTGGAGTTTGCGGTCGCCCCACTACCCGACGACGCCAGATAGTCGGTGAAAGATTGCTGGGTGTTCTTGTCATTAATAACGTAATCAAGTGCGGCGCGGAATTTGTCTGGTGGGTAATAGCCGTTAATCCGCAGTGCAAGCTCGCCTTCTTTGCTGAACATTAACACGGTTGGTGTGAATTGCACCTTTAACTGCCGGGCAAAGGTTTTTTCGGTGAATTCCTCGCCGCTGACTGAGGTCACCTCTCGGTCACCCCACATGTTGATTTCTATAGCATCGAATTCGGAGCGTACCAGGCTTTCTATGTCTTTCTGTGCGAGGTTGCGCTCGACAAAAAAATTACAATAGGGGCAACCCGGTTGATGAAACACCAGCATGACACGTTTGCCGGCTTCCCGGGCTTCAATGATATCTTCCTCAATTTCCAGAAAGCTGGTTTTGAACCAGTCCGGGTAGACGGTATCGAGCGCCCCCTGATAGTCTCCCTGTTGTACCGGCGTACTGTTTTCAGAGTTCTTGCCGTCTGTAGCAAAGCCAGTTGTGAGGAACAACAGGCAAAACAAGCCGGCGACTAGTATAAAAACGGGGCTTGGTTGCTGAATTTGATCGCGTATACATTGTTTCGACATGGTTAGCTCTCAAGGTAATACGGGCTTTGGTATTTTGCTATGTCCTGGTTGTTGGGGTCAACCGATTGCAACCGGCGGCAAATTGTCGCTCCTTCTTGTGAATTGTTCAGTTTGTCTTGTCAGGCCTGACTTATGCAGCGAGTGAACAGACAGCCCTAAGAGTTCATATACCAGCCGGACTGTACCGAAGTTGTGGTAAATTCCTGTTGCGTGGTTTTTCCAGTGAAGCGCAGTGATTGGATCAACCTTGCGGAACGCGTCAACTAGTTAACGTAACCAGACAATGACAAAACCAGTAGTAGGCATTATTGGCAATTCCCATTTGCTCCATGATCGATTCGATGTGCAATTGACGGGGCTTCACAACTTTCGCGCCGTGGTTCAAGTGGCCGATGCGCTGCCGTTGATGTTTGCCGGTGACCCCGCGATCACAGATATCGATGAGCTGCTGAATATTGTAGATGGCATTCTACTAACTGGTGCGCGGGCTAATGTGCATCCGGAGCTGTTCAACACACGTCCGCAAGAGACCTATGAGCCCTATGATCGTGAACGCGATGGATTAGCTTTGCCGCTGATTCGAGAGTGCGTTGAACGGGGTGTTCCCTTACTGGGAATTTGTCGCGGATTTCAGGAAATGAATGTCGCGTTCGGTGGCACACTGCATCCGGAAATACGTGATGTGCCGGGGCGCATGAATCATCGCATGCCGCGACTTGAAAACGGTGAGATTCATCCGGATCCAACAGTAGTGTTTGGTGAGCGGCATGGTGTGCAGCTCACGTCGGGCGGGGTTTTTGAGAAAATGTATGGGCGCTCTAATATTCAGGTCAATTCTCTTCATGGCCAAGCCATTCTGGAACCTGGAGAGCGGGTAGTCATTGAAGGTGTTGCGGAAGACGAAACGATTGAGGCGATTCAAATCGCACAAGCTCGAGGCTTTGCGCTGGGCGTGCAGTGGCACGCTGAATACGATTGCACCAATGCACCCGTCAACCATGCTGTTTTTGAACATTTCGGGCGCTCACTTCTAGAGTATAAAAATAACAGATCGTAGAATTACTGTATTTCGTGGGCAAAGTGATGCTGCTCGGTTACTTCGGTGCAAAACGAGTGACAAACACCCGTTCAGCGGATCACTCACTGGCCCGTATTATTCATGAAGTGGCGAGGACACCAATCCCGTGAATAACGCGGCATAACGTGCGCAGACAACAACTGGTAAACCCGATGACAACAAAAGACGAAATCACACCGGCAGAGGAAGGAACACGCAATGCGACAACACGCACTGTGGCCATGCCAGCTGATACAAATCCCTCTGGTGATATTTTCGGCGGATGGGTTTTGTCGCAAATGGATATCGCCGGAGGAATTGCTGCAAGCCAATGCGCACGGGGGCGAGTGGTAACGGCGTCAATCGATGGCATGAGCTTTATCAAACCCGTTAAAGTGGGCGATATACTCGGTGTTTATACAGAAATAACGCGTACCGGCCGCTCGTCGATCGATATTCTGGTTGAAGCGTGGGTACGTCGGGATCAGATTGGCATACGTGAAAAAGTCACTGAAGCTACGTTCACTTTTGTGGCGGTTGATGAAAACGGCAAGTCAAGGCCACTGCCTGGTTGAATTTTTTATCATTCTAGAGCTGCTGCCACGGCAATCCCGCATGACGCCAGCCATTCACGGCGCTGCGGTGATGGTCGTCGTCTAGTTCGCCTTCAAAGCCGTGCTGCACGTTGTACACCTTGTTGAAGCCCGCTTTTTCGAGTGCTTTTCCGGCGTCAACAGATCGATTTCCGCTGCGGCAAATCAGTACGACGGGCCGCTGTACGGAGTGGCCGGCGAGGCGGCTCACCTCCCCGGTGAAATGCGGGTTGAGTTCCCAGTCTTCGCCGTCCTGCCACGCAACATGCATTGATCCCACCGGGTGACCGACGAAAAAGTGTTCCGCGTCGCTGCGGCAATCAATGAACAGAGCATCCGGATTTTTATCGAGAAACGCTTTTGCCTGCTTTGGTTTCAGGTTTTTCATACCCGTTGTGTCCTCATTCAATTCAGCCGCAGTCTGCGTAGTATAGTGGTTGCATCTGAGCTGTGAATTTTTTTTGCCATTGAGATCGAATACCCGAACATCTGGTACACTCGCGTTTTTCGACTCAATACTTAGAGAGAGCAGATGGCGATTACCCGAATTCAAAGTGGCGATAGAATGAGCCAGGCGGTTGTTCACGGAGGCATGGTTTATACGGCAGGGCAGGTAGCGCAGAACGCCAAAGGCGGCACTGTTGCAGAGCAAACAACCGATATTTTAAATGCGATAGACGGGCTGCTGAGCGAGGCGGGAACCGATAAATCGAATCTGCTGACCGCCACCATCTGGATATCCGATATATCGACATTCGCAGAAATGAACAGCGTTTGGGATGCCTGGGTTTCAAAAGGCAATGCGCCGACACGAGCGTGCGTTGAATCGAACCTGGCTCACCCCGATTTCACCGTTGAAATAGCCGTCACAGCTGTCGTTGGCTGAGTAGATTGCGGCGTAGACTGAAATGAACGCGGCGCAGCAGGATGAACCGGCACTAATCGAAAACCTGCCGTTTTCGACCGATGCCGGTGTGGGGGCAAAAGCTAAAGTCGGGGTGGTGGTGCTGGCTTCAGACTACACGCTCGACTACGAATTTCGTCAGGTGTTTAACACACCTGACGTTCAATTCTATTCAGCCCGCATAGAGAATTCGCCGCGTGTGACGCCGCAGACGCTTGCAGCGATGGAAGCGCGAATACCTGATGCACTGCGGTTGATATTACCGGGAGAGCCGCTTGATGTGGTCGCTTATGGATGTACATCGGCAACCACTATTCTGGGCGAAGAGACTATTGTGCGGAAGGTGCAGGAAGTACATCCTGTGGCCCGTGTCACCACACCGGTAACCGCAGCATTTGCAGCCTTTGAGGCATTTAAAGCTCGTCGAATTGCGGTGCTGACTCCCTACCGAAGTGATGTCAATCAGGCCGTGCAAAAGTACATAAACGCTGCGGGATACCAGGTGCCGGTATTTGCTTCGTTTAACGAAGAACTTGATCCCGTGGTCGCAAAAATTGATTTTGACAGCATCTCAGCGGCTATAGATCGAATGGTCTCAACGCATCAGATTGATATGGTGTTTGTTTCCTGTACCAGCGTCCGCCTGATGGACTCTGCGCGGTTACTTGAGCAGCGATTAGGCGTGCCGGTTACCTCGTCAAATCATGCTATGGCCTGGCATTGTCAGCGGCTGGCCGGGGTGACTGAAAGCCGCCCGGAGCTTGGCCTTCTGTATGAAAAATTGCTCTGACAAACAACTCGGTCGATTAAAAAATCTGTTCAACGGTGGCTTTTGAGGTGTGGGCTTTTATTGATTGCTGCAGATGGCATTATTTTTGGTGTGAACTGATCGAGCTTGCTCAAACAGCGTAGAAATATGCATTTTTCGTTAGTCAGGGCATTTACAAACGCTCTGTATTCACCATAAACTAAACCTGTCGGATTGTCCGGCAACAACGTTCTCGGGGCGGGGTGCAATTCCCCACCGGCGGTATGGGTACTTGTAGTGCCTAAGCCCGCGAGCGCACATCGTTTAACACGGTGTGGTCAGCAGATTCGGTGTGAATCCGAAGCCGACGGTTGTACCTGCATGCAGGTTGAAAGTCCGGATAAGAGAGAGCGGGAAATACCAGGCGAATGCTCGTCTGCCCGTCACGCCCTGATTCTGGTAAACCGTCTACAGGAGACAACCATGAATCAGCCAAGTATTGCACCACAATTCGGTGGTGACTTTTCAAACGCTCGAATCGCTTATATTGAGGCCAGCTGGCACAACGATATCGTAAGCCAGGCGCGCACTTCCTTTACTGAAAAATTAAATGAACGCGGTATCACAGATATCCGGCTTTTCACCGTGCCTGGGAGTCTGGAAATTCCACTGCAAACTAAACTTCTCGCTAAAACCGGTGAGTACGACATCATCATCGCAGCCGGTTTAATCGTCGATGGCGGAATCTACCGGCACGATTTTGTCGCAAGCACAGTGCTTGATGCAATGATGCAAGTATCTCTCGATAGCGAGATACCGGTTTTGTCAGTAGTGTTGACACCGATACATTTCCACGAGCATAAGGATCACCAGGATTTCTTCTTCAATCACTTTCTAAAGAAGGGCGAAGAAGCAGCGAATGCCTGCGTAATGATGCTTGAGAACATGCAGGCAGTGGGTAAGGTGAGATCCAGCTGAGTCGTGCCTTGTGGCAGAAACTGATCGCAAAGCGTTTAAAGATTGGTTCGATAGGAATGCAGCGGCCCAGCTGGCCGCCCAGTTCAAACGCGTTGATCAGGCATTTGACGAAAAACGGTTCGTGCAATTGGCGTGCAGGAAGCTGCAACAGCTGGAATTTAACGCACGTATCGGGCAGTTTTCCAATGCCATGGCGCAAACGCTTCCGGCACATTACCCTGCAGCACTAGCGGTAATTGTAGAGAGCTTGCCGGCTGCACAAACCAATTGCGATGACAGTATTAGCGATGGCTGGCTGCAATGGCCTGTAGGGCAATTCATAGCTGATCACGGCGTTGATTACCTGAACGAATCAATGGCGGCGATGATCGAACTGACGCAGCGCTTCAGTGCCGAGTTTGCCGTTCGTCCGTTTGTTGAGCACCACCAGGATGCGGTGTTTGAGCAGTTGCTAAAGCTCACACGGCACAAAAACCCGCATGTACGCCGTTGGTGTTCCGAAGGCACTCGTACACGACTACCCTGGGGTCGGAAACTGTTTGGCCTGATTGAAAACCCCGCACCGGTATGGAAAATACTAGAGAAACTTAAGGATGACGAAGAGCTTTATGTCCGGCGTTCGGTTGCGAATAGTATTAACGACCTGGCCAAAGATCATCCGCAGCAGGTAATCAGAACCTGCAAATCATGGAGTAAAACTGCAACGAAAGAGCGTGACTGGATAATCAGACATGGTCTGCGGACGCTGATTAAAGACGGGCGTCCGGGTGCGCTGGCAGTTATCGGTTTCGGCCCGATCAGGCAATTGAAAACGGCTTTAACCGTGAGTCCGGTTAAGGTTGAGATCGGCGAATCAGTGCAACTCTCGCTTGATCTGGTCAATGAATCGGGCAAGCCGCAACATCTGTTGATTGATTACATAGTCCACTATGTGAGAAAAAATGGTGTGGTTAACGCCAAGGTGTTCAAGTGGAAAACCGTATTAATCGAAGCAAAAAACAGCCTTGTACTGGAGAAACGCCACCCGATGAAGGTCACCGCGGTTCGGGCTTTGTATGCCGGAGTACATCGAGTAGATATTCAGATTAATGGTGAATGTATGGCGAGTAGAGAATTTGAATTGCAACCGTCAACCGAACGATAAACGAATTTTTTTTCCGAAGAAATAAATCCGTGCATTGACACCGTTTTTTGAAAATGCCGCTACAGCGGGTAGGAGACTATGAAAATCAGTTGTCATTGCGCAAATATCAGTATTGATGCAGAAACGCCTGAAAACGTGACAGACTGTAACTGCTCAATCTGTAGCAGATACCACGCACTCTGGGGTTATTACCCGCCAGATATACCGCAAATAAGTACCGGGTCTCATGGTACTGAGTGCTATACCTGGGGTGATGCAGAGCTGGAATTTGTTCGCTGCACAAAGTGTGGTTGTGTAACCCACTACCGAACGGCAGTCGGGCAGCCGGACCCACTGATCGCAGTAAACTTTGGCATGGCGCGTGAGCTCGTCGCCGACATTCCTGTGATTTACTACAATGGAGCGGAACTACTTTAAGTCGGGTAGCTTTTGCCCATCCATAAACGGCACAGATGGCAGATGAAATCTCACGCACCAGAATGATCCTCGCTACGCCCCGGTTTATGGACGGGCGGCAGCTAGCAAACAAGCCGGTTATAGATGAAATTACTGAACTTTTGTAACTGGACCCGGTCTGATACCGTGTTATTCTGTCCATTCTCACACTAATTATGCGCGGAGCGTAACTTTGAAAAACAATCACTTAAAACATGTGGGTATCGGGATCCTGCTGGCGGGAGTTGCCGGGTGTGCCGTGGTTGGCGGCGGCGGTGAAGCTGATCCCCGATGGGCTGATTATAAAAACTGGCACAAGTTAACCGCTGACAAAGTTGGTACCGGTGATCCAGTAGGTATACTAGGTAACGTTCATAAAGGTAAAGACGGTTACCGCGATGTCTATGTCAATGATATCGGCAAAGCGACAATCACTGGTTCAGCTCCCTACGTGTTTCCGGCAGGCTCTATAGTCATCAAAGAGCAATTTGCAAATAAGGCGGACTGGGAAGCTGGAAAGAACCCCGGCATGACAATAAGCATTAAAAAGCAAGATGGATCGGGCTCTTCAGATAACTGGGAGTGGGCTAATAAATACACTGGCAAAGCTGGTCCCAGTGCTTTCTGTGCCGGTTGCCACACGGCAGCTATCGGCAGTGATTTTGTATTTACCACGGCAGATTTTCTGGCTGAACACTAGTTAGTGCCCGTCCATAAACCAGCGCTACTGCGGGTCCCTCAGGACACGCGATCTTTCACCGACCACATGTAGTTATTTAGAATGACTAAACGCCCACATGTGGTGGGCGAAATCTCACGCCCCTGAGTGACCCTCGCTACGCTCCGGTTTGTGGACGGGCACTAGTTACATACAGCACCTGCACTGATCTTCCTCACTTATCGTCGGCCGTTCGTACCTGGCGGCTTCGTGAGGAGGTTTCAAACCATACTCTGGCTCTTATCTTAAGCCAACTTGTGATACGCGAACGCTTCATGAATTTGAAATGGGGTGTTCGAGTTAAGAGTGCCCGGGTTTATAATTGTCGGCCCTGTTATTGCCGGCTCTTTGTATAGCAACGAAAACAGTAAAATCTGATTTTTCCCTGTTTTTGTCGGCTTTTTTTTATCTGCTATAGATATCTCAACATGGTTGGAGTGAGGTCTTCATAATTGGCGGGTGTAAATGGCTGCTGTGAAATACCGTTGTTGTTCCCTCTCTCGACTAACACAAGCCTGGTAACTGCACCGGGCGACGTGCAAATTAAATTTCCACTTCCTAAGTTTATTGCACTTTGTTGCAGCACTGCATCACGTCTGGTTTGAATGGCTAAAATCCATAACAATGGCGTGCAAACCTGTAGCTGATACCCTCGGTATTTTCTTCAAACTCTTGAGTACGTATAAGTGGACTTAAACGCAGATTTTACCAAACGCGTGCTGATGCACGCTGACTCCATTGATTGGGAACCTTCTCCAATGGCGGGCGTTGACCGGAGACGGCTTGACCGCGTTGATGCTCAAAATGAACGGGTAACGACAATCGTCCGCTATGCCCCCGAGAGCCATTTTTCGGCACACACGCACGGTGGTGGTGAGGAATTTATTGTTCTTGAGGGAGTTTTTGAAGACGACTATGGCGATTGGCCGGCTGGTAGCTATATTCGCAATCCACCGCAATCGCGGCATACACCAGGGTCAAAGTACGGATGTACAATATTCGTGAAGTTATGGCAGTTTGATCCGCAGGACCGAACTTTTGTGCATGCTAATATCAATAAGCTGGGTTCGGTACCGGATCGAAGCCGCGATGGCGTATCGGTGTCGCCATTGTTTATGGATGCCCGGGAAAATGTTCGACTGGAGTATTGGGCGCCCGGTGCCGGGGTTGAAGTAGATTCAACAGGCGGGAGTGAGATATTTGTGCTCGCAGGTGGATTCACCGAAAGTGGAGACAACCTGCAGCGGCATTCCTGGTTGCGAACGCCGGCAGGTTCGTCAGTGGTTGCGAAGGTTGGAGAGGCGGGGGCAACAGTCTGGGTCAAATCCGGTCATCTAGAATTTAGTGACTAAAGCTGCGTTCTCTGAAAGAAATATTAGAGTTGCGGTACCGATGTTTTCGGGAATCGCTAACTTTGATGACCTGGACCCGCTTCGCATTTAAATCAAGATGAAGCGTTTAGTGTAACGTTTCAATGATAAAATCTAAGCTGGTCTGTTTGCCGTGAGCGCCCAGATACCGGCAGTCGATAACAACGCTCCCCCTGCCATATTGAACCGTCGTTGAGAACGCGGTGAAGTAAGCAGGCGACTGGCCCTCGCCGCGAACAGTGCATATAGTGAAGCACTTAGTGTCGCAAGTGCCACAAATGTTATGGATAGTATCCATAGCTGTGGTACCACAGCAGCCGAGCTATCTATAAACTGCGGTAAAAAAGCTACAAAAAAAACAATCCCCTTGGGATTAAGGGCGGTTACCAGCCAGGTGTTGAAAAACAGTTTCCAGCGTGAATCCGGTATCTTCGGAGTTGCAAGACGTTCTGAGCTGATTCCAGCCCTGAATAAGTTAAATCCAAGGTACAGCAAATACAAACCGCCGAGCCATTTGATCACCGTGAACCACATCGCCGAAGTCGACAACAACGCCCCTAGGCCGATCAGTGACAGGGTAAGCGCTGTTGCATCACCCAGCGCTACAGCCGTTACCAATGGAATTCGTGCCGCTGTGCCTTGTGTCATTGAATAGCTGACCACGGTCAGCACGGTTGGGCCGGGAATGGCCAGCATAACGATAGAAGTAGCAACAAAGGCAAACCAGAGTTCAGGGGGCATGTAAAGCGCCAACAGAGCGAAAGGGAAACCCAGTATAGGTATTTTTGTGTTTGTCGGCATCAGCATACTGGACAAACTGCGTGTCAGGAATGGCTACAATCCCATGATAATTAACCGTGGATCCTGATTGTTACGTGGTTCCAAAGCTACCCCGGGCAGAATCAGGCTGGCGGTTGAATTGAAAAAAGCAGACGCGTCTGCGATAGTCAGTCAAGGGAGCCATTGCGGAATAAAAAGACTTGCTGCGAATGCGATATTTTATTCAGTTGTCGCATTCTCATAATGCTTATCATCCTTCCGCCGGCTTCGAGATTCAACAGCAACTGAGATTTTATATGGCAACAAGCACACTCCCCCCATTGATGGAGGGCCCGGCAGCGTGGATTGGTGCTGACATAGCACAGCGTGAAAACGAATGGATGGTGCATCTGACCCCAGCTGATATTGCCGATCTCGAACAGGCCGCGCACCACTATTTAACACTTGGTCGTGATGTCGGGCAGATAACAGCCGCCGATTTCCCCTTGAAGACTTTTGCTCCGCATCTGCAGCTGCTAAAGCAGAAGCTATTAAGTGGTGTGGGTTTCGAAGTGTTGCGTGGTCTGCCGATTGCCGAATATTCGCAGGAGTTTTACGCCACTGTTTTTTGTGGCATCGGCGCCCACCTTGGTAGCGCTAGATCGCAAAATGCGGCAGGACATATACTTGGGCATGTTCGCGATATCGGCGCCAGTGCCGCTGATCCCAATGCCAGAATCTATCAGACTTCTGAGCGCCAGAGCTTCCACACCGACAGCGCTGATGTCGTCGGACTTATTTGCATCAAGGCGGCGAAAGAGGGGGGTGAATCGCTGTTGGTTAGTGCATTGTCTATTTTTAACCGGATGCGGAAAGAGTGCCCGGAGTTATTAACGTTATTGTTCGAACCCGTTGCCACTGACCGGCGAGGCGAAATACCGCAGGGAGCCAGGCCGTACTTTGAAATTCCACCGCTCAACTGGCACAAGGGCTTTTTAACGGTCCTATATCAGCGACAGTACATCGACAGCGCACAACGTTTTGATGACGTTCTGCCCCTCACAGCTGAAAAAATTGATGCACTGAACGCCTTTGATGCGATGGCAAATGACCCGCACATGCATCTGTCCATGCAACTGCAGCCCGGTGATATGCAATTTGTCTATAACCACACTCAATTGCATGATCGAACCGGGTTCACCGATTGGCCTGAACCGGAAAACCGGCGTCACCTGATGAGACTGTGGTTGTCTATCGAGGGCGACAGGCCTTTGCCTGAGTGCTTCAGACAGCGCTATGGATCAATTGAAGTGGGTGATCGCGGTGGTATTGTTACAGAAAATACAACGCTGTGTGCGCCGCTAGACTAGTAAGTTAACGCTAAAGCAGATTTATGATTATAGGCCTATTTTCAGTCGATTCCGTAATTTCAGTGGGCAATGGCATTGCGGTCGCTAAATGACTGGTACAGCGGAAAGTCCGGTACCTGAGTTATGGGTGGTTGTGCCAGCGGCTGGTAGCGGTACTCGAATCGGTAGTGAAGTACCCAAACAGTACCTGCCTCTGGTCGGTGTTGCCGTGTTGCAGAGAACACTGCAGGTTTTGCTCGAAGTGCCAGGCCTGCAAAAGATATTCGTCGCAACCCGACCACAGCACACAGCGCTATTTGAAAGCCTTCAGGCAAGTAGCAGCAACTATATACAAACCGTACCTGGAACGGATCAACGTGTCGGTTCAGTAGCTGCCGGTGTTGCAGCGGTACGTGAAGAGGCGGGTGATAATGCCTGGGTACTGGTGCACGATGCTGCACGCCCGCTAGTGTCATTAACGGATATATGCAATCTGGTCAGTGCCGTCATTAAGGCTCAGTCAGTTGGGGGTTTGCTGGCAACGCCGGTAATTGATACGGTAAAAAAATCAGATAGCGCCTCTGCTTGCTTGTCTACGGTACCGAGGGAAAAATTATGGCTTGCGCAAACGCCGCAAATGTTTCGCGCCGGACAGCTGGCGGATGCCATTGAATCTGCTCTTGCGATGCAGCATGCTGACAAAGATCTGGCTATAACCGACGAGGCGTCCGTATTCGAACTGGCAGGATTGAAGCCGTTACTGGTCGAGTCACACAGTCCGAATATGAAAATCACCATGCCACAGGACTTTGCGCTGGCCGAAGCGATTCTTTCGCTTCGGCAAAATAATTGATGTAACGTGATTGCTAAATGATACGGATAGTGAGCTGTGTGTTTAACCCACATTATTCACGGTATTTACGGGGGGTCTCACCTGATCTTTGATTCCACAGAGAATTTTTTCTCCTGCAAATATCAGTAAGTATTCGACGCAAGTAGAAAATCCACTGTGAAATCCCTTGGTGCGAATAGATCAGGTCGGCGCGATAGCCTCGTCACCCCATGAATAATGCGGGTTAATATGATCGGCAATTCTGAAACAGGTTGAGCAACGGCAGAGAAATTAAACAGCTGGATAATTCAACACCAGGGTCAAACTGTCAGTTCAATATCGCCGGTAGCACCAGGCCTTTTTCCCGCGCGCATTCCAGTGCATCCGGGTAGCCTGCATCTGCGTGCCGCATAACGCCCGTTGCCGGGTCGTTCCAGAGTACCCGCTCAATTCGCTTGTCTGCTTCTTCAGTACCATCGCAGCAGATTACCATACCCGAATGTTGTGAAAATCCCATTCCAACTCCGCCACCATGATGCAGTGAAACCCAGGTAGCACCGGACGCAGTGTTTAGTAGTGCATTCAGCAATGGCCAGTCGGACACGGCATCAGAGCCATCGCGCATTGCCTCGGTTTCCCGATTGGGTGAAGCCACGGAGCCTGAATCCAGATGGTCACGGCCGATCACCACCGGAGCCGATAACTCTCCGTTTCGTACCATCTCGTTAAACGCAAGGCCTAATTTATCGCGTACTCCGAGGCCTACCCAGCAGATACGCGCGGGCAGTCCCTGAAACGCAATGCGGGCGCGTGCCATGTCGAGCCAGTTGTGCAGATGAGTGTCATCGGGGAGTAGTTCTTTAACTTTGGCATCAGTTTTATAGATATCTTCCGGGTCCCCCGATAGAGCACACCAGCGGAACGGACCAATGCCACGACAGAACAGCGGGCGTATATAGGCGGGTACAAACCCCGGAAATGCGAAGGCATTTTCGAGCCCTTCTTCTTTGGCTACCTGCCTTATGTTGTTGCCGTAGTCCAGTGTCGGGATGCCGGCGTTCCAGAAATCGACCATCGCAGTTACATGAGTTTTCATGCTGGCGCGAGCAGCATGCTCAACCGATTTAGGGTCTGTTTCCTGTGTTTGCTTCCATTGTGCGACGGACCAGCCCTGTGGCAGATAACCGTGAGTGGGATCATGTGCGCTGGTCTGGTCGGTAACGATATCGGGCTTAACACCGCGTTTTACCAGTTCGGGAAAGACATCGGCTGCATTGCCGATCAGCGCAACCGACTTTGCCTCACCGTTGCTGGTCCAGCTTTTGATCATGGCAAGGGCGTTGTCCAGGCTGTGAGTTTTTTCATCGACGTAACGGGTGCGTAGTCGAAAGTCTGCGCGTGTTTCGTCACACTCGACGGCGAGGCAGCAGGCACCGGCCATCACAGCGGCCAGTGGCTGCGCACCACCCATACCGCCGAGACCTGCCGTTAGTATCCAGCGCCCTGACAGATCTCCGTTGTAGTGTTGCCTGCCCGCTTCTACAAAGGTTTCGTAGGTTCCCTGCACAATGCCCTGCGTGCCGATATAGATCCATGAGCCGGCGGTCATCTGCCCGTACATGGCAAGGCCTTTTTTATCGAGCTCGTTGAAGTGATCCCAAGTGGCCCAGTGCGGTACCAGGTTGGAGTTGGCTATAATGACTCGCGGTGCATCCCTATGGGTGCGAAATACCCCGACAGGTTTGCCGGATTGCACCAGTAGTGTCTCGTCGTGGTTTAGTGCCTGCAGGCTTTCGACTATTTGATCGAAGTCTTCCCAGGTGCGTGCTGCGCGACCGATCCCCCCGTAGACTACCAGCTCGTGCGGGTTTTCTGCTACATCCGGGTGCAGATTATTCATCAGCATTCGCATGGGAGCTTCAGTCAGCCAGCTCTTGCAGCTCAGCGTGGTGCCGGTATCCGGATACACGGTGCGCTGATTGTGTCTCAGGTTGAGGCGGGAGTCGGTCGTCTGGCTCTCAGCGGGAGTGGTGTCTGTCATGAGGTTGGTTCCGTAAAGAGTCTGTTTGATATTAAATGATCTATATCTGCAACCTCCGACAGCACGCCTTCAGTCACTAATGCGGCGGCGGCTGCTATGTCGTCGGCCAGGTATCGATCAGCTTCCAGGCTCGCTACACGCAGCCGGGTAGCGGCGATTACTTTCGCTAGAACCGGGCTGGTCTTTAGAGGCGCCCTGAATTCTATACCTTGTACTGCGCAGAGTAATTCTATACCCAGAATATTTGCCAGATTCGCATTCATACGCTGCAGGCGTCTGGCGGCGTGTGCTGCCATTGATACGTGATCTTCCTGATTGGCAGAAGTTGGTGTGGAATCCGTAGAGCAGGGATTGGCCAGGTGCTTGTTTTCGCTCATCAACGCTGCAGTAGTGACTTCAGCGATCATATATCCGGAGTTGAGGCCGGGTTCAGGTGTCAGGAACGGAGGTAAATCGAAAGACAGAGTTGGGTCAACCATGAGCGCCACTCGCCGCTGGGCTATTGCGCCGATCTCTGCCAGCGCGATGGCAATCTGATCTGCAGCAAATGCAACGGGCTCTGCATGAAAGTTTCCGCCTGATACAATTACTTCGGTTTCGACCAGCACGAGCGGGTTATCGGTTACTGCATTTGCTTCTATTTGCAGTGTTTGCCCCGCGTATTGCAGCAGGTCGAGACAGGCCCCCAGAACCTGTGGCTGGCAACGAATGCAGTATGGGTCCTGTACCCGGGTATCGCCCTCCCGGTGGCTTTCGCGAATTTCAGATCCAGCCAGTATAGTGCGCATTGCATTGGCCACATTGATTTGTCCGGGATGGCCACGCAAGCTGTGGATAGCTTCATTCAGTGGTGCGGTTGATCCCATAATTGCATCGGTCGATAACGCCGCAATAACGGTCGAGGCCTGCGCACAACGCCATACGGTAAATAGCCCGGCAAGGGCGCAGGCGGTGGAAAACTGGGTGCCGTTGATAAGGCCGAGGCCCTCTTTTGCACTGAGTGTTATGGGTTCGAGGCCTGCTCTTGCAAGCGCTTCTGCCGTGGCAAGTGTCTGGCCGTTATAGATTGATTGCCCTTCGCCAATCAGCGCGGCAGCAAAGTGTGCCAGCGGAGCGAGATCTCCGCTCGCACCAACGGAGCCCTGAACTGGAACAACCGGGGTAACCCCCTGGGCAAGCATGACTTCTATCAGATCGACGGTGGCAAGGCGAACCCCTGATGCCCCGCGTCCGACGGACAACAGTTTTAGAATCATCATCAGGCGAGTGGTGGCGACATCAAGCGCCTCACCGACACCACAGCAATGTGAGAGCACCAGATTACGTTGCAGGGTGGCTGTGTCTGCCGGTTCGATTTTTAAACTGGCAAGCTTACCGAATCCGGTATTGATTCCATACACTGCAGTATCACCGCTGGCAGCCTTTGTGACGAGATCTGCCGCGGCCTGTATTGCCGGCCGCGATTCGCTACTCAGGGTAGCGGCAGTTCCATTGCGCCACAGGGCTTCAAGAGTGGCGAGCGACGTTGACCCCGGGTTGAGCACTATACCCATATATGTACTTGTGCGTAGCTTGATGAGTGTGCCAATATGTCCATACATATTAGCAAAGTCAAGTGGTAGCTGGCCGTCCGGTGGCAGAGGATTTATTCTGTGCTTCTGATAGATAGAGATTTTTTTTTAATTGAGGTCCCGGACAACTACCTCGCCGTTGAGGGCGCAAAACAATGACATTAATTCACGCAGATCAGGCATTGCTATCAGACGGCTGGGCTAACGATGTCATTGTTGGCATTGCCAGTGACGGGCGCATTGAGTATGTCGAGCGTGCGGCCGGTTCAGATACTAACGGTCGCACCGATCAGGTGCCGAATCATAAAGTAGCAACCCTGCTGCCAGCACCGGCCAATGCGCACAGCCATACTTTTCAACGGGCAATGGCTGGTCTTACCGAGCGTCGTGGTCCGGATCCGCGTGACTCCTTCTGGACCTGGCGTCGCCTGATGTATCGCTTTCTTGATCGTCTGTCGCCCGACGATATAGAAGCTATAGCGGCTTATGTGCAGATGGAAATGCTGGAGTCAGGCTATGCTACTAATGTTGAATTTCATTACCTTCATCACCAGCCGGGTGGAGCGCATTACGATAGTATTGCCGAGTTGTCAGAGCGCATCGCTGCGGCTACGGCGATCACAGGCATCGGCCTGACCCTGCTGCCGGTACACTATCAGTACGGTGGCTGCGATAAGCGTGATCTGACCGAAGGGCAGTGTCGTTTCGGAACTGATCTCGACAACTACCACAAGCTGTGGTCCGGTGCAGAACAAGCGCTGCATAACCTGCCCGACGATGTGCAATCGGGTGTAGCTCCGCACAGTTTGCGTGCTGTCGCCGCTGATAGCCTGCCAGCGCTTTTATCTATAGCACCGCAGGCACCGTTTCATATGCATATAGCTGAGCAGATAGCCGAAGTCGAAGAAGTACAGCGGTCCTGGGGGGCCAGACCGGTTGAATGGTTGCTGGGTAATGCGCAGGTTGATGAGCGCTGGTGTCTGATTCACTGCACGCAAATGCAATCTCATGAAACACAGGCGCTGGCAAAAACCGGGGCTGTGGCAGGGCTATGTCCTATTACGGAATCCAGCCTGGGTGACGGTATATTCGATGGTGTAGCGTTTCTTGATGCTGATGGTCGTATTGCTATTGGCTCGGATTCCAATATCCGGATCTCACTCAGTGAAGAATTACGCACTCTAGACTACTCACAACGGCTGCGTGATCACTCCCGGGCTGCACTGGCAACGGCTGAGCAATCAACGGGCAGACGTTTGTACGAATGTACTGTGGCCGGAGGGGCACAGGCTGCCGGTCGCCAGTGTGGGAAAATAGCGGCAGGTCAGTGGGCTGATCTGCTGGCACTTGATGGTGATCACCCGGATCTGCAGGGCCACAGCGGCGATACCGTGTTGGATACTTTTATATTCGCCGGTGATGATCGCATGGTATGCGAGGTCTGGTCGGCCGGTCGCCATCAGGTAACGGCAGGTGAGCATATTCATCGTCAATCAATTGTTGAACGCTACCGTGCGGTGATGAAAAATTTAAGGGAGCTGCTCTAGACTGAGTGTGCGATGGCGATACCGCGCAAATGAAAAACGAACCGGAGTCAAACCGTGCATGCGCCGCCAAAAATCCGTTGATGCAAAGGGTTGAAGCCAACCCGGTAGGCAAGCTCGGCCGGGTGGTTAACATCCCACACAGCCAGGTCGGCGCGCAGCCCGGTGCGAATTACACCGGAGTCGGTAACGCCTAGTGCTTTCGCGGCGTTTCGCGTGGCTCCCGCAAGCGCCTCAGCCGGTGTCATGCGGAACAGGGTGCAGGCCATATTCATGGTGAGCAGCAGCGAGGTAACCGGAGACGATCCAGGGTTGCTGTCGGTCGCCAGCGCAATAGGAACCCCGTGTTTACGGAATGAATCAATAGGCGGTTTTTGTGTTTCCCGTAACGTATAAAAAGCACCGGGCAGTACCACCGCTACTGTACCGGCCGCGGCCATTAGTTTCGCGTCGTTATCATTGGCGTATTCAAGGTGGTCCGCCGACAGCGCTCCGTATTCTGCTGCGAGCGCGGTGCCACCTAGATGAGAGAGCTGTTCGGCATGCAGTTTTACCGGAAGGCCCAGCGATTTTGCATGATCGAAAACCCGCTTAATCTGCTCCGGTGTGAAAGCAATACCTTCGCAAAACCCGTCGACGGCATCGACAAGTGATTCAGCGTGTGCTTGTGTCAGGGCGGGCAGGCATATTTCTTCGAGGTAATCGTCAGCACGATCCTTATATTCAGGAGGTAGTGAATGTGCACCGAGAAAACTGGTTTTAACTCTCAGTGGCCGCAGTGTGCTGATAGCCCGGCCAGCGCGCAACATAGCAAGCTCCGTGTTTACATCCAGACCGTAACCCGATTTTATTTCAATCATTGAAATGCCTTCTGCCAACAGGGTGTCGACTCTAGGCAGGGCCGATGTCACCAGCTCATCTACAGTTGCCGCACGTGTTGAGCGCATGGTGGATACTATTCCACCGCCGGCGCGAGCAACTTCCTCATAGCTTGCCCCTTCCAGGCGCATTTCAAACTCTACCGCGCGATGACCACCATGGACTATATGCGTATGGCAATCGATAAAAGCGGGAGTCACTAACCGCCCGCCCAGATCCGTTTGCTCATGCTCTGCAAACTCTGTGGGTAGTTCTGCTTCAGGTCCTACCCAGCTTATTGCCTGCTGGTCGATAACGACCGTACCATTCTCAATCAGGCCGTAGGGGCTGTTACCGTCGAGTGTTGCTATGGTCGCATTGATAAGGCGCATGGCACGTCTACTTTCCGAGTATATGGAGTGGTTTAATATGTCCATACATAATAAACTTGTCAAGCGAGTAACTCTCTCGACACGACGGGGTCTGCACCATCGGCATCCCGGTTCAGATTTTTTCTACATTGGGTGATGCCGCTATCAACAGTTGGCTTGATGTGCAAACGGAGGTCTTGCGACGCCTGCATAATCGCGTTTGGAAACCGGGTGAGCTATTGCCAGCTGAAACCGATCTGGCAATCGAATTCGGCTGCGCCCGAAGTACTGTAAACCGTGCGCTGCAGGCAATTGCCGAAGAAGGTTTGCTTGAGCGTAAGCGGCGGGGCGGAACCCGGGTGGTAGTGCATCCGCAGCGTAAAGCCACTTTTACCATTCCGGTAATTCGCTTGCAGATCGAACAATTGCAGCGGGACTATGGCTACCGGTTGATAAGCCGGCGTGTACAGCGCCCGCCGTTAAAATTGCGTGAATGCATGAAAGTTCCGGCCGGTCAGAATCTGTTGCATATAAAAGCTTTGCACACGGCCGATCAAATGCCATTTGTTCTTGAAGACCGCTGGATCAATACGCAAGTTGTACCGGAAATAGCAACTGTAGATCTCAAGTCAAATAGCGCGAATGAATGGCTGGTAGAAAACGTACCGTTCAGTGGTGGAGATTATTCGTTATCTGCTTCCATGGCCAGCGACACTGAGGCCGCCGCGCTCAGCTGTGAGCCGGGAGCTTCGCTGTTTACTGTCGAGCGAAGAACGCATACGGAGTATTTGTCCGTGATTACCGCGGTTCGGTTATTATATATTCCAGGTTATAAAATGCGCATTGATCTTTAACCGGGCATTCACAGTTATAGATTGCATACTATGGTACAGGTCTGCCGTAATAATTCAGATGCTATGGTGTTTTTCAACGAGGAATCAAATGGAAGTCATCACAAGGCCAAATGCCGGGCAGGCAGTCTCGTTGGTTGCCCGATTGCTATTGTCCAGAGTTTTTGCCAACCCCGAAATAGTGTTGGGAATGGCAACGGGCCGAACCATGGAGCACGTCTATTCGCATTTAGTGGCGAGCGAAGTGTCCTTCAAGCGCTGTAGTAGCTTTAACCTTGATGAATATGTCGGGCTTGAGCCATCGGATCCGCGTTTGTATCGGCAATATATGCACGACCGTTTTTTCTCAAAAATTGATATCGATCCGGCCAACACGCACCTGCCTGACGGCTGTGCAGCCGATTTGCAAAAAGCCGCCGCTGACTATGAAGCCTTGATCGACTCCAGTGGCGGTATCGATGTGCAACTACTCGGAATTGGCATTGCCGGCCATATCGGATTTAACGAGCCGTTGTCATCTATAATGTCACGCACCCGGGCGAAAGCCCTGACACCTGCCACACGTTTGCAGAATGCGGAGATGTTCGGCGGAGATCCGGACAATGTCCCAACCCGGGCATTAACAATGGGAGTCGGCACTATTCTAGAGGCCAAAGAGCTGATTCTTCTCGCTACCGGATCTGCCAAGGCCGATATTGTAGCCAAGGCAGTTGAGGGCCCGATAACATCAATGGTGAGTGCTTCGGCCATTCAGTTGCATCCGAATTGCAAGGTTATTGTCGATGAAGACGCAGCGAGTGCATTGCAGGGGCGTGACTACTATGATTTTGTATTTGCCAACGAGCCAGAGTGGGCTGATTATCGGGATTGAAATTTTAATCGCATTGCGGTAGTACGCCGGTGGCAGAACATCCAACGCTTGTACTATTGATGATAAATACTCATAGTAGATACGTATTTATTAATATCAGCCTGGATGCCATATCCAGGTGAAGTGGTATCAAAATCCACAACAAGAGGGCAATGGTTTGCGAGTCGGAATAATCGGTGTCGGGCTGATGGGGCACGGGATTGCGCTCAATGTGCTGAAAGGCGGGTTCGAGCTGCTCATGATGAACCATCCCGGCAACCAGCCGGTCGATGATCTGATCGGGATGGGAGCAGAGCTTCGAGACTCGCCCGCCGCTGTGGCAGAGGCAGCTGATTTAATAATTCTTTGTGTTACTGGCTCGCCGCAGGTAAAGGCAGTTATGACCAGTAGTGACGGTGTGGTCTCGGCGCTGAAACCCGGTACTATTGTAGTGGACTGCTCGACGGCACTGCCGGATTCAACGGTAAAAATGGCGTCACTGGTGGCAGAGGCCGGCGGAAATTTTCTGGATGCACCGATGACACGTCTGGCGAAGCAGGCCCGGGAGGGAACACTGAATATTCTGGTGGGCGGTGAGGCCGAAGTACTTAACACAGCGCGGCCGGTACTGGATACCTTTACTGAAAATATAGATCATGTAGGCGGTGTAGGCTTCGGACATCGCATGAAGTTGTTACATAACTACGTTTCCATCGGCCACATGGCACTGTTGGCGGAAGCGGCTGCACAGGCTGCCGATGCCGGTGTAGATGCGCAGGTCTTTGTAGATGTACTGGCTAAAGGCGGAGGTGCCGGAGCTGCGCTGGAAAGGCTTCGCAAGTGCATTCTGACCGGCGACTCAAGTGATGTGCCCTTTGCCATTGGCAATGCGATCAAGGATATTGATTATTATCGTGAGATGGTTGGTGGTGACACGGTAGGTGAGGGTCCGGGAAGCCGGGCTATCGCGGATGGTGTATCGAGAGCTATAGGCGCACAGGCGGATGCGGGGCATGCTGATGAATATGTACCTGATCTTGCGCGGTTGTTTCGGCGTTAAGGCCCGGGCTAAGTGGCTGTCCGACAATTGGGGTCGTAGCGAGGGCGCGAGATTTTGGGTCAGATAATTTGATCAATAGAGGCGAATAGTTGTTCTTCTTTAACGAAAATGATCGAAATAGCTGGCCAAAAGATCGCGTCCGCAATAGATCCTCATTCTCAGA
>MDLA01000021.1 GCA_001730015.1 Chromatiales bacterium (ex Bugula neritina AB1) | reverse complement strand
GTGGATTCTAATTGGGAGTTGTTAATGGCGACGAATTCAGCGGAAAGGAAAAATGCGCAACTAGCCAATAACGAAAACCCTGTGAGAACTATAGCCATAACCCCATAATAATGACTACGCTGTCTTTCAGACCAAAATAAATATTTACCAAAATCGATACAGCATCCGATCAAGATAAACAAACCCGCCGCCAGCAAATTTTTACTTAGCCCATTCCCTATCACTACATCACTGAACGCCACGCCCGACAGAGAAAGAGCAAACAAGCTCGTTAAAATCATACTGACAAGGCAAAAGGTGTACTTAACGATCTGAATCAGGCGAATCACAAGGCGGCATATCTCACAGTGGATAAGCTACTATCGTCCTACTCGCGCCAGTTCTAATCCATATTCTTTCTTTCCGTTCAGAATAAAACTTTTTAGGAATCAACATAGTATCTGATAATAACAAGCCTTTCGTGCCCACGTTTTCATAGTAATAGCCGCCTGCTATTCATCAAACCTATGCCTCTAAACCTAGGTTCTAACACATTGTTTTACAAAAACTTTCTTCCATTTCTGAAAAGTTTCTCAACGTTATTTTTCTTCGTTGTCAATAGTATGGAATTGCTACCGAACAACATGGACTGACCAACCGTCAGGGAACGATGGAGTTACGATTTATGGCTAATTTTGAGGATAAGATGTGTCGCTCTGCAGCTAAAACATTGATGTCATCCCTAGAGTCTCTTCACTCTACTCATTTTGAAAAGCAAACGCTTTCCGATGAACTACTCACCACGCTGTCCAAACTCAATCTCACCGAACAAAAATCGCTTATAAACCGCGCTCGCTACTTTCTCAAAGTGGGCGTAGATGAAAAAGCACTGACAAGACAGCTAAAAGAGCTGGAAGACAAACGCGAAGAGCGTGAGTTAGAAGATATTTATCTTTTTCATGGCGCACCATTGGTTCTTATGCGTCGGCTATTCGGCATGCATGCTTCTGAGTTTTCCCGTCGCCGAAATATTCTTAATATTCGAGGCGCAGGCAGCGGCAGACCTCCTTTATGTGATGAAGGGACCGACCATTTGGTCTGGAAGACCTGGTTACACCACAATCAACTGGATGAACGTGAGCGTTTTCTAAAAATAGCAGACGAGACCAGCCTCGATCTTCATCTCATCTGGAGCGCTTTACGCGATCATATTGATACCTGACCATCAAAAATGTCGCCCTAATACCTCTTTTCCATTGCTAAATACAGTATAATTAAACATCCCTAAATGGGCTCCAACCTTTAAGGAGAACAATGGATGTTTACCAATAACTCTTTCCGTATTTCTTACCTAATAGCAATATTGCTTTTGTCCACCACGGCAAATGCGGGACAAACTTGGGAATACCTGGTCAAAACCTACCCCTTGCTCGGCAATGATGGTGCACTGACCCAAACACTGAATAAGTTAGGTCAACAGCAGTGGGAACTCGTAAATTGCGCCAAAGGTAGCGCTAAACTTACCTGTATTTTTAAGCGCCCGGCAAAAGGTACCTAACGCGATGAGATGGATCAAAGCGCTTTGTTTATTGATTACGGCACTAATTACCGGTGTACTTAGTCTATGCTGGCGTACCTTGGTGTTTTTAATTGATCTAATCGATGGCGGCGATGACGAAAATGACCACGCCCCAACCGACAGTATTATTCATTACAACCACCGGAGTGGTGAGATTGATCCAGTAAAACGTACTGACGGCCTTTACGACAATAAACTATAGAAAATGCCCGTAAAACCGAAGTTCTACGGGCATTGGGTTTGATCAACTAAAGCAATCCTCGCTCAGCAAACGATTCCACTGTCTCATCACCTACTATAAAGTGATCCAGTACCCGGATATCTATCAATGACAAAGCCTCTTTCAGCCGTTGAGTGATATTTCTATCACTCTGACTGGGCTCAGCCACTCCAGATGGATGATTGTGAGCAAAAATCACTGCAGCAGCATTCACCTGCAAAGCGGCCTTGACCACTTCACGGGGATAAACACTGCAGCCATCGATAGTGCCCGCAAACATTTCCCGATACTCAATCAGTCTATGTTGGCTATCAACAAACAGGCAGCTAAATACTTCTCGCTGCTGGCCTGCTAGCTGTAAGCGCAGATAGTCGCGTACTTCATGCGGGGAACTAAACACCTGGTCACGGGTTTTCAATCGTGCATAGAGCAAGTGTTTGGCTTCAGCAATCAGTTGGTTTTCCTGCTCGAATGCCGTTTCGGTAGAATACATTTCATTCGAAGGTTTAACGGTTTTCATAATGTGCTCCCATAGGAATAGGGAACACACCAGGTCCTTATGGGAACGGTGGTTCCCATAAGGATGGAGTGGACAGCATATTAACGCTAGATCAATACTGCCCTGGTGGCGTGTTATCCATTTGCGACTTGAGGCGTGTCCTCATGATCATCAAAAGTACGTTGGTCTTCATAGACCAGTTCACCGTTAATTTTCATAGAGAGAATGCGCGTCAAGAAGCCACCTATCGCAGCCCCCAATTCACCAGCACGTTCACCTTGTTTATAGATGAATGCTTTGGCACGAGGGTTAGCCATATTAAAGCGAATCAGCACATTGGCATCCTCGGCTTCGATAGCTTCCCGGTGTTCTAACACAACACCGAGTACGGTTTCAGACGAAATAACGAGATCATGATATTCATAATGCACGTTATCCGCTGGCCCCTGGATAACCGATACTTGAGCTGCATAGCGTTCAGGTTTACCTTCAGCACCGAATTCACGAATGCTGTTCAGATAACCGATGCCATTGGCATACTCGTTGAAGTACCGATTGTTTTCTGCAGTAGCAGAGGACGTTGTTGTATTTTCAGTTGGTTTACTCATAGCAGTGCTCCTGATTCAATGAGTTGATGTGATAAAAAGAGCCGCCGACCCAATGGGGCAACAAGCTCCCCGGTTGGGTGAGTGAACACACAGATCATTCCGTATTCCCGTAGGAATTACTGCATACCACGCCGAAGCGTTGACCCGGGTATGTAAGGTGCTATTGAGACAGCAATAGCGACTGTTGGTAACTGTTAGGATGGCTGACAACATCATTTACTTGCCCCTTTCTTCCCCTTAAAACGCCCTCCTAATCTGGGATTAATACGCCCCGCCCCGGCTGTGCCACGGGTGATCGCCTGGGTAGCACCATCAAGCTGAGATGCGGCTCGAATACCTGCCAAGCCGAGGTAAACGGATAGCAGTAGCGGCAACACCAAATACAGCCCACCAGTGAGAAAGTTAAGAATGATCCGCTTGAGCGTGAGGTCAATGCTAAACAGCGTGGTCACGCTGCCAGGGTCGGGATAAAACGCCTGAATCAGGTTTTGATCCACCCACCAGGCAAAGAACCACAATACTGTCCAGAACTTCACTGTAAACATGATCAATGCGCCGATAATCAATAAAGAAAACTTGTAGCGGCTGATCAAAATAAAGAACGGCAACAACGCGTAGAGTCCCATCAAGATCAGCGCTTGCACCATCGGTGCCGCTTCAAGGAAGACGCGCAAATAGGCGGCAAAAGACACACTGGTCTTTCCAAGGCCGTAAGCAGCCAGACCTTGTTGCGCAGCATTCTGCACCGATACCATCACCCCAGGCTCCCCGACGCTGAAATCGACCATATTCCCATAGGCGAAGTCGTAGCCGCGAGTAGTCCAACGCGGCGGAGAATTAATCAATGCAATTTGTATAACCGCATCGCGACGTGGCGCAGGGTCCCACCCCGGTTCAGCGGCAGCAGAGAGTAAATCGAGATCGCCTAGCTCATTAAGAATTGATTGTTGAATGCCTTGCCACCATTCTGTGCAGAATGGCTTTCCATAAACAGGGTTATTAGACGCATCCCACTCTACGTCCCTGAGGGCTGACCAAGGGTATCCTTCCCTGACGGTATCAGCACGGATGCTATCGTAATATCCCGGTATTTCCTGATACACATGCGAGCCAATCCAATCAGGGTCACTCTCACCATAACGATTTAGCAATGCTGTAATTGCTGCACTGCTGGGACGTTCGGCCAGGTATTTTGATCGCGCCTCAACGAAACAGTCTCGAAAGAAATCGTTGATCTCATGTTGCAAATTAGGGTCTTGAATGGATGCATCGCGCAATTCATCGACATACCCCCGAAAATCCAAAGTGGGTGGTACATTTTCCATCACTGCGCGATTAAAACCCGAACTAAAACTCATCACCGCATACCAGAACACGGGCACGCTCACAGTAACCGGTGCGGCATTAAACGAAATGCCTCCCCCATAGGTAGTGCGTGAGTTATTGACCGTCGCAACTGGCTGTGCAGGTGTTCCAATGACCGCGCGTGGAGTAAACGACAAATCGACAGCATTCAGCGGTGTCGCCGGTACAGCTGCAATCAAGATCACGAAGAAAGCAACAAAGAACTCCACCTCGACAATACGTAATGTGGTATTACCCGCTTCCTCAGCATCTTCACCCGCATACGAGCGAATAATAGTATCGAGAAGAATACCCAGAAAAGGCAGAAACACGATGCCGGTAGCCACCAGCACGTCCCAAATACTGTTATAGAACAGCCAGCCAAATAGCGTAGTGTAGAGTTCTAGCGTACTATCAACAGCCATACCGTTAAGCCACCCTTCCTAACAAAATCGCTAACGGGTTTTGAACAATCAAACATTCATAAAGAATGATCAAAATAATTAATGGGCGACGACTTGCTGAGGATAAAGAGTCATGCCGATGATGACGGGTAAGATGGTAGACAAGCCGAGGCCAACACAGCACCAGCAGACTATAGATACCAGCGCGCCACCAACCCAACGGCAAGTTCGCGACCAGTGAACCTATCGCCTGAGGAGGCTGCGAACTCCCCCAGATACTGACCGCGACGCCCACTATGAGTAGTAATACCAACGCAGCGGAGGTATATCCCCAGAGCAAGAACTGTCTCTTTAAAGCGGCAAATTTCATTGCTCTGCTCTCATTGTTCAACACTGCCATTTTTCAGGGGACGAGGATCAGTCGGTACTGTGGCAGGCGTATTCACAGACGATTGCCGGATCGCATTGTCCCGCAGCAATAGCTCTACAACGGTCGAAGTAACAAATTTATCGCGGGCATCTTTCTCAAAAATCACATTACTGATTTCACTTTCCAGCTCATCCAGCGCCTGGATTACCTCTTGCTGCGCAATCTCATTCGCTGCGACATAGCCCTCTTTACGACCTGCCAAT
>MDLA01000020.1 GCA_001730015.1 Chromatiales bacterium (ex Bugula neritina AB1) | reverse complement strand
TAGAGGCTGTGTATGAGCAGGGGATTGATGCACTGTTTCCTATTGTTCACGGTGCTGTGTCTCTGGAGGAGGCCTTGGCAAAAGGCGATGTGAACTTAATTCGTTCAGCCCGAAATCTGGCGAGTACGCTGAAGATTTCTCTCTGAGATTCCCCTGTCTCGAAAAATTCTCAAACACTGCCTCCCAGGAGGCGGACCGAGAAAAAGGAGATAATAAATAAAGCAAACATGGACAGACGTATCCACCGAATCCATCTACAACAGGTTCGTTCTCGCTCTGTTGTCAGGCATTAAGGTAAACTGCGTAGGACGTATATATCCAATCTTGTCGGTCAAAAAGAGAGTATAACGCACTCATTCTTATCTGTTTTTTCAATACCTTTTCTGGCACCATGACCACAACTAAAAGTACCTGTGAGGCTGTCGGGAATTTGGCCTATCTATCATCACTGATCAAACCTCCCCGGGCGGTAGCGTGGTTTTTAAATGCGAACTAAAGGACTTTTCACGCTATTACCTCCTCGATTAAGTACATGAGTATATATTTGGGTGGTTTTCAGATCCTTATGTCCTAACAACTCCTGAACGGTTCTAATATCATAGCCATCATCCAGCAAATGAGTTGCGAAGGAGTGACGAAACGTGTGGCAACTGCCCTTTTTTAAAATCCCTGCTTTTTTAATTGCCAGCTTCACCGTACGTTGCAGTGTGCTGTCATCAATATGGTGTCGCATCTCTTTGCCAGAACGAGGATCAATAGCGCGTTTGTGCGAAGCAAAAAGGTACTGCCAATGTAGGCTGACAGCCTCTGAAGGATATTTACGAGCAAGAGCATCTGGCATCCAGACATGACCAAAACCAGCATCCAGATCGGCTTGATGATAATGCCCCACTTGGTTAATTTTCAATTGAATATCAGGAATAAGATTCTCGGGTAAAACAGTCACTCGATCTTTACCCCCTTTACCGGAACGGACAATGATCGTCTTACGGAAAAAATCGATATCTTTTATCCGAAGCCTCAAACACTCCATCAGGCGAAGGCCGGAACCATACATTAACTGTATGGGTAAAAGATAAGCTGGCGTAAGAACTCGAAAGATTTTTCTGATCTCATCCCGTTCAAAAACAACCGGTACTTTTGTTGGCTGTCGCGCCCTTGCGGCCTTGGTAACATCACCCAGAGGTCGGCCAATAATCTGGGTATAAAGAAAATTCAGAGCATTAAGAGCCTGATTTTGAGTAGCAGCTGAGACTTGTCGCTGTACAGCAAGATAGGTCAAAAATTGAATAACATGATCCGGACCAAGCTGTTCAGGGTGCTTCATTTTATGATAACGAATAAAATGGCGAATCCAATAGCTATAGCTTTTCTCTGTTTGCAAACTATAGCGTTTTACACGGAGAGTATTGCGAACTTGCTCCATAAACTTCACGGTCATCACCACTACAACTGTATAGATAAACAGTAGTATTGATGTAATATCCAAAAATGCAAATAACTCATGTGAGTCATATTGGGGAGATGAGTACGAAATGCATATATTTTCTTTTAAAATTAGTAAATTAAGAACGCGTGTGAGGAAGGGTGATATATCTCACTTGAGTAAATAAGAAAGGGAATCGAGTAATATCTGGAAAGTGAGCGTAATATCCAATATTACTCGGTTGAGATATAATATCTGTTAGGCATCAAAGGAGAAATCGAAGTATGTTCAAAAAAATTACAATAATGGCAACAGCACTTGTCTTTTCTGTGGGTTCATACGCTGCAATAGATGATAAGGAATATGCTAAGTGTGCTGTAATAGAAGGGGATTTGGCTCGTTTAGAATGCTTTGACAATTTAGCTCAAGAGAAAAATTTGGATGGCCGCCAATTGCAACCCACATCTATAGCAGGGAAAGGGAAGTGGAATGTTTCTGTAGATGTTAACCCCATTGATGACTCAAAAACCGTTACCTTAGTTCTAGATGCAGATTCTGGAAAAAACAGGTGGGGTAAGCCTGTTTATTTGGTTGCCAGATGCAAAAGTAACACTACCGATCTTTACATTGGCTGGAATGATTACCTTGGTAGTGAAGCCGATGTCCTTACTCGTGTTGGTGATAATAAAGCGATCACCCAAAGATGGAGCATGTCCACTGATAAAAAAGCGACTTTTCATCGTAAGCCCATCCCTTTCTTAAAGGAGATGCTAACTTCCTCCAAAATGGTGGCTCAGGTAACTCCTTACAACGAAAGCCCAGTAACAGCAATATTTAATACCTCAGGACTAGAAAATGCCATCACACCACTACGAGAAACATGCAGTTGGTAATGCTTAACAAGGCCATCAAATTCGCTCCCTACGGTCGCCGGACGCTCGCAAGCTCGCGCCGTTTATGGCGGCGTTAGCTGCTAAGAGTAAATATGCACATTCCTTCAAAATTCAAAGAAACAAACTTGGATACATTGCACAAATTTATTCAAGATTATCCACTCGGAACACTGATAACATCGATTGAGAACCTCATAGATGCAGACCATATACCGTTCTATCTGAAGACACAGGAAAACGGTCAAGTAACATTACAGAGTCATATTGCTAAAGCAAATCCGCTATGGAAAACGTGCTCTGAAGGTCAAGAGATATTGCTTATATTTAATGGACCAAATACTTATATCAGTCCGAATTTTTATCCATCAAAGAAAGAGGCAGGTAAAGCTGTCCCAACATGGAACTACTCTGTCGTTCACGTTAGAGGCCGCATACATTTCAAGCATGATAGCAGTTGGATTTTTCAGCTTCTCAATGATATTTCTGACGTCCATGAATTAAGCCAAAATATACCTTGGTCAGTTTCCGATGCGCCAGAAGATTTTACGAAAAAACTGGTAAGTGCTGTTGTTGGGTTCGAAGTTATCATAGAAAATATGGTGGGTAACTTTAAGTTAAGTCAAAATAAAACAGAATCTGACTACTCAGGTGTTATAAATGGTTTAACACACTCAGAGAGTAGTGCGGATATATCTGTAGCCAAACAAATGCAAAATAATCAACACGCAGCTAACAAGTAAATCGTAGGGACGCCTACGGCGCCCCACATTTAGGCGTTAGCCCGCAAGGAGTAAACTTGAAACATTTCAGAATAAAACCAGGGAAATGCAGAATTATCTTTTTTGATCTTGAGTTTTATGTTCCTCTGAAAGGAAGAGATAGAGAAGGTTTTTGTTACAACCCTTGGGATAAAGGCAGTAAGTTACTAGGTGGTAGCTTTTTAATAGCAAACCCTGAAAAAGATTTGACTGAGAAATCTAATATCACAGAGAAAAAAGTTAAATCTCTCTGGTTGTGGAATCATGACTCAGAAAGAGAGCTCCTTGAGAAAATATATGAAATTCTAAAAAATGCCTATGACGTTGTTTATAGTGCTCATGAGGGAAAAGTATCACCTATTCTATGCGGAATCGGAATATCATCATCAGACGTTCCGATTTTATTTGAATTATTTAAAAGATATAAAATACTCTCTAACTCAGAAGCTTTCTATTTTCAAAACAAATTCAGAGTCATTGATATTTCTCAGCTAGCAATAGCCTCGTTTAATAATAACAGTAGCTTTATATACCCAAAGCAGAAGAAACTTATTCTGCAGAAGTACCTTCCAGACAAAAAATTCGAAAGCGGAAAAAGTGTTTGGGATTTGTACGATGACCAAAATAGATCAGGTATTGCGGAGCGCGTAGTTGACGAAGTTCTTTGTTCATATCATTGTTATATGAAAATCATCAATGATTTCAAGTATTTTAAATATCTAGAGAAAAATAAAAAACGAATTGACAGCTCGCTCAAAATTCAAGAAGCAGGCTAACAAGTGCTTCAAATGGGACGCCTACGGCGCCCCTTAAGCAGGCGTTATGTGTCAATCGAAGTAAAGTAGTAGATATGGACTGGAAAGTATTTTTAACAATATTCGGGGCGGTATTTATCGCTGAACTTGGTGATAAAACTCAGTTAGCAACAATGTTGTTCGCTACAGATAAAGAGGTCAGCAAATACACAGTGTTTTTCGCGGCCTCAGCAGCACTAATAGTAGCTTCTGCTCTGGGTGTACTTGCGGGCACTTTGTTATCAGAATATATCAATGAAAAGTATCTTCACTATATAGCAGGCATCGGGTTTATCGGCATTGGAGTTTTTACTTTATATAATGCGTAAAACACATAACAAGTCAAAGCACTCGGAATTGGTAAAGCTGTCACCTTTTTCGCTTGCGCAAAAAAGCCGCCAACTTCACCAATCCGGTGTTTGAGGCGTTAGCCATTTTTAGAGTTCGTTAGTCCAATTTAAGTTGAGCATTATGAAAATCACGAAGATCACAAATTATTACCATGCAGGTCATTTGTATTCTGTAGCCAAAAATGCCTCAAGTAATAAAGAAACAGATGAGAACGATCCCTTAATATCGATCATGTTTAGCGTTCTAGCCTTAGAGGCTTTTATCAACGAATCAGGATCTTTGGCTAAAATGATGCCATCGAGCCAAAAAGAAAAAATCGTAGAAGGTTTCTCCTCAGTGATGTCTGAATTAGAAGACCGTAAAGAAGCCTTATTAGTAAAGTACCATATGGCATTGTTAGTATTTTCTGGTGCCACATGGGATGAGGGTGCCCAACCTTTTCAAGATTTTAAGTTACTGATCACTTTAAGAAATGCGATTGTACATATGAAGGCAGATAAATGGGAAACAGAAACAACAATAGCTTCTGAGCAAAAAGAAAGAGAATTAAAGCAATACCCGAAATTTATAAAAGTATTAAAACAAAAGGGATTAATTAGTATTCCTGAAACATCTACGAGTTGGTTGGAAGTTATATCAAACCCAAAAGTTGGGCAATGGGCATGTCAGACAGCTGAGCTTATTACTAAAGAATTTACGGAAAAAGTGCCAGATGGCAATTTTAAAAAATCATTAGAAAATTATGCGTTTGGTGAAAGCAATGGCTAACAAGTTACTCAAACGGACGCTAAACAGTTGGCTAGCGCTCGTTCCTCGCAATTTTATTTACAGGACATCCATAAATTTGATTCTGTTTTCCATTTCTGCACGTCTGCTCCTGAATAAATTTGTGGGTGTCCTGTAAGTACTTTCCATTTCTGCACGTCTGCTCCTGAATAAATTTGTGGGTGTCCTGTAAGTACTTTAGAAATTCAACAAGGACAAAAAAACAGTTGGTTTTTGCTCCTTC
>MDLA01000019.1 GCA_001730015.1 Chromatiales bacterium (ex Bugula neritina AB1) | reverse complement strand
AAAACTCCGTGCAGCGCCTTTTATACAGCTCTATAAGCTTCTGGACTCGAAATTTTATGCAACACCAGGGTATAGAGTACGAACGCGGCGTAGATGATTCTTTATATTTCTCCCCTAAAAAATCAGCAGTATAAAACAGGAAAACCAGATGAGCTTTCATGTTATTGAACAAGCTACTTCCAGATTAAATCGAAGTGAACTGGCGGTGCCCGGTTCGCAGCCTGACCTGTTCCAAAAGGCAGCGGATTCTAATGTCGATGTCATCTTTCTTGATCTGGAAGATGCGGTCGCACCTGATGAGAAAGAGTCGGCCAGAAGAAATATTATCAAGGCTCTGAACGCACTGGACTGGAACAACAAAACCATGTCGATTCGCATAAATGGTCTGGACACGCACTATATGTATCGAGATATTGTTGACATTGTCGAGCAGGCGGGAGAGCGACTTGATTTGATTATGGTGCCAAAGGTTGGCACAGCAGCAGATGTGTATGCGGTTGATATGTTGTTAACCCAGGTGGAAGATGCAACGGGGCTAAAAAAGCGTATTGGCTTTGAGCATATTATTGAAACTGCGCTCGGTATGCAAAACGTAAACGAGATTGCGAGTGCTTCAAAGCGAAACGAAAGTCTGCACTTTGGTGTGGCCGATTATGCGGCATCTACCCGTGCGCGAACTACTGTTATCGGCGGCGTGAATCCCGACTATGCCGTGCTGACAGACCCGCTTGAAGACAACTCACGACAGCAACACTGGGGCGATATGTGGCACTACGCACTGGCGCGTATGGTTGTCGCTTGTCGGGCTAATGGTCTGCGCCCGGTAGATGGGCCCTTTGGTGACTTTAGCGATAACCAGGGTTACATAGCGGCTGCCAGGCGTGCCGCGGTACTGGGTTGTGAAGGAAAATGGGCCATTCACCCGAGTCAGATTGCACTGGCAAATGAGGTAATGAGTCCTTCAGAGGAAGAAATTAGCAAAGCGCATAGAATACTTTCAGCAATGGCGGAAGCAGAAAAGGCTGGCAAGGGTGCTGTATCACTGGATGGCCGTCTGATTGATTATGCTTCTATCAGACAGGCGGAAGTGCTTGTGGAGAAAGCGCAACAACTGGAGGCTTCATAGCTTCTGGAAGCTAGAGATAAATGAACTCAACCGAAGTCGCATTACTAAAAAAGATGTTCCAGGTGGCCGTGAGCGCTGCACAACCGGAACGAGCCGTCGCACAAAATTTACCGGTTCCACCAAAAGGTCGAACTGTTGTAATAGGTGCGGGCAAGGCGTCCGCAGAGATGGCCAGAGTTTTTGAGGCGCACTGGAGTGGCGCACGTGAAAAACTGTCCGGGCTGGTTGTTACCCGATACGATTATACCGCTAAGTGCGATTGTATAGAGATAGTGGAGGCTGCTCATCCGGTGCCGGATATGGCTGGCCAGAATGCGGCTAGACGTATACTTGAGACAGTCAGTGGATTATCAGCGGACGATTTGGTCGTTTGCCTGATCTCCGGTGGTGGTTCTGCATTGTTGTCACTTCCAGCTGACGGATTAACACTGGAGAACAAGCAGCAAATTAATCGTGCACTACTGAAAAGCGGCGCTACTATTCGGGAAATGAATTGCGTGCGCAAGCATCTATCTGCGATAAAAGGCGGTAGATTGGCAGCAGCGTGTGCACCGGCAAAACTGGTAACGCTACTGATTTCCGATGTACCTGACGATGACCTGGATGTGATTGCCTCCGGCCCCACAGTTGCAGATCCAACCACGTTTGCCGATGCGCTTGCCATTCTTGACAAGTATCAAATAACTGAGCCCGGCGTTGCTATTGATCATTTGCGTAACGCGGTCAGCGAGACTCCCAGGCCCGGCGACAACAGGCTCAGTCATACTCAGTCAACACTGATCGCTACACCGCAAATGTCACTTGAAGCTGCGGCTAACGTGGCGCGTGCCAGTGGCTATCAGCCAGTAATACTGGGCGATAGTATAGAAGGGGAGTCACGTGAGGTGGCGATGGTCCATGCCGGTATCTCAAAGCAGGTCAAACGTCATGGCCAACCTGCTGCTGCGCCCTGCGTTTTGTTGTCAGGTGGGGAGGCCACTGTAACACTCAAGGGCAACGGACGCGGTGGTCGCAACGCTGAATTTGCACTGGCACTGGCAGTGGCCCTGAACGCCCGGCACGATATTTTTGCACTGGCTGCGGATACGGATGGCATCGATGGCAGTGAGGATAATGCCGGAGCCATTGTTACACCCTCGACTCTGAAGCGCGGCGAAGAAGCCGGACTTTCTGCGAAACTGTATTTGGAAAATAATGATGCCTATACTTTTTTTTCCGCAATTGACGACTTGCTGATGACTGGTCCGACACTAACTAATGTAAACGATTTTAGGGCGATACTAATCAATTGACCGCCTTATAGAATACAAGTAAAAAGCATCGTTAACGGGTAAATTATAGCGGTATTGCCTGCCAATAGATTCTTTCAGCTTCGACACAAACAACTTAACCAACCATTGAGAAATGACTATGTCCAACGCTTTTTTTTCCGGTGAAATCGCCGATACTGATCCCGGGATATCTACCGCAATTGCCAATGAATTAACGCGGCAGCAAAATGAAATTGAATTGATCGCCTCAGAGAATATTGTTTCGAAGGCAGTTTTGCAGGCACAAGGGTCTATCATGACCAATAAGTACGCTGAGGGTTATCCCGGCAGACGTTATTACGGCGGCTGTGAACATGTAGATGTTGCAGAAGATCTGGCACGTGATCGTGCGAAAAAGCTGTTCAACTGCTCGTTTGTAAATGTTCAGCCCCACTCAGGAGCTCAAGCTAACCAAGCGGTATTTCAGGCCTTAATGAAACCGGGTGACACATTCATGGGGCTTGACCTTGCAGCTGGCGGGCACCTTACCCATGGTTCTCCAGTGAATCAATCCGGCATGTGGTTTAACGCCGTCGCCTATAGCGTTGATAAGACCACACACCAGATTGATTTTGACAGCGTTGAGAAGAATGCTTCAGAGCACAGGCCAAAAATTATTATAGCTGGCGGCTCTGCGTACCCGAGAATTATAGACTTTGAACGATTCCGACAGATTGCCGATTCCGTTAACGCGTTGCTAATGGTGGATATGGCGCATTTTGCAGGGCTTGTTGCCGGTGGCGTGCATCCCAACCCGCTGGATTTTGCGCACATTGTTACCACCACAACGCATAAAACACTGCGCGGCCCTCGTGGTGGAATGATACTGTCCAATCATGAAGATATTGGGAAAAAAATAAATTCTGCGGTCTTTCCTGGTTTACAAGGCGGCCCGCTAATGCATGTCATTGCGGCCAAAGCAGTTGCTTTTGGTGAGGCCTTAAAGCCCGGATATAGAAAATATGCAAAAGCTGTTGTCGATAATTCAAATACACTTTCCAGAGCCCTAATGGCAGGTGGGTTTGAGTTGGTGTCCGGGGGAACCGATACGCATGTGTTGCTAGTCGATCTGACCAGTAAAAAGATCACCGGCAAGGCCGCTGCGGCATCGCTTGGCAGAGCCGGTATCACCTGCAATAAAAACGGTATTCCGTTTGATACGCAATCGCCTATGGTGACGTCCGGCATTCGTCTTGGAACTCCGGCAGCAACCTCACGCGGTTTTGGCACTGTTGAGTTTACCCAGGTGGGTGAGATGTGTATCGAAGTACTGAATGGCCTGGCAGAAAATGGAGAAAACAACAATACGATAGTTGAAAGAACAGTCAAAGAAAAGGTGACTCGACTGACGGCCGAATTTCCGATTTATCCTGATCTTTGACACACTGGATGCGCAAAAGGACAATTGCACTGATTATCCCTTATACTAAAGTATGGGTAATTTCCCATGCTAATGTCTACTCAATAGTATACTTTACGATGTTGTTTGTATTATATCGTGGGTTGACAATGGTACCTCGTTCACTCATCGAGAGTTTCACATGTCAAATAACAGCTTAAAAACCGCCAACCTGAATAACACTGAAAAGGGTGCTGAATCTTCGGCACTCGAGAGTCCTGCCCGGAGCGAATCTCACTCTATAGTAGCTAACGATAATATAGTGCGGTTGCAAACGAGGTTAGCAACCGCGGCACGGATTAGCCGAGCCGAAGCGGTGCGGCTTGCTATGTTGAGAACGGGATAGTTGCAGCGCGAATTAACCGATCGGAATCGAGTGCCTTTTACTCGGGCAGGAAACCGCCGAGGCCAGGAATATTGTCTGGTAGGTTTAGCGAGTAGTACATAGCAATAGCCTGGCTGCGATTTTTAACACTGAGCTTGTCGTATAGATTCCTCAGGTGGAACTTTACGGTGTTGACCGCAATGCCGTGTTCAGCAGCGAGCTCTTTGTTGCTCATGCCCTGTGATAGTGATGTGAGCAATGCACGCTCGGTTTTAGTGAGAGTTTGTAGTGGATCACTCAGCTCTCTGATATCAAGGTAAGGAAACACCATTTGGCCTGCTGCGACGTCGGCGATCACATCCAGAAGCTGTTCTGATTGATCGGTATGGCAGAAGAAACCCGCTGCGCCAGCCGCCATGGCACGCTTTGGTACTTCCATAGAGTTGGTGTGTGTGCACACCACCACTCGTATAGAAGTTTCTTTGTCTCTGAGCGCTTTTATCAATTTTTCAGCACCGAAGGAAGGCAGTGCCCAATCGATTACCAGCACATCGCCGGGTAAAGAGAGGGAAGTTTGCAAGCAAGCTTCTGCAGATGTCACGGTGCTGATCAGGCTGAATCTGCCGTCGGCCTCAACAAGTTCGGATAGGGCGGTCAGCATTAAAGCATTGCCTTCGGCGATCGTGATTTCGATTTTGCTCATTTAGCAGGCCATATTTGAAAAGATCGTAGATCTTAATACTTATGGGTAGTGTGTATGCAATACTTAAGATTGTCAAACGCAGTAATTAGTGAGGTTCCAGACAAATGCCGGTCTGCGTATAACTGTTCTCATCAAATTTAGAACAGGAGAATCTTGGCTATGAATACCTATCCCCGACTCGAAATTCCCAATACCCTGGCTGCTGGCCCTGGCCCCGGCAACACAGACCCTAGAGTGCTGGAGCGCTTCGTACAAAGTGGCGTTGCTGATCACATGCAAGCGGATGTCTTACGCGGTATGGTTGAATGCAAGTTGATGCTGCGAGAAGTGTTTGGCACACAAAACATCCACACTTTTGGCGTTGCCGGCACGGGTTGGAGCGGGTTGGATGCCATGATGAGTGCGGTGATGCCTGGTGATTCGGTAGTTGCATTCGTTAACGGGACGTTCTCGGGTATTGATGGTTTGACGCTACGCATGAAAGCGGCAACCGCTGCAGAACTTGCCGACAACTCAATGGATCCGCAAGCGGCGTCAGTGAAAATTATTAGTGTGCCGCATGGTGAATCTGTTACCGCTGATGTGATCGAAAAAGCGATGGATGAACATAAACCCAAGTGGGCATTTATGGCTCATTGGGAAACAGGCTCCGGCCGTGCCAACAACATTCAGGCGTTCTCAAGTGCGTGTCAAAAGCACGGCACGATGGGGCTGGTGGACGCCGTATCCTCATTAGGTGTAGAGAACTTTTCGATAGACGACTACCCCGGTATTGCAGCATGGGCGTCCTGTCCGCAGAAAGGTATCTGTTGCCTGCCGTTAACCTATGCACCGGTGAGTTTCACCTGTGAATATATTGATGTGCTAAAGGCGACGGGGGCGCGAACCTTTGTTCATCATCCGATTCTTGAAGCACGCCATTGGGGCATAGTGGATGGTGCAGATGTAGAGAAGGGTACGTATCATCGTACTCATTCCGGATATGCTGTTGCGGCGTTTCACGAAGCACTGCGATTAACCCTTGAAGAAACTATTGCCGGCCGCGCTGATAGCTACCGCTTCCACGAAGCTGCATTAAGAGGCGCGGTAGAGTCACTCGGTTGTACGGTGACTTCCAACATGACCAGTCTGGTTGTACTTAACCTGCCTGACTCACTGACCGGGCGTGAAATGGAGCTGGTTCAGCTTTGCCGCAGCCGCGGCTTCGGTATCTGGCCAACACTGAGTGCGCCTGTGCAAATTCGCATCGGGATCTTAAATCAACTTAACCAGAACGCCATAACTGATATCGTCACGCGCTTTGCCATCACTATGCACGAACTTGATAACAAGTTAGCCGTAAACGCTGCGACTGAATACCTGCTTGCGTACTACAATGGCGAGGAAGCTGCAGCGTAGATAGCAGTAGACGACGACGGATACTGATCAGACTTTGACGTGTGACCGGCAGAACGCCGTTGCACTTGAGTGCGATAGTGACACTATTCTACTATGAATATCCGTTAAGCATCTTTTTGGCTGAAGCTTCAGGAACACTTTGGACATACACGAGTATCAGGCGAAAGAGTTGCTGAGTGGTTTCGGCATCAGAATCCCCAAAGGTGGTCTTGCTTACAGCCCTGAGCAGGCCGCGTATCGAGCACGAGATATCGGTGGTGGGCAGTGGGTAGTCAAAGCGCAGGTTCACAGCGGCGGGCGGGGCAAAGTCGGCGGTGTTCGACTATGTAAAGATGAAAGTGCCGTGTACAGTGCTGCTGATGAATTATTCGGATCACGTTTGCACACTGCCCAGTCAGGTGATAGTGGCAAAGTGGTGTATCGAGTCTATGTAGAGGGTGCGGTTGCCATTAAAAGAGAGATGTACCTTGGCCTGGTGCTGGACAGAATCACTGAAAGAATAATGGTAGTCGCGTCACCTAATGGCGGTATAGAAATAGAAGATCTGTCAAGCAACCAGCCGGATCAATTGATCCGTTGTATTGTTGAACCAGCTGTGGGTATGCAGAGCTTTCAGGCACGGGAAATTGCATTTGAGCTTGGAATAGATGCCGCTAATATACGCGATGCCACTGATATAATCCTTGCTGCCTACCGGGCTTTTGAAGAGCTTGACGCAACGATGGTCGAAATCAATCCGCTGGTTGAATCAATCGAAGGTAAATTGTACGCAGTCGATTCAAAAATGACTTTCGATGACAACGCCTTGTTTCGTCACCCGGAAATTGCAGAGCTGCGAGACAAGTCTCAAGAGGATGCGCGTGAGACTCGAGCTACAGATCGGGGACTCAGGTATGTTGGATTTGATGGCAACATTGGTTGCATTGCCAATGGCGCTGGTCTTGGGATGGCCACACTCGACAAGATTGCGCGTGCCGGTGCTGTACCTGCCAACTTTCTGGATATCGGCGGCGCTGCCTCGCCTGACAAAGTAGCGAAAGCGCTCAGACTTGTGCGAAGCGATGATAACGTCGAGGTGATCCTTGTTAACGTTTTCGCCGGTATCAATCGCTGTGACTGGGTAGCAGACGGTATCGTACAGGCGCTAACACTTGATCCGCCAAACCGACCGATAGTGGTCCGTCTGGCAGGTACCAACGTTGATCAGGGTAGAAAAATATTATCACGTAGTGGCCTGCCTGTTATCAGGGCTAATACTCTGGATGAAGCGGTATCGCGTGCCGTGCGCGCGCTCGGCACGCAAGTTCCGAAATGACTAGCGTCAACGTTCCATGAGTATTCTTATAAGCGCATCTACCCGTGTGATTGCCGTGGGGATGACCGGTCGCGTCGGATCGTTCCACTGCCAGCGAATGCTTGATTACGGTACTCGAATTGTCGCTGGAGTAACGCCGGGTAAAGGCGGTCAGAAGGTAAATGGCCTACCGGTTTTTAATACAATAAAAGAAGCAGCCTGCGCAACGGAAGCTGTTACCGCGATGATCATGGTACCAGCGCCGTTTGCAGCTGACTCCATAATGGAGGCGGCTGAGGCAGGGATCAGACTCTGTGTCGCCATAACCGATGGCATTCCCGCACAAGACATGATTCGCGTAAAACGCTATATGAAGCGCTATAGAGAATCAGAAAGTATGCGTCTGGTCGGACCGAACTGTGCGGGTGTTATATCCCCTGGGGAATCGATGGTCGGCATAATGCCATCGGCGATTTATGAACCGGGGCGAGTCGGAATTATCTCGCGCTCAGGCACCCTGGGCTATGAAGCTGCTGCACAACTAAAAGACCTCTCATTGGGCGTCTCCACAAGTGTTGGCATTGGCGGTGATCAGATAACTGGCAGTTCTTTTTTAGATTACCTTAAACTGTTTTCCGAAGACGCTGATACAGATGCTGTAGTGTTGCTTGGAGAAATTGGCGGCCCGCAAGAGGCACTGGCTGCGGATTTTTTACGCAAAGGTTTTTGTAAACCGGTTGTCGCCTATGTGGCGGGTTCAGCCGCACCAAAAGGTCAAAACCTGGGGCATGCCGGTGCAATTATCACTGCATTCGGTGATGGTGCTGATGAGAAATCGCACATGCTAAGTGATGTGGGTGTGACCATCGCTGAAGATCCTTCGTTTATCGGCACGACAGTCCAGCAAGTTTTGCAAGCACAGGAATAATTAATGAAACCAAGTGTACTGGTAACGCGGAAATGGCCGACGTCTGTTGAGAAAAAACTGGCAGAGCTATTTGACGTTACGTTAAATTCTGTTGATGAGCCACTCTCGCAAGCGCAAATGAGGAACGCCTTGTTTGATCATGATGCGATCCTCACCACGGTAACCGACAAACTTGATGCGAGTGTCTTTGACGGAATCAAACCATCCGAAGTCAAAACTAGAATCATCGGCAATTATGGTGTCGGTTTCAGCCATATAGATCTGGCGTCAGCCAAACGTTTGGGGATTGTTGTTACCAATACGCCCGATGTATTAAGTGAATGCACAGCAGATATAGCGGTGATGCTGATGCTGATGGCAGCCAGACGAGCCGGTGAAGGTGAGCGTGAACTGCGCAATGGTGAATGGACCGGTTGGCGCCCAACACATATGATCGGCCATAAAGTCAGTCAAAAAACATTTGGAATTGTTGGTTTCGGGCGTATCGGAAAAGCCGCAGCGCAGCGCGCGCGTGGTTTTGATATGGACATAAAGGTTTACAACCGCTCCCGAATTGCACAGGCTGTGCTTGACGAATATGGCGCTACACAACTTGATTCACTGGATGACCTTTTCAGTCAGTCGGACTTTGTATCACTGCATTGCCCTGGCGGGGCTGAAAATACCCACTTGGTGAATCAGCGATTGCTGGGTCTAATGAAATCTTCAGGTTTTCTTATCAACACCGCACGTGGTGAAGTCGTTGATGACGAGGCATTAATCAGTGTGTTAAAGAACAATCAGATTGCAGGTGCGGGATTGGATGTGTTTAACAATGAACCACTGATTAACAAAGCATACCTGGCGCTGGACAATGTAGTGTTGTTACCTCACCTGGGCAGTGCAACAGAAACCACGCGTGATTCAATGGGGTATAGAGTTATTGACAACATTAGCGCATTTTTTCGTGAACTCCCTCCCCCTGATCTGGTATCCCTAACCAAATGATAGAATGGTTCGAGGCTGCGCATACATCACTTTGCCAATAACGAAAATCCAGGAGACGATCAATTGCGGTGTACTGGTTGTAATTATATAACAGGGCAACCATAGAGAAATAGTGTCAGAGAATTAGTGTCGGTTGCCGTGTACATCCAGCCTCGATAGAGTTCCTGGTATACAGAGTATTGTTGGTTGCGTGCGAGGGTGTTCGTGATGAACAAGAATTATTAAAAAGAGCTAAAAGCCAGGGTTGTAAGGGCAGTTGTCTCTGTTACATGTTGTTTCACACCTTTACTCGTTGTACTGTTCGGAGCAGTCGTGCTATCGGCAACTATTGGCTGGCTTAACACCAATTTGTTGCCCGTGCTCTGGCTTTTTTTGATCTTGTCAATCTACGCATTTTTCGGACGGTGCAATGCCATAGTTTAAGGTGTGACCGTGTTTTTTTGATCTCCATCCGATGTGGTCAATAAATTGGGATGTTTCGGCCATGAAAGCAGAAAAACGTATAATGATTATTGGTCAGCCTGGCTCGGGAAAGTCTACTCTTGCACGGGTGTTGGGAAATCTGCTCAGTTTGCCGGTTTTTCACATTGACCATATTCACTGGCAGGCAGGTTGGGTTGAACGCCCGGGGCCGGAGAAAGACAGACTGTGTTTCGAAGTGCATGCCAAAGATAGCTGGATATTCGAAGGTGGTCGATCTTCTACCTGGCCGGAAAGATTGGAGCGGGCTGATATGTTGATCTGGCTGGATTTTCCGCTGAGTGTAAGAGCGTACCGTGTTTTCAAACGTACGGTTCAATATCACGGCAGGAGCCGCCCTGACTTGCCAGAAGGCTGCCCCGAACGCTTTGAACTGGAGTTCACAAAATGGATCTGGGATACCCGCAAGAGCGGCCAGGTCCGTATGCGGAATTTGTATGATTCCGCACCAGCTGATCTGGAAAAATATTGGTTACGTAACCAACCTCAGGTGGATGAACTGGTCGCCGCTATGGCTGAACAATGATGGTGATAGATAAATTTGAAAAATAGCAGAAAACATCGCGTGTTGACTAAATTTATAGAGTCAATATTGCCGAATGTTTCCCCGCTGCAGGGAAATACAATCGAAGACGACGAGCGCGTATCTTTTGGAAAAGTTGCCGCTACTACCATCGGAGGGCAAGTTCAGGCAGTCGATTGGACAGACTCTGTTATAGAGCGGTGTCGGTTCGATAGCACCACAATTACTGACTCCAGCTTCGAGAGAGTCGCGATACTCGATTGTGGCTTGTCAGGGGTTACGTTTAGCAATTGTCTGTTGCGTGAATGCCTGATCGTGGGGGTCAATGCAAAATTCCATTTTGCTCTCGACAACTGCATTCTGGATCGCGTGATGGTTGCCCGAAGCCGCATCGATACATTTGATGTTCACAACTGCAATATTGCAGAAATTGAATTTCTTGGAATCGAATCAATCCGACTCAATTTTCATATGTGCCAGGCCCACAAACGAAATGGTCGAGTATTGTTTGAAGATTGTGAAATCGAGAAGGTTGGTGGATTAGAAGCGATGGGAAAGCAGGGGGTCGACGTACTGGTTGACGCGCCTATGTGGCGCGATCTGGGAGATTACTACTTGAGAGAAAGAGGTATTAAGCAGTTAGAGATTGGTGCGGTACCGAAATACAATTTACTTGATGAGCTTGGTCAGAAACAGAACTGGTGTACCGGATGAATCACCAGTGATTAATCCAGCTGATTTCATTGGTGAGTCGATCAGCACCAGGGTAAGCCCTGGTGTTGCATAAAATTCCGGCCCGGAACCGCTGTGCTGCTTCTATAGCAGCATCAAAGGCGTTGTACTCATTTTCCCTGGATATCACTTAGAATGACCAGGCTCAATCCAGTAAAAACTCCGTGCAGCGCCTTTTATACAGATCTATAATTTTCTGAACTCGAAATTTTATGCAGTACCAGAGTTAAAGCTATTACATTGTTAGTTATTGATTTTCTCTGGAGTACAGTGTGCTTTTTTTATAAAGTTAATTGCTTGTACGCGGAATGCAAATTCTCAACAGGCTAGAGCGATGGTGGAGATGTTCTCGAGTGGCTTTCTCTTTGTGCTGGTGGACAGTTAGTTTTTTTGACCGGATTAAAAACCTGCAGGGCCCTTCAAACGAGTTGGGGGTTGCAGTCGCAATTGGTATAATACAGACAGCTCTATCTGAAGACCAACAATCGGGTCGGCTTCCGATTGTGGGCATGGGCCGGATTGGTGATCTGGATCGGTACGCTGTGCATCGCCCGAACAATGGAGATAACCAGGCGCTGGTGAAGAGCTGCAAACAGCACAGAACTGCTATGGTATGATCTGCCAGCACCGGGTAGTGGTAGTGGTAGTGGTAGTGGTTCGTGGCTCGCTATATTCATCTGGCTCGCTAGATGGAATTAATTAAACAAAGACTGGAATTCAATAATGAAGCTAGCGACTCTGGCCAATGACAGCCGCGATGGCGTGCTTGTGGTTGTCTCAAAAGATCTGACTCAATGCTCTGCGGTGGGTCATATCGCACCAACCCTGCAAGCTGCGCTGGATAACTGGGCTGTATGCGGGCCGCGTCTGGGGCGAGTGGCGGAATCACTGGAGCGGGGCTATCAACCGGTACAGCGCTTTCATGAGCGCGATGCAATGTCACCACTGCCACGCGCCTATCAATGGGCTGATGGTTCTGCTTACGTAAACCACGTTGAGCTTGTTAGAAAAGCACGTGGTGCCGAGATGCCCGAGAGTTTCTGGACTGTGCCACTGATGTATCAGGGGGGCTCAGATTCTTTTCTCGCGCCACGTGCTCCAATAGTCGTTGAAGACGAAGCCTATGGCATCGATATGGAGGGTGAAGTTGCGGTGATCGTAGACGATGTGCCGATGGGCGCCAGCCGTGAAGAAGCGCTGCGGGCAGTTCGTCTTATCATGCTGGTAAATGATGTTTCTTTGCGAAACCTTATACCTGCAGAACTTGGCAAAGGGTTTGGTTTTTTTCAGTCAAAACCATCGTCGACTTTTTCTCCGGTGGCCGTGACTCCCGATGAGCTGGGTGATGCCTGGCAGGAAGGCAAGGTGCATTTACCCTTGTCTGTCGATTACAACGGCGAACCTTTCGGGCGCGCAGATGCGGGTATTGATATGACTTTCGACTTCGGCATGCTTGTCGCCCATGCGGCAAAAACACGTCGTCTATCTGCCGGTTCAATTATTGGCTCCGGCACAGTGTCAAACAAAATGGATGGCGGCCCTGGCAAACCTGTCAGTGAGGGGGGTGTCGGTTATTCCTGTATTGCGGAACTGCGCATGATAGAAACGATTGAAACCGGCAAGCCAACAACTGATTTTATGAAGCATGGCAGTAAAGTTCGCATTGAAATGACTGATGCACGAGGCAAGTCAATTTTCGGAGCGATAGAGCAAGTCGTTCAGAGCGCTTAGAATTCGACTTAGCCCTGAACCTGGAAAATGGTAGTGAAACTAGGATGTAGCTATTCAACTGTTAGCGCTGAAGAGTTGATGGCGGAAGTTATCCCGGAATATGTTATCGACAACCCGCTCGAATGTATCTTCTGGGAGCGTGGGGCCAATGATACCTATCAAGTCCGATGCGCAGACGCATGTTATTTCCTGCGCGTGTATCGTTGTGGTGCTTTCACGCGTGAAGCGAACGAGTTTGAAGCTCAAGTGCTGAGCTATCTGCATCGGAAGGATTTTCCTGTTGCCTACCCGATTGCGCGAGTGTCGGGTGGCTATTTAACAGAAGTATCAGCACCTGAAGGGCCGCGAATCGTTCTTCTGACTGCTGCGGCTGAAGGTGCACCACCCGATTACGATTCAATGGAAAACTGCAGGCTGGTGGGAGAATCAGTTGCTCAGATGCATTTATCCTCCGATGGTTTCGAAACAAACTTCACCCGAAGCCGACTTGACCTGACCGGTTTGTTGAAAAACTCAATGGTTTATATTCGGGACTATATGGCCCATCGTCCTGAGGCGCTTAGTTCCATCGAAAAAATAGCGCAAGATACCTGTGCAGTCGTCAAGGCTGTACCGGAAGAGTCTCTTAATGCTGGTATTTGCCACGGTGATCTGCATGGTGGAAATATGCATATTCACGAAGGTAAAGTGACACACTTTGACTTTGAAGAATGTGCCTTCGGCTATCGGGTCTATGATCTTGCTACGTTCAAGTGGGGGGGGGCGTGCGTGGGATCTGGTAAACGTGGAGTCGAGCGCTGGCTGGCCTTTTTGGAGGGCTATGAGTCTGTCCGGGAACTATCGGAATCTGAGCACACTGTGGTGGATGCATTTGTAATCATGCGGGAGTTGGCGGAACTGGCCTATGGGATACGGCACATACGAGACTTCGGCCATAACGGCATCATGGCAACTGATATCGACTACGTGTGTTATCGCCTGGATAAACTAATTAGTGCCCATCCATAAACCAGCGCTACTGCGGATCCCTAAGGACACGTGATCTTTCACCGACGACATGTAGTTATTTAGAATGACTAAACGCTCGCATATGGTAGGCGAAATCTCACGCACCTGAGTGCCCCTCGCTACGCCCCGGTTTATGGACGGGCACTAATTAATTTAAAATCCGGATCTACCGGAAATTTTAGATCATGAGGTACGTTGCGGTTTATTGGTGGCGGGGCTTGTTGGTGAATGTGCTGCGCTTATCCTTCCTGCGGTGATTTTCCTCGATTCCTACTTTTACTCTGGTGTTGCATAAAATTCCGGCCCGGAACCGCTTCGCTGCTTCTATAGCAGCATCTAGGGCGCTGTACTCGTTTTTCCTGAATTTCACTTAGAATGACCAGGCTCAATCCAGTAAATACTCCATGAAGCGCCTTTTATACAGCTCTATAAGCTTCTGAACTCGAAATTAAATGCAACACCACGGTAAAGCAAAGCCGCTGCCATTGAGTAGCTGTTGTTGTATATGCTAAAACCGATTAGCGAAGCGGCGGAACGGAAAGTCAGCTTGTGTTGCTTCGGCCAGATTTTTACCGGACGCGGTGATTGATTCAACACCAGTTTGTATGTTGCTGATATCTTCTGGTTAAAGCTCTATATGCCAGTCAGTGGTGTGCTGCATATCTGCGCCTTTCCAGACGAATGGTCCAGGCGAATGGTCCAGGCCACGGTTCGATTTCGAGTGCGTTCAATTCAGCGTGTTGCCGGGCCATTATTCGAATAGGTGTATGCCATCTTTGCATTGTCTCAGTTTGGCTGATTTTCTTGAGTCGTTTGCACTAAAGAACATTACGATATTTTTTCGCGTACATTTACTTTGGTGCCACACGGCGTGCCCCATACCTGGAACAGTTAGAATGGTTGCGTTGCTAAAGTTGCTTGCCGTTGCTGTAACGTACCTATCGCTGACTATCGGGTCAAGGCTGCCCGCGATAATCACAGTTTTTGTTTCAAACGTGTTAACTGCCTGGAGTGAATTGTCTATACCAACGTTAAGTGCTTTAAAGATTTGTTGTTTTCCTATTTGTCCAAAGCGATATTTTGTGGAGTAATGTGGTGCGCTGTCGAGGTGCATTTCTAAAAAATTATCCTCAAGTGCAATTTGCTCTCGACAGTAAATAGACCAGCTAAGTACTTCTGAAAAATCGGGGCTACTTTTTATATGCCAGTAGTCTTCGGCGAATTTTCGTAGCGACTGTACATTGCCATGGTGGAGTTCATCGATCAGCAATGGTATTTTTTTGATGGCGCTGTTGTTGTAGGCTGCCCTTAGCAAAATGTCCAGCAGCCGGATGTGATCAACAACTAACTCTTTCGAAGTGCGTATTGAAAGACCGCTGTCAAACACGGCTACTTTGACCAGGTAGGGCGTGTCCCTTGCGCGTACCAATAGCGTTTTAAATTTTTTCCTGCCTTCAGGGTGTTTCCAATTGCATCACAGAGACTGGTTGCAGAGCTTGAGTATTCTGTCGATTAATTCGATTGAAGATTCAATGGTATACGGTTCCTGGTAATTTACTGGTATTGGTGAGTCCAGCACTATTCGATCAAAATATCGTGGATGCAGTAGTTCAATGGCCTGGATAATCACTGTGGCATAGGACGTGGCGAGCGTACTCCATGATGCGTACGGCAGGGAGTCCATAATGGCCAGAAAATCTCTTGCAGATTGGTAGGTGTTGAAATCCTGTACAGGAACATTGTTACGTTGCAGGCGATCATTGCAGGCAATGATGCTTCTATTGTAGAACGCAGATTCATCCTCTGGGCTGTCAGTGCGAATTATAGATTGCTTGAATGCGTTGATGGATTCCCTGCAGCGAAGACCGGGTGTTGAAAGGCCTGCTCCGCGTTGATCAACAATAACCATGTCAAAGCCGGCGGCCCGCAATCCGTGGTATTTTTCAGGTAGTCGCCAGGGGAGTACGAATGCCCGAAACCAATTGAGTTTCCAGGGCCGCCACCGCCGGGAATCAGGATTGCTTTGTTTAAACTTGAGTGTGGTGACCGGGTCTGTCGGGCAATAAGTATGGGCAGTAACACGGTTTGATCGGTGGGTGCGTCATGATTTACAGGTAGCGTGATAAAGCCACAGGTGACATCGGATGGACGTTCGTTTATGAAGTCGACGCAGTCAGTATCCTGTAGCTGGACGTCATTTGTGGTTTCGGACATAGACATGCTTTCTGCGATAGTTGCTGCGCAAAAAACAATGCTACACAGGTGAATCAGTATATGGAGGCGGCCGATAACCAGAATATCCTTAAGAGTGCAGGTTTGGTGGCCTGCTTTTAGTCTCGTTGTCGCTCAACACTACCACACGTTCGGAGCGATTTACCGGCAGGTACTGCTTATTGTCTTCGCTCAATTCGGATTCGACATCGGGACAGAGACCGGCGGAAGTAATTGCCGGGTATTCACACCAGCGACGATACCGTCGTATTTCCCGTTTATTAAGCAGCTGATGGTGCTGTTAATGCCTTCCGTTCAATGCCACAGGATTGCGGCTCAGGGGCTGACAGATTGTTACGTGTCGCATGCTGATAAATGATCAGCTAGATGCAACAGCAACTGTCGCACCCGGCGGACACGTAGTTTGATAATTGGGGTAAGTTGTGCCGGTGTCAATCGGTGTGGCTTGCCGGACATGTAAATCCGTATCCACAACGCCTCAGGGCTAGCCCGCATTGTTCACGGGATTGAAGGGATCTCACTTGATCTTTGATTCCACAGAGAGTTTTTTCTCTTGCAGATACCAGTAAGTATTCGACGCGAGAAGGAAATCCACTGTGAAATCCCTTGCCGTGAATAAGCAGGGTTTATGCGATACCTTCGCTACCCGATGAATAATGCGGGCTGGTAGCTTAGGACTATGGGGCAATTTTAACTATACCTGGAGAAAGCATGAGAAAATTACTTAAATATACCGCGGGTCTTGCCGCTGCAGCGGCGATGTTTGTTACAGCGCCCGCGTTCGCAGAGTGTGGAAAAGTTTCCATCACTGAAATGAATTGGGCATCTTCACAGATTATCACTGAAGTTTCCAAGTTCCTTATGGAACAGGGTTATGGCTGCAAGGTTGAAAAAGTGCCGTCCGCAACGATGACCTCTGTGGCGTCACTGGCTGAAAATGGCGAGCCGGATATTGTTACCGAGCTGTGGTTGAACTCAACGGGTGATGTCTACCAGAAGCTTGAAGCAGAAGGCAAGGTTAAGCGATTGACTGAAGTTTTCAACCCGGGTGGCGTTGAAGGCTGGTGGATTCCTGCGTACCTTGCAGAGTCTAATCCTGAACTTTTAACTATCGAAGGGGTTATGGCTAACCCTGAACTGGTTGGCAATAAGTTCAACAACTGCCCTGACGGCTGGGGTTGCCGTGTTGTTAATGACAACATCATCGAAGCGCTGGGTTTGCGCGAGAAGATGGACGTTTTTGATCATGGTTCCGGTGAAACGCTGGGTACTTCTATTGCTGCTGCCTATGAAGATAAAAAGCCCTGGTTCGGTTACTACTGGGCACCTACAGCGGTGTTGGGAAAATACCCTATGGCTCAGGTTAAAATTGGCGATATCGATCCGGAAGTTCATGCGGCTAACGGTAACCAGGACAATGCTAACCCGGGCGTTTCCGACTTCCCGCCGGCACCAGTACTGACCGTCGCAACTGATGCACTGACTGAGCGTGAGCCTGCAATTGCTGAACTGATGAGCACCATCAGCTTTGATATCGATATCCTTAACAGTACATTGGCATGGCAGGATGACAACAGTGCTTCAGCGGAAGAAGCTGCAGTGCACTTCCTGAGTAACCATTCCGGTGTATGGTCAAAGTGGGTCAGTGAAGGGGCGCGCGAAAAACTTTCTGCGCTTATCAAATAGGCGGGTTAAACAGACGCGTTTAAGAGGCGGGTAGATTATGCTGATCTATAAGGTCGGCTAGACAATTTTGCCAACATCGTCTGTATTGCTTGTTGTAGTGCCGGGTACACATTAAGTTGTGCCCGGACTGCCGTAATCAACGGCATTTTGAAAATTTATCAGACTCCCTGCACCAATAATGCGGGAGTTTCTATGTATCTGTAAGGGGCTCTTCGGGTGGCATTCTACGATTCATTTTTTGATCGCGTCGGCTTACGGGATTGGTGCGATGCCGGTAAGTCCGGAGATGGCGGCCCGGTTTCTATGGCTGACTTGCTGGCCAAAGCGGGTGTAAAGAAGGACGAATCTGCGTTTGATGTCCCTTTTCCGTCACTGGATGAGCTACACAAGGCGTGCGCTTCCATCGGTCAATCGAGAGATGTTACCAAAGGGGTCGAAAATGGTTTTCTAGCCATTAAAGATGGCTTGCGGTTCGTACTGGACCCGATAACCCAGCCTCTGAGCTGGCTGCTTGAATTCGCGTTGGCCACCATTGAAGCGACGCCCTGGTGGATCATGTTTCCTATACTGGCGTTTATTGTGTATCTCGCTTCGAAATCGTTCAGGCTTGTTTTGTTCGTAATGGCGTGTCTCGGATTTCTCGCGTTTGTCGATCTCTATGATCACGCAATGCAAACGTTGGCAGTGATTTATGTCTGTGCATTTCTATGTGTGTTGCTGGGAGTGCCGATTGGTATCGCCATGTCACGCAGTGACAAACTACAGAGAATGATCATACCGGTGCTCGATATGCTGCAAACGCTGCCGCCGTTTGTGTATCTGATACCACTTATTTTTCTATTCTCTATTACTGAACCTAAACTCTACGGTGTAGCGATAATTCTCTATGCCATCGTGCCGGTTATCCGGCTCACCGATCTTGGAATCAGACTGGTCGATGAAGATGTTATCGAGGCGGCCAATTCGTTTGGAATGACAGATCGGCAGAAGCTATTCGGTGTGCAGATTCCACTGGCACTGCCGAATATTATGGCCGGTATAAATCAGACCATCATGATGAGTCTCGCGATGGTGGTTATCGCCTCGCTGGTGTCGGCACCGGGTCTGGGCGTGCTGGTGTTGCGTGGTATTCGCAATCTTGAACTCGGCGTGGGACTGGTGTCCGGCTTTGGAATCGTGTTGCTTGCGATTATCCTTGATCGGGTAACTAAAGCTGCGCTTAACCGTGTCAATGCGGCTCAGAAGCAGTAAGAGTAATCATTAGATCTTCCTTCCAGGCTAAATTTTTAGGCGAGAGCAAGCAAGTGACTGACAATACCAAAGTCTCGATCCGCAACCTGTATAAAATTTTCGGGTCGGATCCCATGGCCGCGCTGCAACGTGTGTACGACGGTACCAGCAAAGCAGATTTACTGAACGAACACGGGCATGTGTTGGGGTTGAGAGATATCAACATCGACATTCGTGCGGGAAACATAACGGTGGTTATGGGCTTGTCCGGTTCTGGAAAATCAACGTTGATTCGCCATCTGAACCGACTGATTGAACCGACTGCCGGCCAGATTGATGTAGATGGCGAAGATGTACTCGCCTACGACGAAGACAAACTGCGCAACCTGCGGCGCCAGATAATGTCTATGGTGTTTCAGAAGTTTGCCTTGCTGCCTCATAAATCGGTGCTTGAAAACGCGGGTACAACATTAAAGGTTCGTGGTGTATCCAGGCGGGAGTATTTAAAGGAAGCCGAGCAGTGGGTCAAGCGCGTCGGACTGGAAGGTTACGGCGATCATTTTCCGCACCAGCTCTCGGGCGGTATGCAGCAACGTGTAGGTATTGCGCGGGCGCTGACATCCAATTCACCGATAATGCTAATGGATGAAGCTTTCTCGGCTCTTGATCCACTGATACGCACAGACATGCAGGATCTGTTACTAGAGCTTCAAAAAGAACTTCATAAGACCATCGTGTTTATCTCGCATGATCTGGATGAAGCCTTGAAGCTGGCTGATCATCTGGTGATACTAAAAGACGGTTACGTTGTGCAGCAGGGAGAACCCCAGCATATCCTGCTGTACCCGAACGACCCGTACATAGAAGATTTTGTCAGCGATATAAACAGAGCCAGGGTGCTGCGTGTGCGATCCGTCATGACCCCTCTTGACGGGCCGATTCCCGCCCATGCGCACGGTGAAATCGACTACGACGACACCCTTGAAAGTATGATTGCCCGCTCCGGTGGTGATACATCCCATTCCTACGTTGTGATGCGTGATAAGCAGCCGGTAGGAATTCTGGATATGAGCAGCCTAGTCAGAGCGCTCGTGCCTCGAGCAGCGCCGGAGGAGGGCGTGCGCGCGTATTGAGGTTACTTTGAAATTCTATATTTGGAAGTGAGGTAAACGGAACGCGGGACGAACGGAGACTGCGTGGTATGAGGTATCTTGAAGTAAGGCGACACGCTATGCGAAGAAAGCCGCGCCAGAATCTGTCTTCGGATGGCATAGAGTTGGCACGCTATGTCGGTGATTCGATGGGCTCGTATCGGTATGTAGTCACAAGTACGTTGCCCAGGGCAATTCAGACGGCGATTGCTCTGGGATATGAAGTCAATGAAACAATCGAAACGATAGGCGGCGCGCCTGAAAATATATTGAGTATTGTTAGCTGGCCAAAATCGTTTTCGGAAGTTGCGCGAGTTGTTGCTGAAGTTTCTGAGGTTGGCGGATATGCGAGATCACAGGCTGATGTCTGGCTTAAGGTCGCGGAGTCGTAGCCTAACGGGGCTAGTGCATTATTAATTACCCATGGTAATGTCATCGAGCTGGGTGCTGTTGCCAGTATGTCAGATTTCGACCATGCCACCTGGGGTGATGCGATGGGGTATTGTGAGGGGCTTCGACTGAGTTTTGATTCCGTTTTTGTCGCATGCGATGTTTTGCGTATGCCTGAGGAATATAAATTGATTAGGAATATAAATTGATTAGAAATTAGTGAGCAGTCTCAAGTAACTGACAGTGGCCCTAAATATTCCAACGAAATAAGCCGATTAAGGCAGATGCGGCATAGAAAAATTGAAGTGACAAAAAAGCCCATCGTCTGTCAATTACAGCCCATGCAGCGAATAGAACAGACGAGATCAATAGCAGAGTGAATCCAAGTATCTCATTGCCGGTATTTGACGCGAGCAAAAGCGCATAAACAATTGCCAGTGCGGAACCAGAGATTTCAAGAAATCGGGTTATGTTTGTAGTGTTCATGCACATAGTGTACTCGTACCGACTGAGCAGAATTGTGCAGACGAGCTTCTCTGTTCTGCAGATTGGCTTGTTATTTCTCAGAACGTTTCGTGAATTGACTCGGTGGGACGCCGTAATATTTCTGAAAGCGTCTGGTGAAGGCCGACTGATCTGAATACCCGGTGCAGGCTGCAATTATAGCTATCGGCATATCTGTATTTACTAATAGCGCCCTGGCTTTTTCCATTCGTAAGGTCAGCAAGTACTGCCCTACAGTTTTTCCCGTATGTTTTGTAAATTGTACTTTAAACTGGCTAACACTCAGTGACGAAACAGCGGCCAGATTATCCAGGCTATGCGCCTCGCTTATATCGTTTTCAATGTATTCGAGAGCGCGTGAGATTCGCCGGTCGATTTCAGGTAGGAAATCCTGCAATGCAAGGAGATTCTTAAAGACCCTAATCATGCTGTCTTCGATGCGCTGGTCGTGGTTTGAATTGAGCTGGATATCAGCAAACATGCAAAACGACCTGAATGCACTGGATACGGCTGCAAAGGGACTCTCAATAGACTTGGCCGATTCCGGTAGATCATAGAGATCTGCGACTAAAAAACGGGCTTCTTTCTTTGCGATAAAAGAGTGCTGAACATTCTTCTGAATAATCACGCAATGCCCGGTTGAAACTGAGCCATTGGTTCCATTCAGACTGATTTCTATAGTGCCGTTTAGTGGAAAAACAATCTGATGAAACCGATGAGAATGGCTTGCAATCACCGGATTGTAGGTGCGGATTGAGAGTGTTTCGCGCATGCTGCATATTCTAGCCTTACAAGGTAAATATGTACAGCGTATGAATAGTCAGTCCGCATATTTAAATGGTATTTGACAAAGGTTTATTGCGTAGTGATGCGCCTCCATGGAATGGAATAATCAACTGCTGCCCGCTATTGTGTTAAATGCGCAGTGGATGTGCCTCTATGATCGACGTAGGGTGTGATGAGTACAACGAATCGCACCAATGTTTGTAGAAACTAGATGGTGCGGTTCGCACCCCTCACCACACCCTACGTATATATTGTTCTGTATGTGGCGCGATATTAATCACCGGCTTGAACTGTAGCTGGTTGGGAAAAATTAGAGAACTGTTCGTATTAGTGCTTCCGTAGTCGGCGAGGCGCAGCCAGACACTGTTGAGAAAATTACATGCAATACATGGTGATTGAAACTATAAAACCAAATTCTATACAACTGGTTTATGAACGTTTTCACCGCGAAGGAAGAATGCTACCGAATGGGCTGATTTATCTGGATAGCTGGCTCGAAGATCAGGGAAATAGATGCTTCCAATTGATGGAGACAGATGACGCGAGGCTGTTCGACCAGTGGATAATACACTGGGCAGATCTTGTGAGCTTTGAAGTAATTAAATTGGGAACTAAACCAGAATAACGCTACGTAGTTTTTGGCTCTGGCAGTAAAGGGTGCACCCATTCCAGTCAGCGCCCAAAATTTCCGGCAGTTGATCAAGCAGAGTTGAGGGGCAGGCACCCGTAGTATGTTAGTAAATTTCCCTCTGAACGACGTGAAGTGTGTGTCCCTGTAATTTCCTGTAATTCTTACGGATTTTCGGCCGGCGGTTGCTTGAGTTTTTCGGGGTGTTTAATGTGCTATATCAAGAATTGATCCCTAGATGTTTCTTACCCTTGGATTTTTCTTCATGCGTCTATTTTGTCATTGCAAGATACTGGTTAACGGCACGTCTATTGTGTCATACCACTACTAGTTGAGGCATTCGCTGAAAATATGAGTCTCGGGTACACAGTGTCAACTCATGCTCAACCACGATCGCTGCAATCCAGAGGTCATTGGTTGGCACTGGTGTGCCCTGCGATCGGAGTTGTCGGTAGAGTCGGGCGTAGTGATGCAATGTCATATCTGATGAATGTAAAACAGTCACATCGGGTGATGCCATAAACCGTACTAACTCCCGTTCGTTGGCTGAGCCTTTGGTGCCTAATGAAAATCCTGCCCTCAGCTCTGCAACCACGATAAACGGCAGGTACAGAGAATCCGCTCGCTCCAGCACATCAATGATTGAAGCGTCAGCACGTGTCATACCGGAGTAGGCGTTTGTATCAAGCGCAAGCCTCATTCCCACATATGCTCGTCAATGGTTCTTTGATCGGCAAGCGCTTTATCAATTTCGGGATCCTCTATCCAGGTGCCACTGAAGGATGACAGATCCCGGCGCTTTGGTTGTTCACCTAATAAACCAGCATCGCGACGAAGAGCCTCAAGCGCGACCTCGTTGAGACTTCTGCCTTCTCTTCGTGCTCTTTCGCGTAAGATTTTGTCGAGATCGGCCGGGACGTTTCTGAGTGTGTATTGCATGATCGGCACGTGAGTTCATAGTCTGTAGGCAATATAGGCATCGTCTGCCTGCAATTCAAGCACGCGAACACCTCCAAGTTCAAAATAGGCTTCAGACAGTGTTGGTTATGGTTTAGGAGCCAAGAAATGTGCTTTTCTTTTTCTCATTTGGGGTGTCACCGAGAAAATTTTTTGGAGCAGGCCTAACTAGTGCCCGTCCATAAACCAGCGCTACTGCGGATCCCTCAGGACACGCGATCTTTCATCGACCACATGTAGTTATTTAGAATGACTAAACGCCTACATGTGGTAGGCGAAATCTCACGCACCTGAATGATCCTCGCTACGCCCCGGTTTATGGACGGGCACTAACTAATTGTTCCCTGCTTATTCTGGATCTGCCTTTTTAGAGTGGGCGTCCGGTTAGTGTTCGGGCTAATCTGCAATTGAATTGCAGATTAGCCCGAAAAACACTAAGCTGAACAACTATGTTTAGTCGCGACCTCACCTCTTCAGTAGTAAATGCCGCCCGGCAATATCCAATCGTTACGATACTTGGCCCGCGGCAATCGGGTAAAACAACGCTGGTGCGTGCAGCATTCCCTGAGAAGCCCTATGTGTCGCTTGAGAACCCGGATGTCCGGTCTCGTGCACTGGCTGATCCAAAGGCCTTTCTGGCGCAGTTTGCGCAGGGCGCTATTCTGGACGAGGTGCAGCGATTGCCGGAATTGCTGTCGTGGATTCAGGGTATTGTCGACGAGCAGAATTGCAGTGGTCAGTTTATTCTGACTGGCAGTTATCAGTCGGAGCTAAAAAAAGGAGTGGGGCAGACCCTGGCAGGGCGAACTGCCATTTTCAGGTTACTGCCGTTGTCGGTAAATGAGTTGAAGGGAGACAATCGTTGTTTCTCGTTGTGGAAAAATGTGTTCACCGGCGGGTTCCCTCGTGTGCACGAGCAAAATCTCGATCCAACTTTGTTCTATTCAAGCTACTTGTCCACATTCCTGGAGCGTGACCTCGGTGCACAGGTGCAAGTAAGAGATTTGAATCAGTTCCGGGATTTTTTGCGTTTACTGGCCGGGCGTGTTGGGCAATTGGTCAACTTCACCAGTCTGGGCAATGATCTAGGAGCTTGTCTGAGAATGAGGGTCGTAGCGAGGGCGTGAGGTTTTGAGTCAGATATTTCGATCGATTGAGGCGAATAGTTATTCATATTTAACGAAATTGATCGGAATAGCTGGCCAAAAGATCGCGTCCGCAGTAGATC
>MDLA01000018.1 GCA_001730015.1 Chromatiales bacterium (ex Bugula neritina AB1) | reverse complement strand
CTAGTCTCAACCCAGTAAAAACTCCGTGCAGCGCCTTTTATACTGCTCTATATGCATCCGAGCTCGAAATTTAATGCAACGCCAGGGTAAAGCCGATATAGCTCGAATTAATAAACTGGATTTTAAAATTCAATCACTGGCACGGTTATACAAGTGGCATGATTGCGGACTGCAGATGCTGTCGAGAACCAGAAGGTGTACAGGAGTGGGTAACGCAGTATGAACGATGTCGCTGAAGCTGTTCATCGGCTCATTGCCGCTTCAGATTCATTCAGCCAAATTCTCACCAACCCAGTCTGCTGAATTCCCGATACGCCGACCTCCAGCCAGATATTCCTCAATAATCACCCTGAGACGCTGTTTATCAAACGATGGAAAGTGACCGCCATGAACCGTGGTGATCGGCAAGTCCTGCAAACGTCGTAGCGATTCCTTTAACTGCTCAGCGTCTGAGTGATAAAGTGTATCCAGCAAATCACCATCATAGATTACATCGCCACTAAAGAGGATACCCGTGTTTTGTTCAAACAAAGCAATAGACCCCGGTGAATGCCCTGGGAGATGGAATATGCTGAAAACACGGTTTCCTAAATCGACAACATCGCCTTCGTCAAGCAGTTGAGTTAGTGGCGCTGGTTTTACCAGGTAGTCCTGGTGCTGAAACCCTTGATAGGGTAAGGCGGTAAATGTTTCGGCTCTGATATAGCCTGTATCAGCAACTGTGTTGGCTGCAGTTGGGCTGGCAATAATCTGGTGCTCAAGCGCGTGACCACAGCGATGTTCAAACTGGTGTAAACCACCCGCGTGATCAAAGTGGCTGTGAGTCATGATGGCGATGATTGGGCGGTCGGCTAGAATTGAAACTTCTTTCACCAGCGGCCGTAAACCCATACCGGTATCAATGATCAAATCACGATCACGCCCTCGCACGTGCCAGATATTGCAGCGCAACCAACCTGCAACATATTTTTCACGGATCAGGCTGATACCATCTGAAATTGATATAACCTCATACCAGTCCAAAGCAATAGTGTTCAAGATATAAGCATGCCTCTGAATTGTGTCCAGCTTAATTGTGACACCGGTGGTAACACAATTTCAGTGCGGTAGGGTGTGGTGAGTAGAGAGACTGGATGAGTCTTTAAGTATGGTGAGCATGCAGCTGACAAGCGGGTCTGCGGTGGTATACAGATCTGGAGTATCGCTAAGTGCATTGATAAACCGAGTCAGCCCCGGCCATAGATATAGCTGTCGCAGTGGCGATTACTCACTGATGTAGTCAAAGCCGATACAGCTCATGCCGGCGCGGGGTCTCCTGTGCAGGGCTGCGATCAGGGTTTGATGCATCGCCGATCGGCGTGGCACGCCAATGTTCGGTGTAGTGTGCTTCATTCATACACGAACGGGCTTCAGACTGAATGAGCTTGATAGCAGCCGAATGAATAAATTCAGGTGGCAGGCAAAGACCAGTGGATCGAGGTTTGTCCCGGCAATGGGCAACAACAGCGTCTGCAGCGCGCGTGGTGAGATCTTCGATAGGGTAGCGCTCTATATTGACGATTTCAGTAATCTGTACCGGGTGGCTCATGGTTGTCGACCCTCGGGTTGTCCGATTCACTTACGGGTTATGATGACATAGAATGATGCGAGGACAAGCTACTTGGAGCTTGTCTGAGAATGAGGGTCGTAGCGAGGGCGTGAGGTTTTGAGTCAGATATTTCGATCGATTAAGGCGAATAGTTATTCATATTTAACGAAATTGATCGGAATATCTGGCCAAAAGATCACGTCCGCAGTAGATCCTCAACCAGAATAATACTCGATGCCACAGCGTCAGCGGCACCGTGAAGGAACAACAAATGCCAGACTCCGTACACACATCACTCAGGGCCATGGTGCAAACGCGCCAGCCCAAATTCGGCCACTATGTCGGTGAGTTTTTAACGCCGGGTATTGGTCATATGCTGGCCGAGGCGAACTGCGACTTTGTGTTCTTCGATATGGAGCACTCGGGTTTCAGCCACGAAACCCTGAAGCAGGCGGTACGCTATTTCGAAGCAGCCGGGGTTGCGCTGATTGTGCGCGTACCATCGAAAGATTACGCTGCAATTGCACGTGCCTGCGATGTGGGAGCAGAGGGCGTGATGGTTCCCATGGTTGCAAACGCCGAAGAGGCTGCATGGTTTGTAGATTGCATGAAGTACCCGCCTCAGGGAAATCGCGGTGTTGCGCTGAGTATTGCACACGACAACTACACCTCCGGCGCTGTGCCGGTCGAGCAACGTCTTGCAGGCGCGAATGAACGCACTACCAGCTTCGTACTTATAGAAACGCGTGAAGGCGCGGAAAACGCAGACGCGATAGCCGCAACACCCGGCGTCGATTGCATCTGGATAGGTCATTTTGATCTTTCAGCATCGCTGGGCGTTGCCGGAGAGTTTGATCATCCGGAATACCGTGCAGCACACGATCGTATTGTAGAGGCGGCAAAGCGGCACAATAAATCACTCGGTCGGCTGGTCGCCAACGTCGAAGAAGGCAAGGCTGATCTGCGGCAAGGTTTCGATTTCTGCTGTTACGGTACCGACACCATGCTTTATCAGCGGATTCTCACGCAAGGCCTGGATACCCTCAGGGATATAAAAGATGAAGCCTAAACCGTTTCGTGTTGCGCTGTCAGCCAGTTTCAAATCGGCCGAAGGCACTCTGACTTACCCTTCGTTTGATCTTTCCCCGCTTACCAGTGCAGAAAATATAGAAATGTTTTTTCTGCCACCCGGTGATCCTGTCGCCGCACAGGATCTCGAAGAAGCCGATGCACTGATTCTATTGTCCGAACGGTTTACTGCGGACAGTATCCCGGCCTCGGGCAGGCTCGGTGTGGTCGCACGTTTTGGCGTAGGCTACGATTCGGTCGATGTTGACGCCTGCACAGCCAGCGATATCGCCGTATGCATTACTCCCGATGGCGTGCGGCGGCCAGTTGCCGTCTCGATTCTTACACTGATGCTGGCGCTCACAGGCAAACTGCTGATTAAAGATCGGCTCACGCGCAGCGGCCCCGAAGGATTCAATGCTCGCAGCAATCACATGGGGGTGGGTTTAGCCGGACTTACTCTTGGCTCAGTCGGGCTCGGCAATATAGGAGCAGAGATGTTCCGCGTGAGTCAGCCGCTGGATATGCATTATATAGCGTTTGATCCCTATGCAAACCCCGATACGGCGGCAGAACTGGGTGTAACGCTTGTTGATATAGAATCCGTTTTTAATCAATCTGATGTATTGGCTATTAACTGCCCGCTAACGGACGATACGCACCATCTGGTGAATGCCACGCGGCTGGCCGATATGAAAAGTACTGCATATCTAATAAATACCGCACGCGGACCGATTGTTGATCAGGCCGCGCTGACCGATGCTTTGAAAACCGGTCAACTGGCCGGCGCCGGGCTTGATGTATTTGAAACCGAACCACCCGATGCCGCCGACCAGCTGCTTGCGCTCGACAATGTAATTGTTACGCCACACGCGCTGTGCTGGACGGACCAGTGCTTTGCCGGTATTGGCGCGTCCGATGTGGTATCAGTCTTAGATGTCTGTGCCGGGCGAATACCGACAGGGTTGGTGAATAGCGCGGTTGCCGAGCGGGAAGGATTTCGTAGAAAACTTTCGGGTTATCCAGGTGTGACTTGACTTGTGCAAAATTAAATTGAATTTTACGACATATTGAGAATATGAAGCCCTCCCGAAAAGTATTGGCGCTGGCAGCCCGGTCAGTCATGACGCGCAAGCAAATCCGGGAAGTCGCTGTAGAGACTCCTTGCCTGCAATCGCGCCGGGATAAGCCTGCTATAGCCGGGTTGTATTTCAAGTGCGAGAATTTTCAAAAGACGGGCTCGTTCAAAATACGTGGTGCTCTATCCAGGCTAAGCGCTGTGCCGGCAGGTGAACCGGTGATTACAGCGTCTTCCGGAAACCATGGAATTGCGTGCAGTTATGCGGCGAGCACTACTGGTCATAAATTGACCGTGGTGTTGCCTGAAGCTGTGGATAAGGCGAAACTCAATCAGATCCAAAGTTACGGCACAGAAACCATTCTGCACCCCGGAGATTCCGGACTGGCTGAACGGCACGCTCGGTCCCTGGCAGAGAAAACAGGTAAGCTATATATTTCACCTTACAACGATGAGCTGGTCATGGCCGGGCAAGGTACGATTGCTCTTGAATTGCTGGAGCAATTGCCACAAATCAACAATATCTTCATTTCGTTGGGCGGTGGTGGATTGGTCTCGGGAACAGGCGCTGTCCTTAAAGCTTATTCCCCGGAGACGAAAATCATCGGAGTAAGTGCAATTAATTCAGGGGCACTAGCGGCGAGCTTGACAGCAGGGCGTATTATAGACACAGAACACCTTGAGACTCTGGCTGATGGTTGCGCAGGCGGCATTGATCACAACGCACTGACATTTCCAATTGCCGCAGAAGTCATAGATCGGGTTGTCCATTGCTCTGAAACACAGATCGCCGATGCAGTTCATCACCTTGCATGGAAAGAAAGGCTCATTGTTGAAGGCGCAGCGGCTCTGGCGATGGCCGGATATCTGGCGGAGGCCGAGTGTTACGAAGGGAAGTGCAACGTTGTACTATTGTGCGGCAGCAATTTTGATACGGAGGTAATCCGGCCAATTCTTTTGCGGGATGAGTGAATCTGTAGAATTTCATGTTCTAAACCCGGTGTTGCATAAAATTCCGGCCCAGAACCGCTGCGCTGCTTCTATAGCTGCGTCTAAGGCGCTGTACTC
>MDLA01000017.1 GCA_001730015.1 Chromatiales bacterium (ex Bugula neritina AB1) | reverse complement strand
ATCCCGTCTGTTCAGCCACTTTTCCTATTGTCAGACGATTTTCAGCCATGGGGGTATCGACCTTGCATCTGTAGTAGCTACAGATCTTACTATGCGAATATGAATGAAGTAATCGATCAGTCCACCATCACATGTCCGAAGTGTGGGCATGTAGAAAAGGAAGTCATGCCTACTGACGCTTGTCAGTTCTTCTATGACTGCAAAGGCTGCGGCGAGGTACTTCGACCTCTACAAGGTGATTGTTGCGTGTTTTGTTCCTATGGCGATGTGGCCTGTCCACCTATACAACAAGGCGCCTCGTGCTCCTAAGAGTTGTACAGTGCAGGAAGATACAAAACTAGCAGGTACAACAGGAAGTGCGATCGGACTTAGCGCGATCGCATCGTTCATTGGGCTGTGCTGTATTGGGCCATGGGCAGTTGCCCTCTTTGGTGTGTCTGGGGCGATCACCATGGCGCGATTCGATTTTCTTCGTCCGTACATCCTCGTCACGGCTGCATTGATGTTGGGTTGGGCATTTTGGCGTGTCTACCGGACGCCGGTAGTCTGTGAAGATGGCAGTTGCGCTGAGGGCCCTTCAGTCTGGCTGAAGTCCGCCCTATGGATTGCTGCTTTCGTGACTCTGGCAGCTTTCTTCGCGGACGAATTGCAGTGGCTACTTATTGACGCGACGCCGGAGGCTTTGCGATGAATTTCAAGAACGCCTTCTGGCTTTGTCTGTTTGTTTGCGCACTATCCTGCGCTGCATTCGCTGAAGATCAACCCTACGTTCGCATGGGTACCGATCTTACAGAGGTGAAATCAGACTTTAACGAAGCCGTCGATCAGGTGCGGTTGGTGTTCATTGTTGGCCCTACCTGAGGCGTTTGTCTTCGAGGTCTGGCAGATCTTAATCGCGGCTTACTTGATGGCAATCACAATCCGAATCTGCGCACTCTTATTCCTCACGTGCCAACGCTTGGCGCCGAGGAGAAACACGTGCCAGAAGCAGCAGCACTGGTCACGGGCGGCAATGCCACCCACTACTGGGAAGATACTGGGATCATTGGCAAGCTATACGAGAGCACTTTGGAGATAGACGGCCATTACGCCTGGGACGTGTGGATGGTTTACAAGCCTGGTGTGCTCTGGGAGGAAGAGTACCCACCGAAACCCGCATTCGCGATGCATCAACTGAGCCGATTGCCGCTAGGCAAGATGCCGCGTTTAGACAGCGAAGCATTTGCCGAGGTGGTTAACGACTACCTTTCTGAGCTGGAGCGGGAACCATGAAGCAATCTGATCCCTTGGAGCTTGTCAGCGCAGGGACGCTGGTTCGCCCTGGGCCAATTGGCCGACTCTTTCGGTTCGTGTTGGGTGTGCTCTGTCTGTATGTGTTCGCTGAAGTGTTCTATTACTGGGAATGGACAACCCCCCAGCCATTCTCGACGCTAGATAACCGGTTCCTTGTGCTCCTGGCTCCTCTATGGGTTTTCAACTATGTCGTAAACATTGGTTTCACAAAAAGTTGGGGACAACGTCCCCTCATCTTCTCGGCAGTTGGGCTTGTTGCGATCGGGTGCATTGCCTTCTTTGTCTCTGGTTCGTTCGATAGCTCAATCCTTGGAGTATCGCTGAACATCTGGATTGCCTATTTTTATGGGCATCTCGGTCTGTCGTTCGTTCTCGCTGCGATTCTTGCCACACCGGGTTGCGAAATGCGGTCGATTCCTGAACTCATCGGCAAAGTCAGTGGCCACGCGAGTGCGGAGCACCATTGTCCCGCGGGATTTATAACGCAGCTAGATGAATGGGAGCAACGCCGCTTTGCGAAGTAAGCGTTGCCACGTCTCCTCAAGCTGTTTTGCTGGCATTTCGTTTGTATGTACTACTTTCATGGGGATTTCAGCAGACGCCGAAATGCAACGATTATTCCGGTAAGACTTCCTATCAAGCCGATCACCAGTAGAAGCAGCAATACAATGTCCCACAATGGTCTCAGTTCTACGAATCTTGGGACATCGAGGCTATGCAGTCCGTTAAACAACCACCGATAGATTCGGCGACTACGGTCCATGACAGACAGAATGTCTCCAGAGTGACGGTCGACGTGCACCCACGTTGAAGCACGATCATTGAGTTCGACCCTTATCGTTCCCTCGGGCAATCGTCCTTCACGAAGGTCTGTATAGGTATCACCTGATTGGATCACGCTCAGTTTGACAACATCAGCTTCATGCCAAACTGCATCAATGGCGAGAGCGATATCCTCCGGACGCAACGGCTGCGGATCAACCACACCCTGAGTGTTATGTGAGAGTGTAAATGCTTCGCCACCAACTGCATGGAACGTAATCTCGTGTGCGTTATTGTAATGCCTAAGGTCTTCCACGTTTATTCGCATTCCAACTACGCCGAGTGAAATCCCTCGCATTCCCTGGATTTGTTCATCGCTCGGGTTCGGTGTCGAAAACAATCTTCCGTGATCCATCGACAACCAACCACTAAAGATCCAGCTCAACACTAGCAAACCAGAGACCAGGCCCGCGATATGATGCCAACGGATCCACCCCGTGAAAGGGCTAAAAAGTTTCTGCCCCGATCGACGCACCTTTATCAAACGCAACACGCCGAGATAGATCCCTAACAGAATCGCTACGATGCCGAACAACGACAACCACCACACCGTTTTATCCCACCAAGCCCAATGCTTGCGAAGCACTGTGGGGTATATCCAGTGCGCAACCGCACCCAGGTAATTCCAAAATCTGGCGTGCGCGGTCGTTCTTTGGAGAATCTCACCTGTATGCGACGACACATAAAGGTGAGTGCCCTGGCCATCAACAAGCTCTAAACGGTAAAAAGGACGGTATGGATCGAATTTTTGATGGACGACCCACTGATCATAGTGAACGCGTTCGACCGCATAGAACGGTACATCAACCCTCGATTCAGCATGGATCTTTGCTCGTTCGGCCGAGAGCGTTGGGACGGCCCCCGGAGTATCCGCATACGTGGCGTGCAACGCATTGTTACTGTCAGTGCAAACGTATATTGGGCGGGTTTCTAAAGAGATGATTCGCAATTGACGAGCTTCCTCTTCTCCACAAGCGAATACCGCCTGGCTTGGATCCACGTCGATCGTACTGGCGTCAATAGGATCTAGATAACGAAGTCGTTCGGTGTTGGGCACAGAAGGAAATGGTACGTAGATCATAACCATGCCGGTAAGAAACCACATGGCGAAAAAGAGGCACAGCACAATGCCCAGCCATCGGTGCAAAAATGCGAGTGTCCTTGCAGCCATACCCGCTACAGCGAGGCTTCAATGCTCAATTCAAACGTTCTGGGTGAGCCTAACAAGACCTGGTTGGCATAGAGGAATCCGGGATCTGTCTGTCCGAGGTAAAACACGTCTGACCAGGACACATATTCTTCGTCAGCCACGTTGTTCACTCGTGCGGTAACCCGAATATTGTCACGCGACCATGCGGCAAATACATCTGTGAGTAAGTATGAC
>MDLA01000016.1 GCA_001730015.1 Chromatiales bacterium (ex Bugula neritina AB1) | reverse complement strand
ATTTATTACTCTAAGATTCAACAACTTGCACTTTGCAATCAAAACAGGGTCATCTCCGGCCCGGTAACAGGGAGCGGCAATGAAAGCACATCGCCACACTGGAAACATTTCTTTTTTCTTTCATGGAATTTTCCTGATCATCACGTCACTGCTGGCGCAAACAGCAGCTGCCCAGCAATCGGCTGCAGACTTGTGGGAAACAGCGTTGCGACCTGCCATATTTGGCGATCGGGAAATTCAGGACGCTGGCGATTTGCTACGCATTGAAGCGCCAAAACGGGCCGAAGATCCAGCACTCGTTCCGGTAAAAATCGTCACAGGAACCGAGCAGCAATCAGACCGCTACATCAAGCGTATTACCCTGCTCATCGACAAAAACCCTGACCCGAAAGCAGGCACTTTCACATTTACGCCAGCCAGCGGACGTGCCGACCTCGATCTGAGAGTCCGCGTAGATCAGTACTCACACATCAGAGCGATCGCCGAAACCAGCGACGGGAAACTCTTCATGGCGAGCCGCTTTGTAAAGGGCAGTGGCGGCTGCTCAGCGCCGGCCGCCGGCAATCTGGCATTGGCAATGGAGAGACTCGGACGGATGCAGCTCAAAACCCGCCAGGACGAACCTACAGGCCTGCTCGCCGCACAACTGAAAGTCAGCCATCCGAACATTACCGGAATGCAGAAGGATCAGGTCACACACCTCTACTACCCCGCGCACTATGTTAGAAACATTGACGTAAAACTCGATGACACGCCGATATTCTCAGCAGAGGTTGGGATCAGTATCAGCGAAAACCCGACATTCCGGTTTTATCTGAAGCCCGAGCAAAGCGGTCGACTCATAGCGGAAGTGACCGACAGCGAAAAGAATGTGTTTATAAAAGATGCGGAGATTGCTGTACGCGGTGATTCCTAGGACCACAGCTATAAGCCACAATTTCTGGTTCCTGTCACGATTGACAACCAGTGTTGTACCTTTCGAATAGCCCCACGCGGTGGCGAGCTAGCCAGCGCGTCCCCGTGGGGATCAGCATCAATTGAGGGTCACTCTATACTAGCGCTATAGGCATTTTTTATGGCGTTATATTCTGCGACAAGCGCCTGCATTTTTGCTTCATCGTACGGTCGTAAGCCGCCGAGCACCATCTGTTTTTCTCCACAGCCGACAACCCGATCGAGATCGTCGAGAATATCAAAGTTCAGTGTTACTTCACCCTTCTTTCCGTCGCTTTCAAAGCCGTGCTGTGTCGACTGTAAGCGCACACCGTCAAAATCAAACGCGCTCAACTCTATTGACATGCTGCGGTAAATAACCAGCGGTCGCGCTGGATTTATCATGACATTGTGTGACTGCATCAAACCTACCAGTACGTATGGAAACGTTTGACCAGAGTACTCAACATACGCCTGCATCAACTGTGATACCAGTGCCTCGCTTTCGCATTTGTCTCCGGTAACTGCAACCGATAGGAAGTCCTTATCAGCTTCACTCCGCAATACCCATCCATCATCCGTTTCATAAAACCCAAGCGCCTGCGAACCATCAACCATATTGTCGAATTGAAACTGCATTCGTGCATACAATCCTTTGTCGGCGAGCGTTACTGCGAACAGTAAATCGCCAGGCACACAAAAGCGTCTCGAATCCGGGTCATGCAATGGATTAAAGTCTCGCGCAACAGACTTCGCGAATGTACTGGCCTGTTCACGTGTGAAATGTAATCTAACATCTACACAGCTGTATCACCGGCAAACTCTATCCGGTCACCAGCCAGTATTTTCCGACGCTTTCTCAGTTCTATTTCACCATTCACTTTTACCTGACCGTTCGCTATAAAATTTTTTGCCTCGCCACCGCTGCTGGCCAGGCTCTCAAATTTCAGCAGCTTAAACAGTTCAACAGGTTGGTGTTTGATTGTAATTGATGGTGGCATTAACGTTGGAATCTATATGAATTCTTGTCAGGCTCGATAAAATCCCGCGCTACACATCATACCCAGAACGATCGGCGAACGCTGACATCTCTGCGCGATCCATCCGGCAGTCTGGTATACAAGCTTGTTCCCTCGTCCCAATGCGCCCTGTCAACCATTGCTATCGCGATGTTTTTATTCAGATCCGGTGAGTACGCAGCGGATGACACTCGCCCGACAATGCTATCTGAGCGGTCGTGCAGAGGCCAGAACTCGGTCAAAGCCGGCGGTTTTCCTCCATCAATTTCTACAGCACGGATCTGTCGCACAGGAGCTGACATTGATGACAGTGCGTCACAACCCAGACATGCGGATGCGGCATCTAGCTGGCAGTATTTGCCAAGCCCCGCCTCATAGGGTGTGTGCTCGTTGGTCATATCACTTCCAAACGACAGCAAGCCTCCCTCTATGCGCTCTATGGAATTAGGACAGCCGGCTCGAACATCCAAATCCTCGCCGGCTTCAAACAGCGTATCCCATAGAGATTCACCGTGTTTACTGCCGTCTAGATAGATTTCAAAGCCACCCTGTAGCGACCAGCCGGAACGGGCAATCAGCATGTCTACGTCTGCTACCCGAATGCGCTGATGTCGAAAAAATCGCGTATTGACGATGTCTTCGCCAAACACCCGTTCGATAAGCTTATCCGCACTTGGCCCCTGGATGGCCAGCGGAGATACATCCGGCTCAAAAACACTAACATCCAGAGCCGCCGCCGTGGCCAAACCGCGATAGTAAAAAAGCATATCGCTGTCGGCGATCGATACCCAGTACCGGTCATCGGAGAGTTTTACCAATACCGGGTCGTTCAACAAACGCCCGGCAGCATCAACATTCGGGATGTAATAGCACTGATCGTCCTGCATGCGAGTCAAATCCCGCGGAGTCGACATCTGCACCAGTTTCGCTGCATCCGGACCAGCTATTTCGATTTGTCGCTCACAAGACACATCCCATATCTGCACCGCTGACTTAAGATGTGCATAGTCCTCTTCCACACTTCGAAAAACACTTGGCAGAAGCATATGGTTGTAGACGGTATAGGCCTTTACGCCGGCAGCTTCCACGCGCCTGGAAAACGGGGTGCGACGCAATCTCGGCGAACACACCAGCTGTGGCGCACTGACTGAATCAATCATGCGGATACTCCAAAAATTTTTGCCGTGATTTTGATCGGGCATTCCACAATTAGCAATTCTTCAATCCGGGCGATTGCTCATATTGATATGCGAACGGCGTGTTCAATCAGTTTTGCCGGATTTGCCAGGCCAATGCCCTTACGTTAAAAACAGCTGGCAACCATCAGTCAGGTGAAAAAATGCAACAACATCGCAATCTATTTGCAACACCGGGTTGCCGATACCATAATGTCATGACATTATGATGTCTCGCTGTCTGCACCTGCATTCAGCACACATGTGTCACACCAATTCCGGCGACAAACAGAAGAGGACCGCTGCGATGAAGTTTTGTATCAGGCCTGTCAGCACCATCACAACAACGATTGTGATGTTTGTTGCGTTATCCATCCAGCCAACTGTTTTGCTCGCTGCTCCTGTCTGCCAGTCCTCGTCAAGCGATCCGGACGGCGATGGATGGGGATGGGAAAACAGCGCATCGTGCATTGTTAATTCAGTCACAGACAACAATGCTATCTGTGTAGACACCGCGCCGCTAAATGATGGCTGGGGATGGGATGGCTCCCAATCATGCCGGATCGAAGATAACACCGGCAACACCAATACACCCACTTCCTCCCGGTGCATCGACTCAGACGGAGATGGTTGGGGGTGGGACGGATCACAGTCATGCCGGGTTGACATCGACAACGGGCCGATAGATCAGGGCGGCGAGTGTATAGATTCGGACGGAGACGGCTGGGGATGGAACGGCCAAAGCTCCTG
>MDLA01000015.1 GCA_001730015.1 Chromatiales bacterium (ex Bugula neritina AB1) | reverse complement strand
CAGGCGTCTACTGGAAAAGTATTTATGCGTCCATTATTGGTCGAGATTTAAACCCCTGGGTGGTCAATGCCAGACACGTAAAAAACGTACCGGGTCGTAAAACCGATACGCTGGACAGTCAGTGGCTCGCCCATCTTGCTCACTGTGGTTTGGTTCGTCCAAGCTTCGTACCTCATCCGAATCAAGAGCAATTGCGTTTACTGACCCGGCGACGTGATGCATTGGTCAAGCAAATAGCGAACGAAAAAAACCGCCTCCATAAAACACTGGACGACAGTGGTATTAGGTTAGGTGGCCTGATCAGCGACATCAACGGTAAATCTGGGCAACGCATGGTGAATGCACTGATTGATGGTGAATCTCTCCAGAGCATTATCAAGAAGGCAGATGGTCGACTGAAGGCTGACAGAAAACAGCTAATGGACAGTATGGACGAGCAGTTATCTCCGTCTCATCTTATTGTACTGAGAGATATCCGAGATCATATCGCCTTTCTCAGCGAGCAGCAGAATAAACTGGAAGTCCAGATTCTGAGTACCATTCAGCCCTGGAAAGAAGCCTGGCAGCTCTTGCAAACGCTGCCTGGAGTCAGTGAAATGAGCGCAGCCGCACTGATCGCAGAAATTGGCGATGATATGAGTCAGTTTGGAGGTATGAAAGAGATCGCTTCCTGGGCTGGGCTATGTCCGGGAAATAACGAGAGTGCAGGCAAGCGCAAGAGTGGTCGAACCCGAAAGGGAAATAAAATGATCAAAACGACACTTTGCGAAGTGGCTAATGCTGCTATCAAGACTAAAAGTCAGTTCAAGGGTAAATATCAGAGTCTGGTGATCCGCAGGGGGCACAAGCGAAGTTTGATTGCCATTGCGCATAAACTGATTCGTGTGATTTATACCTTACTCAAGAAACGACAGCCTTATATCGATCCTGACACTGATTACGAGGGTTTAATGGTCAGGAAGAATGCATCACGCTGGCTGTATAAACTGGAGGAGTACGGCTATTTGAGTCAGGTTCAGCAACAAGCCTGAGTTAATGATTAATACGATAGTTCCTTGTTCTGTGCAGGGTGGTTGCTTGCGTCCTGATTTCGGGGATTTTCACGGCAAAAACCCTTGCACCGAAGTTACAAAGGTTTATTTGCTGATCATCCACCTGAGCCTGCTTTTCAAGTGCAGTCTCAATTCGTTTCTTACCAGACTCACCTGATTCTACGGGAACAGGCAACAGTGCAGAATCAAGCTGGTATAGCAAGTCGACGGGCAACTAAGTAAGTTGTTCTGTTCGATAAAACGAAGGTTGAAATCGTATTAGAAAAAGACACATAGGTATATCAACAAAATTTGTACGTAGATTCTGCATTTTTGCATCAACTTACTATCGAACTAATCGTTTTTACTTTATTTATCCTTAACTATTCCCTGTAGCCGGTTACCATTGTGCCGTATTAAGTTATATCCTTGGTGCAAAGATAACCCTCTTCTTAACGCAGTAAACTTCCATGATCCCAACGGACTCGCTTGAAATCGTCAGGGCTGTCGCCCATTTCCGAAACTTTACTGCAGCTGCCAAGCACCTGCATAAAGTACCCTCTGCCATTAGTTATACAGTACGCAAACTAGAAGAACGCCTTGATGTTCAGTTATTTTTACGCGACAGCAAACGTGTAGAACTTACCCCAGCGGGTGAGCATTTTATTAAGCATACTGACCGCTTGCTATTAGAGCTGGAAACTCTGGAAACCAGCACTCGCCAAATGGCGTCCGGCTGGGAAGAGGAGTTGCGTATCGCACTGGACAATGTAGTGAACCAAGGCATGGTTTATGATCTTGTGCGAGATCTTCAGCAAGTGCGACCCGAAACTAATTTAACAGTAAACACAGAAGTTTATAACGGCTCTTGGGATGCTCTGTTTCATAACCGTTGTCAGCTAGTGCTGGGCGCACCGAAAGACATACCCGATAACATTCTTTCCAATGACCGTTTCGCCTGGAAAACCATGGGCAATCTTAACTGGGATTTTGTTGTATCTCCGAACCACCCATTGGCAAAAATTAATGAAGATCTGAATCAGGATATAATACGACAGTATACAACCATCTGTATTCAAGACACATCCAGAGTATTTCAACATGGCTACAATCTGTTATTGGACGATCAAAAATTACTGACGGTTCCCAGCTTTCATATGGCTATTGAATGCCTGATAAAAGAACTGGGTTCAACCATACTGCCGAGCCATTTCGCAAAACCCTATATTGATGCAGGAAAACTGGTTCGCTGCAATGTTCTCGATATTCCTATGAACGACAGCTGTTATCTGGCATGGAATAAGGAAAGTATGGGGAATGGTCTGAAGTGGGTGTTGGAATGGTTGGGCGAAGAAGAATGGCTCAATAAAACCTGGTTGCAGTACGATAGTAACAAACCTGTGGGTTATCACGTGCCCTGAGATAGAAAACGACTCGCTATCCGCATTCCGTTGCCCGTTTTACGTGCTTTATGGAATGCAAATCTCGAATGATTGGTATGTACCTCTTCCAACTCTACCCAACGAGAAAAACGATCAATAAATGTATCAGAAGGCATCGTATCTAGTGCCGGAAAAGATACCCCTGAGTAATTATTTCGGATAAAATTTCGAAGAGACTCTATGGTGATACGTTCATTGCTGATGGTGCTTTCATTTTCTTGTGGAATACCTGCACTTTGACGAACTGCGGTAATGATAGTGGATAAAGACTTAGGGGGGGCTTTCACATTGTGGATAAAAAAAATTATTTTCATCAATGACTTTTCTGCATTGCAAACAACCAGCCTGAGCATTACACATCATTAAAGGATGTACCACTATGTTTCTGTTAAACTTTGCGCCCAGATATGTAATAAGGCTTAGATATGCGTTTTCTGGATCAAGTTCGTGACGCCATGCACAAAAACAACTCTTTGGTTTGTGTTGGCCTCGACCCTCTGCTTGAACAATTCCCGGCTCACATCAAAGAGCTGGACCAGTGTATTTTTGAATTCAATAAGTACATTATTGATGCCACTCACGATCTTGTGTGCGCTTATAAACCACAAGCCGCCCACTATCATGCTCAGGGTGCTGAAGATCAGCTGTTGATGACCATTCAATACGTTCAGGATAACTATCCTGACATCCCCGTGATTCTCGACTCCAAGCGTGGCGACATCGGTAGTACAGCGGATCAATACGCCAAAGAAGCTTTTGTTCGTTACAATGCCGATGCTGTAACCATTAATCCGTACATGGGAATAGACACTGTAGAGCCGTTCACCCGCTATGAAGACAAGGGTGCTGTGCTCTTGTGTCGCACTTCCAACCCTGGTGCAGCCGCTATTCAGAACCTGAAAGTCGGCGAGCAATTTCTTTATGAGGTGATTGCCGAAACAGCCATGAAAGAGTGGAACAACAATGACAATGTTTTACTGGTTGTGGGTGCAACCAATCCGGATGAACTAAAGCGTATTCGGGAAATCACTGGTGATATGACTTTTCTGGTGCCCGGCCTTGGCGCTCAGGGTGGCGATGTTGAAGCCACCGTTAAAAATGGGCTAAACAGTAAAGGCGAAGGCATTATTGTTAACTCGTCCCGTGGCATCATTTATGCCGGTAACGATGAAGATTTTGCCGAAGCGGCTCGCAACGCCGCTACCGAACTGCGCGACCAAGTTAACCAGTACCGATAACAATTCGCTACAGTCCGGAACTCTTTCTGTTTCGGGCTGTCTGCTACGATGTAACCCACTTGGAAGAAGATACGGAATTCAGATCATGCGTCGACTGCAAAACCTATTTGACAAAAACCGACAGTGGTCAGCTTCTGTCCGCGCGAAAGAACCAGAGTTTTTTGAGAAACTTTCACAACAACAGGCTCCGGAATACCTATGGATTGGCTGCTCGGACAGTCGGGTGCCTGCCAACCAGATTACGGACCTACAGCCCGGCGAGTTGTTTGTTCATCGTAATGTCGCCAATCAGGTGATTCATAGCGACCTTAACTGTCTGTCCGTTATCCAGTACGCAGTGGATTATCTGAAAGTGAAACACATTATTGTCTGTGGCCACTATGGCTGTGGCGGTGTTGTTGAAGCCACCAAAAACAGTAAGCTGGGCATGATCGACAACTGGTTGCGTCATGTTCAGGACGTGAAGCACAAACACGAGAAGGCTCTTGATCGCATAGCGAATGACCAGAGCCTTTTTAATAGAATGTGTGAACTGAATGTTCTGGAACAAGTCATTAACGTGTGCCAAACCACCGTTGTTCGAGACGCTTGGGATCGTGGTCAGGAACTGGCTGTACACAGCTGGATTTACGGACTTAAAGACGGACTGCTCAGCGATTTGGGCATGTGCGTTGCAGCTCCGGGAGAGCTGGAGTCACTTTATAGTGAGTCGGTGGCATCGATTGTCAACAAAATCCCTGAAACGACAGATACAAGGTTGTCCTGATCAATATCAGGGCTGGTGAACTACTCGCCCCTGAAGGAGCGAGCTTCCAGTACTAAGCAGCTACCGCAGTAGTTACCGTTCTTTTCTTT
>MDLA01000014.1:3490-3841 GCA_001730015.1 Chromatiales bacterium (ex Bugula neritina AB1) | reverse complement strand
TGGATCTGCTGCCGGGCCTAATACCGCAACCGATACGTATCAATCTACGGACGCACTGGCAGATAGCATTTCGATAATGGCCTGCTCCTTATTCTTGAGAGCAATATCCATGGCAGTAAGCCGCCTATGGTTCTTAAGACTGGAGTCCACACCATGTGACAGTAAATATTCAACAATCAGCGGGTGTTTTCCACGAGCGGCCAACATCAAAGGCGACCATCCTTTACTCATACTCCGATGCAAACTTCCTCCCTTTTGATGCAGCATCTTCAGGATCTCTAAATGTCCATAACGTGCAGCCAGGGAAATCGGCGTCCATTTGTTGGGCTGTCCCTGCCGATTGGGATCGGA
>MDLA01000014.1:0-3463 GCA_001730015.1 Chromatiales bacterium (ex Bugula neritina AB1) | reverse complement strand
GCTCCAATAGATACCTGGCCACCTGCTCATGCCCGTAGCCCGAAGCACGATGAAGAGCAATGTATCCATTTTGTTCCGTGGTGTTTATATCCATCCCTCGATTCAAATATAGCTTCACTACATCAAGGTGCCCGTGACGTGCGCCTATGTGCAGGCCTGGCTGGCCCTTGTCGTTTGTGACGTTCAGCGAAACCCCTGACTCGAAGAGTATCTCGAGGGACTGATAATCTCCTTTTTCCGCAAACAGCGACAACGCGGAACTTACTTTCGCTTTCTTTGTATACAGATATCGAACAACATTCCCATGCCCTTTTGACGCAGCCCACCAAACCGCGCGTCCTTTCTGGTCCTCAAGGTTTAACTTGGCGCCTGCAGTCACTAAAACAGACACTACATCAGAAAACCCCTTCATAGATGCAAACATTAACGGAGTCGTTTTTCTGTCGGTCGAGCTGTTTAAATCAGCGTTGTGAGAAATCAGTGTAGCTACAGCATCATTGTGTCCGGCATGGGTGGCATGTGCCAGAGCGGTCCAGCCCTTGCTGGTTCTCTGGTTGATGTCTACGCCTTTGCCTGCAAAGTAGTCAATAAGTTCGCTATGCCCATATTTCGCTGCATAGTGAATCAGCGTCCAGCGACTTTCATTGGCCTTGATGACGGCACCTCCATCCACCAGCGCTGTAACAACATCAATATGTCCCCCGAAGGTCGCACTGCTCAATGGCGTTGAGCCACTCTTGCCCTCTGCGTTCGGATTTGCACCAATTTCCAACAGATAGTTCACGACGCCCAGTTGACCAGATCTTGCCGCAGCCTTTAGGGGAGTATCGCGAGAGTCATCTTTAACCTCGATACCGGCACCGTGCGAGATCAACATTTTTACAGTACCAAGATGACCATTGGTCGCGGCAGCTGTCAGTAGTGTAGTATCAAGTTTTGCATCAGGGGATATCAAGCCTTCACGTACAGCCACTTCGACCAACTCAGTTGCACCGATGCCTGCCAGGTAGACCATACTCCCGCGTCTTTCAATCTCTGAAAGCGTGTTCAGTCTATCCAGTAGTTTGGACTCCTTCTCGGATAACCGTCCTACGTCACCGACATCCATCAGATCCGAATCCGCTATTGCCTGGCAATGAATGCCTAAAGCAAGCACCCCTGCAAACAAAGCCTTTAACAACACGATTGCTCTCGCTCCATTTTTCTTGTAACCCCTGTTCGATTAACTGTAGAGACCAATCGAATCTCTGATGCATTATTCATCGGAGTTTTTTGGACTGTCATACCGCTAACACTGAGTACGCGATAGCGTTATGAGCGCAATTCAGCAGAGAACGGACCGGCTTCTGAAGACGAAGTCACTACTAGCCTAAAATCCGCTACACAACAGATGCTGAACCATTTACTCTTTATGCGGATCCAGCCAGCCAAAAGACGTTTGCAACTATCCTGGCAACTACCTTTTGGATACAACTCGACTGAAAAATAGTTTCCTTTACGAATGATGCTTGAATCATCGATTAAAGAGAATCAAATTACATACTGGTGCTCAAGATAATAGTTTCCTTCGAATTAAGCCTTAAGATGAAGGCATCTTTCCATCTTTGCCTACTCTTTACCGGCACTAACAGTTTGGCAGTCCGGCCTCAGTTGCGTAAAATGATGTTGATCCTGTTGCGCTCTTCAGGTAAACACGGGATTTCATGAAACAGATCAATCCCCGTATTCGCAGACGGGCTGTCCGCCAGCTTCTAATCCTTCCAATCGGGGCGATCGCGGCGATAGCCTACTACCTGTTACAGTCCGCCATAAACGGCGAGACGTCGACCCCGGGCCGCCTGCTCGAGACAGCAGCAGTGGGTATGCTGGTTGCGTTGCTTGCCAGCATGTTTGAAGTGCTTTTCCTGCCAAGTCGCGCAGGCGCATCCGTACGCCGCATGCCATTTCTTAGCCAGTTAATCATTCGCATCGGCATAATGTGCAGCGCTATCCTGGCCGGCCTGACGCTGGGCAATTACTTCTTCAACTCTGCCGTCACACCGGATTACTGGCAAGAATTATCTATATTGACTGATCTCGCAGTAGCGTTTGTCATCTCTTTGTGTGTCTTGCTGTTTTTGCTCATGCGGGATTTAGTCGGGCAAAGTGCTTTCACCTCATTTGTGTTGGGTCGTTACTTTCAGCCTGTCAGCGAATTCAGGGTGTTCATGTTTCTGGATCTGGTAAATTCAACCTCGATTGCACAACAATTGGGGGATCGCCAAACACATGCCTTGATCAGCCAATTCTTTTTCGATATTGCCACGCCGCTGATCGAACATGAGGGCGAGACACATCGCTACATTGGTGATGAAATTGTTGTTACCTGGAGTGCAAAAACAGCTTTCCGCAATAATAACTGCGTCAACGCCGTATTTGCCATTGAAGATGAGATTGCCCGTGTCAGCCACGAATACAGTGATCGATTTAATCTGGTTCCGGAATTTCGTGCAGCGTTGCACTGCGGCATGATTGCAGCCGGTGAATGTGGCGAAGAAAAAAGGGAAATTGTCTACTTCGGTGACACGGTGAATACTACTGCGCGAATCCAGTCGTTGTGCAGACCGCTAAACCGCAAAATTCTAATCTCAAGCGCTGTACTTGATAATCTGTCACCACAGAACGGTATTAAATTTGAGCGGCTGGGACCACAGGCGATTCGGGGCCGCGATGAAGCTATAGAACTCTTCGCACCGGCCCGGGACATCAGTTAGCGCAGCATTGAACCAAATGCCTGTCATCCGCACGGATGCCACTGGCGATCAAGAAGGGATGCCCGTTGGTTCGGAATTGCTACACCAGATTCGCAACATAGATCAGCTCTGAGCCGGCCACTGCGCTACGCTTGCGTTGACCGGGATGCCGAAGGCCATACCAGGCATCCCCGGCAGGCTAGCATTTCGGCGATCTAAAAATATGGCTGCCTGCCGTCACATATGCCGGCCCTGTCTCGTCTACTCGTAAAGAGGTTATACGATAAAACGAAGGGGTCACTCATGCTTAGTTCAATGCTGCGTCCAGTTTACAGATTTATGATCCGGCGTTTTGGAAAACGCTATAATTACGATACCGGATATATGCTTCTCCTGCTCGACGAAACCCCGTCATTAATGAATGCGCTAAACGGCTTGTCTAAACTTTCCAGCTATCAAAAAAGCGCACCCTTAGAGGCACACGTCGCTGCCAGGCTCACGGGCGTCAGGGCCGAAGGCTGCGGCCCCTGCCTGCAACTTACAATCGATATGGCACAGGAGCGCGGCATGTCCGGTCCGCTGGTCGAGGCAATCTTAAGTGGTGATGTAGATTCCATGTGTACAGATTCTGCGTTGGGTTTTCGTTTCGCCAGCGCCATTCTAACCCGCTCTGGCGACGAGGAAGCAGCGCGTGACGCGGTGCGTGATGCGTATGGAGAGGCGGCTGTTAT
>MDLA01000013.1 GCA_001730015.1 Chromatiales bacterium (ex Bugula neritina AB1) | reverse complement strand
ACTCAATGGTATTCCTATATTGAGCTGTCCCCACAGCCTCAAAAGAGGAAAACCAATGAGTCGATTCAAGAAGTTATCACATACAATTTGGCACTGTCACTATCATTTTGTCTGGACCCCGAAATATCGGTATCGTGTGCTGCAGGGAGCTGTAAAACAGGAGGCAGAAAATTGTATCCGGGCATTTTCGGAGCAAAAGAAGTGTGAGATTGTGGAGTTAAATGTACAAATAGATCATGTTCACTTGATTGTAGTGATCCCACCGAAGCTGTCGGTGTCGGATTATGCAGGAATAGTGAAGGGGAGGTCGGCGATCCGAATATTAGGAAGGTTTAAGGAGTTGAGACGTAAGCCGTACTGGGGAAACCATTTCTGGACGAAAGGATACTGTGTGGATACGGTTGGTTTGGACATGGAGAAGATCCAGGCATACGTCAAGTATCAGGATGCAAAAGATAAGCAATATGAACAACGTCAACTAAGCCTATAACCAAAACGGACTGTGGGGAGGTTCAACCCTAGCCGTCTTTGACGGCTAGGCATGCTGAGCCCCTCTGGGGCTGACCCAAGCCCCTGCGCTCCGCGTAGGGATTTTTTAGTCTTTTTACTGGGGCGATTTTATGGAAGATAAATGCAGTTCAGGGAGGTTTTTCCCTCTTGTAGTCTTCGCGGGCTTATTAGGAATAAACCCGCCGCATGTTATTCATTTAAATCCCGCATCTTGTTAGTGTACTGTTGTACTAGAAAAGGCTACGCCGTTTGACTGTATGGAATAGTGCCAACTGGAAATATATATTTCAGTAAGCAGTATTTATAAAATAAAAGAAGTATGTGTGGTAGAAGTGGTGGATGTAATACAGAGTATCTTTCTAGAGTCATATAAGCAAGTAGAAAGACCGATGCCGCTGAGTCAGATGAAAGCTGCGAGCAATATCATGGCCTGTCGAACGGCGACTATGGGTGGACGAGTGCATCGATGTCCATCTGGAGAAGAAGGCCATGATCTCTGTATCCTGTACAACTCCTGCCACTATAGGAATTGTCCACAGTGCAATCTAATGCCACGATTGAAATGGCTGGAGAAATATCAGGAGCGACTGCTCAACTGTAGTCACCGCCAGGTGGTATTTACGGTGCCGCATGAATTGAATCGACTATGGCTGCACAATACCAAAGAGCTGAGCAATCTGTTGTTTACCAGTGTATCGAATACGTTGAAATCATTTCTGACTGATGAGAAGTGGCTGGGTGCAAAGGCTGGATACAGTTTGGTGCTACATACCTGGGGACGGAACCTATCGTTGCATCCGCACATCCATGCGGTGATCACGGAGGGTGGGTTGAGTCGTGACGGGAAGTGGGTAGAACCGAACTACGATTGTTTTTTACCGGCGGAAGCGATGATGAGGAAGTTCCGGGGCGCCTACATTAGCGGTATTCGAAAACTCATCAGAGAGAACAGACTGACGATGCCGGAGGGACAGAGCATTGTGCAGTTGCGATGTATACTCAACAAGCTCTACAGTGAAAAGAAATGGAATGTGCGGGTTGAGGAATCCTACAGCCACGGAGAAGGGATAGTGAAGTATCTGTCACGTTATCTCAAAGGCCGACCGATACGGTCACACCAAGTGAAGCAGAGCGAAGAAGGGGTCAAGCTCAGATACAAAGACCACCGAACGGGCCTGATCAGATGGCAGCCATTCAGCAAAGAGAAATTTGTCAGTCAGTTGTTGATCCATACCCCACCGACCAGCATGGCAATGATACGCCACTATGGACTCTACGCATCGGGGTGTGCAAAGGATCGGGAAGTGGCCAGAAAGCAATTGAAGAAATCCATCATCGATTTTGATATGGAGGAATATCTGAAGTCGCAGGGAATTGATCGATCAGAGAAATGCTCGGTCTGTGGCCGACAAATGCGGGTTACAGAGATCGAAAAGAAAAAATGGGTTCACTGACGACAGGACAAATCCGTCTGTAGTGGTATAATGAGTAAAATAATTGAAAACAGTGATGCATAATATTTACAAGAGTACGAGGTAGGCGATGAATGCTATGGCTTTTGGTAACAACAGGCGAGACCTACGAAGAGCAAGTCAGCGTACAAGGCAATCAAATCCCCATAGGTGCCACTAGAGTGGTGGATCTGTTCAAACTTCTGCAGGTACAACATGTCGATGAAGCGGACGCGAACAGGAATATGTACTATTTTTTTTGGCTTCTGTTCGCGCCGCTTATCTTAGCGTTATACGAAAATAATGAATTGAGATATGTTGGTAGAAATTGAAGATTTCCAGACAGGCTGGTACGGAATAAAAATTGGTTTGAAAACGGAAGACATTGAAAGCCTTATCGCCGCACTGAATCAGCTTAAGATCCAAAAGACGCATTTCCACATCCGAAGTGACTTCGCCGGTGATGGTGGCGTTGGTGATGTTGGGGTCTATTTCCATGAAAATGAAATAGAATCCAATATGGAAATTGAGGCTAGCGTAGAGCCAAAGAGGATATAACAGCGGGTATTATTGTAAAGGTAAAATCATCGAAGCTCCTAATACTGTATGTTCTACTTACTGTGTTGAGTCAGCGTATAACAAGGGCCATCACCGCGACAGCACACATGGTGTCCGCCTTTGTGTGGCTCGCAAGCTCGCATATTCACACAAAAACGGACACCATGTGCACTGCGCATGTGGCCGGCGTTAGCCTCATCTACACAATCAAGGTAGATCTCAAAAAGGAGTGATTATGAGTTCAGAAATGGCAATCCCTGTTGCTACCCCAACAGATGTGGAATATTTGTTACGATACTTTTCCGGCGTAGATGAGGCACTATCTCGTAGATTTGAAATTGGATTTTTTCCAGACGAGGAACATCTTACTGCCTTACTATGCGAACTATTTGACGAAAGGGGCTCGGAGCTTCATTCCCTTCCGTACAGTGTTAACCAGCTAAATAGTGACCTACAAAGTTCTGGTAGTTTATTATCCACATCAATATCTCTTTCCACAATTGCGTATAACAAACATCAAGAGCGTAATTTAACCCAATCTGATATAGGACTGGTTGTTAAATATGTAGATCGTGTTGATCCCTCTTGTTCATATATCAAAGGATTACTCGTTCAAGCAAAAAAGCTTTTTCCTTTTAAGGATCGAACCTATAGCACTAGGTCAAAATACAATTCGTTCAATGCTAAGCAACATGAAAGATTGCTAAGTTTGATTGAGCACTATAGGAGGCACCGATCAGCAGGAACAGAGTGTGCAGCATATCTGCTCTACAATCCACCAATCTCCGTTTATCCTCAGAACGAACAAGAAATAATCTTACATCGACAACTGCGTCATGATTCCAGAAAGATATATGACTACTTAAGCGGACTAAGGCTTTACAAAGAGTTATCTGAAGATGACAAGAAACACCCGATGCAAAAGGGAGGGTCGTTGTTTCTGAGCCTGGAAGGAGTGCATCGGCTTGCAACCAGGGGTAGTGACGATGACGAAAAGGTTAGACCTTTTACAATAGGTTCTGTTGTGAGCACTTGGACACCCGAGCTGCTTCATTACCTTGGTTTATCGTATTCAACGTTTTGTTGGGTGACGCCGGCTGTGTGAACTCCGATTTTGTCGAACTCGTTAGAGGTAACGAACCTGGCATTGCTAGTGAGTTTGGTATGTCACCCCCTCGTTTTCTATTAGAGATAGAGATTACTGCTGGAACACAGATACAAGGCTAACAAGCGCAGTCAAAGGACAACCAAAAAGCTACGCTTTATGGTTGCCTCTGCTGCGGGCGTTAAATGGTAATAGGACAGAGTAGTGGAAATATTTAAGTACAAATACGATGAGCTGTTCAATCCTGTTCTCCAAGCTCTTCACCGTCTTGGCGGTTCAGGCAAAAATAGTGAAATTGAAGAACAGGTTATAACAATACTCGGCCTCTCTGATGCCGAAGTTGAAGATATACACCGAGGAAACACATCAAAGCTATCCTACAGATCTGCATGGGCCAGGAATTACTTAAAAAGACTACGTAACGTGTCAACCTGTTTTGGACATTGTTTAAAAAGATAATCTATATTTGCAGAACCAATCGTTGGATTCCAGTAAAGTGTCTACGAGCACAATGCAATCAGCGCTGCCCTTTTTGGTCTCTATGGATTCGTTCATGCCATTATCGCAAAACATCACTAAACGTTGAGGTAGAGGCCCATTAGAATTAGTGTCCCGAGACCGGAGTATCGCAATAATAGTTGCTGCAAGGTGGCTCATAGCGCACGCTTCCCTGTGCTGGGTGCCGCGCATCCATGCGCTATTGCCTGTCGGCAGGGAGAATTGACTTTTACGGCTTGAATCAGGCACACAGGAGCTTCTCCTTCACACGATTGAGCGTTGGGAAGTTAACCTGATCGATTGCCCCCTTATCG
>MDLA01000012.1 GCA_001730015.1 Chromatiales bacterium (ex Bugula neritina AB1) | reverse complement strand
TGGCTGTATCCCACATGGTTGTTGCGGTATAACCGTCTACCGAATTGACCAGACCTGTCCTTGTTACCGTGTTATTTTCAAAATACCGCCATGCGATGTCGGCCCAGCGTTTTTCCGTCGCCGTGAGTTTCCGGGGCGCAGCCAGTGGATAGGCTTGACTCAGTGCATAGTCGAGATGGTTAGTCACTGCAGGCAGTCGTTCTGGTGCATTGGCGGACGAAAGATTGTCCAGACTGGCGACCAGGCCGAAGGCACTGATCACTGCCAGTATAAATACAATATGACTTCGTGCTTTGACCAGATTGCGCTTGAACGACATTATACGTACTCCGGTAGTGGCGTGTCGTCGGGCTTCCACAAGGCAGCGACAACTACACCCGATAGCGCCATGATGTTATACAGCCCCCAGAACGTGTTCAGCAGTACGCCGTTGAGCTCGTAGTTGCCGGCGTTTTCCTGTAGTTGCCCCCAGCTGTAGATAATTCCGCTTATGGTAAGAAGAATGATTGTCATCTGAGGAATGACAAGTGCCAGGAAATTTCCTTCCTGTCTGATTTTTGGTGTAACCGGAAAGCTGATCTTGCGTCCGCGTAAAACTGTATACAGTGCACGCAGGTTAACCGGGAAAAATGATAGATAAGATGTTTTTGCCTTGTACCCTGACAGGCCCCAGGTGCCGGTCATGAAAGCGAGCTCAGTCAAAATCAGAAAAGGCACTATGTGTATATAAAAATCTGCTGAGTACGCACTGACAGGTGCCACCGCAGTAAACAGGTAGATCAGTGGTGCCAGAAGAAACACCGCATTCCATATACAACCCAGATACGACCAGATTGTTGTCGCGTACATGAGGCGTTGCGATAATGTGAGCCCTTTGCGAAATAACGGATTATCATTCCAGGCGATATCGAGCGTGCCACCTGCATACTTAAATCGTTGCACGGTCCAGGTCAGCAGATCCTGCGGTGAAAGCATTCGCGATTCGACTTGCGGGTGGAGTACAGATTTCCATCGCCTGTCAGCGTCAGTATGCAACGCGATTGATGTGTAGATGTCCTCAGATACATGAAACTTGTATGGCGTAATCTCGTGCGCCTGCATAGCCTGGCCGGCGATGGTGGATTGTAGGGTTTGATCCAGATCCTGTTCGCCGGTAATAGACAATATTGCAGATCTGGACTCGGCGAGCTGTCGTGAGACATTGCTGCCATATGCTTTAACTGCAGCCTCCATAACCGCTTCGCGTCTGTGGATTGAACCTGCGCCACAACAGAATGAGGCGTTGCACCAGTTGCGACGGCGTAAAATGACGTCGTAAAACATTTTTGGATCGTTCACCAGTGGGTCCTGGCCGATTCGTATTTCACCGCTGATGCGCTGTAGAAGGTTGCCCAGAAACCGTCCGCTGCGACCCAGGTACCGCGCGAGCGCATCTGGAAGTGGTGTTCCTTCAGGGATGTCGTAAAACCATTGGGGTGTCTGCACCCAGGCAACACTGTGGTCACGAAAGTACCCGAGCGTATGCTGTAGAAATGTCGGAAAAAGGCGGGTGTCTGCATCACAGATCACAATAAAGTCACCGGATGTAGACTCCATAGCATTGCGCAGATTGCCTGCTTTGAAGCCGGCGTTATCAGCACGGGTCAGGTAGTTGACCTGCTCCGAACTTGCGACAGATTGCATCTCTTGTCGTTTGCCGTCATCCAGCACATGAATATGTACATTTACCCCGGTGGGTATGGCAATATTCTTGGCATCTATGACGCTTAAGCGTACGAGTTCCGGGTCTTCGTCGAATGTTGGAAAAAAGATATCGACACTAACGGGCCGGTCGTACTCCACACCGCAGTTGCTGACATCGTTCAGCATCACCGGTGGTTCCTGACGCGGTGTGTCGTCCGTTTTCCAAAGATTGTAAGTGAACAAAATCAGGCCGACGTATGCCATCGTTTCAGCGGATACCAACAACAAAGAAAACGCGATAGCATCAGGATTCAGCGACTGCGTCCAACGCCATTGCAAATACCAGCCACCTACAATCAGGTTAATCACGGCCAGATACTGCCAAAGTAGCTCAATACCTGCATGGTGCGGCAGGGGAGGCTCAGGCCTTCTATTCTCGAATTGACTGAAGTAAAACGACATGCATTTCTACCGATTGTATGAGTGCCACACAGTCAACCAGTCAGGTTGATTATAACGCCGCCTACAGATACCAGCCCCGGATCTGTTAAAACGCCTGGTATGTTGACTGGCAGGTCGATGGACCACTAACTGTCTGATTCCGTAATTTTGTTATTTGAATGGTATTGATGTTCTGGTTCCGACTGAGGTTGATGTCATCCGCGAGAAGGTTGATTAAACCCAGACCCCAACCGTTCTCAGGAAGGTCAGTTGCATTGGGCAGCGTGGCATTTTTGTAAACCGACTGATCCGGTGTCTGCCGTCCGTTGTCTCTTATGACAAGAATGATCTTGTCATCATGAATCCAGGTGCTTACATTTATGAATGTGTCGCAGACGCTATCGGAGCCATGTTCCAGTACATTGTTGACTACCTCAGCCAGAAGCAGATCAAGATGGCTTGTGCAATGTTTATCCACACAATGTTCGGATAATGCAGCATGCAGCCAATCAGATAAAACGGACTGACAATTGTGTTCGCAATTTAGATTAATTGAATACATAGCTTAACGGCCACAGATATTGCCCTGTTCGGGAATGCCGGCTGGTGACGTCCATGTGCGTCAGGCAGCGTTAGGAAAAGACAATGCCTGATCGACACTTGAGTAGCATGCAAAAACGCAGTTCAGCTGCGTTAGTGTCATTAACTCTTCAACAGCGCCATTGACTCCGCACAGTGCCACGCTGCCAGCGTTGACATGGCTGAGTTTGTACGCTGAGACCAGCGCCCCAAGGGCGCTGCTGTCCATAAACCCAACCGATGTGAGGTCAATCAGAAAATCCCGCATTCCATTGTCCAGAAGTTGCTTGAAACGGGTACGGAAGACGCTCGCGTCTGTCGCATCCATGCGGGATTGTTGTACTGTTAATATCGCAAGATTTTGATGACTCTGAATATCCAGGTTCATAAGGTGCACCTTGTTGGAGGTTACTGGCTGACGCCCGATTTGTGACGTTTTACTATAATCCGGAATGAATCGGTTCTAATCAGTCTGATACCTTTGATCATGCCGGCCAAGTGATGGGCTATGCTGCATATCTGTTTTCAAATATCAGTACATTGATGTCATCAGTAATTGTCTGCTTACCATCTTTTGTTACCCAATAATTGACCTTTTTGTCCAGGTCGCTTTTGTCTGCGCTGTCGCACAGATCAGAGAACAATGCGCTGACCGGTTCGCCAGACGTTTCGGGCTGTGTGACTCCATTCGGGGTTGAGTTCTCGAATGAGTTCTCGAATGAGTTCACGAACGAGCTCTCGTTTGAGCCATCGACTAAGTCCGACTCTGCCTCCGAATGTATATCCAAAACAGTGTTCTCAATAAGCCCATCCGAGTAAACAACAAACTTGTCACCATAACCGAATGTTGTGCTTTGTGTGCTCCAGTCTACTTCGCTAAACATGCCGACCGGATATCCATTGGACTTGAGCGGAGCAGGCCCGGTATTGTTTGCCCGATACAGCCACGGGTGAGGATGTCCCGCCTGAACGTAGTGTATTGAGCTTGATTCCAGGTCAATAAATCCGAAAATCATAGTCAGGTAATGTCCGCTATCTGTGCTCTCTACAACCCGGTTCAGGTTCTTTGCAAACTGTGCGGGAAATGTCTTCATGTCATTTTGACTCAACAGTGTCGTTGTCAGAGTCTGTGCAAGCGAGTTGATATGTGCCTGTAAATGTATTGATAAAAAAGCTGCCGACAGACCGTGTCCGGAAACGTCGATGTTGTAGAACAGCCATCTTGTTTTTGATATCGGGAAAAAATTGAACGTGTCGCCGCCAATAAAAATTGCCGGCCGGTAAGCCCATCTGACCAGTAGTGGTGGTTCGTTGAGTGGCTGTGGCAACAATGCAAGCTGAGTTTTCGCAGCGCTTTGCAAATCCGCTCTTATGGTATTGTGTGCGCTTTCCAGGTCGAGGTGCTTTTGTGTCAGCCGTGTTTCCATGTCCAGGAATCGACGCGCGCTCCTAAGACTGACCAACAGTTGTGTATCACTGGGAAACACGTCCAGGAAATCATCAGCACCTGCATCGATGCCGTCATACATAGTGGCGCTGTTATTACGTGCGGTCAGCAAAACAAAATATATGTACTGATCGGGATGTTTCTGCCTTGTCCGCCTGCAGAGGGTTTCCCCCTGTACAGTGGGCTGGTCTCCGTTGGCAATAACAACCTGAAAGTCATTGCTATTGATTGCCGCCCATGCGCGGTGCAGCGAATCAGCCTGTAC
>MDLA01000011.1 GCA_001730015.1 Chromatiales bacterium (ex Bugula neritina AB1) | reverse complement strand
CCATATGTGGCAGGCGAAATCTCACGCACCTGAATGATCCTCGCTACGCCCTGGTTTATGGATGGGCGCTAGCTATCGCGCTTGCCGAAAATCGCAGTGCCAATTCGGACCATTGTAGCGCCTTCCGCGATTGCCGCTGGCATATCACCGGACATACCAATTGAAAGAGTGTCCAGTTGGGGATGTTGTAATTTCAATTCGCTAAACAAATTGTGTAGCTGGGAGAATACATCGCGCTGTGCCGAGGCACTTTCGCGCGGCGCTGGAATGGCCATGATTCCGCGTAAAATGAGTCGTTCCTGAGTGGAAACGAAAGTCGCCAGCTCGGGTAACTGTTCCGGCGGGCACCCGGATTTTGTCGTTTCTCCATCAACATTAACCTGCAGACAAATATTAAGTGGTGGTAATTCAACGGGGCGATGAGCCGCCAGACGCTCGGCGATTTTCCGCCGCTCGATGCTTTGAACCCAGTCGTAGTGTTTACTTATTAAGCGTGTTTTATTGGATTGCACATGGCCGATGAAATGCCATTCAAGCGAAAGATCACTCAATTCCTGGATTTTCAAGGCTCCCTCGTCCGCATAATTTTCTCCGAAGAGGCGCTGCCCGGAGGCGGCCGCTTCACGAATAAGCGATGTCGGCTTGCGTTTGCTCACCGCCAGTAACTGAACGCTACCGTGTTCCCGATTGTGCTGTGTCTCCAGCGTGGAGATTGCTTCCCGAGTTTGTTGAAGGTTGTCGGCAACGGTGGTTGAGGTCGGCATTTTTCCCCCGCGGGATTGCGATGTTGTGTGTATTGCGTTCACAGCGTAATAACTGCCTGCTAATAAATTTGCTGTCCATGTCGATAGGTCGTGCATGGACTCGGTCCAGGCCATGCATTGGCAGGCCCTCTTAAATATTACTTAACTCCGGGATTTGCAATGGATATCTCACAGCTCTTAACCTTTAGTGTGAAAAACGGTGCATCAGATTTGCACTTGTCCGCTGAACTTCCGCCAATGATTCGCGTGGATGGTGACATACGTCGGGTAAACGTGCCAGAACTTGATGCCGGGTTGGTTCAGTCGATGGTTTACGATGTCATGAACGACAAGCAGCGGAAAGAATTTGAAGAGCGCCTGGAGGTCGATTTCTCCTTTGAGCTACCTGACCTGGCCCGTTTTCGTGTTAATGCTTTTAACCATGCACGTGGCTGCGGTGCGGTGTTTCGTACTATTCCCAGCGAGGTTTTGACGCTGGAACAAATCGGTGCACCGAAGATTTTTCAGGAAATATCTGAATTTCCCAGAGGCATTGTGCTGGTCACCGGGCCTACCGGTTCGGGAAAGTCCACGACGCTTGCCGCCATGATGGACTACAAAAATGAAACGGAACTAGGGCATATCCTGACTATTGAAGATCCGATCGAATTTGTTCATCAAAGTAAAAAGTGCCTGGTCAATCAGCGAGAAGTTCATCGGGATACTCACGGATTCAGCGAGGCGTTGCGATCGGCACTGCGTGAAGATCCGGATACCATTCTGGTTGGTGAAATGCGTGATCAGGAAACTATCAGTCTCGCTCTGACTGCGGCAGAAACAGGCCACCTGGTGTTCGGTACGCTGCACACCAGTTCGGCCGCTAAGACTATAGATAGAATTATTGATGTATTTCCAGCCGGTGAAAAGCCGATGGTACGTTCGATGTTATCTGAATCACTGCGGGCGGTAATTTCCCAGTCATTGTTGAAAAAGAATGGCGGGGGCCGGGTTGCGGCGCATGAAATTATGATGGGAACACCCGCTATCCGAAATCTGATCCGTGAAGATAAGGTTGCTCAAATGTACTCGGTAATTCAAACGGGTGGAGCACTTGGAATGCAAACTCTAGATCAAAACCTGAAGGACCTGGTAAGCAAAGGCATGGTTAGCCTGGAAGACGCTCGCAGAAAAGCGGCGAACCCTGACGCGATTGGTTAGCGTCAGCTCTCTTACTCACCGCCTCTGGCATCTGCCCGGGCAACGTAGGTAACCATGGAAAATGATTCCGCTAAGAAGTACCTGTACGGTCTGCTTGCGAAAATGCAGATTGAAGGTGGCTCAGATCTGTTTATTACCGCTGGCGCTCCACCGTGTATGCGACTTCATGGCAAAATTACGCCATTAACCGAAAAGAAAATGACGCCGCAGCAGACAATGGCCTTGTCAATGTCTGTTATGGAAGAAAATGAGCAGGTAGAGTTTAAATCTACGCGCGAATGCAATTTCGCCATCAGTGTTCCAGACGTTGCACGTTTTCGTGTGAATGCGTTTGTACAGCGCGGCAGTGCCGGTATGGTGATTCGGATAATTGGTTTCGAGGTGCCATCGTTTTCAAAGCTCAACCTTCCGCCTGTACTCAAAGAAGTTGCGATGACTACACGCGGTCTGGTGATTTTTGTCGGAGGTACGGGGTCTGGTAAATCTACAAGTCTTGCAGCATTGATCGATTATCGTAATGAAAACAGCCAGGGGCATATCATCACGATCGAAGATCCGGTGGAATTTGTGCACAAGCACAAAGGTTGTCTGGTAACGCAGAGAGAAGTTGGTACTGACACGGCAGATTTCTCGATAGCACTTAAAAATACTTTGCGACAAGCGCCGGACGTCATACTGATCGGGGAGATTCGCGATCAGCACACAATGGAGCATGCCATTTCCTTTGCGGAAACAGGGCATCTATGTCTGGCTACACTGCACGCAAACAATTCCAATCAGGCAATGGATCGCATAATCAACTTTTTTCCGGAAGAACGGCACAAACAGCTGATGCTTGATTTGTCTCTGAATCTTAAGGGTGTGATCTCACAACGCTTGTTGTCGACACCCGAGGGTGACGGGCGCCGTGCTGCTGTAGAAATATTGCTCAATACCCCGCTGATGAGTGAATTGATCAAAAAGGGTGAAGTTCACGAGATGAAAGAACTGGTGAAAAAATCTACTGAGCAAGGTATGAAAACGTTCGATCAGGCGATTTTCGAGTTGATTAAATCCGGGGAAGTTACGTTGGAGGAAGGTATGCGTAACGCTGATTCGGTAAATGATTTACGATTAAAAATTAAGCTTGATGAGGCCGGTCAGGGAATGGCGCAGGAAGATGAAGGGGCAGCTGGTCTGGAGCTCAAAGACGCAGATGACGACTCCTACAAGATTGCATCTTAAGCTGAACATGATCTAATCTCGAGCAACTGGTGGTGGTAGTTTCAGTTGATTTGTTCGCCGTTGGCAATGGTATGGGTGATCTTCCCTTTGAAGTCCCACCCGTGATAGGGATTGTTTTTACCTTTGCTGAGCATCTGGTCACTGCTGAATTCCCAGTCGGCATCGGTGTCGATAATGGTTATGTCTGCAGGTGAATCTGCCTGCAAACGCCCCTGTTCCAGCGAGAAACATTCTGCAGGTCCACAAGTTGTGCGTTCGATTAGAGTTGCCATTGGTATCCGGGTATCGTTAGCAAGTTTCAGGAGCAATCCTGAAAAGCAATCGAGTGATGATATCCCCGGGAGGCTTTCCGCAAACGGAGTAAGCTTGCCGTCGAGTTCATGTGGTGCGTGATTAGAGCATATTGCATCAATAACACCGCTGGCTACTCCGTCACGTAATGCTTCAAGATCCCGACGTGAGCGCAGTGGCGGTGAAGTATGGCATAAGCTGTTGAAGTCGCTGGTATCCATTTCCGTAAGAAACAGGTGATCGATACCGACGTCTGCAGTAACAGGGATATTGTCTTTTTTCGCCTGGTTAACCAGCTGTACACCGCGATGCGACGATAGCCGTGAAAAGTGAACGGATGCTCCGGTCTGGTAACACAACTCGATAAGCTGCGACAGTGCTACTGTTTCAGCGGCAGCAGGAATAGCGCGTAGTCCCAGTCGGGTGGCAACCGTACCCTCGTGTGCAACACCGTCCGAGAGCCAGGGGTCTTGCGGCGCGATGATCAATTTTAAATTGAAGCCGGCACTATATTCCATGGCGCGTCGAATAACCTGGGTGTTTTCTATTGTTCGATCACCGTTGCTGAACGCAATACAGCCGCTTTCAGACAGCGTAAGCATTTCTCCGAGCTGTGTACCGTTGAGCCCTGTTGTAACTGCACCTATGGGCAAAACCTTGACTCCGTTTGCCGCTGCCGCGCTTCGCTTGATTAGCTCTACAGTGGCAGGTTCATCTGTCACCGGGTCCGTGTCGGGGGCGCATAAAATTGTAGTTATGCCGCTACGGGCAGCGGCTTGTGTTTCAGTGGCAATAGTTGCGGATTTTTCGTAACCAGGCTCGCGCAGTCGGGCGTAGCAATCAATCAGGCCTGGGGTGACCAGGCCGCCGTGTGCGTCGATAGTACGATCAGCGGTGAATTCATTGCCAAAGCCTGTGATTCGATCATTGCAATAATGAACCGTGGTATTGATGATGTCCTTGCCAAAAAGGCAGCGACCATTGATTATTGCGGTTTTCGTCATGCTTTGTCTTGCATTTGCTCTGTGTGAGTTGCGCGTTTTCCGGATAGTGACTTTTCTATATTGCCCATCGTTATAGACATAATTGCCATCCGTACAGCGATACCACCGGTTACCTGTTCCAGGATTATCGACTTCGGGCCGTCGGCCACTGTGGCCTCTATTTCGACTCCGCGGTTAGTGGGCCCCGGGTGCATCACAATTGCGTCGGGCCTGGCTAGATCCAGGCGTTTTTCGGTGAGTCCGTAACTTCTGAAATATTCGTCTTCGGTAGAAAGCAGGGCCGATCTCATCCGCTCTTTTTGTAATCGCAGCCCGATTATGACATCCGCGTCTTTAAGGGCTTTGTCGAAGTTGTGTTCGATCTGTACGCCTAGATCCCGCACGTATTCCGGCAGCAGAGTTTTCGGGCCGACAGCGACGATTTGCCCGGCGCCTAGAATATTGAGCGCGTGGATTTGCGAGCGCGCAACACGTGAGTGCAATATATCGCCGACAATAACAACTTTTAGAGCGGAAAACTCTCCCTTGTTGCGGCGAATGGCGAACATATCGAGCATAGCCTGTGTCGGGTGAGAGTGCTGGCCGTCACCTGCGTTGATCACACTGATGTGCGATTCCACATGATCGGCGATAAAGTGCGCGGCACCGGAGGCAGAGTGCCTTACGACAAACATATCGCAGTGCATTGCTTGCAGATTTCGCAAGGTATCGAGTAGTGTTTCGCCCTTGCTTGCGGATGAGACGCTGACATTGATATTCAGCACGTCTGCGGATAATCGCTTTGCAGCCAGTTCGAAAGTTGTACGGGTACGTGTACTATTTTCAAAAAATAGATTGGCAACGGTCTTGCCGCGCAACAGCGGTACTTTTTTTGTGGCCTTGCTGTTAATACCAGCAAATGATTCTGCGGTGTCCAGAATTTCTACCAGACGTTTTTTTTCCAGCCCTTCGATCGTGAGGAAGTGTTTCAGGCTGCCGTCATCGCAGAGCTGAATGTCACGGTTGAATCTTTTCATTAGAGGCGGCTTGGGGATAACGGCGATTGTCATGCGCTAGCGTTCCTCTATTTCCAGGCTGAGGTCTTCTTGTAACTTAATATTCTGATGCGGCGCCAGTTCCATCCGATGTCCGATAACGTCGGCGCAGATCGGTAACTCCCGCCCGGCACGCTCTATCAATGTTGCCAGCAAGATTCGGTCAGGCCTTCCGTAGTCGAATATTTCATTCATAGCAGCCCGGATTGTGCGGCCGCTATATAAGACATCGTCTACCAGAATAATCACTTCACCATCGACCGAAAATGGAATATCGGATGCACCAACTTGCGGGTGTAGGCCAATGCGGCTGAAGTCATCTCGGTAGAAGGAAATATTGAGCGCGCCGGCCGGGGTGGTGAGGGCTAGTTTTCTGTGTAATTGCTCAGCAACCAGTACTCCGCCCGTTTTTATGCCCAGCATTTTCACCGATCTATGATTTGTACCGAGTCTGGTCAGCAGCTCCTGACTCATGCGATCGAGCCATTGGTTGATTTCAACGCTGTCAAACCGTGCGCGTTCATTCATAAGTTCATCGTTCCGCAAAGCCAGTTTTCGAGAATGATCGCGGCAGCCATTTCATCGGTATGGCTGCGCTGAACTTTTCGTTGTCGAATTCCCAGCTGTCTGTGTTGTGCTAAAACTTTTGAGGCCTCAATGGAACTGTAACGTTCGTCGCAACGGTGTACCGGTAGCGAATACCGTTTGCCAATTTTTTTTGCAAAGGCGTTACTTTGTGCGGACAGTATCTGAGGATTCCCCTGGTCTGATAAAGGAAGACCGACAATCAGGCCCACCGGCAGCCATACTGAAATCAGTGTGTCCAGGCGCTCCCAGTCTGGCCGGTCGTTGATGTTTCGAATAACCGTGAGTGGGCTGGCTGATTGTGTTTCTGTATGGCCTTTGGCAATACCGATTCTTTTGGTGCCGAAGTCGAAACCGAAATAAATACCGGGCAGAGGTGACTCTATACTGCCTCTGTGTGCTGTCTCATCTACAGTAGATTCGCTGTTCATTATGCGCGCCCGACTTGCGAGGAGAGCATCGATACGTCGATACCCAGTGAACGAGCTGCCAGATGACGTTTGTCGGCGGTGCCGTCGGAAAAAATTATATCCGGATCAGCATCGCAGGTAAGCCATGCATTTTTAGCGATTTCAGATTCCAGCTGACCCGGCCCCCAGCCGGCGTAACCCAGTAGAAATAGAAATTGTCCAGGGCCTTTACCGGTTGCTATCGATTCAAGCAGTTCAGTTGATCCGGAGAGACTAATGCCATTGCCGCCGTCGCTGGCATGAGTGCTTTCACTGAATACGAGTGAAGGATCACTCGGGTAAAGTACAAACCCGCGTTCGACTTCAAGCGGGCCGCCGCTGAATGCGGCATCAGAGCGGGTTTTATCGTTCGTGCTGGTAATGTCGAGTTGATCGAATATTTCGCCGACCGATAAGGGAGCGGGCCGGTTGATAACGAAGCCAAGTGCACCTTGCTCGTCGTGTTCAAATATATAGCTGAGAGTATTGTCGAACCAGGACTCGTGCAGCCCGGGCATGGCGAGTAAAAATTGGTGGGTTAAATCCATGGGTTGTTCAGGGGCTCATTGACATTAACAGGCGTTAGATGCGATCTCCATCCAGCTGTGTCGGGCAGCGCTGCAGTCTACCACTTTGAAACTGCCCTGTGGTGTTTCATGATAGAACAACTTCAGTCCTGATTAAGCAGTGTATTTACTCAATAATCAATGCGTGGTAATTGGCTTAATGCCGTTGAACTGCCAGGTTCGTGTGATGTAGATGATGTCTGTTTCTTTAGCCAGGTCTGCGCTCATTGGCCGGTATGGCGCGGCCATTTTGACAATATCTACCGCTACGTCGTCAAGTGCTTTTTTTCCTGACGATTGCTTGATGGCTATATCCGTAACACTTCCGTGAGTGTTCAGACCTACAACCATTACCAGTGAGCCGCTGTCTTTGCGCGTTGGCGGCAGCATATTCAAATTGCCTACCCGCTCGACCTTATCAACCCAGTCCATCATGTATTTAGCGGCGGTGGCCTTTTTGGTGCTGGCTGCAGTCATATACATGGTACGTGGTCTGCTGGCTTGCTTTTCAATATCCTGAGCTATTTCGTAGGTGAGTCTGGCAATTTCAAGCTGACGGTTGAGTTTCGCGCTCCTGGCCGCCTCGAAGGTTTCAGTAACTTGTTCACGCTGATCATTTTTTTCGATTTTCTGATCTGAAAAAATTTGCGTGACAATATCGGTCTGGGCGGTTTGAGTCTGTGCGGGCGATGTCGGCGGTGTTGGTGTGTTGGCAGCACCATTGAGGTTGCCGCCCTTCTGCCCGCTTATCTGCGCTGTTGGCCTGGCGCGAGTGCTAAGGTCGCCGCCACCTTGCTGTGAGCTTTGGGCCAGAAAGTTTGCTGAGTCCGGCTCTACAGTGTTTGTCTGATTCACAAGTATTACTTCAAGAGCCGGTGGGATGTAACGCACTTGCGGGGCCTCGAACCCCACGCCAAAGATAATGGCGATATGCAGAACGGCAGCGCCGACCAGAGCGATCGGCAGAATGCCGCCACGATTTTGGCTCCTGAACGGACTTGAAACGATGAACATAGGCTGATTTACGTACGATTGATCATTTAAAAATAGACCAAAACCGTTGCCGCCACAGGTAAAAAACTGCAGAGGTACGCCGCTGATACTTGAGTCTGTTGCCGGCTAAGACTCTAGCCTGGATTATTTATGGGATTGACGGCATCTCACTTGATCCTTGATTCCACAGCGAATTTTTTCTCTTGCTAATATCAAACAAACTATTGGACGCGAGAAGAAAATGCACGGTGAAATCCCTTGCCGTGCATAAGTAAGCTCTACGCGTTATGCTCGCCACCCCTTGAATAATCCAGCTAAAGCCGTCTTTATAATCGTTCGGCTATTGCATCCATGAATTGCGCGCCAATATCCAGACCGCATTGCTCGTCAAGTTCACGTGCGCAGGTCGGGCTGGTGACATTTATTTCGGTCACCCAGTCGCCGATTACATCAACTCCGGCAAACAGCACCCCTTTCTCTGCCAGCACTGGTCCGATTGTGTTGGCGATTTGTCGATCGCGATCAGACAGTGGCACAGCAACTCCTCTGCCTCCGGCAGCGAGATTTCCCCGGGTTTCGCCTGCCGCCGGAATGCGGGCCAGAGCATGTGAAACTGGTTCACCGTCGACTACCAGGATGCGTTTGTCGCCTTCAGTGATTTCCGGTATGTAGCGCTGCGCCATAATCTGGCGGTTGCCGAAATTCGTCATCGTTTCCAGTACAACACTCACGTTTGGGTCTTCGGGTTTCAATCTGAATATTGAAGCGCCGCCCATGCCATCGAGTGGCTTGACGATGATGTCTCGATGTTGCTGATGAAATAAACGGAAACGCTCGGCGTCACTGGTGATCAGTGTTGGCGGGCAGCATTCAGGGAACCATGCGGTAAAAACTTTCTCATTGATGTCTCTCAATGCAGCTGGATTATTCAGTACTAAAACGCCAAGGTCTGAAGCGCGCTGGAGAAAATAGGTGGCAAACACGTAGTCCATGTCGAATGGCGGATCGAGTCGCATGAGGATGCAATCGAGTTGAGCGAGTGGGACATCCTGTTTTTCCTGTAAATCTACCCAGTGATTTTTGTCATCATACAAAGTGGCCGCTTGCAAGCTCGCAGACGGTATGCCGTCAAGCATAAAGAGATCCTGGCGTTTGAAGTAATAGATTTCCCAACCCCGGCGCTGTGCAGCAAGCATCATTGCCAGGCTGGTATCCTTTTCTACCTTGATGGATTCGATGGGGTCCATCAGTACGCCGATTTTTTTACCCACTTGATTGAGTTCCTGTCTGTTAATTGAATCGAGCGACATTGTATCTCTGCCGATTTGCCTTGCGTTAATCTTTCGATCTTACGGTTTTCAGCCATGAACCGATTTATCGCGCGATTATTGGTAAGGTTACCCCGGTTGATGTGAATGGGGCGGTGGGCTACAGTCCGTTTTTCGGTCTGCCCGACTGACTTCCTGATGGTCAGCTTAAGTATCGGGTGGTTTGAGCTGAGTTAGTCTCTATGCAGACACTACCAGCTGGCTAGCCGTTGAACCAGAGTATTTGCTTTGTTGTATTTGGAAGAGCCGGGTCCCCCATGTTGAACAAACGCTTACACTTCATAGATGTTCGATGTTCGGTGTTCATCAAGGAGCCTGCTCAGGTTGCTTCTCTATGCACTGCAGAGTGCAGGGAAACGGTGTGTCAGGTTTGAACCGTCCTCTTTCTGTTGTCTGGTCGTCGAAAGAAGACGAATCCGCTCTGCAATCGGACAGGGCGTTAATTTTCAGCCTGTGCGGGCACAATTTTGCGATCCCGGCCGGGTTTGTCAGCAAAGTGGGGGAAGTACCTGCTTATACCTCTGTACCCGCGAGTGGGCAGTGGTTCCTCGGGCTGGTAAATCACGACGGATATCCTCTGCCACTAGTTGATGCACGAGGTTTTCTGTTAAAAAATCGAGGGTCAAATGTGCCGACCAGTGCTATCTGGATCGAAAGTGCTCACGGGCGCTTTTTACTTGCCGTCGAGCAAATCATTACGCTGGCCGACCTTACGCAAAAGGAGCGTCAGATAATCGTACCTGACACATGCCGGCAGGAACTGATCGAGTATGCCTGCCAACACGATCAAAGCAGCGTCATGGTGATAAAGCTCGATAAATTGGTTGGTGCTATCGTCAGTTCGACCAGCCAAACCAGAATATCTACTGGTGAAATGGCGTGAGGCGCGGCAGACAGGTTGACCGTTTGACTCTAGCTTTTCTCGTTACCAGTGCGCTGGCTATGGTAGTGAGTATGGTGGTTATGCTATCGGCAGCAGACAAACTGGCGAAGGACCGGGGGCAGCAAACGGCAATCACAGAGTATTCACTGATACTGACACGGCTTGAAAATCTGATGCAGGGCGCCAGCTCAACGGTAGCTGCAACAGCAAGTAGTGATCGATTAGGTGCGCTGGTAGCAGGCGGAGATGTATACACTGGGGAGCTGGCCGAGTATCGCACCGGTTTAATCGGGAGTTCATCAGGCACCTTGCAAAAGAGTGCAGACGTTGTTGCACAGCAGTGGAGTGCGCTAAGGCGACGGCTGGTTGATTTGAACACCAGCGAGGTAATTACAGACCGTCCCGTCGATACCTTTTCCAACACCATGGTCAATGATGCTGCTGTCGCTTTCGATGATTTGTTTGACGCTATTACGGCTGAGACTTTTTCAACCGATTTACTGCGCAATGTGAGTAATCTTCGTTCATCGATGAAAAATATTGACTACCTGATTAACCGCGATAGCTCCTTGTCCCGTGATTCAGCAATAGCCACAACAATCAACGAATTTCAGGGACTGGTTCTAGAGCTTAAGTCGCTGGTACAGGATGAATCCGGTGCGGTTCTACTGGGCTACAACACGCGTCAGCTACTCGATACCTTCAGGCGTCACGCAGCTGCCCTGACAGCGGAGAGCTTGCTCAGCCCGTCGGTAACAGGTGCGTCAACCAGGGGCAACAAAAACACTCAGATGCAGGTTCCGGACGAATTAGCCGTTGCGTTGAGTGGTGCGCGCAAATTCCGGCAGGATATGGCGGTTGCCATAAACTTCAATCGGCGGTTGATTCTTGTGGCATTAAGCTGTGTTTGTGCTGCCCTCCTGCTGGCGGCTATTTCGGTATGGCGGATTCGCCGCCGCCAGTTGTTGAGAAATGCGCGCCAGGAAAATTCTCTGGGCAGTGTAGTCAGGCAACTGTCAGATATTTCTGCCGGGTATCTGGATCAATCTGAAGGTGCGGCACCAATCGGTAGTGCGGCATCGACAGCGCTGGAGGAAAATCGTCAGGTAATAACGGGGTTGGTTTATTCGTCCCGGGACGTTGCTGCCAGAACCGCTTCGCTGATGTCGTCGCAAAAAATTGTTCTGGAAGAAATGCAGCAGATTAATAATCTGCGTGAACAGGCGGTGCAGTCGTTGTCGCAACAGCTGAGTGGCTGCACTGCTGATACCACGCGATTGTATGATGCGTCGGTTGTGGCTATGTCTGGATATACGAGTCTGCAGCAGGAAATAAACCAGTGTGCCGATTTAACACGTCGCGGAGCGACGGTGCTTGCTGAAGGAGCCGCTCAATTTGATTTAGCTGAAAGTCGTCTGGCTAATGTAGGCAATGCGGTGCGAGAGTTGTCGTCAGTTTGCTCCGGTTTGAAACAGCTGGCCGGGCGCTCGAACCTGGCCGTGTTAAATAAATCATTGAGTACAGCTGCGTTGACAGATGATTTCGCACCGGACGATGGCGAAGATTTCATAGAGGAAATGCAGCAGCTTGTGCAGCGGTTATCGGCCAGTGCCGATAAAGCGGGCCGGATTGCACAGCAACTTTGTACCGATGTGGATGCGACAAGAGAGACATTGGCTCACAGCGAAAGTAAAATTAGTGATGGCGCCAGTTGCTCGAATGAGGCGACACAGGCACTGGAAGGCATTACCAACCATGCCGCTTCCGCTGGAAACGATATAGAGCAAATGTTGCAGGCTGCTGCGGATCCGGGCGCCGTGGCAACGTCAATAGAAGAATCACTGCAGCTACTCGATCAGCTGGATCGAGACCTATGGGAGAGAGCAGAAGGATTACAGCGAATTACCAGTGATCTGGCGTCTGTGGGCGCTACTCTTGATGCATCCTGCAATCACTTTCAGTTGCAGGGAGCGCGCAACCATGATTAATCCGCTGAAGCTTACCTGCATTTCCACTCCAGTCTGCGTTTACCGGCTGGAGACAGTAACTCAAGGCGCATTGTCATGGTGAAGGAGGCAGTTGCGGTAACCGTCGCTTTCGGGAATGAGTGCAATGGCTACGTCGATATTATCCAGCAGGCTTTGGATACAGCATTGGGTAGTTCGGGGAATCTGTTACCTGATAAGCCCGTTGTCAGTGCTTTGGAGGAGCTTCGCTCTAGCGTTGATCGCTTAAGGGTCGCTCCATTAGCCCAGCTGCTGGAGCCGCTGTCGGTTATATTAACCTCGGCAGAATCCGCCGGTCGAACGCTAAGCCAGTCAGATACCTTGCTGGTGCAGGAGGCCATAGTAGCGATAACACTGGGCATCGATTCGCTGGTAAATAAAAAACCTCTGCCTGAGTTGATCACGGAGGTAACCAACCGGATAACAGCTGTTGCGGTAGATGGCAAGCACCGGCTACGCGGTGACGCGGAGTCGTCAGGGTTGATCGATGTTTTTGTTGAAGAAGCAGAAGAGCTGTTACACCGTTTGTTTGAGTTGATTCAACGCTGGCGTGGTGCGCCGCATGGCGGCAGCAAATTGCAAAGCGACATCAGCCGTTTGCTGCACACCTTAAAGGGTAGTGCAGATACAGTCGGACTTGGCGATCTGGCTGAGCTCGCACATTATCTTGAGTCAGTTCTGGTTGGTCTGAAGCACCGGGATACAGCGCCGGATACCGATACCTTCGAGCTCATTCTCGAAACAATAGAAGTACTAAGTGACGATATAGATTCTATCCGTAACAATGAGCGACTGACAGAGCATCAGGAGCTGATCGACAAGCTATCGATGGCTGCTGAATCCTGTCAGGCAGGTGGCTTGCCGGAAAGTCGCACACCGCTGATGAGTCCCCCGGCTGAAACCGGTGGTGCTTCGAAAGAAGAAACCGCATCACTGGCGAACACGGAAGCGCTGGAGACACCGGAAACAGTTATACCGGAGGGAGAGCGGGCTCCAGTATTTGGTTCGGCCAGGTACTTTATAGCGCTGGAAACATCGCAGCGTATTCTGCGACAAAATCACAGTGAGTCCTGCTCTTTTCACGAAGAGCTGAAGCTCCAGCTCGCTGAGCTTACCAATGTATTGCAAAATGCCCTGCATTTACGTAAACGCGTCATTGATTCGGCATTGCCTGCGGGCATTAAAAACGTCGATGAAAGTATTCTCGATATAGGCAAGGTCAAGAATCGGCTTGAAGAGCTGTCATTGCGTGCAGACGGGATCATCGGGCGTCAGTCAATCGCAATTGACGGCCTCGGCGCACTGCTTTCCACCGCTGATGACATTACCGTAGAAAGTATGCGACTGCGTCTGGAAAGTATAGTGAGTCAGGCTGCCAGGCAAACCGGGAAGCTGGTGTCGCTGGAAGTTTTTGGTTGTGATCTGGCTATAGAGCGTCGCTATTACTCCGATCTGCTGAGCTCTCTGGAACAGTTGCTGTCGAATGCGGTTGTGCACGGAATTGAAGAGCGTGAAGTTCGTCGTGAAGGCGGTAAAGCTCTGGAAGGTGTGATAAAGGTAGTATTCAGGCACGCAGATCATAAACTTCTGGTCGAAATTCAGGATGATGGTGCTGGTATAGATTTGCAGGCACTGCGCAAAACTGTTTCACAACGGAGCCGGATTGATACGGCGCGGCTTAGTGATCAGGAACTATTGAAATATCTTATCCGGCAGGGTGTTTCGACGGCTGAAACCGCGAGTAGAGCTTCTGGCCGAGGTGTTGGTCTGGACGTCGTGCGTGACTGCGTGTATCGGCACTACGGAGATATAGAACTAGTAACCAGCATGGGGGCAGGGTCAAAGTTTAGTCTGTCTTTGCCGATGTCGACAGTATCTCATGATGTAATGATCGTCGAAGATGCCCGGCAGTATTACGCGATTTCCTGTTCCAAAATCATAGCGATCGAGGGGGCTGACGATAACGCAGTAAGTCTGCAGGCTCTGTTGGGGGGGGCGAATCACACTGGTGGAAAAGAAGCCCCTGTCGTGAAGTGCCGCATTGGCACACGTGAGTATTCAGTCTGTGTGGATGCAGTCCTGGGCAGAAAAGTACTAGGCTTCGCACCGGCTGAGCAGGTGTTTTTCGGCATGCCGCAGTACAGGGGGGCAGCGATGTACGATGGTAGTAAAATCGTCTTTCTTCTCGATCTCAACTACCTGCTGAAAAATGATCGATCTGGTCGGGTGAGCGCTGCTTCCAGATCGTCCGTTCCAACGGTGCTGGTGGTTGATGATTCAGTCACTATACGCGCTTCGTTCGGTCGTGCGCTGGTAGGCCTCGACTATAAGATTGAGCTGGCTCGAAACGGCGTGGAAGCGTTGAAGGTTCTCGAGAACAAAACGCCTGACGCTATTGTTCTGGATTTGGAAATGCCGCTGATGGATGGCTTTGAATTCGCAGAGAGAATTTCTGTTGATCCCTCCCGTTCAGATATACCGTTGATTATCGTGACTAACAGGCCGCGGGATTCCATCGAGGATTGGTTGAATAACGTAGGTGCAGCTCTGTATCTTGAGAAACCGTGTGCGGAAAATGTACTGAGCGAAGCGGTAGCCGGGTTGTTAGCGCTGCAAATGCAGTGAGCGCATTTGCAGTTTCATGAGGTTGAAGGCCAGTGGCAGTGTGGCTGCTCTACCCTTCGCAGCTTGCTGTGAGTTCAAAAGGGATGCCGCTGGTGTCGGAAATTGCTTCATCAAAACGACCACGAATAACCACTTGCTTTGACTGAACGGTTATCGCCTCTTGAGGATTCTTCAGTGTGGAGGTGTAGAAGGCTTCAGGTGAACCGGAATCAATTCCAACATGCATTTCTACCCAGCCGCCGCTTCCGTCAGCGGAAATTTCGAACTTTTTCCCGTCTGCAAGAACACCGGAACCGGCGTAAAAATGTACTTCTTCGTAATATTTGCCGATGTGGCAGTTATTAACGGCAAAATGGGCCGGACTATTTTCAATTTTAATTGTGCCGACGTTCTTAATTTTTGCAGTGAAGCCGACAGTGCAGATGCTTATGACAAAAGCTGTTGCGGAGAACGTTAGTAGTCTTTTCATGGCAAAAAATCTCGCTCTTTGTCTTCGTATCACTTGTTTGCGATGGTGATGCAGTCTTGAGTGCTGCATCTGGAGCGAATGTTATTACGTTGACATCAAAAAGTCGAATCCACGTAACGTATGTTATTTAACTTATTGATATAAAATAGATAATGGCTTTTTTAACTGGTTGAAAAGTAGCGATATTGGTGTCAAATCAATGGTACATTGCCTTGGAGTAATGAAAATACACTAGTAAACTGATCTGTATTCAGGGGCGAAATAAGCGATTAAATTTCCTACAGACTCACTTAAACACCTTTGAAGTTGTCTTTTGCTACAAGATATGGTGTTCGCTGATTTGTAATTGTCTATTTGTGTGTATTTGAACTTTCAAATAGTCTTCTAAACGGTTGTAAATTAATATATTAATCCTGTCGAACTCGCAATGTTAATTTTGGGAGAATAATCTGCCGGGTTTATTTCCGGTCAGTACCTATGAATTGCCCCGTACATGTAGACAGTATCACTGCGTGATAATCCTTCTGGGCCGCTAACTCAGTTAATAGTTGATTGAATTTGTCAGGTAATGCATTATTTTAGGGTATTCCAGTACTGGTTAACGTAGAGTTATAAAAAGATGAGCGCAGAAGCTAGCATTGACAATTTGGATGATTTCCCGGATCCGCTGGTTTTCACAGAAGCCGCGGCGCTAAAAGTGAAAGGCCTGATTGAAGAAGAAGGCAACCCGGATCTGAAATTGAGGGTTTTCATTTCCGGCGGCGGATGTTCTGGATTTCAGTACGGGTTCACCTTCGACGAAGAAATAAACGATGGTGATACTGAAGTTGAGAAAGAGGGCGTAAAGCTGTTGATTGATCCCATGAGCTATCAGTATCTGATAGGCGCAGAGATCGACTACACCGAGGGCCTGGAAGGCTCACAGTTCGTTATTAGAAACCCTAACGCCACAACAACATGCGGTTGCGGGTCGTCTTTTTCGGTATAGCGCCTGAATAATACGTTTCACGCTGATTGTCGCCCGATATTGCATCTAATTCTGCACAACAATTAATCGGCTGGCACGTATATTAATCCGCGTTAATTTTTCGGTGCTGGATAAAAGCCACCCAGCACAACCGGTTGCGCTGCTCCTGTCACAGTCGTGAGGTTCCCGGGAAGTCCGGATTTATGGCGAAATGCGAGCCAGGCGAAGGCCATGGCTTCGCAGAAATCAACATCTATCCCATAGTCTGATGTTGGAGCTACAGTGAAATCACTGCCGAGTAGCGCACCGAGGCGTTCAGCCAGAAAACTATTGTGCGCCCCGCCACCACAAAGAAGCAAGCTGCCATTATCCGGGAGTTGACGGTGAATTTCCTTTGTAATGCTCAGTGCTGTGAGCTCAAGTAACGTTGCCTGAACGTTTTCAGCCCGGTCAGCGGAATTTCCAAGGTATGACGCCAGCCATTCATAGTTGAAGTAATCGAGGCCGGTCGATTTGGGGGCGGGAGCATTAAAAAATGGATCGAGTAGCATGTTATTCAGCAATTCGGCGTTAACGCTGCCGGAACGAGCCCAGGCGCCATTTCTGTCGAACGGCTCTCCGGTGTACTTTTGACACCAAAGATCCATGAGTGAATTTGCAGGTCCAGTGTCGTAGCCCAGTGTTTCACCAGATGGTCCGTTCAAAATTGTTATATTCGCTATTCCGCCGAGGTTAACCACAGCTCTAGGTTCGCCATTGCCTAGAACACTGGCGTGAAATGCCGGAGCGAGTGGCGCCCCTTGTCCACCCTGAGCCATGTCCGCACCTCTGAAGTCGGCAATTGTGTCAATGCCAGTCATTGCTGCGATCAGATTCGGGTTTCCAATCTGCAGCGTGCCACCGAGGGGATCGTTTGGCAGGTGATACAGCGTTTGTCCATGCGAGCCGACCGCAATAATATCGGCTGCTGCAACTGTGGATTCGGCCAGTAATTGGCTTACGGCTGAGGCAAATGATCTGGCGACGTAATTGTCCAGCCGGATATAGTCCGCCAGGTCAATTTTCGGTTTGTTATTAAGCTCTGTTACCGCAGAGCGAAGCTGCGGTCCATATTCTTTCACTGTTGACGCGATCAGCAAGATAGACCGATGTCTTAGTTCAACCAGTGCCGCATCTACACCGTCGGCACTGGTGCCAGACATCAAGCCGATGTATAGCCCTTCGTGCATCTCTACTGCGGGTTTTCTACCTCATCGCCAATGTGTCGCCGTTCTGGCGTACCGAGGCAAGTTGCTCACGCAGTGGCTGAATCTGAGTTTTGAATTTCGCTAATTGCTCCGGGGCAAGTGGCACGGAACCGCCAAGTGCCACTTTCTGGGGGTCGTGATGCACGCCATTAATGCGGAATTCGTAGTGAAGGTGCGGGCCGGTTGCGGCGCCGGTTTGGCCGACATAGCCGATCACCTGTCCCTGCGAAACTTTCTGGCCTTGCTTCATTTTCGGGGCAAGCCGATCCAGGTGGGCGTAAAGGGTTGAGTGCTTGTCGCCGTGCTGGATTTCAATCATGTTGCCAAAACTACCCCTTACACCGGCAAATGAAACTGTACCAGCGCCAACAGAGGCTACGGCTGTTCCAATGGGCGCGCCGTAATCTACTCCTTTATGTGCCCTGATGACGTGCAAAATAGGGTGTTTGCGTTTCGGGTTGAACGGAGAAGTGATTCTGGCTTTGACCGGGTTGCGCAGAAATTGCTTTTCCAGGCTCCGGCCTTTGGAGTCGTAATAGCCCGTCTGGCCATTACTTGCGTGGCGATAAGCCGTGTGTAAGTTTCTGGCAGATTGATATTCGGCTGCCAGAATTTTTCCGTCCTTGATTTTTCGCCCGTCTTTGTAAAATGTTTCATGAAGCAGGGTAAGTCGATCACCGGTTCGAACTTCGCGATTGAAATCTACTGTCCATTGAAAAATCGAGTACAGCTCCATAATCATCGATTCAGATAATCCCGCCTTCTCACCGTCATTGAATAGCGATGATTCCAGTGTCAGTTCAGCTAAATGAACTGTTTTTTCCAGCGGCTCTATCTTGAGATTGGCGACGAATTTATTATCGGTTTCTCTAGCAACGATTAACTGTTCTGTAAGGCTCACGTCCCGGGTTATTTTCGTAAGGTTTCTGGCGCCGTCAAGGTCAACCTTTATTTCCTGGCCTGGCCGCAGTTTAGTTAAGTATTTCTGGACTTCCGGGAGTGCTGTAATTTCGGCAATTTCCGCTGATGAGAGATCCTGCTTCGCCAGCAGACCGGAAAGTGTATCCCCTTTTTCTACTTCTATCAGAATCTGTGACGGTTCCTGACTGTAGTCATTTGCCAGCTCTGATTCCGCAGCTGTCAACGGGATCGGGCTTTTAAGCGGAGTGTCTGCGACTAACCCCGGCGCAGGTAAAAAATCATCAATTTTTTCTACTTCGTCAAACGGAACTTCTACAGCTGGCAGCGGCGCGGGACTCAGGTTGTTATTAAAGAAGAACTGTGGTTCCGATTTAACAGGCTCTTGTGCATCCAGTTGGGCGATCAATTCTTCCTGTGAAATCAACACTTCCTTTAGCGCGTCGAGCGCGAGACTGTTTTCCTTTTCTGCGGTCTGTTCGTTTACGACATTTGCATCGGAAAAATGGCTGTACGCTGTAAGGCAGGCAAGGACGCCACAGCCAATGGCCAGGGATTTGCGAATCCGGCCATTGCCTTCGGGGCCTTTTCCCGCTTTTGATTTGGGTGATCCAGTGGAATCCGGTTCTTTCTGGCAGCCTATTTTATTGTAGTCAACCAATACCTGGGTGACTCCAGATCTTTGCAGTTTGGGCACAGGCGAATCTCTGCGATAATCGAACTGGATAAGATAGACTCTGAAGCCTTGCAAGGTCAATTTTAGAGATTATTTTAACGACCGAATTATTTCTTTATATTCAATTGTTTAGAATCTTCGAGTGTGAAGGTTGCGACAATTTAACAACCTTTAGTGATTGAAAGGATCTGTTTACACCTGTACTCATCCGTTGGGCCGTTATGGTAATAACGCATTGGAATGCTCCGGGTGCAGATTTAGATCGTAAATACTTGTTTATCATCAGCCGTATTGGAAGTGGATTGGATTTCGAATTTGAATTGTCTTCAATAGGCTCTCCACCATTACTGCTCAAGTGAGTAAATGATGTCCCGGTTATTTCACCAGGTGTGAATACAAGTCAAGGTGGATTCTCGAAAACGACCGGTAATTAGCCAGCATTATTTACGGGATTGGCGGGATCTCACTTGATCTGCGATTCCACTGAGAATTTTCTCTTCTAACAAATATCAGCAAGTATTCGATGTGAGAAGAAAATCCACTGTGAAATCCTATGGGCTGAATAAATAATCACAGCGAGATATCCTCGCAACTTGATGAATAAAGTGGGTTAGGGAAAATACTTTTCGCGCCTGCTTAATAAATGTACCTGCTGAGTCTGGATGATTTATCAGCCACTCGAGCAGGTGATTCCCCGGATTTTGTACCTAACCGTCCCTGTTATAAAGTTTAAGAAGCTCTGTCCCTCTGTGGTCTTAGCCCCTCTTAAGACCTGCAGCTTGCACTTAAATCTGTGGAGGCAGGGTTGATTAAATTAGTCAGTATTCCAATATTCCCCAATGTTGGGTATTTAGGGTCCGTTTTTCGCATGTAGGTATCATGAGATAGTCAGCGATAAAAAACAGTAGTTACAGGGCTTCCTAACTACTTCCGGTGACGATCATCGGTTCAGTGTGAAAAAAATCTGAATTATTTTTATAAAAACGTTGACAGTCGAAAATTAGTGCGTATACTTCTCATTCTTGGGCCGGCCAACACGCTTCAGCCAAACGCTGATCGTATGACCGCCTATTTCTGTGTTTAAAGACTGCAAACCGCAGTTCTAATGCTCAATTAAAAACTGATCTAAGTAATTTGTGTGGGTGCTTCTGAGTGGAGTTTTGCGAAAGCAAAAGAACCGATGAAGTAACTCATAACCTGATTAATTAACGTAAGTGAAATTAGTCTTGGTTGGGAAGACACTTCGTCAAAAGTTTTAAGTCTTAGGACTTTAAAAGTATTGAACTGAAGAGTTTGATCCTGGCTCAGATTGAACGCTGGCGGCATGCTTAACACATGCAAGTCGAACGGTAACAGGCAAAAGCTTGCTTTTGTGCTGACGAGTGGCGGACGGGTGAGTACAACTTAGGAATCTGCCTAGTAGCTGGGGATAACTCGGAGAAATCCGAGCTAATACCGAATACGCCCTACGGGGGAAAGCGGGGGATCTTCGGACCTCGCACTATTAGATGAGCCTAAGCCGGATTAGCTAGTTGGTGGGGTAAAGGCCTACCAAGGCGACGATCCGTAGCTGGTCTGAGAGGATGATCAGCCACACTGGGACTGAGACACGGCCCAGACTCCTACGGGAGGCAGCAGTGGGGAATATTGGACAATGGGCGCAAGCCTGATCCAGCAATGCCGCGTGTGTGAAGAAGGCCTGCGGGTTGTAAAGCACTTTCAACAGTGAAGAAGGGTTTGTATTTAATAGATGCAGACATTGACGTTAACTGTAGAAGAAGCACCGGCTAATTTAGTGCCAGCAGCCGCGGTAATACTAAAGGTGCGAGCGTTAATCGGAATTACTGGGCGTAAAGCGCGCGTAGGCGGCTTGTTAAGTTGGATGTGAAAACCCCGGGCTCAACCCGGGAACTGCATTCAAAACTGGCAG
>MDLA01000010.1 GCA_001730015.1 Chromatiales bacterium (ex Bugula neritina AB1) | reverse complement strand
TGCTAGGTGGCTGTCCGAGAACTGGAATTTTACAAAACGACATACCATATGTAGCTATTGTGATTTAACTTATCTCTATATCTGGTATGTATAATTCTATTTTTCTAGTTCTCGGACAGCCACCTAGAAGCGCAGTGCGCTTACAACGTGAGGGACCGTGGAGTGCGATTCCCCTCAGCAGCCACCACGAATTGGAGCGGTAGTTCAGTTGGTTAGAATACCGGCCTGTCACGCCGGGGGTCGCGGGTTCGAGTCCCGTCCGCTCCGCCAATACAATAAAGTTCGAAGTAAAGAGCCCCTGCCCGTCCTGCTGTGTTAACCCACTCCGATCTCTGGGTTCCCCGGCACGCCCCCGTGACTCAGTTTCGCCCGAAACATGCAGGAGCGGGTTCGCAGGAGCAGGTTCAATTAATGCCTGACTACGTTCCATAAGTCGTATAGGTTGCCACACGCAGGTGCCGGTTAACGAGCCACCATTCAAACCGGAAACCGCTAACTTATTTCAATAATCAAAACAAGCACCGGGCGGCAAAAAATAACGGAAAAAAAGTACAAAAAACACTTGACGAATACTCGCGAAATCTGCCACCAAGTGAAGTTATACACATTGCGCCATAAATATGTCAAAAAAGCATCACTGCACGCCCAAGCGATGTAACCATTAATAAGCAACCACATTAAGTTATTGTATTTTATAGAGTTAAACAAATTGATCAAAAAGTAACCATTTTGACACAAACCCTTGCTCTACGCCCCTTCTGATGGCAGTTTTCAAACTTATCCACGAAGTTATCCACAAGATCTGTGGATAAGAATAACCTCGACTTTTCTGAGTGTGATGATTCATTAATGTTACACATGATGACCTCATAATCACTTGCTCAATATCATCAACCTAACTGGATTACCACGAGGAATTGAGGCCGCCCTTCAAGGCTGGCACATATTCAATACAGTTAACGCAGATGTTTTATTGAGCACTCCAGCATCCCGGCGATGCTGGCCCTTATCGGCACGCACGCCAAAGTCCAGATGCCTCTCCCCGAGCAAATCAGTTAAGTGAAAGTCAGCACGTAAACGACGAGGACTACGGGGACGACGGGAATAATCAAAGTCTATATTTTTGTTCCATATATCTCATTGGCCGGATGCTGAACAAGTAACATACAACGCCACCAGCACAATTCAGTGAACAGATGGAAAATCTGCGCCCGGATCCGCCCCGGACAACCGCCCGGATGACGAGATACTCGCTCCAGGCTTTTGTCTATCGACTGCCAGCCGCAAAATATTCTATTCAAGGAGAAACACCCGCTTCAACGGAATTTGTGTGGGCACGTTGTTTTCATCGGTCTCCATGACGTCGGCCATATGTGCCCACCAGCGTTTGCAAATTTCGGTATCGGGTAATGCATCCAGTGTGTGATCGTCAGTGCGGGTAAGAATACCGAATAGATGATCTGATTCCGGATCATGCCAGATCGAGTAATCCGAAACGCCCGCTTCTTTCAACGCTGCAGCCAGATCGGGAAATATATTATCGTGGCGTTGCTCGTACGCCGCTGCCTGCCCGGGATTCAGGTTCATGCGAAATGCGATTCGTTCTGACATGGTATTTACCTGGGTATACTATTGAATGTGGTGTCACTGGCAGATTCCAGGGGCTGTCAAAAGCCCTCAGTCGTCGCGCTGGTGTCGTCTGCCTGCAGTGCCTTCTTATGTCGGGTTTCAATACCGGACTTTGCCATCAGATTCAACCTGCTTTGCCTTTCATAGCAGGCAAGCCAAGTCGATAAAACCGGTTAGCGTTGTTTCGGTAAAAGCTATGCAGTTCTGCTGTTGACGAGCCAGCTAGTGCTGTATCCAGCACATCAACCCATTGCGGCAGGGTTGTCGCCTGTAAACACACCGGGTAATCACCCGCGTATATCATTCGCTCGAAACCGAAGGCTTCAACCGTTGCATCTATATAAGGCCGGAGATCGCTCTCGGTCCAGTTCTGGTGATCTGCCTCCACTGGTAAATCAGAGAGTTTGATCCAGAGATTCGGGTACTGTGAGAGCTCTTTCAGGTCTTGTCGATACTGAGAAATAGCACCAGCCTTGATACCCGGCTTGCCGCAGTGATCAAGAATCATGGGAACCCGCGGAATCTGTTTTACAAACTCCCGCACAATGTCCATTTGCGTATAGTTGACGTTTATCTCAAAGTGGTAGCCGAACTTTTCCAGCAAATTCACACCCTCAATAAAATCCGGGCCAAGCATCAGGGAACGCGGATCCGCGTCAAATTCAACAATACGCCGTATGCCTTTAACCGAGGGATGATTTTCAGCCATTTCAGCCAGCACGGGTTCAACTCGACTACCCCGTTCCAGTGGCGCCATCGGCACAATTCCCATTATGCGCGGATCACGCCTGGCACTGTCTTCGACAAACTTTATCTCTTCAATGTACTGACCACCGGCTGCGGTGAAATCGGCGTAGCATTCCAGAAAAACCATAGCTTCAATTTCTAGATCTCCACAATCGCGCTGATAATCTTCGACATGATATGACTTTCCGAACAGCGGGTGCCCTGCAAACGCCGAATAATTCAAACGCTCGAAATCCCAGATATGCAGATGGGTATCTATGATTGGAAAATCCGGCACTAACAGGCTCCCGGTAATTTACGTGTTGATGTACACCTAATCTGGATGAAGTAGATAACCTTGTCAAACTAATTGTTGTATGACAAATTACACCAACTGACCAGATTGCAGAATGATCCAGCCAAGGGGCAGCTATAGCAATGGCATATGAAATTTCGACCTATCGGAAAATTGCCGACAGCAGTCTCGAATTGCAAATATTCGGGTTCGGATCAGCACACCTCGGCGAAATGTACGGTGTCGTGGATGAGGCAGCCTCTCAAGCCACCCTCAACGCTGCGTGGGCTGCAGGCGTTCGCTATTATGACACCGCCCCCTGGTATGGTCGCGGGTTAGCGGAACATCGCCTGGGTGGTTTTCTGCGAACGCAAAAACGCAGCGAATTTCAAATCACGACAAAAGTCGGCCGCACACTGCATCGTCCCAACAAGCCGACTGATTTTGATCGCACGCCATGGAAGGGCGGTTTAAATTTCGATGTCCATTTTGACTACAGCTATACCGGCATAATGCGCTCCTACGAGCAAGCCATGCAACGCCTGGCTCTCGACACTATAGATGCACTGTTAATCCACGATCTTGATGCCGGTGCTCATTCGCAAGATCAGGTCATACACCATCAGAATGCGCTGACCTCTTCCGGTATGAAAGCTCTGGACGAACTCAAATCAACAGGCGATATACAATCTTACGGAATGGGGATAAACACCGATGAAGCCCTGAACTATGCCACCTCGGCATTGCAGCTTGATTTCCTGCTGGTGGCGATGCCATACACCCTGCTCGATCAAGCCAGTCTGCACACTGGTATGGCAGATTGCGTAAAGTCCAACACCAGCGTAATTATAGGCGCGCCGCTGGCGTCGGGAATATTGGCCACGGGTGTTCGCGGCAAAGGTAAATATAATTATCAAACCGCACCGGAAGCAGTGCTGAAGAAAGTGCACGACATAGAAACCGTGTGCCAGACACACAATGTCAGTCTAACGGCGGCTGCACTTCAATTCCCCCTGGCTCATCCCGCAGTCTGCTCTATCATCCCCGGCGCGGTAAATGCAGACCAGATTCGTCAAAATATAGCACTGGTTGAATCGCCGATTCCTGACGCATTCTGGGCTGACCTTAAAAATCAGAATCTTCTGGTCATTGATGCGCCTACGCCGTCAGCCGATAAACGGGACTGAAATATTCCAGATGCCCGAACAACCAACCATCAACAACACGCTGAAGCCATCGGCACTACGCCCGGATCCAGGCTAAATGCTACACAGACAGGTTTCGCCCGCCTGGTTATCACTTGCCGGTATATCCACCGACAACAAGCGGATGAGAAAGCGGACCATCAGCGTGATGACCGGCACCAGAATCTAGTACAAGCACGACATCTTCCAGCGAGCGTGCCATCGGGCCTTCGACCCCGAAGTGCATCGACAGGCAGCAGACGCTTGCTGCGCGGGACAATGCCGGTACCGGGTCTAACACCTGAATATCATGCTTGCCACAGAGTATATTTTCTGTGGAATCTAAAAACCAATTGCAATACCGTCAATACCGTGAACAATCCAGCTCCCAGCTTTGCTGGAGCCACCACGTTACTATGACAACATTCGACCGCTGCCTTCGCGCAGATTGCCTTTCCTGTTCGATTCTATACTGAGTGATTATTCTGGACCAAGTTGATCACCCATTCTGATTCAAGGTGATCACCCGTTCTGTTCGAAGGTGATCCCC
>MDLA01000009.1 GCA_001730015.1 Chromatiales bacterium (ex Bugula neritina AB1) | reverse complement strand
AGAATCGTTGAATGTATTTACAGTACAAAATACCCACAGATTCTACGGAACATCCCTCTTTTTTAACTTCTGATTCGGTATCAGTGTCGGGGCCGGTGATCGCGCGTTCGGCTGGCGGCGCGGCAGGCGCGAATGCAGATTCTATAGGTGGCTCGATAGATATAGTAACTGTAGCTACAGTGGAAATCCCGTCTTCATTCGTCACCCGATAGCTGAATTCATCGACTAGAACTATGGAGCCATCATGCGTGTAGGAGAATGTACCATCTGCGTGAAGTACAAGTTCACCGTGTTCAGGTGGTGTCACGATTTCCACCTGGAACACTGTATTGTTACTCAAGCTGTTACCGCTGAGGCCACTGTAACCGGAACCGAGCAGATCTCCGTCGATAGAGCGAAAGCCCTGGCCAAAGCTCAGCTCCAGGGTATCGTTCTCGAGTATCGGGGCCGGATCTATAACTTCATTGATCGTTAGTTCGAAATCTCCGATGACCGGTTGCGCGTTGTCTTCTCCGCCATCTGCAAGACGGACGCCGAATCGATCTTCGGAGGTTTCAGATTCATCGTGCTGATAGCTTAATGCTCCGGCCACAATTCTATCGAGAGTCAACTGATCACCCGCGACTAACTCTTTCCCGTCGAGTAACAGTATTCCGTGCGCCGGCAACGTGGTGATGGAAATAGTCAGTTCCTGCGGATCGGGGTCATCGGCGTCAGCGCCGAATAGCATAGAGCTGTCAATGACGAGCTCGGCCCCTTCGTCGACGATGCCTCCTTCAGAGAGCAGAAGTGGCGCATCGTTCACACCGGGCAAATCAAAGCTGATTAAATTTACGGTAGAATCGATATCTACTCCGCCATTGGCCGTTCCGCCGTCATCGTGAACCCGGAAGCTAAAACCGTTATAGCCTATACCGGTTTCATTCAGCGGCGGTGTGTAGATTAATAAGCCCGCATCGATTTCTATGGTAGTAACCAGTTGGCCTGGTACAGCTTCCACGCCGTCTACGGTCAGTGTGCCTATTTCCGGTAGTGATACGATTGTCAGTGCCTGGAAGGAATTCACTCCGTTGTCGCCCGGATCACTAAAGCCGAAATTCGCTACAGTAAAAGTGTGTGGAATATCTTCCGGGGTTTGAACCGTGGCGTTTTCGCCCGAAGGTTCATCGTTTACTGAAATGACATCAATTGATATAGAACTGGCGGCATCCGCTGTCGTTGATCCTCCATCTGTACCACTGTCCTGTACCCTGAAGGGGAAGACACCATAGTTGTCCCCGAATTCGTTCAGTGCCGGGCTGAACACCAGAAAGCCTGAGTCAATGTCAGTAACGGAAATTATCTGCGCGGGCAGCACAGCTTCTCCGTTGAGCAGCAGGGTGCCGGCGGCTGGTAACTGATCGATAATCACGGAGGTGAATCTGTCGGAGTCTGCCGGGTCGCTGAAGCCGAAGTCGGCTCTGGCCAGGATGTAGTCGGTGTCTTCCAGCAAACTGATGCGAGCATCACTGCCCAGCGGAGAGTCGCTGACCGGAGCGACATCAAAGCTCAGTGTGTTAGCTGTCAGATCGAGGTCTATACCGCCATTGACCGTTCCGGCGTCATCGCGTACCTGAAAACTGAAGGAGTCGTATGCAGTTCCATGCTCGTCTGGTACAGGGGTAAAGACCAGCGATCCGGCATTGAGTTCGGTTTGGCTGATGCTGCTGCCAGCGGCTATAGGGTTTCCATCAAGTGTTAAAGTACCTGCCGAGGGCAAAGTGCTGATAAGCACCGACATTAGCTGGTCGTCGTCTGCGATATCGTTAAAGCCCAGGTCGGGTATCGTGATCGCATAGGGCTCGTCTTCGTTTATGGCGATAATTTTGTCTGTTCCCGATGGTTCATCATTGACATCGAGAATGACTATATCGCGTGTTAACGTATTGGTGTTCAGCAAGCCGTCACTTGCGCTATAGCTTAGTCTGCGCTGTGCGGTATTCGGTTCGTCACTGAGGTTCTCGTAGGTCACTGAACGCAGTGCATCCTGATACGCTGCAACGGAGTCTATGCCGCTAATCAGTAATTCGCCGTTCAATATATCCCAGCTACCGCTCAGGGTTGCAGTATCTGTAAACGCGAGGCGGTCCTCTGCTGGTGAGTAGTTGCTGGTAAAACTGACTCGAAGCGATGCAAGTGAGGAGTTGTCAAGATCATTTAGTATCACAGTTGAAGTGGTGGCCACTGCTCCATCGTTCTCGCGATATACCAGTGGTGTGGATTCGATACCAGTCTGGCCTGGCGCATCATTGACGGCAGTTAGCTCGATCAGGCGCGTCAGATGTGAGGCGTCAGCTGTACCGTCGTTAACGGTAAAGCTCACGGTGCGATCAAGTGTTGAGGGGTCGTCATTGCTATTGCTATAGACAACCGAGCGCAAGGCAGTCTGATACTCAGCCAGGGTGGCGGAGCCAGTTAGAGTTAGTGTTCCTGTCGCCGAATCCCAGGAGCCTGTGATCAGAGCGGTATTGACAAACGCCAGCTGGTCCTCGGTCGGTGTGTAATTGCCACTGATTCGAAGGGTTGCAGACTGCAACCGGGTGTTATCGATATCACTTAAAACAATGGATGTGGTTACTGTCTTTCCACCGGCATTTTCGGTATAGGCTAGTGGCAGTGTCTCCAGCCCTGTCTGGACAGGCGCATCATTTATAGCATTAACGACAATTGCCCGGCTTATCGTGTTGGAATCGGCAGCTCCATCGTTGACGCGAAATTCAATATTGCGAGTCAGCGGGGTAAGATTATCGCTAAGATTCTCGTAGGTCACCGAACGCAGCGCTGCCTGCCAGCCACTAATTGATTCACTGCCAGTCAGAACCAACGTACCAGTCAGTGCATCCCAGCTGCTGATTATGGTAGCAGTGTTGGTGAACGCTAAGATGTCTTCTGTGGCAATGAAGTTGTCTGCAATGGTGATGACTGCTCGTTCCAGTGCCAGGTCGTCTACATCATTCAGTTGCAGAGTTGAGGTGATAGCAACCGCACCGTCGTTTTCGTCATAGATCAGTGGTGCGGCTTCAACAGAGTTTTGTACCGGTGCATCGTTGACTGCAGTAATTGATACCAGGCGGGAGCTTGCTGAAGAGTCAGCGTCGCCATCGTTGACGATAAATACCACGGTACGTGGAGAGATGTCAGGGTTGTCGCTGGTGTTGTGGTAGCTTACCGATCGCAGTGCGGTTTCGTAAGCGGCAATGGTGTCTGTGCCGAAAAGTGATAACACGCCAGTAGTTGCATTGAAGCTTGAGCTTATAGAGCCGGTGTCGCTGAACGCCAGGACATCCTCACCGGCAATATAATTAGAGGTAATAGCGACCTCTGCTGATTCCAGAAGTGTATCGTCCGGATCAGTAAGTGCCAGCGTTGTACTGATGACTACCGGGCTGTCGTTTTCTATGTGGTCAAGGGTGACAGCTTCTATTGCTGAGGATACCGGTTGATCATTGACCGGTAGTACGTCCACGTTTCGACGGATCGGGGCTGAATCAAGCTCACCGTCGCTGACCGCAAAGGTAACCGTGCGGCTGAGCGCTACAGGATTATCGCTGCTGTTGCTATAGGTAATTGAACGCAGTGCTGCCTGGTAGGCGGCAACGGTGTCAATACCTGAAATTGTTAGCACGCCGGTCGCGGAGTTGAAGGCTCCGCTAAGCGTGGCGGTGTTGCTGAAGCTAAGTATGTCTTGTGTGCCGAAGAAATTTCCGGTGATCGACACGCTAGCTGAATCCAGCAACAGGTCGTCTACATCAGAGAGTGTTAGTGTTGATGTGATCGCAAGCGGTCCGTCGTTCTCGGTATAGGGTAAGTCAGTCGTCTCGATTGATGATTGCACAGGCGAGTCATTTATCGCTGTAATACCAATGTTTCGCGATACAGAGTTCGAGTTAAAATCTCCGTCGCTTACTGTAAATGACACTGTTCGAGTAAGTACGTTCGGGTTGTCGCTCAGGTTTTCGTAAGTAATTGCGCGCAGCGCTGCCTGATAGGCGGCGACTGTGTCTGAGCCGGTCAGTGTGAGCGTGCCTGTTGAAGCGTTCCAGCTACTGATGATTGTTGCCGTGTCGGTAAAATTCAGCTGATCTTCCCCGGCTGTATAGTTACCGTCGATGACTATAACAGCGGATTCAAGTCGGGTGTCGTCGAGGTCGTCAAGTGTCAGTGCTGAAGTGATCGCGACTGGCCCTCCATTTTCGCTATAGGGCAAAGTGCTGAGTTCGATGCCGGATTGAGTGGGCGCATCATTGACCGTGGTAACTTCTATACGGCGTGTTGCTGCGGAGGAGTCTAGCCAAAGCGGGAGTCCCCCCGGCTATGCCGGGGAGGCACCCAACGTTTGAC
>MDLA01000008.1 GCA_001730015.1 Chromatiales bacterium (ex Bugula neritina AB1) | reverse complement strand
ACTGATTCACCCACAGCGCTAATCGTACCCGCGACTTCGGTGCCCGGTGTGAACGGTAGCTCCGGTTTCATCTGATACTTGCCCTGTACCAACAGGCTATCCGGGAAATTCACGCCAGCGGCAGTAATATTGATCACTACTTCGTGTGGTTTGGCGGTGGGGGCGGAAATGTCTTCCAGTATTAAATCATCGACTGGCCCAAATTGTTTACAAATTATGGCTTTCATGGTTGTGTTTATGGCTAACATGTTTGCGTCCTGATTGCGGGCTTTATATTCCACTTGTTCTGCCAGGGCAGAGGGGATTTGTAGGGGCCAGGCTGCGTACAGTTCTCAGGTTTCACGCTTAAAACCAGGGAGATCCAATCCTACCTCTTTGCGCACACGCCGGTAGACTTGTTCCACTTTCATCGTTAATTCTACCGATTCCAGAGTAAAATCATCCTGTGCGTAAAACGGCTCTGCCCGCCAGTTATTGCGACGCCGATAGATAGTTAGGAAGGGGGTGCTTTGTGATACCAGTACGTATTCCATCAGGCTATCAATACTGGTGTAATTTGCCATTTTTTCTGTGCGGTCGATGCGTTCTGTGCTGGGGGATAAGACTTCGATAATAAGAATTGGGTTAGTGCGCGAGTGTTGGTCGCCGGTATTTTCACCACAGGCGGCGGTAATGTCAGGGTAGTAAGCGAAGTTTTTCCCCTGATGCTTACCGATGATTTTCATGTCAGATTGCCAGACACGACAGCCATCTTTTAGCGCCATCTCAATATGCGCACTTAGGGAGCTGGCGATGGTATTATGACGCTCACTGGCTCCGGCCATTGCGTAGACCTGGCCGTCGATGTATTCACTCCTGATATCAACATCTTTTTCACCCGCGAGATAATCCTCAAAACTCAGGTAGTCATAGTTAATTGCGTGGGCCATGATGTATTCCAATAATAGCTATGCGTTAAGTATAAAGCTGAAGTGTGGTCAGTCAATGTATTAGATGGCTGACCAGGAGCAGGAAACCTTGCTGTGGCAAAGTCTAGATCGTGGTTTCCCACTCCGTACCTGCTTGTTCCAGATGGCTAAAGTTATTGATGTAATCCACGCCAAGCCGCTCGCCGCTAAACAATAATTTGCTCACACTGGCATTACGAATTTGTTGGTTAAAGCGCATGGTGTGCTGATCGGATAGTTCCAGAATATGCTGTAGCATGACAGAAATCGTGCCGCCAGAGGTAAACACCAGGAGGGTTTTTGCGTCGCCCGCTTGTTGGATTAATTCCTCCAGCGCATTGACGCAGCGCCGCTTAAACTGCGGCCAGCTTTCATCGTATTCAGCATCATACTCACCGGACTGCCAGCGGCGGAATGCGCCTTCAAATATCTGGCCTAATTTAGCTGGATTACTGATGTCCGGCCAATCCGGTCGGTGGCGATTTAGTACTTCGACGTGGTCGTATTCGTTGAAGCCGGGGTGGATGATAGGGGAGTGGGCTGTGCTTTCTAGAGCGTTGAGAAAATTATCCATCGTCTGTTGATGGCGCAGCATACCACCGCGATAGACTTTGTCCGGCGCTGGATGCGGCAGGTCACGCCAATATTTGCCCAGTATCTCTGCCTGCTTGAAGCCTTTTTCAGACAGGTGATCGTAGTCCGCTATATCGAATGAGGCTTGCCCGTGGCGGATTAAGTAGATTGCGGCCATGATCCGGCGTCCTTACAATAATTCAGCAATTTGCTGTTTGAACCATTGGGTTTGGGCGAGTTGTGCCGGGCTGCGATTGGCGCGCTGTGGCAATTGTTTGCCGTAGTCTTTGGCCGGAAAGACTTTATAGAAGGTGGCGAAATCATCACTTTGTAGCATTTTAAGTATTTCTCCGGCACTCTTTGCGTATGCCTTGCGCCCTGATTCATTCAATTCTTTATTAAACGGATAGCCTTCTCTGGCTTTCTGAATGCCAAAGATGAGGTCTTCTTTAATTCGGTTTTTTTCTGTGGTCAGTGCAGTGATATAAGCCGCTTTATCAAAGCTATCACCATCAACTTCAGCCAGATTATCCGGGTGGTACAAATAATTTTCTATGCTGTAGAGACGCAGTATATGAATAAAAGGAAACTGGCGTTCAAAATCAATCACCTCTTCATCCGATAAATAATCCCTGTCAATAATGCCTTCCGCAGCTGTGTCCCGCGCCCGGATGAAGACCTGGAATTTATTGTAATTTTTACTGGCGAATAGGGTGTGAGATAAACCAAGACTGTTGTAGCGGGCGGTGTCTTTGCCTTCACAAAATACAAAGCGTTTCTCGCTGAGTAATTCCTGTAGAAACTGACTGGGTACGGCGATTTCGAGAATGTCGAGATTCTCTTTCGGTTCGGGGAACAGAACCTGTGGCTGATCATAGTCGAGGTCATCAAAGTCGATAATTGCTGCCGCCTCAGACTGACGGGCGTAGTCGATGAAACCCAGTGCGTGCGAAGCTGTCCAGAGTTGCGAACTTGCCGGAATCCAATTTTCGGTGATTTCCCTGAGCAGGGTAAACTGGAGGCGGGTGTTCATGTGAACATCCATTTCGTCGATGTAGATGATTTTATCCTGTAGCTGTTCTTGTCTGACCAGAAAGTTGAACAGGGTGATGATGACCTGTTTTTCTCCGTGGCTAAGCACTTCAAATGGAATCTCGCTATCACCTTTTCTGAAATAGGGTTCAATCGGCTTTTTAGGATCGGGTTGTTTATAGACAGTGAAGCGCAGCGTTTTGTCAGGACTGTCACCAAAAATATTAGTCAGCGAATTATTGATTCTGGATATATACTTTTCCCTGACTTTATTTGCTCCATGCTTATCACTATTGCCTTCTACCAGTAAGCGTTGCAACGATTGGCTGATTGATTCAGCGTGGGAGTGAACGTCAGTGAAAAAACGATTGTCGTGTTCGATAAAGTACCGGGGCTTATCTATATTTTGGGTGACAATGCTATCAAGGCTCGCGTTGTACTCTGGTTTTTGTACTCTCGGTGGTATACGCAAACTGCTTCGGCCATAAAATATATTTTTTGCTTTTTCTGTGCCCTCAGCGTTATCACCTTCTCTGGTGAAAACTGAATTGTTTGTATCAATTCGGACATTTGGCAGGCTGTTAGGGTCTTTTGCAAAGTACTTATTGTTTGAATCGTGAAGAAGTCCGGTTGATGTTGAATTGAACTGAGGGGTAAGCGCATCAAAAACGCAGGACTTACCACAGCCATTAGAGCCAATCAGTAGGACGAGTTGCGCAGTATCAGGTATATCTTTGATCGTCAGATCAGTGAAGCGTTTGAAATTCTGCAATTGTAGTTCATGGATACGCACAAGCTTGTCCTGTTAAGTGTTGGCTCTGTAATTTAGTGGCCCTGTAATTATTGGCGGGTTTGGCCGGAAACACAAATCTGTCTCGCTGTGAGTGTGCTTGCAGGATCAGGGCGCTTGATCCTCGCTCTGTCGTTTCTGTGCCAGCTTCAAGCCCTCGACCTTCATCATTTCAGCAAACGCCTCCGGTTCTGCGCGTTTATACTGCCACTGCTCCTGCACCATTTTATGCGGTAACACCATGAATTGCTGATTATTGACGGCGTTGAAAATATCGCGGGCGATGTCGGCGGCGCTAATGTCTGAGCGCTGCATAAAACGGGTGACGTTTTCATGCACGCCATCGACGGTGGATTTCATGTTTTCCAGCAGGTTGGTTTCAAAGAAAGCGGGGCAGACGACGGTGGTGCCAATGTTATAGGGAGCGAGTTCGTGGTTCATGCTTTCTGAGAGTGAGATGACGCCTGCTTTGGCTGCGTTGTAGCCGCTCATGTAGGAGGGGCTGAATAGTCCGGCGGCGGAGGCGATGTTGATGAAGTGGCCGGATTTTTGCTGTTTAAATAGGGGGACGAAAGTACGCACGCCGCGCATCACGCCTTTGAGGTTTATATCGAGTACCCAGTCCCAGTCGGCGAGTGGTACGTCGTCGATTGGCCCGGCGGTGCCGCCTACGCCTGCGTTATTGACGACGATGTCTACGCCGCCCCAGCGTTCAGTTAGGGTGGTTTTTGCCTGTTCGAAGTCTTCGATTTGGGTTACATCGCAGGGTAGGTAACAGGCGTCCTGGCATTGGGCTTTTAGTTCGTCGAGTGTCTCCTGGCCGCGTTCCTTATTTACGTCGCCGATGCAGACGTTATAACCCTGTTGAGCGTAGTGCAGGGCGATGGCTTTGCCGAGGCCGCTGGCTCCGCCGGGGATGAA
>MDLA01000007.1 GCA_001730015.1 Chromatiales bacterium (ex Bugula neritina AB1) | reverse complement strand
AGTCTCTTGGAGGCCACCAACCGGCTGACTGAGATCGTATTCCACCTGATTCAAATCACCGGCGTCGAAGCGTCGTTGCGCGAGCGCCACAAATTGGTTCATGAGCTGCTGACGAGACTCGGCGAGCTGGTGACGGGTGAGTCCGGTTTGGTGTTGGGCCAACGCGTTGAGCAACCCGACGGTCACACTCCAGCGCGCGGCGCGGTACTCTGCCTCGACGACCAGTCGGTCAGATTCCGCGACCGCGGTGCGCGCCTTACGTTTGCCACTCCAATCCAGCGTCTGGCTAATCCCAATGGACCGGGTGTCTGTCTCCGCGTTTTCAGCGTCCAGACTGAGTTGCGGGTTGTAGAGGGGGCGCGATGCCGCATCTCTAAAAGCTAAACTCGCATCCAGCGCCGACCGCGCGGCCTGTACGCGTGGATTGGCCTCGACGACAGACAGCACGAACTGCCGCAGCGCAGGCTCCGCCGCTGACACCGCTTCGCGTTCGTCGAATGCCCAAGCGGGCACCAGCGATATCGATTGGCCGGCCATGCAGATAGCCAGCGTAAAAATTGTTCTTCGCATAAATCATCTTCCAGAAACACAGTCCATGGACCCTGCAGCGTCAACGACGTGCACGGTTCTCGGCTAGATAGAAAATTGATTTATACGGTCGGTGGCGGTGTGGGGGGGGCTTGCCCGAAATTCCGAACGTGTACATAACCAACCACACCATGGTCGGATGTCGCTAACGGATCCAGGGCGGACGCCAGATCCATGGTTAAACTGGCAGTGTGGCCGTGACAGCACCGTTCGCAATGGTCGTTCTCTGCGTCGGACTTCTCGTCCAGGCTGTCATCCAGCAGATGCGCGGCTTCGCCGCCGTGGGCGTGACCTTTGGAGACACTATCGGCAGCGGCGTCCACACTCATGTAGAACACAGACAAGATGACCAATATGCACCAAAACGATCTCATAGCAGCGCTATCCTACCCCAATTTTTTGGGGAAAGGTCGAATCCGGTTCACAGTTGCTTTGGGAACTGTGAATTTCCGAACGGGCTCGTACCACTACCTGTAATGCGGCGCTGATATTGAGCCCCGCAATCAGTGCCGCTACGAACAAGTCCGGCCAGCGAGAACTGCTGGCGAAAACGCCAGCGGCGGCCAGCATGACGGCGACATTGCCGATGGCGTCGTTGCGACTACAAAGCCAGATGGATTGTCGATTACTGTCCCCATCCCGAAAGCGGTACAGCATTACGGCCACCACGACGTTCACCAATAACGCAAGCACAGCAATGCTACTCATCATCAACGGCTCCGGTGCACTACCGACAATCGCTCGATGCACAGCACTGCCGATCACCCAGATGCCAAAGAGCGCCATCGTCGCGCCCTTGAAGAGCGCGGCGCGCGCGCGAACAAGTAGCGCAGAACCAACCACAAACAAACTGATGGCGTAGTTCGCCGAGTCGCCAAGGAAATCAAGCGCATCTGCCTGCAAAGACATCGAGTCCCCCAAGCGGCTGGCTACCATTTCGACGATAAACATCATGAAATTTGCGATGAGCGCGAACCACAGCACACGCCGAAATAACGGGTCCGACCCGTTGTCCGCAATCTGATCGGACGGACAGTCGTTGCAGCCCGGCATCAGTCGATCTCCTCGATGTCCAGCGGTTCACCGACATGCGCCACCATGTCGTCAATGACGCAGCGGATATGTTCGTCCAACGCGGAATAGAAGATTTGCTTACCGCGCCGTTCTGAACGAAGCACGCGCGCCGCCTTCAGCAGTCGTAAATGGTGGCTGACCAGCGACGGTGATGAGTCCAGCCTCGTCGCAATCTCCCCCACGCTGATGGGCTCGCCCAGGCAGGTGAGAATGATGCGCAAACGCGTAGGATCGCCCATCAATCGAAACAAATCGGCCAACTGGCCGATGACATCTTCAGCATACAATGGTAAGACGGTTGCTGGTTCGGTTTGCATTAAATAAATCTACATATGAATAGATGTTTATATGTTGTCATGTATTAAGCAATTCGTCAAGCCGAAGGTTCCTGGACCAATATAGCCGCGTAACTTTATGATCTCTGATACCGCTACATTCGCAAATTCAACCAGCGACTAGAAGGAAAACCGGATGCCCATTGATGCGGTCACGTCTTTGTTGGGTCGCGCCCCGTACGGCTGCCGCGCTACGATGTCTTCGGCGCCGAACAGATTTTCTACGCGAGCAAAAACCTCTGCGCCATCACTGATGCGATAGCGCCCAGCCACGTCCACGACGATTGAGTCGTCGGTTTTCTCAAACACGCCGCAGGCGGCCCGAGTACACACCGCGTCAACGTAGTTAGCCGACACAAAAGCATCCCAACGAATGCCCTCTAACCCCACCGTCAGAGTCAGCTGGTGATCTGGCAAATAAGGGACCGGGTCTCCGGCACTCACATCGCCGAAGAAATCGGTATCGGCGATGTCGGTGTCAAACTCGCCATTGATGTAGGTGTAGCTGATATCGAAGGGTACGGAAAGCCGCCCGCGTGGATTCAGATTGCTGGCAAGCAGGAACTCCACCCCTTGAACGGTCGCGGCGTCACCATTGAACGCATCGCCGATTTCACAATCAGACCCAGAGGATGCCGTGCACTCACCTAAAAGATTGTCATAGTCACTGTAAAAGAATGCGAGTTCTGCCTTCAGGGCATCGCGTTCAAACCGCAAGCCAAGCTCATAGTTCAGCGCTTCCTCCGCATCAACATTGGGCGCATTGCTCGGCGCGCTGAACCCTTTATGTATCCCGCCAAATGCAGACAGTTCCTCTGTGAAATCGTAAGCAATACCCAGCCCAGGCAGCCAAACCTGGGTATCGTTCTTTCGCACATCCCGAAGATTATCGGCTTCACGGGAGGCTGGATCGAGCGTCAATCCGTCGCGGATTTCGTACCGGGTGCGTTTCTGTTCGATGCTTTCGAAGCGGATACCGGGTGCAACAGTCCACATTTGGTCCTACAAATGGACCGCTATCGCCTGCTCCTCTTGAATGCGGTTGCCTGCGTTACCCAATACGCCCCGATCATCGAGGAGCAACGTACCATCGACCTGGCTATACGTGCTGTTGCGCTGTAGACGGTCTTCTTCATCTTCGTGAAGACGCAGTCCAACCGTGAGGTTGTGGACAATTGCCGCAGTCGCTAACTCCCAATCGAACCCCAGCTGTATACCTTGAGAAAAATACTCTCGTGCATTGGATCGGATTTGAATTGACCCAGGCAGAGTGTCGCGGGTGCCGTCCAAGATCCCTTGCAACTCGTCAGCGCTAAAACCACCGAGACCGGTCTCAAGATTAACGGCTCGAACGACGCTGGACCAGCTGGTCCGATTGAACGTCGACGCGTCCACTGACCCGTTAAAATCGATGCCTTCGGTCTTAAACCAATCGCGCTCAAACTCGTTATTGTATGCCACCGCTGACAAGCTGATTCGCTCGTTCAGATCCCAGTTATAACGAAACACAAGTTGCCGATGTTCTGTGTCGATTTCATCCAGTGCCGAAAGGCCATACCGCCGATAGGGATCGCGGGCAAAGTCCCCATCCGTGAGCCCCACGTACGTCTGATCTGATCTCTGATCCGCATGTTGCAGTTTCAACTCAGCGCGATGCGCGGAGTTCGGCGGCGCATAGC
>MDLA01000006.1 GCA_001730015.1 Chromatiales bacterium (ex Bugula neritina AB1) | reverse complement strand
TCGCGAGCAAAAACCAACTGTTTTTTTGTCCTTGTTGAATTTCTAAAGTACTTACAGGACACCCACAAATTTATTCAGGAGCAGACGTGCAGAAATGGAAAGTACTTACAGGACACCCACAAATTTATTCAGGAGCAGACGTGCAGAAATGGAAAACAGAATCAAATTTATGGATGTCCTGTAAATAAAATTGCGAGGAACGAGCGCTAGCCAACTGTTTAGCGTCCGTTTGAGTAACTTGTTAGCCATTGCTTTCACCAAACGCATAATTTTCTAATGATTTTTTAAAATTGCCATCTGGCACTTTTTCCGTAAATTCTTTAGTAATAAGCTCAGCTGTCTGACATGCCCATTGCCCAACTTTTGGGTTTGATATAACTTCCAACCAACTCGTAGATGTTTCAGGAATACTAATTAATCCCTTTTGTTTTAATACTTTTATAAATTTCGGGTATTGCTTTAATTCTCTTTCTTTTTGCTCAGAAGCTATTGTTGTTTCTGTTTCCCATTTATCTGCCTTCATATGTACAATCGCATTTCTTAAAGTGATCAGTAACTTAAAATCTTGAAAAGGTTGGGCACCCTCATCCCATGTGGCACCAGAAAATACTAACAATGCCATATGGTACTTTACTAATAAGGCTTCTTTACGGTCTTCTAATTCAGACATCACTGAGGAGAAACCTTCTACGATTTTTTCTTTTTGGCTCGATGGCATCATTTTAGCCAAAGATCCTGATTCGTTGATAAAAGCCTCTAAGGCTAGAACGCTAAACATGATCGATATTAAGGGATCGTTCTCATCTGTTTCTTTATTACTTGAGGCATTTTTGGCTACAGAATACAAATGACCTGCATGGTAATAATTTGTGATCTTCGTGATTTTCATAATGCTCAACTTAAATTGGACTAACGAACTCTAAAAATGGCTAACGCCTCAAACACCGGATTGGTGAAGTTGGCGGCTTTTTTGCGCAAGCGAAAAAGGTGACAGCTTTACCAATTCCGAGTGCTTTGACTTGTTATGTGTTTTACGCATTATATAAAGTAAAAACTCCAATGCCGATAAACCCGATGCCTGCTATATAGTGAAGATACTTTTCATTGATATATTCTGATAACAAAGTGCCCGCAAGTACACCCAGAGCAGAAGCTACTATTAGTGCTGCTGAGGCCGCGAAAAACACTGTGTATTTGCTGACCTCTTTATCTGTAGCGAACAACATTGTTGCTAACTGAGTTTTATCACCAAGTTCAGCGATAAATACCGCCCCGAATATTGTTAAAAATACTTTCCAGTCCATATCTACTACTTTACTTCGATTGACACATAACGCCTGCTTAAGGGGCGCCGTAGGCGTCCCATTTGAAGCACTTGTTAGCCTGCTTCTTGAATTTTGAGCGAGCTGTCAATTCGTTTTTTATTTTTCTCTAGATATTTAAAATACTTGAAATCATTGATGATTTTCATATAACAATGATATGAACAAAGAACTTCGTCAACTACGCGCTCCGCAATACCTGATCTATTTTGGTCATCGTACAAATCCCAAACACTTTTTCCGCTTTCGAATTTTTTGTCTGGAAGGTACTTCTGCAGAATAAGTTTCTTCTGCTTTGGGTATATAAAGCTACTGTTATTATTAAACGAGGCTATTGCTAGCTGAGAAATATCAATGACTCTGAATTTGTTTTGAAAATAGAAAGCTTCTGAGTTAGAGAGTATTTTATATCTTTTAAATAATTCAAATAAAATCGGAACGTCTGATGATGATATTCCGATTCCGCATAGAATAGGTGATACTTTTCCCTCATGAGCACTATAAACAACGTCATAGGCATTTTTTAGAATTTCATATATTTTCTCAAGGAGCTCTCTTTCTGAGTCATGATTCCACAACCAGAGAGATTTAACTTTTTTCTCTGTGATATTAGATTTCTCAGTCAAATCTTTTTCAGGGTTTGCTATTAAAAAGCTACCACCTAGTAACTTACTGCCTTTATCCCAAGGGTTGTAACAAAAACCTTCTCTATCTCTTCCTTTCAGAGGAACATAAAACTCAAGATCAAAAAAGATAATTCTGCATTTCCCTGGTTTTATTCTGAAATGTTTCAAGTTTACTCCTTGCGGGCTAACGCCTAAATGTGGGGCGCCGTAGGCGTCCCTACGATTTACTTGTTAGCTGCGTGTTGATTATTTTGCATTTGTTTGGCTACAGATATATCCGCACTACTCTCTGAGTGTGTTAAACCATTTATAACACCTGAGTAGTCAGATTCTGTTTTATTTTGACTTAACTTAAAGTTACCCACCATATTTTCTATGATAACTTCGAACCCAACAACAGCACTTACCAGTTTTTTCGTAAAATCTTCTGGCGCATCGGAAACTGACCAAGGTATATTTTGGCTTAATTCATGGACGTCAGAAATATCATTGAGAAGCTGAAAAATCCAACTGCTATCATGCTTGAAATGTATGCGGCCTCTAACGTGAACGACAGAGTAGTTCCATGTTGGGACAGCTTTACCTGCCTCTTTCTTTGATGGATAAAAATTCGGACTGATATAAGTATTTGGTCCATTAAATATAAGCAATATCTCTTGACCTTCAGAGCACGTTTTCCATAGCGGATTTGCTTTAGCAATATGACTCTGTAATGTTACTTGACCGTTTTCCTGTGTCTTCAGATAGAACGGTATATGGTCTGCATCTATGAGGTTCTCAATCGATGTTATCAGTGTTCCGAGTGGATAATCTTGAATAAATTTGTGCAATGTATCCAAGTTTGTTTCTTTGAATTTTGAAGGAATGTGCATATTTACTCTTAGCAGCTAACGCCGCCATAAACGGCGCGAGCTTGCGAGCGTCCGGCGACCGTAGGGAGCGAATTTGATGGCCTTGTTAAGCATTACCAACTGCATGTTTCTCGTAGTGGTGTGATGGCATTTTCTAGTCCTGAGGTATTAAATATTGCTGTTACTGGGCTTTCGTTGTAAGGAGTTACCTGAGCCACCATTTTGGAGGAAGTTAGCATCTCCTTTAAGAAAGGGATGGGCTTACGATGAAAAGTCGCTTTTTTATCAGTGGACATGCTCCATCTTTGGGTGATCGCTTTATTATCACCAACACGAGTAAGGACATCGGCTTCACTACCAAGGTAATCATTCCAGCCAATGTAAAGATCGGTAGTGTTACTTTTGCATCTGGCAACCAAATAAACAGGCTTACCCCACCTGTTTTTTCCAGAATCTGCATCTAGAACTAAGGTAACGGTTTTTGAGTCATCAATGGGGTTAACATCTACAGAAACATTCCACTTCCCTTTCCCTGCTATAGATGTGGGTTGCAATTGGCGGCCATCCAAATTTTTCTCTTGAGCTAAATTGTCAAAGCATTCTAAACGAGCCAAATCCCCTTCTATTACAGCACACTTAGCATATTCCTTATCATCTATTGCAGCGTATGAACCCACAGAAAAGACAAGTGCTGTTGCCATTATTGTAATTTTTTTGAACATACTTCGATTTCTCCTTTGATGCTTAACAGATATTATATCTCAACCGAGTAATATTGGATATTACGCTCACTTTCCAGATATTACTCGATTCCCTTTCTTATTTACTCAAGTGAGATATATCACCCTTC
>MDLA01000005.1 GCA_001730015.1 Chromatiales bacterium (ex Bugula neritina AB1) | reverse complement strand
CTTGGGGTTCCCACCAGCAAATGATAGTGATTGCCCATCAAACAATACGCATGGACCTGAGCATCGAACCGCTTGTGCGCTTCTTTCAGAGTTTGAAGAAACGCTGTGTAGTACTCTGGACCATGAAAGATTGTTTGACGCCCCCTGCCACGGTTCATTACATGGTAGAACGCATCTTCGTAATGAATTCGAGTGGGCCGTGGCATCTAAGTAGAATAGCATTTATTAGTAAATAGTGTAATACGATTGACCCCTTTTAGGTTCCTTCAAAGCGCACCAGTATTACCTATCGCTACGATGCTGCAGGTAGATTGGTCAGAACTATCGATGGCGATGACAACAAAACCTTTATCTCCTACGATATACGGGATAGAAAAACCCGCCAGGATGACCCAGACATGGGCGTATGGACCTATCAGTTCAATAGTTTCGGAGAAATGGAATGGCAGCAGGATGCAAAGGGTCAAATAAGTCAGACCGAATATGATCGGTTGGGTCGTGTCACTAAAACCTGGGATAGCAGTGGTACGGAGGTAAGTACCTGGAAAACAACCGGCCCTGGCCTTGGCAGTCTGGAAAAGGTGATGTATCGGGAGACAGGTGCAAGCTTTGATCACTATGAGAAATCCCTCGCCTACGACTCGCTGGGAAGAGTCGATGGCAGCACCGAGTGTCTGCGTGAGCTAAATAGTGCCTGTGAAAACTTTGAAACCGATTTTCAGTACGACGATCAGTCGCGATTGAAAAAGACCATCATGCATGGTGGTGTCAGCATTGAACGTAGCTACCAGAACAATCAGCTGCAGAAACTAACGCGGGGCGATGGAAAAGTGCTTTGGTCGGCGCGTTCAGTAAATGCATTGGGGCAGCTCGAAACCGAACAACAAGGTAACGGAATTGTTACGCGGTATGGCTACGACAGGACCCTGTTGGCTAGTATCAAGGCAGAGAAACTCAGTAATATTATTACCGACCAAACCTATACCTACTATTCAACTAATGCACAGTTGCATGTGCGTACAGACAATATTTTCGGTATGGAGGAGTCTTTTGGCTATGACGAACATTTGCGAGTATCCACGCTAACCAAGAAATACCGGGGAATTAGTGACGAGCTAATTTACGGCTATGACAGTCTGGGCAATATCAATAGTAAGCCAGATGTTTTAGAAACTGCCGGTAAAGCCTACGTTTATGGGAAAGGAATCAAAGTTGATGGTGCAGGGCCGCATGCCATAAAGTCGCTAGGTGGGCAAACGTTTAATTACGATGCGAATGGCAATCTGGTTTCAGATGGCACAAGGTATGTCAGTTGGACGGCATTTAATAAGCCGTCAGAAATAACAGCACAGTCCTCGTCAGGTAACGAGCATCTGACCAGGTTTCAGTATGGTGCGGGTGGTGCGAGATTGAAAAGGGTTGAGACGAGTTTTGATCCAGCTTTTGAGATTTATGAGAACCTGAGCACGACAACTTATCTTGATGGAGGCGGTGCTGCTCAAATAGAGCGGGTGGAAAAAGACGGCGTCACCAAACTGAAATATCAATATCAGCTCGGTAGTCGTGTTATTGCAATCGACACAGTGGAGGAAGATAAACCAACCCAAACTAATTACTTGCACCATGATCATCTCGGGTCAGCAATTGCGATGACAGATAGTGTTGGTGGATTGTTGGAGCGCTATAGTTTTGACGTTTGGGGTAAACCCAGAACGCTACAAAGTACGACTGAAAGCCTGATTGACTCTATCAATGTGAGTCCGGTACACACCAAGGGGTTTACCGGCCATGAAATGCTCAGCGAAGTAGGGCTGGTCCATATGAACGGGCGGATCTATGATCCGGCGCTGGGTCGGTTTCTGAGTGCAGATCCGCATATTCAGTATGCGTACAATACGCAGAGTTTTAATCGGTATAGTTATGTACTGAATAACCCGGTGGGAGCGACGGATCCGACTGGTTATTTTACGAAGTGGATTCGTAAGATGGCCCACAAAAGCTGGTGGGGAGATTTTGTTAATGGGTTTTCCGTATTAGCATCAGCAGCTGCGTTTGTTGGTACATTTGTGGTCACTGGTGGTAACATTCAAGCGGCTGCAGGTGTAGCTGGATTTGTCTCTGGATTTAGTAGCTCTTATTTAAGTGGAGATGGTCTCAACAAAGCGTTAGTAAATGGCGCGATAAACGGAATTATCGCGTATGCAGCTGCAACCGCTACAACTAGAATTTTCGGTGTTAAGAGTCCGGGGGCTAAGGCAGCTGGGCTGGGAGCGTCCCAATCTAATCGAGGTGGTGAGCAAATTGAAGGTGATACCGGTTTTAAAGGTGTTCCAGTTGAAATAAACGAGATTAGTGAAAATGTCGTTACCCATGTGATTGATCAAGTTCCTAGTGGTTCTTCAGAGGAAATTGGTTCGGAAGATACTGTCGGTAGTGCCTCTTACAAGAGGTTGTTTGAGACAGAGCTATCTGAAGTTAGTGGAGTCGTGGCCGAAAGTCCTCAAGTTGAAGAGTCGAAATCAAAGGGGCAGTGGGTTTTTGTCGGTTTTGTCCCAAGAGGAAGTACAGAGGCAACCCTTTCGTTTGTAGCTGGTGGCAGTATTAAACTAAAATATGAAAGTAGTGTTCCATCTATGCACCTTGACGGTGCTTATCATGATATACACTACCGACCGCTGTTGAGCGATGGATCAGTTGATCCAAATGCTTGGGTTAACATACAGTCAGGTGCAGTAGGAAAAATAAAAGATGTAACCAGAAACGTGCATACTAGCCCAAATGAAAAATTATTGTGGACATTGACCGTTAAGCCATCTTCTTACAACTGTGACAACTGTCCTCCGGGAGGGATTGGTATATATGATTTGCAATAAAGGGTATGTTCTGTTGATTTCTTGTTTTCTCTTTGTTGCGCTTGCTGGTTGTTTGTCTGACAGCAGGCCGTCAAGATCAGACTGTATTGTTCGAGTTGATTTTGACCAAAGTATTGATTCGATTGTCGATGTGTTCCTTTTAGAGTATCTAAAAGTGTATTGGATGAAATATCCTAATAATGACGGCCCGGTGGTTGCAAAAGTGGTTGACTCTATGTATTTTCAATATTCACATTTGTGTGAAAAAAAATATGAAATTACTGAGGAAATATTTTTGTCGATCAGTAAATTAATTATTGAATTGCCACAGTACTCTATCAGTCGTGAACTTATTGTGCCATCTATCGCGACAATTGAAGCTACCGGGGAAGCATGGAAAGATTGATCGGGATTTCCTCCCCCTGTGTGTCAACCTGCAATCAGACAGTAGCAGTCTGAGTTAATATAGATTTCAGGGTTAGATTATCACAGGAAAAATGAGATGCCCAAGTCATTCAAGAAGGAGTTACCAGAATCACAAGTAACCCCGGATCCGGCCTTAGAAAAGCGAAGGCGAAGAGATTTCACAACAGAGTACAAAATCAGAATCGTCGCTGAGGCGGATGCGTGCAAGCATGGGCAGCTTACCCAACTACTTCGACGCGAAAAACTTTACAGCAGCCAGGTGATTCAATGGCGAAAGGAACTTGAAAGCGGCAATACCGATAAACTCGCCAAAACTGCACCGGGTCCTAAGGCGAAACTCAGCCCGGAGCAAAAGGAAATCGTGCGGCTGGAAAAACGTGTAAAGCGTCTCGAGCGCGAGCTTGATATATCCAACAGCTGTATTGAACTGCAAAAAAAAGCCTTTCGGATTC
>MDLA01000004.1 GCA_001730015.1 Chromatiales bacterium (ex Bugula neritina AB1) | reverse complement strand
GATTCAATGTAGTAATCATCATTGGTGCCGAACTGACCAGCGATGACGATGGTTTCCACGCCCAGGACAATAATCCGCAGATCATTGCCGGCCTGGCTGAAGACAACCTGATCCGAGTTCACATCCGTAAAGACCAGCCGGTCGGTTCGGGCGTTGTTGTCGATATCCGAGATCCGGTAGGAGCCGTCACCCAGGGCATGGGTGTAGGTCTCGGCAAAGTCGGAGCCGATGACAGTGCCGCCGCCATGCGCCTTCTGGTCCGCCACCGATTTGTTGCGGATCGCTTCCATGTTCAGGACGGTGCCGTCAGCAAACTCGATCTGCTCGATGGCATTGTCTTCGTGCTCGGCAAAATGATCCTTGATCGTGATCCGCTCGCCGTTGGCCAGCGTGATCACCAGATCTTCACCGCTGTTGGATGCAAAGCGCACGTCATCCGCATTGATGCCACTCAATACAAGACGGTCTACAATGCCTGTTGTGCGGTCCAAGTCAGTGATGTGGTCATTCCCATCGCCAAGAGAATACTGGTACGTGTCGCTGCCATCGCCTCCACTCAGCGTGTCGTTCCCACCAAGGCCACGGAGAATATCTTCTTCGCTGGTGCCGCTTATAACATCCCCAGCAGCACTGCCCTCGATTGCCCCGTCATCGACAGGCTCAAGAGACGCGAGGTCGTCAAAAATTACACCATCAGCAAACGTCACCGTTGCAAGCTGCCAATCGCGATCTTCGGAAAAATACTGTTGAACGGTTATTGTTTCGCCGCTGGACAAGCTAATAAGAGCATTGTTGCCATCCCGTGTTACGGTTGCCTGATCGGAGTTCAGGTCTGTGAAGACAAGGTGATCAGCGTGCCCCGCCAAATTTGTCGCGCTTGTAAGGGTATAAGAACCATCTCCTGACGTGTGGCGGAACGTTTCAGACCACATGGTGCCGACGACGCTGCCAGTTGCCTTCATGTCATGCGCGATACCGTTGAGAAGTGCAGCATGATCCCAGATAGTGCCGTCGGCGAACTCTATACTCTCAATGGAGGTACGCAGGTCAGCATTGAATTGTCCGGAGATCGTAACCGTTTCTCCACTGGACAGTGTGAACACAGCTCCAGAACCCACCCGGCTCACGGTGATATCGTCTCGTGTCTGATCCGCAAAAACCAAACGGTCACTGCCACGATTGGGGTCATAGTCAGTAATTGTGTAGGAGCCATCACCCACTCGATGCACATAGCGTTCATCAAACTCTGTGCCGATCACTTCCCCGCTAGCCTTCATATCCTCCATAAGGCGGCTGCGGAGATCTGACTGCTCCCATAGCGTTCCATCAGAGAATTCAAAGAATTCAATTGAGTGACGCGCATCTCCGTCTAGTTGATTGACGAGCGTTATCACCTCGCCATTAGACAAAGTGACAATCACATCATTGGCAACACGCGAAAGCGTCAGATTGCCAGGTGCCGCATCAGTAAAAGTCAGGCGGTCACTGCCACGGGAGTAGTCGTAGTCGGTGATTGTGTAGGAGCCATCCCCGAGTGTGTGGGTATAAGATTCATCATTTCCTGTGCCAACAACGGCACCAGTCGCCTTCATATCATGCATCAGGCGGTTTCGCAGTTGGACCTGATCCCAGGATGTACCGTCCGCAAACTCAAAGAACTCGATAGAGTTTTTGGTATCGGTATTGAGCTGATCAATCAGCGTGATGGTCTCACCGTTCGCCAGATTTATCACTACGTCATTATGAACTCTAGTAAGGACAACATCCTCAGGGTTGACGTTGGTGAAGGTGAGGCTGTCGTTTCCGCGCTGGTGGTCATAGTCGGTGATGGAGTAAGAGCCGTCGCCCAGCGTGTGGGTATAGGCTTCGTCGTTCTGGGTGCCGATGACGGTGCCGCCCGCCTTCATGTCTGCGACCATCCGGTTGCGCAGCTCTGTCTGATCCAGGGCCGTGCCATCCGCAAAGGTGACCGTTTCGATGGAATGGTACCGGTCTTCGTCGAGCTGGCGCACCAATGTGATCTGCTCGCCATTGGACAGGGTGATGATCAGGTCGTTGCCGCTGCGGCTGAAGTTGGCATCGCCGGCATTCACGTCGGTGAAGGTCAGGCCGTCGTTGCCGCGGCCGCGGTCATAGTCGGTGATCGCATAGGAACCGTCACCCAGCGTGTGGGTATAGGCTTCGTCATTCTCGGTGCCAATGACCGTGCCGCCCGCCTTCATGTCCGCGACCATCCGGTTGCGCAACTCAACCTGATCCAGAGTGGTGCCATCTGCGAAGGACACCGTTTCGATAGAGTACTGCCTGCCCTCATCGAGCTGGCCTACAAGGGTGATCTTCTCACCGTTTGGCAGTGTGAAGATCAGGTCGTTGCCGCTGCGGCTGAGGGCAACATCCGCCGCATTCACATCGGTGAAAGTCAGGCTGTCGTTGCCCACGTCGCCTTGATAGCGGTCATAGTCGAAGATGGAATAAGAACCGTCGCCCAGGGTGTGAGTATAGGCCTCATCGTTCTCTGTCCCGATGACCGAACCGCCCGCCTTCATGTCGGCGGCCATCCGGGTTCGCATAGCGGCCTGATCCCAGACGGCGCCATCTGCGAAGGTCACCGTCTCGATGGCGTATTGATCGCTCTCGATGAGCTGGCCAACAACGGTGATCTTCTCGCCGTTCGGCAAGGTGAAGATCAGGTCGTCACCGCTGCGGCTGAGGGTGACATCCGCCGCATTCACATCGGTGAAGGTGAGGCTGTCGTTGCCCGCGTCGCCTTGATAGCGGTCATAGTCGGTGATCGAATAAGAGCCGTCGCCCAGCGTGTGGCTGTATGCCTCATCGTTCTCTGTCCCGATGACCGTGCCGCTTGCCTTCATGTCTGCGGCCATCCGGTTGCGCAGATCAACCTGGTCCCAAACAGTGCCATCTGCGAAGCTGACCGTCTCGATGGCGTACTGCCTGCCCACGTCGAGTTGATTGATCAGCGTGACGTGCTCGCCGTTTGGCAGCGTGAAGACCAGATCATTGCCAATGCGGCTGAGGGTAACATCTGCTGCACTCACATCGGTGAAGGTGAGGCTGTCGTTGCCAGCATCCCCTTGATAGCGGTCATAGTCAGTGATGGTGTAAGAGCCATCGCCCAGCGTGTGCGTGTAGGCTTCATCGCTTTCGGTGCCAACTTTGTTGCCCGGCACCAGTGCAGCGTCGATAGCGAGATCAGCCACATCTGTGTGGCTCAAAATTGCCCCATCCGCAAACTCGAATGATTCAATGTAGTAATCATCATTGGTGCCGAACTGACCAACGATGACGATGGTTTCCACGCCCAGGACAATAATCCGCAGATCATTGCCGGCCTGGCTGAAGACAACCTGATCCGAGTTCACATCCGTAAAGACCAGCCGGTCGGTTCGGGCATTATTGTCGATATCCGAGATCCGGTAGGAGCCGTCGCCCAGGGCATGGGTGTAGGTCTCGGCAAAGT
>MDLA01000003.1 GCA_001730015.1 Chromatiales bacterium (ex Bugula neritina AB1) | reverse complement strand
GGCTTTCTTGAAACTACAGGATGGGTAGCTGCCGATGACGGCTTGCTAGCCCCCCGTGGCAGGATATCTGTCGCCTCTCTTAATCCATCCAAAAAACCACACCGGGGCGGAAAGTAGGCATGAATGAAGCATTACTCAGAAGAAAGAAAGCAGGCCGTGATAAGGAAGATGTTAAGTCCTGACCCGGTTCCAATAGCCGAGCTAGTTAGAGAAGAAGGCATCTCGGATGCGACTCTGTATACTTGGCGTAAACAAGCCAAAACAAAAGGGCAGCGCGTGTCGGATAGTAGCAATAAACCTGGAGTGTGGTCAGCCGAAGTTCGGTTTGCCAGTCTGGTAGAAACCGCCTCAATGACAAAAACCGAAATTAGCCAATACTGTCGTGAGCGAGGCCTTTACCCTGATCAACTTCAGCAATGGAAGAGCGAGTTTATCGGCAGCCAACAAACCGGTAAGCAGCGAAATCGAGATGAACAACAACAGCTAAAAGCAGTGCGCAAGAAAAACAAACAGCTGGAGAAAGAGTTAAATCGTAAGAACAAGGCTCTGGCCGAAACGGCAGCATTACTGGTGTTACAAAAAAAGTTCAATGCCCTCCTGGACGAAAACGAGGACGAATGATCTCGCACCCGGAGCGGCAGAAACTTAAACAATGGATAGATCAGGCACGAAAGGCAGGGGCCCGTAAAAAGAAGGCCTGTGAGACTTTAGGTTTGTCTATCCGTACATTGCAGCGCTGGACACAGAATGGCGGCGTCAAAGCTGACGGCCGTCCACTAGCCAGTCGACCTGTGCCGACAAATCGACTGACGCAGCAGGAACGAGAGAGTATTGTGGCCATATGTAATCAACCTGATAATGCAAGCCTGTCACCGGTGCAAATAGTACCAAAGCTGGCTGACCAGGGTATTTATATCGCCTCTGAATCAAGTTTCTATCGTGTTCTCCATGCCGAAGGTCAACTTACTCATCGCGGACGCAGTCGGACACCACGCAAAGTGAAATTACCAACCACGCACCACGCCGATGGCCCTAACCAGCTCTGGAGTTGGGATATAACATATTGTGCAACGCGTGTCCGTGGGCAGTTCTACTACCTGTATATGATCGAGGATATTTACAGCCGTAAAATTGTTGGCTGGGAAGTGTATGATGAGGAATCCGGTGAGCATGCTGCTGAACTTATGCAGCGCACCGTGCTCAGGGAGCAATGCTTTAATAAGCCACTGGTACTGCATTCAGACAATGGTGCGCCGATGCGATCAGTGACGTTACAGCAAAAGCTGTATGACTTGAAAATAACACCGTCACACAGTCGCCCTCGGGTGAGCAACGATAATCCGTTTTCAGAATCATTGTTCAGAACATTAAAATATTGTCCGCAATGGCCATCATCGGGGTTTTCAACGATTGATGATGCAAGAGCCTGGGTGAGCCAGTTTGTTCAGTGGTATAACGAAAAGCATCTTCACAGTCGAATTCGTTTCGTGACACCGGCTCAGCGCCACCGGGGAGAAGATAGCGATATTCTTGAGCGGCGAGAAAGAATCTATCAACAAGCAAGATCCCGAACGCCAGAGCGGTGGTCAAGAGGTATAAGAAACTGGAAGCCTGTTGGCGTTGTGACATTAAACCCTGACAAGCTGGAGGCAAACGAACTTACCCCCTGCGTTAGGCTAGTTGACGCCTCTAATTTTCACTAGAGGCAGTAAAAATGAGAGCTAAATTCACTCAGTCGTTTAAAATACAGGCAGTCGAAAAAGCACTTAGTCGCAATGATGTAACCAGCCTAAAGGACATTGCAGAGTCCCTGGGCGTTGGCCACTCCACTTTGCATAAGTGGATTGTCCAATCCAGGCATCAAGCGTTCGAATCCATTTCAAATGAAGGTGCAGTAAACGTGAACGGTATGGCAAAAGAAAAACGACCTCAAGACTGGAGCCCCGAAGACAAGCTGGGGTTGATTATTCGCTGTGGAGCGCTCAGTGACGAGGACGCCAATAGGCTTTGCCGCGAGCAAGGATTGTATCCTCATCATATTCAGCAGTGGAAAGAAGAGTTTGTCGGCCGTGCATCGCAGAGCCCCCAAACAAAAAACACGTCAGAAGCCAAACACCTCAGGCATGAAAACAAAGCATTGAAAAAAGAGTTAAACCGTAAAGATAAAGCCCTGGCCGAAACAGCGGCCTTGCTCGTGCTCCAAAAAAAAGTGAACGCTATTTGGGGAGACGACGAGGACAGCTCACAATGAGCGATGAGCGAGAGCAGATCATCAGCCTTGTTAGTGCCGCTAGAGACGCGGGAGCCCGTCAATCACTTGCGTGTGACATTATTGGCATTAGCGCCAAAACCCTTCAGCGGTGGTGTCAGTCTGAGAATGAAGGCGATCAACGCCTGGATACACAACGTGAGCCAGCAAACAAACTAACGGAACTGGAGCGGCGCCGTATTCTCAAGGTAGCTAATGAGCCGGAGTATGCACACCTGTCACCCGCACAAATGGTACCTATACTTGCTGATGAGGGCCGTTATATCGCCTCAGAATCGACGATCTATCGCATACTGAAGTCGGAGAAGCAGTTAGCGCACCGTCAGAAAGCGAAGCCCGTAAGGCAAGTAAAGAAGCCCAAAGCGCTGACAGCAACAGGGCCAAATCAAATTTATTCCTGGGATATCACCTATCTGCCCACTGCTGTAAAAGGTGTATTTTTTTACCTCTATTTGGTGATGGATATTTATAGCCGCAAGATTGTTGGTTGGCAAATTCATGAAGAGGAAGGTAGCGCACTCGCGGCTGACCTGATGATTGATATCTGCCGGCGAGAAGCCATTGGACGTGACCAAGTGACGCTGCACTCAGACAATGGCAGCCCGATGAAAGGTGCCACGATGCTGGCGACATTGCAGCAGCTGGGCATTATGCCCTCGTTTAGCCGCCCTTCAGTGAGCGATGATAATCCCTATTCGGAGTCACTTTTTCGCACCTTGAAATATCGCCCTGATTATCCTGACAAACCTTTTTTCGATTTACAATCTGCACGCGCTTGGGTTGAAGGATTTACTGAGTGGTACAATAATAAACACCGGCACAGTGCTATTAAATTTGTGTCACCTGCGCAACGCCATGCTGGTGAAGACATTCAAATACTGAGTGCCCGGCATCAAGTTTATGTAAAGGCAAAATCAGAAAATCCATTGCGCTGGAGCGGCGAGACCAGGAACTGGAACCCGATCAAAGAAGTTCATTTGAATCCTGAAAAGCAGGTGGCAGATGGCGTAACAGATAGGGCGGCATAAACTTTAACTTGAGGCGTCAACTCGCTTGAAATCCGCCGGTTCTGTTTCTATATACAGTATTCAATGTAGGATTGGATTAGACAAG
>MDLA01000002.1 GCA_001730015.1 Chromatiales bacterium (ex Bugula neritina AB1) | reverse complement strand
ACTGGAACACGAATGATCGGGTCAAAAATAGGGGATTTGAACTCCGAAACTTGAGATGCTAATATCGGGTCATTAGCATCATTTGCCAACACGATTGCTGCTATTAAAGTAACAAATCACTAAGGCGCACATTCTAGTCAGCCACATGCAAACCGAGCATCCTTCTGGTTCAAATATATATTTTCAGTACTGTACACTGTACTTCTTCTCTATAACACTCCACAGTCGCTTCGGGCTCGTCCAACAAACGGTTCAGATCGCAGCTCGCTCCACTCGTACGATCTAACCTTATTCGTTAGCACTTTTTTCACTCACAGCCTACCTCGAAATCTACGTGATAATGCTCATCATGACGAACCCATGATCTCTTTTTTGAGAATTGGATATTCTCCTTGAGATAACCACCATATTCCGTTTCATATAGATTCGGCTGAAGCTCAGGTGCAAATATAACACGCCAAATATCGTGGCCGTTTTTTGTTGCATGTTTATGCAACTCAACTAAATGGGCTGCTAAAGCTTGAAAATCAATGCTGTAGTTCTTAAATTGGTTTTTTGAGTTAAACTCAATGTTGTAACCCAATTTATTCAATGCATTGGTTGGTAGATGCACAGACTCACCGTCTTTATCGGTTACTGGAACCATAAAGTCCACGGATAAACCATTCTGATGAGTCTTATGAGGTTTAAAGTTTCCTCCTCCTTTCAATCCTGTTTCCGCGTACTTGTACACCTTGTCCGGCTCTATAGATTCCAGTGATTTGTACGAACTTACAATAATATCTCTTACTTCAGAGTGAACGTAAGTCCTACCTGCTATACGCGCAGCCAAGCTGTACCCCACGAAGTTGCTGCCGCTTTGTGGAAGCTTTACACCAAAACTAAGAGAACCGTTGCTTGTTGTACCATAGCACTTGCTTGGCTCTGCCAAACCAACTACAGGCAGTAGAGATAGTACTAGTACAAAGATTCTCATAGTATTTTTTGTGCTAACGCTAAGCACAGCCGCAGTGTATGTGGTGTCCAAATTGCCGTAAAATGCGAGCTTGCGAGCATGGCAATTTGGACACCGCGTACACTGTCGGTTCTGGTGCTTCTTGTTAGGAAATTATTTTAGCCCAGGAATATCTGATGGTTTAAAAAATAAGTTGCTCGGACCGCCACAGTTCAAGTAATAAACACCACTTTTTGAAACACTTTTATCCCCGAATTCAATAGTTTTACATTTTCCCATTTCAAGAAAATGATGTGATGCAAAATAAAGGACTTCTACGTCTCTTTTTGTGGCGCCATATTCACCAACTTTTGGTAGGCCTCTGATGCGAGGGTCGGTTTTTATTGGTGGTTGAACTAAGTCCTTGGGGCGGCTCTTTGAAAGATATTCTTTAGAAACCCATCTTGCTACTTTCCCAGTGACACCCTCAACGGAACCATCATAATATTTCGAAACTCTCGCCCAGTTGGATTTTATCTCGAACACTTCTACTTCTTGTTGTCGATAAATCTTATTTGTAATTTTACCGTTCGGTTTTGGGGATAACCTTACATTCAAGGCATTAGCGGTAACGTAATAGGGGTCAGCTTCAGTGGTTTCAGCAACTGATAGATTAATTGATAGTACTAATAGTGCCGAAAATATCAACGTCTTCATGTTCTCTCCTTTGGTTTTCTAACGCCCGGCACTTGCGCGTGGGATGAAGCGGCCCGAGGAACGAGGGGCGCTTCATCCCACGTCGTGAGCTGCCGATTGTTAGGCATTAATCACCTCAATAGTCACCAGTCCCAACTTACCAGATCTGTACTCGTAGTGTATTGTGTGCCTTTCGAATACTATTTTAATCCAATCTCTATCTGTACCCAGAAATGTTGCCTTTCCTTCTTTGTAAAGTTGGTTGTTTTCTGAGGCATGTTTAATTGCTTCAGCTTTGCTATCAAATGTCGTGAGACCCATATTACTAGTATCAGCTGCATTAAACCGGTCAGTTTCAGTAGTATATACAAATATTGTGGTTAAAATCTGATATTCATTAAACATGAATTGCAACCCCAATCCGGAGATCGAGCCATGATATGCATCAGGAGTGTTCTCATATAAACGGTCATATGAGTATGCAACATCCACATCGTATAATTCAAATAACTCAACAAGCCCATCTGACTTGAGTGATTGCCCAAGATAATCATGTATGTTCATTTGTAATGCCTAACTTATGTTATACCGAATCTTCCGTTCACGGGATATACCGAAACATCCATTCACGGGATATACCGAATCTTCCATTCAAGAGATATACTGCATTTTTCTGCATCAGTTGACAGGCGAGAGCAGCTGTAATAATATAACTGTACGTAAATACAGTGGTAAGTAGCACATGGCACATGCACCAAATCCTAAAAGAACTGGCTCTATGGATAGCCACCAACACCGTACCGGCGAAGCTCAAAGTGGATGGCATCGATATCGCCAGGCTTTGATAAAGTCTGGAATCAAACACAGTGTCCAGCAATGGTACGCGCGGAACGCACAACGGTTCTTGAGGGCAATTGATGTTGATCCTTCCAGCCTGACTCATGAACAAGTGGAAAAACACTTTCAATCGATTCCAGATAGCTCGTTCAAGCAAGACTGGCAGCACGCTCAGTACATTGATGCCGTAAAAATACTGCTTATTGAGACAATTCCTCTGCCTTGGGCAAAAAACTTTCCCTGGGACGATTGCGTGTCCGCAACCAAAACATTGCGCCCCGATCACCCAACCCTTGCTCGCGAGGTAATTAATGGAGCTCCAGTGGAACTTTTGTTTTCCACCGATTTGAATTCTGAACATCGATCTTCACTCCAATCTCTCAGTCGGTCGTTGCGTGAAAATAGCTATGCAATTCGGACCGAAATAACCTACTGCCCAACCCATTGACTAGACTATGGGTAATGCGCTTCCTTCTTATGGTAAATGACAAGTCTATTGCCACACTAGGGGACAGTGATGTTAAAGCATTCCTCAGCCACCTGGTTCTTCATCGAACCGTCAGCAAGAGCACACAAAATGTCGCTCTCAATTCACTTGTATACTACT
>MDLA01000001.1 GCA_001730015.1 Chromatiales bacterium (ex Bugula neritina AB1) | reverse complement strand
GTCAAACGTTGGGTGCCTCCCCGGCATAGCCGGGGGGACTCCCGCTTTGGCTAGAGTCTAGAGTACGCTAAACGACGTAACTGGGAGCCTGTCCGAGAACTGGGATCTACTGCGGACGCGATCTTTTGGCCAGCCATTGCGATCGATTTGGTTGAATATGAATAACTATTCGCCCAAATCGATCTCAATACCTGACGCAAAATCTCACATCCTCGCTACGACCCTCATTCTCGGACAGGCTCCCAGGTGAGGCCTGCCTCGAATCTACAATTTATTGTAGATACTTAACCTTTTGCAACTATTCAGAATTTGGCGAGTAGCTTACAGTGAAACCCGACGCCTCAGCGAAGCTCTATAAGCGGCATTCCTCGCTCACGCATCGGGTTACCATCCGTGCTATTTTTCGGTGCAGGGGTTCTTTTGTGAAATCTGACAAAATCTGGCTCATTTGCGCGATATATTGCCACTCAAAACATCCAGGGTAGATGAGTCGCTGGCTTTTCTCCCGTTAGTGAGATTGCGCCGCAGAAGCAAAGTGGGCATCGACAACCCGCTGCACCATCGGTGCAAAGTGTGCAAATGGCTTTGTGATCATGTCCGGGTGCTTGCCGCCGTCATCCAGAATTCGTACCTGAATGATATCTTCGAGATTGGGATTTTCTTCAAACTCACGCACCTCGTCTTCGTTCATCGGGCCGCCCTGAAGATTGAGAGAATGTACCGAGGCCTCTGACAATTCATCAAAATACGCGGGCCTGGTAGCGCATAAATATCGCTTCGCGGCAACGTGAAAGCGAACGCAATCGGTCACGCGTGACGGGAAAAAACCACCGAGCACTTGAGCCCCAGCTTCCTCATGAAACCGGTCTTCGGTATCCTGCAAAGTAAAGGTGCCGAACTCACTGGTAAAGTGGCCTATATCATGGAGCAGGGCGGCGACAATAATAGTCTCGTCCAGCCCCAATTGCTCGGCCTCGGTTGCTCCCTGCAGCATGTGTTGCGCCATGGTGACCGGTTCTCCCAGATATTCCTCACCACCACGGCGTGTGAATATATCGTCTAGAAATGCGACAATATTCTGTTGAGTGAGGCTGGAGAAGTCGCTTGTACTCATGTGGGTGCGCTCTTGATTTGCGATCCGGTTACCCGGCCTGTTCTATAGGAGTGTCTGGTACCGCAGCACCAGCTGATCGTTTCAGGCACGCGAGCGTCGAGTGCAGACCGTCTTTATCGGCATAACATCCCTGCAGCCAGCGTTTGCCTGTTCCTGAATAGGCTTTGCGTGCATGCAGTACGCGGGTGTTATCAACAATAAAGCACTCTCCGGGGCTTAGGCGAAAGCTCACCCCCATAGCCGGGTCATCGACAAGTTCTCCCATACGGCGATAAGCGGCGTAGTAGGTTTGCATTTTGTCGAAGGGTATATCGGTAAAAGCGGCTGCAGAGCGATTGTTAAAATGAATTGCCTGCAGTGCCCCGCATGTGTCGAGTTCGATCATCGGGTGGCTGGCGGTCAGGCAGACTCCGGACTCACCACTGTATTCAAATTGTGCCGGGTAGCTACTCAGTACGTTAAACCAATCTTCGTTTTCTGATCGCAGTTGCTCAGCCACGCGAAAGCCGTCGACGACCATATTCTCACCGCCGGCAGCCGAGCTTTCCAGACAATACAATACCTGAATAGTTGGCACCGGATTACGATACGGGTTGTCCGTGTGTGCCTGCAAGCCGAGGCCGGTATAGGCGAGATTACTGGCGTTGACTTCGGTGCGTACTTCGAAGTGGCGGCCGTAGTTGGTTTCCCTTACGTAGCCGAATAGATCGACCACCTTCATCAGGGCCAGGTCTTCTACCGGACCGTTTTCCAGCAAGCCGAATCCCAGACGCGCTATTTTTTCGAGCCAGTTCCGAAGTGCTTGCGGCTCGCTGTGTACGTTTGTGAAGTCGGCAATCGGCAGACTGCCGGCAAGGCTGCTGTCCCATGTTTCAATACCGCGGGGAGTCCCTGCGGTTGAGTTTTTTCCGTGTATGTCGTAGGCGTTTTCCATCAGCCACGGCAGGTTATAGCTAACCGTTTTACCCTCGGGCTCGAAGGTAATCAGTGCATCGCTGTTGTCTATCTGCACGCTGGAAATTTTTAGATCGACAGGGATGTCGTTCAGGCTGATCAGCCGCTGGCCGTTTCGACTGGAACGCGTTTCTGCATCATGCGCGTTATCGCGTAGCCAGATAGCATGAAACCTTGTCGCTTTTCCGGCGGCGCGGGTAAAGGAAACTTGCTGGCCGTCGTCACTCAATACGGAGCTGTACATGGGATGTTCCAAGCTGACCGGATTCTGCATCGTTTGGTGAAAACGTTGTCGCATACAATCAGGCAAATTTTACTGAGAAGATGGCCATTATTGTAGCGGCTGCTCGCGCCTGGATAAAGCCCGGGGGCATTGCTTATAATAATTTCTATCGTTTCCCCTGAACAACGCGGTCCAGGATCATGGCGCAGAAAAGAATGGCAAATCCGGCTAGAATACCCTGACCGACAGAAGCATACTGCAGGGCTTCGAGCACATCTTCGCCGAGCCCCTTTGCACCAATCAGTGAGGCGACCACAACCATGGCGAGACTCAGCATGATGGTCTGATTGATACCGGCAAGAATCGAAGGAGCGGCCAGAGGTAAGTCTACCTTTTTAAGCAGGTACCACTTCGACGCACCATACGCGATAGCGGCTTCGCGTATAGATTCCGGCACACCACGCAGGCCGAGTACGGTGAATCGCACAACCGGGGTGCCGCCGAAGATCATCGTGGTGACAACGGCTGCAGGCTTTCCGGTACCGAAAAATGCAATCACCGGAATCATGAAAACAAAGGCCGGCATGGTTTGCATAAAATCCATGATTGGCCGGATAACACTATAGAGTCGCGGGCGACGAGCGCAAAATAGACCCAGCGGTATGCCGATAAGAATACTCAGCACGGCTGCGGTACCGAGTAGCGCCAGGGTCGTCATGGCTTTCTCCCAGAAACCCAGAAACCCCATATAGGCGAGAAAAGCAGCAGCGAAAATAGCGGCGCGGCGGCCGGCTGAGAGCGCCGTAAGCAGGATAATAAAACTGGCGACCACTATCCAGGGAGTGCCGACAAACACCAGTTCCAGGCTGTCCAGTACCCAGCGGATACCGCGGGTAATAATGGTGAAGATCCAGTCACCCTTTTCGGTCATCACATTGAATAACTTTTCAACCCAGCTGATAGCTGTCAGGCGTACGTTGTCTGTTGTTGGAAACTCGCTAAGTGATTTGAACCGGTTGGGGAATGCAAAACCGAGCACGCTGACGGTGGTAACCAGCGCAACAAAGCCTGCACTGACTGATGTTCGAAGCGAATTTAGCCCCGAGCTTATCTGTCTGTTTGAGAGCCAGTTGAAATAGCGTCTTTCCAGAATCGGGTTAGCCAGTATACCTTCGATCAGTTTCACCACCAGCAGCATTGAAAAGCCTGCCATAACAATTCGTGGTGCCGAGGCCGCCGCGGCCGCCGCTTCGGCTTGAATGTCTATAATGGCTGTTTCCAGAGAGGCGATGGCGCGCTCGAACACGGCAACGTTATCGGCCTGCTTTTCAACTGCCGCTGCCAGCTGCTTGCGTCTGAATTCCAGCGTACCTTCAATCTGGGTAATGCGTGACATCGCACCAGCTGCCATATTGCCGAATGCGCCACGGGCAATTTGTATAAACGCAAAAATTTCAAGCAGTAAAAACGGCAGTCCCCATGACCACAAGCTTCGCATGCCATACCAGATCGGGCCGAGCAGTGCCGCACTCAGGTTGAAAGTCCAGCTGAATCCGGTGCTGGCGCCGATCTTCTCAAAGCGCGACTGATAATACTGCGGGTTGGTGGTGACAAACTCGCGAATGAGTTCCGGGTAGTTTTCCTCTTCAGAATCATTACTGAGGTAATCGGTAGTGCGATTCATGAGGTTTCGGTTCCTTCAATCACGGTTTTAAGCAAGCTCGCCTTGTTGATTGTGCCGACCGTGCTGCCATTGTTATCGGCGATGCGCAGCGGGCCGTCATGAGCGATGGCTGCTGTGATCAGGGCGCTCAGACTGGTCTCCGGATCGAACGTGGGGGTATTGTCCGGTAGCGCGGTGTCTGCTGTTGCCGGCGTCATTACCGCATGCGCTTTCACCACTTTCAGTCGCGAGATACCGGCGACAAAATCGGCCACGTAATCGTCGGCCGGATTCATCACAATCTCCTCGGGTGTGCCCACCTGAACCAATCGGCCGTCACGCATGATGGCAATGCGATCACCGATGCGAACGGCTTCGTCCAGATCGTGAGTGATAAAAACGGTGGTCTTATTCATTACTGCAGAGAGCTTCATGAATTCGTCCTGCAGTTGCCGCCGGATGAGCGGATCGAGTGCGCTGAACGGTTCATCCATGAGGAGTACTTCGGGGTCGGAGGCGAGCGCTCGCGCCAGGCCGACACGCTGTTGCATGCCGCCTGACAGTTCATGGGCAAATTTGTTACCCCAGCCACCAAGCTCGACCATCGCGAGATTCTTGCGTGCTATTTCCAGTCGCTGGTTTTTATTCAGCCCGCGTATTTCAAGTGGCATGGCAATGTTATCGAGCACTGATCGATGCGGCATCAGCGCAAAGTTCTGGAATACCATGGCTATATGTTCGTTGCGATAGCGACGAAGTTCGCTCTGGCTAAATGCCATAACGTCGTCACCGTTGACGATTATAGAGCCGGCCGTCGGTTCCAGTAAGCGGTTGATATGCCGGACCAGCGTAGACTTGCCGCTGCCGGACAGGCCCATAACACAGAATATTTCGCCGTGTTTTACATCGAAGCTGACGTCTGCAACCCCGACCACACAGTTGTACTGCGACAGAACTTCAGACTTACCGAGGTTTTCATTTTTTATTGCAGCAAGTGCATCGCTGGCATTGTCGCCAAAGATCTTCCAGACATCTTTGATGACAATGGCGGGCGTGTCGGCACCAGCTTGAGAGTTTTCAAAAGGCATAAGTGCTAGCCAGCAGGGAGGTAATTAATCAGAGTGCCAGGGAGAACTGCGACCCGGATTGTTCTAGCGCCCATATTCTATAAGGGCGCTAGCACAGCTATTGACTACTGGACTACTATAGGCCCAGCCATGAGTCGACGCGCTTTTCGTTGGCCGCTACCCATTCTTTGGCTACGGTCGCAGCGTCTTTACCGCCTTCAATTTCGAAAGCAAAGCTGCTGACTGTCTCGCCGTCCAGCGCGATATTTTCCAGCAGCTCGGCAATCGCGGGTGAGCGATCTTTAAGTGAATTGGAGTAGGCGATCTGAACCTGCTTCAACGCGTCTTCTGTCATCACCTTTGACTTTTCGAACCAGTCCGGATCATCTGACGGTTGCAGTGCAATGTATTGTTCCGGATCAAATGCAGGCTCTTCCAGACGGACTATATCGTGCTGGAACCAGATTGCATGGGGAGAGTAGCAGTAGAAAGCATAGCCTTCGCCTTTTTTAATCGCGTCGCCAACGCGTGCTGTCATCACCGCCTGATCAGCGCGGATAGGCTCCATGAAAGGCATCAGGCCGTAGTCACGAACCTTCACTTCGTTAACATTGGCTGAAGCCCAGCCCGGCGCGCCTATCCAGATCTCTCCGGCACCGTTGCCGTCGCTGTCCATCAGGCTTGCAATTTCGGGGCGAGCCAGATCGAAAATAGAAGTAACACCGTGTTCTTCTGAAAACGCTTTAGACACGCAAAAGCTCTGCTTGCCTTCGTAGCTGTTGCTGCTCAATGTAACGGTGCCCGCGCCATCGACATATTTTTTAGTGAAGCTCTCCTGGTTCGGCAGCCAGACGTCGGGGTGAACATCTATATCGCCTTTGCCCTGATCCATCGCCTGAAAGATCGCACCGTTGTTGCCTGGTACCAGATCCGCAGTTCCGCCCATTTTGGAGACGACAATCTCCTGAATGAGGTGGGCGATTGCCTGCGCGCCGGTCCAGGCCGGGGCACCTATATTGACGCTTTCGGCTTTCACCGAAGAGGCGCTCACGGCCAGCGCACCGGCGGCGAGAATTGGAAGAAGGGTTTTTTTCATCAGTGGATTCCTCTAGTGGGTTGTTGCTCTGTAAAAATACAACTGACCGTTGTTGTCAGTTGCGTAAAACGATGGTTCTATGCCACGGGGCTGCTGTGGCTCATGAGATCTTCAAATGCGCGTGTATATCCGAACAGGGCAGCGGCTCCGCCGGTGTGTAGAAAAACGACGCGATCATTTTTACTGAAGTGTCCCTTGCGGATCAGATCAATCAGACCGGCAGCGCCTTTGCCTGAGTAAACCGGATCGAGCAGAATGCTCTCCAGCTGGCTGAACATTTTGATCGCCTCTATAGTGGAGGGGGCCGGGAAGCCGTAACCTTCGCCGACGTAGTCGGTATTGGCGACTACATCGCCGCGTTGCACAACGCCTGGACAGCCGAGTTTCTCAGCCGTAGCCTCGGCCAGTTTAAACACACTGTTTTCCTGTGCTTCCTTCGGAGCGCGAACGCCCACACCTAGCAAGGGGATATTGGCGTTCATGGCTTTGAGTCCGACGATCAGCCCGGCCTGTGTGCCCGCGCTTCCTGTAGCATGAACAATATGGTCGATTCGCAGACTCTGATTGTTCGCCTGTGACAGCAGCTCAAGCGCGCAATTAACGTAGCCGAGAGCGCCGGTCGGGTTAGAGCCGCCGCCCGGAATGGTGAAGACTTTTTTACCGCTCGCGCGAATTGTCTCGGCGACTTTTTCCATTTCGGCGTGCATATCCATTCCGCCTGCACGAGTCTCTGTTGTAGCCCCGTGCAGATGATCCAGAAGTACATTGCCGTTGAAGTTGTAGTTGCTGTCTTCGTAGCCGGTTCGATCCTCCAGTAGCAGGTGACAGTCCATGCCAAGTTTTGCAGAGAACGCCGCTGTTTGTCGTGCGTGGTTCGATTGCGTTGCGCCCTGGGTCATGACCAGATCGGCCCCCTGCTGCTGAGCTTCCGCCATCAGAAACTCGAGTTTGCGGGTTTTGTTGCCGCCGGTTGAGAGCCCGGTGCAATCGTCACGTTTGATCCAGATCTCAGGCCCACCGAGCTCTTTTGACAGTCGGTCTAGTTTCTCCAGCGGGGTGGGTAAATGGGCTAGATGCACGCGGGGAAAGCGGGATAAATGCACGGTTATTTCTGCTCTGTTTCGGAAGATGGCTTGAAAGTACCGTTGATGGACTTTTTGCGCAATTGCAAATGAAGTTTGCTAATATGCACAAAGCGCATATTAAAGAGACAGATGTGAAGCTTGAATGGCTGGACGATATACTGGCAGTGATCCGCACCGGCTCACTGAGCGAGGCATCGAAGGAGCGTTTTCTCACACAACCGGCGTTTTCACGTCGCATTCAGGCGATTGAACGCTATATCGGCGCAGATCTTTTTGATCGCGATCGAAAACCGTTGCAATTGAAACCCTCGGTGCTTGAAAGTGAAACGAAAATCCGCCAGGTAGCGCAATCGCTGCGCGATCTTGCTATAGAGCTCAAGCGTGCAGAACCCGCCGAGCCCATACTGGTTCTGGCCTGCCAGCATGCGATCAGCACCGCAGTGGCTCCGCAGCTAGTGAAGGTACTTTCGGATCAGGCGGAATCGAGAATTCGCTTGCGCTCTGCTAATCGCGACGAATGCTTTGCGCTTTTAGTTACCGGCAAGGCCGATATTGTTTTAACCTATCAGGCAAAAAAAGAAGCCTTGGACACCCACGGCGAATTTGTTGAAAGCAGCGTTGTCGGCAGCGATGAACTAATACCGGTTATTTCAGCAACTTCTTCCACCAGCGCCACACGTATCGCCGGGCGCACCCGACTCGATGTCATCCGCTACCCTGACGACGTATTTCTGGGGCGGCTGTTCAACGAGGAAATCATGCCTGACATCGATACCCGTCAGCAGTTACAGTGGATCGCTGAAACCGGTTTAACAACGGCCGCGCTGCAATTTGCTCTTTCCGGTATCGGCATTGCCTGGGTTCCGCGGTCGCTCGCAAAAGTAGCTCTGGCCAATGCAACCCTGGTTGATTTAAGCGACGTTTTGCCAGCGCTGTCAATTGATATCTGTGCCATGCGCTTACAACGTGATACCGGCCGGGTAACCGGCAGCGTGTGGCAATGGCTGCTGTCTAACCAGTTGCCGATAGCCAGTTAACTTCAGCTGACCGGCATTTTTGAATAATGGAAAATCTATGACACCGATAAAAGCTGTTGAAACTCTGAGACTCGACGAATTCCCTAATTTGGTATGGGTGGTAATTGAAGATGCCGATGGTGTCCGCGGACTGGGCGAAACATTCATGGGTGCCGAGGCTGTTGAAACCTATATTCACGATACTGTGGCGGAAAAAATTCTAGGCAGAGATTCACGATCTATAGAGTCTGTACGAATGGCGCTGCGGCCCTACGTAGGTCATCAGGCCGCCGGTATCGAGCAACGCGGAAATTCAGCCATTGATATCGCATTATGGGACCTCTGGGGGCGCAGCACCGGCCAACCGGTCTGGCAGCTTCTGGGAGGGAAGGTACGCGAATCTATCCGAACCTATAATACCTGTGCCGGATATCAATACGTTCGTGCGGCAACCGGGCAGCACACTGAAAACTGGGGGCTTGGCAATGAGCAATCGCAAGGGCCCTATGAAGATTTGCAGGCTTTTTTAACCGATGCCGGAACACTGGCAGAATCGCTGCTCGACAACCACATAACGGGAATGAAAATCTGGCCGTTCGATTCCTATGCTGAAAAATCGCACGGCGCGGCCATTACACCGGCAGAGCTGCGCGAAGGCTGCGAGCCGTTTCGAAAGATCAGAGAAAAGGTCGGGGAGCATATGCAGATTATGCTCGAATGTCACTCTTTATGGTCGGCGCCCGCTGCACGTGACATCGTACAGGCGCTTGCACCGTATAATATCTACTGGATAGAAGATCCGATCAGCATTAACAACCTGGCGGCTCTGGCTGATCTGCGGCAAAGAATTGATGTAAAGGTTACCGCATCCGAAACACTGGCATCGCGGCAGCAATTTGCGGCACTGATTCAGGCGCAGGCGGTCGATATTGTGATGCTTGATCTGGCCTGGTGCGGTGGGCTGACGGAAGCCAAGGCAATTGCCTCGCTGGCCGAGGCGAGCAACCTTCCGATTGCCCCTCACGACTGTACCGGCCCGGTAGTCTGGGCAGCCAGCTGTCATCTGTCTGTTAACGCGCCGAATACGCTTATCCAGGAGAGTGTCAGAGCGTTTTATACCGGGTGGTATACCGAGCTTGTTGATCGCCTGCCGCAACTGGATAACGGCCAGCTGACACCGCCTGCCGGTGATGGTCTGGGTATGAACCTGAAGCCTGAGTTATTCACCCGCGCCGATGCAACTCACCGGCGCTCACAGGCAGAGTAACTCTGGCTGCACGCTTTTTTAAGATGGCTTAACCTGCGTTATTCATGGGGTGGCGAGGATATCGCGCCGAGCTGATCTATTCACACCAGCGGATCTCACCGTGGATTTTCTTCTCGCGTTGAATGCTGAACTGATAGTTGCAGGAGAAAAAACTCTCTGTGGAATCAAAGATTAACCCTGGTGTTGCATAACTGTCGAACGCGGTTTTACCAGGGACGAAGTGAATCAAGAAATTCTTCCATTTCGGCAAACGGGTTCGACTGGACGTTTCTTCTCTGAAGATGCGGTTTCAGTGTCTTGAGAGAGGTAATAGAATCTACTAGATCCTCTGTTAACAATATTTCTTCACGAGCCATCTGAATGTGCTCGTCGATTGCTTTGTCCTGCTTTTTCCTGCTTGAATGATAAAATTTATTGTACGCTAACCAGTGAAGTTCCGACTGATTGATAATGTCGTCCTCTTCTTCTTCAAGCTGATCGATCTGGTGGGTTAAGGCGTTGATCAGCTGACTTTCATCGGCCTTCGACAGGGGCTCGGTTGTTGCCGCGTGTTGCTGATACATCCGCAGGATAGTCAGCACATCGCCTTTTTTTCTAGCGTTTAGCAATTCCACCATCAGGTGTTGCTTGGCGTTGCGTTTGTCGGCATCGGGCTCTCTGTCCGGGTGCAGTTTTGCGGCAGTTGTGCGGAACATCCGCTGGAACATGGCACTGTCTATCTGTGGCGCCTCGGGATCTGCGGGGTGCTCGAAATTTCCGAATTCTTCGTCAATGTTGTCTTCATCAAAGTCATTTTCGCCAAAGTGATCTTCCAGTAGCGATTCCACAAAGTTGCTATCAAGAGGTGAAGCGCCGAGCTCGTCTTCAACAACCCCGCTGAACAGGGATTTCAACTGCTCGCGAAGTAATTCGCGCTCAGCGTGGTACGCCTTTATCTTTTTGTCCCACTCTGCATCCAGCTCATCCTGCAGCAAGTCCATGGTAAGGCTATGTTTTTCCGGCGGGACCGGCGGTGGTCCGAGTTGCTCGTCGAGGATTCCTTCGATTTCTTCATCGATAGTTCCCTGCAGGTCTCGAAGTACCTGCTCGGCTTCGTCCTTTTGGTCTCTGGCTGATTGCTCAGATTCAGCCTGCAGTTTCTCCATGTACTCGGAAAGTTGCTGGTAGGGTCGACCGGATGCATCGTCGTCGCAGAGTTCCACGCCCAGTCGGAAGGCATCGTAGCGGGCTAGTTGATCCTGCAGGTCGTCATCGACAAGCCCGAACGGCTGTAGCCCGGTGATCAGGTCCCTGATCCAGTCATCCAGAATTTGCCGCTCCCATTTAGCCAGTGATTTGCGTTGACCGAGCTGCAGTAGTTTTTCAAAAAGTGGAACTGAGGCAATTGCGCCTGCCCGCTCGACTGGCCGGATTTTATCGTCGGCTCGCTGGATCAGTTGCTCGAGCTGGTCACGCAGCTTGCTGTTTTTGCGCTGCAGTCGGTCGGCTTTTTCCCACAGTTTCTGGAATCGCGATTTTTTTTGCTTTGCTTTTTTTCCAGCGGTTAACTCGGCCATAAATATTTCATCGCGGTAATTTTACAGCAGGGTATCACGGCTGATTCGGGATCGCAGCAAGCAATATCATTGACGGTAGAATGCTTAACCTGGCTTGTTCGCGGGATCGACGGCATCGCACTTGATCCTTTATTCCACGTAGATTTTTTTCTCTCGCAAATATCACTAAGTATTCGACACAAGATGAAAATGCACTGTGAAAGCAAATCTCTACGCGATATGCTCACCACTTCATGAATAATCCAGGTTAACCGCGATCATTATAGTGCCGCTGGCGCAGATGCCCCTGGCCCGGGCTGTACGGTGGCTGGGTTGCAGTGTGTTCAAGATTCGGGAGAAAGCATGACAACGCAAACCTCAATTCCTACCAATGATCTGACAGCCCGTTATCAACAAGATGGATTTTTCCTGCCTTATAACGTGTTAGATGAATCGGAAGCTGGCGAACTACGTGCCGACTACGAGGCAGCTGAACGGGAGCTGGCCGGGCGGCCGGAAGATTTTGCTATTTTGCGATCAAGCCCTGATCGCGTACTGCCATCGTTCGATGCACTGGTGCGCCACCCCCGCCTGATCAGCGGAGTATCACAACTGCTCGGGTCGGATCTTCTGGTATGGAATGGTGGAACGTTTATTAAAGAGGCGAACTCGCCGCACATCGTCAGCTGGCATCAGGACCTGACGTATTGGGGTTTATCCGATGCAGAGGAAGTTACTGCATGGGTGGCACTTTCACCATCGACAGTTGCCAGCGGTTGCATGCGCTTTATACCGGGCAGTCACCGGCGCAACCTGGTCGAGCATATAGATACCTTCGATGACAACAATCTGCTTTCCAGAGGCCAGGAAATAGCGGTTGATGTTGACGAAAACATGGCAATAGATGTTCTCTTAAAACCCGGGCAGGCCTCACTGCACCATGGTCATTTGTTCCATGCCTCTGGTCCGAATTCCACCGATGACCGGCGAATCGGTGTCGCAATCCGCTATATAAAACCGTCGCTAAAGCAAGTGGGCGGGCAAAAAACCCTGGCTCGGCTGGTGAGCGGTGCTGATCATTATGGCCATTTTTCTCTTGCCGATGCACCAGACGGCAGATTATCCGAAGCAGACTTCACTCGCTGCCGGGAAGATGCAAAGTTACGCCGCGAGGTGCTGTTTAAAGGCGTTGAAAATCAAAATGGCAATCGCTATTAACCTGCAGCCAAACCCGTGAAACCGGTATTAGTTATATTGGCCGGTGGCATGGGCAGCCGCTACGGCGGTTTAAAGCAACTGGACGGAGTTGGCCCGCAGCACGAGACAATAATAGATTTCTCTGTCTACGATGCCATTCGCGCGGGCTTTGGCAAAGTTGTTCTTATTGTTCAGGAGTCTGTCGTCGAGCAATTCAAGGCAAAGATCAGCTCCCGATTTGATCAACTAATCGACGTAGCCTACGCGGTACAGCCTATGCAGCCGGTGATAACCGGGTTGGGGCGGGTAGTGCGTTCAAAACCCTGGGGGACAGGGCATGCACTTCTGGCCGCAAAAGATGCTATCGAAGAACCGTTTGCGGTTATTAATGCAGACGACTACTACGGCAGGTCGTCGTTTAAAATTATGGCAGACTTTCTCCGTCAACAGGCGTCTCCCGAATGCTTTGCCATGGTTGGTTTTAAACTTGATAAAACATTGTCGGAAAATGGCAGTGTCTCCCGTGGTATATGCACGACCGATCAATCGGGAAACCTGAAAGCTGTGGTGGAGCGAACGGAGATTTCTGCAAACACAGATAAAATCTACGATCAATCCGCGCAACCGGCACTGTTATTGTCGGGTGATGATCCGGTCTCGATGAATTTCTGGGGCTTTGATCCGTCGGTGTTCGCGCGGCTCGAATCACATTTTCTAGAATTTGCACAAAGCAACTGTGCGAATCCCACAGCCGAGTTTTATATTCCGTCATTCGTTAATGATTTGCTTAAAAGCAAGCAGGTTACAGTGCGGCTATTGGAAAGTCGGGAGCAATGGTACGGTGTAACCTATGCCGATGACAAACCGCGGATGCAACAGGCGATTGCAGAAATGGTTGAGCAAAAACGATACGACAATCCACTGTGGAAGCGCTAGTACAAAAGTTTATACCGAACGCGGAGGTGCGTTCGTTTCAGCCTTTGTCAGACGGATTGATCCACCAGACCTATAAAGTGCTTGTGCAGTCAAACGCCGCAACGCAATATTATATACTGCAACGCCTGAATACTGCGGTATTCAAAAAGCCGTTTGCCGTTATGAAGAACCTCCGGCTGGTACAGCAGCATATAGACAGCGACTACTCACTGCTGTTGCCACAGGCCCTGAAAACAACCGACAAGGGAGATCTGCACTGTGACTCCGCGGGGGAATTCTGGCGCATGTTTGTGTTTGTTGAAAACTCGCAGAGCTTTGAGATCGCACCAGCAAATTCCTACATTGCAGAAGCGGGGAGGTCGTATGGAGTTTTTCTCGGGGCACTAAAAAATTTTGATGCAAACCTTCTTGAGCTAACCATACCGGACTTCCACCATCTGCAGCGGCGCTATGACGTTTTTCAACAGAAAATACAAAGTGCCTGCCCGCAGCGCCTGTCACAGGCTAAACGGGAAATTGATCGTACCTGTGAGTTCTATCGCAACTGTACTGTTGATCTGTCAGGTCTGCCGCTGCGGGCAGTTCATAACGATTGCAAGCTAAGCAATTTATTATTCGATAAAACCAGTGGTGAGTGCCTGGCTGTTATCGATCTGGATACCCTGATGCCCGGTACTATCGCTACTGATTTTGGCGATATGGTTCGTGGTCTGTGCAATACCGCAACCGAAGAGGAGCGCGATCTCAATCAAGTGTCTTTCAACATCGATCACTATAAATTACTTGAAGGCGGCTTCCTTGATGCCACAAAGAGCTGGCTCACGTGTGCCGAACGGGAATCTCTGGCGGGCGGAGCGCACGTGATAATTCTTGAACAGGCAATTCGCTTTTTATCTGACTTCCTCGATAACGATACCTACTACGGCGCTGCCTATCCCGGGCATAATCATCACCGCGCTCGTAACCAGCTGACTTTCCTTGCCTCGATGCTGGAACAAATTTGACAGGTTGGTTAAGGTAACGGTTTATCACGTCGAGAAAACCGATGACCGAAGCGATGCCTTATCAGAAAAAAACCGCTGTTGTGAGCGGTAAAAATATCGCTTATGTCGAAGAGGGCACGGGTGATCCCATCGTATTGTTACATGGCAACCCGACCTCGTCCTACCTGTGGCGCAATGTGGTACCGGAGCTGGTCGGCTCGGGCAGGGTGATTGTCCCTGATCTGATTGGTCAGGGAGATTCCGACAAGCTACCGCCGAGCGAAGGTCCCGGGCGTTACACACTTGAGACTGCCTATAACTATGTAGATGGCTTGCTGCATTCTATCAACGCTGTTCGCAACGTGACTTTCGTCATTCACGACTGGGGCAGCGCAATCGGTTTTCTCTGGGCAATGCGCCACCCGGCTGCCGTTAAAGGTGTGGCCTATATGGAAGCTATTGTGCAGCCGGTGAGCTGGAGTGACTGGCCGGAAAGTGCGGTTGGCATATTCAAGGGTTTTCGCTCTGACAAGGGTGAAGATATGATTCTGAACCGCAATTTATTTATCGAGGGTGTGCTGCCGGCATCTGTGCTGCGCAAGCTCAGTGAGGCAGAGGTGGATGCCTATCGCGCGCCCCATGCTACCGCAGCTGATCGCCAGCCGTTACTGAACTGGCCACGGCAGATTCCCATTGATGGAGAGCCTGAAGATATTGTTGCTCTGGTCACTGAGTACGGCAATTTTATGGCTGCCAGCGAGATTCCGAAACTTTTTATCAATGCCGAGCCCGGCTCTATTCTGGTCGGCACCCAGCGGGAGTATTGCCGCAGCTGGCCACACCAGACAGAGGTAACTGTAAGCGGTCTGCACTTTATACAGGAAGATTCACCGGTCGAAATAGGCCAGGCCGTTGCCGGCTGGCTGCGCGGGATCTAGCCGATCATGACTGGAATCCGGCAGCGGCAACTGGCACAGGCAGATGCCTGCCTCGCAGTATTGCGAATTGAGCTGGAAGTAGCACTACGCCATCTGCACCGTCTGTGTAGCGAAGATGGACGTTTGTCTGCACCCTTGCTCGATGCGAGTCAGAGTGTCAGTTATGCATTAGCATTTGCCAAAGCGGAAATAGAAGCGTCACAGGTTATGCTTAAATACGCAGCAGGTGTCGTGGCCGATAGCACCCTTGTCACTGATATGGCTCTGGTCTTTTGCGCAGGCAACATACGCACCGTCTGGCATCGATTATTAGCGCACTCAACTGAGGCGGGTTTGTGTCAGAGCAAGCTTCTTGGTCTGATGGGCAGTGACCCGCTGGCCGGGTTTCTGGCAGAGCATGGTGAGGTATCGCGCAGTGCCGCGCTCGGCGCGCAACTGGTTGAGCGCAACAGCGTGCACCTGCCAAGTGGGCTGGATACCGAAAAAGACATGATTCGCGAGAGTTTTGCCCGCTTCACCGAGCAGGTGGTGATGCCGCAGGCGGAGCATATTCATCGGTTCGACACCGATATCCCCGAAGATATCATCAAAGGCGCAGCCGAACTGGGTTGCTTCGGTACCAGTATTCCGGAACGCTTTGGCGGGCTGATGCCGGACGAACCTCACGACAGTATCAGCATGCTGGTTGTTACCGAAGAGTTGTCTCGTGGTTCGCTGGGGGCTGCCGGCAGCCTGATCACACGCCCCGAAATTGCCGCACGTGCGCTGCTGGCTGGTGGCACCGAAGCACAGAAACAGCTTTGGCTGCCCAGGCTTGCATCCGGAGAAAAACTCGCAGCAATTGCGCTTACCGAACCCGATTTCGGCTCCAACGTCGCTGGTTTGTCACTGAAAGCGCGTCAGATAGAAAATGGTTGGGTTCTAAACGGAGCCAAAACCTGGTGTACTTTTGCCGGCCGTGCCGATGTGGTTGTGGTTATAGCGCGAACAGATCCGGATTCCGGCAAAGGGCATCGCGGATTAAGTATGTTTATGGTTGAAAAGCCGCCGTTCACAGGGCACGAGTTCAATTACCGCAATAGTGCAGGTGGCAGCCTCAGCGGAAAAGCCATTCCTACGATAGGCTATCGCGGTATGCATTCCTATGACCTATCCTTTGACAACCTCGTTGTACCGGATACTGCATTGGTGGGCGGTGAAGCCGGTCTGGGCAAAGGGTTTCATCTGGCAATGGCGGGTTTGTCCGGTGGTCGCATACAAACGTCAGCACGCGCTTGCGGTGTGATGAAAGCGGCACTTGAACGTGCTGTATCTTATTCTATAGATCGAAAAGTGTTCGACGCATCCATTGGCAGCTACCAGCTGACGCAGGTTAAGTTGGCTCGAATGTGGGCCGCACTAACTGCCTCGCGACAGTTCAGTTATGCGGTTGCCCGCATGCTTGACAGCGGTGCCGGGAAAATGGAAGCGAGCCTGGTAAAGCTGTTCAGCTGTCACGCCGCGGAATGGGTTACCCGTGAAGCCATGCAGATACATGGGGGGTTGGGTTACGCTGAAGAAACGGACGTCAGTCGTTATTTCGTCGATGCACGTGTGTTGTCTATATTTGAGGGGACAGAAGAAACTCTGGCCTTGAAGGTTATCGCCAGAGAGTTAATAGCCAGTGCCGGTAGAAACAGTATGAAAGAAAACAGCCAGATAGAAAACTACCTGACAGGAAATCACTGATGCAGAAAGTGTTGTCCGGAATGCGTGTGATAGAAGGCAGCGCATTTGTCGCCGCACCGTCCGGCGGTATGACACTCGCTCAGCTCGGCGCCGATGTAATTCGCTTCGACCCGATCGGCGGTGGTATAGACTATCGTCGCTGGCCGGTCACAGAAAATAACGATAGTATCTATTGGCATAGTCTTAATAAAGGCAAGCGCTCTATTGCGGTTGATTTCAGAAATCCCGAGGGCCGTGAAATACTCACCCGTTTGATCACTGCACCCGGTGACGATGCCGGTCTGTTTCTGACCAATTTTCCGGCGCGTGGCTGGCTGGCTGACGACAACCTTCGCGCTCACCGTGAAGATCTGATCTACCTCAACCTGACCGGCGATCGCCACGGTGGCAGCGCGCTCGACTACACAGTTAACTGTAAGGTGGGTTTCCCCTATTTAAACCGCAATACTGAAGCTGATGAGCCTATAAACAATCCGCTACCGGCGTGGGATCTGCTGGCGGGCCAGCATATCGCACTGGGGCTGCTGGCAGCAGAGCGTCATCGGCTGCGTACTGGCAAGGGGCAGTTTGTACGTCTGGCGCTGGCCGATGTTGCGCTTGCTACTATCGGACACCTGGGCTATATCGGTGAAATAATGGTCAATAGCAGTCCCAGAGGTCCGCTGGGTAATCATGTCTACGGCAATTATGGACGGGATTTTACCTGCAAAGATGGTCAGCAGGTGATGATCGTCGGTATCAGTCCGAAGCAGTGGCAGGCCATTGTTTCTGCAACCGGGCTGGAACAGGAAATAGAAAACCTGGCCAGTTCTATGAAGCTGGATTTCAATCGTGAAGGTGATCGCTACACCGGCGGTAAAGAGATCAGTCTGTTACTTGAACCGTGGTTTGCCGAGCGCGACTACACCACCGTGACTGCACTGTTTGAATCGGCCGGTGTGTGCTGGGGTAAATTCCAGACAATGGAAGAGCTTGTACACTCCGATGTGGATTGCTCGACCGGGAACCCGCTGTTCGAACAGGTTGTACAGCCGGGCGTCGGGGAGTATCTGGTACCGCAAAATCCGCTCGGGTTTACGATGGCTGAGCGGGAGCCGGTACGACCAGCCCCGCGACTGGGCCAGCATACCGATGAAATACTTAGCGACATTCTGGAAATGGACAGCGGCGAGATTGGCCGTTATCACGATGCAGGTATTGTCGCAGGTGCGCTGGAGCCGGTCTGAGAATGAAAGATTTTTTCATCAGCTATACCAAAGCAGATCGGAGCTGGGCTGAATGGATTGCCTGGCAACTCGAGGCTGAAGGCTATAGCGTAGTGATACAAGCGTGGGACTTTCGACAGGGTGGTAATTTTGTACTCGATATGCAGCGTGCCGTCAGTGAGGCCGAACGCACGATTGTGGTGCTATCCCCGGCATTTCTCGCCTCCAGATTTACCGCCCCGGAGTGGGCAGCCGCGTTTGCCAGTGATCCGACCGGCCAGAATGGCTTATTGGTTCCGGTCAGAGTAAAGAACTGCCGCTTGCGAGGGCTGCTGGCGCAAATTGTCTATATAGATCTGGTTGGTGTAAAAAATCGGGAGGCCGCCCGCGAAAAGCTGCTCAAAGGCGTGAAAAAAGGCCGGGCCAAGCCTCTGGAAGAACCCGATATGCCACAGATCGCGCCGTTGATGAGCGGCGGTGTGGATTCGCCGGTCTCAGATGCTGCCGCGCTTGCACAGGAACCCCCCTGGCCACCGGCACTAAGATTTGCCAGGGCGGTAATCGTCCAGCTGTTCTGGCGATTGCTGCGCTTTGCAGTAACAGCGGTCGGTATTGCGCTGCTGATATCTGCAACGTTGCGTAGTTACCTGCCGCTTTTCGCGGAGAAAAGCCCTGATAAGGTCCAGTATGTCGCGCTGATCTGGGGGCTGGTAACAGCGCTTATTATAGAGTTAATCTTGCGTTGGCGACGCAAGCGCTTGCAGGGAGAGTGAGTTGATGAAAGCTAAAGGAGGGATAGCAATGGAAAATAGGTTTGTCACGTCGGTAGTTAAATCGGGCACAGGAGTTATCTTCGCTTTTATAATGGTTTTTTTAAGCGGCTTTACTGCCAACGCCGCGCAGCTGGAGCCTGTAGTAATTACAGCGGATCAGATCAAGGCGTTGGATGATTTAGCTAGCGAAGAGGCTGCTTTATCAGAGCTGCTGGGGTCGATAGGTTACTTCAACACAGAGTTACGTGGTTTGCCTGCAACAGAGCAGCAGTTATCGCTGCAATGGCAGGAGTATCAGAACCGTTATAGTCTCATTGGTACTGCTGTTGCCCGCGGGGACAAGTGCTTTGCCTCGTTACCGGACCTGCTGGACACTGAAACCGATGCGTATTCAGGTTTGCAGCGTTCAATCAGGCGGTCGGGCATAGCGGTGCAGGCGATCACCAAAGCACGGCAGGCAAATTTAACACGAGCCACAGATTCTGCAGATAGCGCGTTTGACAGGCGTAAGCGGTCATGGGAGCTATTTTCGCGCGCGTTGAGCAACAGTGCAATGCAGATGAAAACGTGCGAGAGATTACATCGGCGTGCGCGCACGGTAGTCAGTCGCGCAGAGAGTGCAGCGCAGCAATATCTGGAGTATTCGATAGAATTCAGTGAACAGCTAGCGCAATTACAAAATGACTGGCAGTGGCTACAGCAACAGCTTCCAGCGTTGGTGGAAACCGGTAAGCTGCAGATCGAGGGGCATCTTCCCGATGCCAGCTTTAATTTTAGCCAGAGTCTTGTAGAAGAGCTTCAGCAACACACTCGTCCCGCAATGTCTGCTGTGCAGTCACGAAGAATGGTTAATTTAAATCATTCAAAACGGCGGCGGCTGACAAAGCTACTGGAACGTGTGCTGGATGCAGTGACGTATATCGACCTGAACATCGAGACGGTTTCGGGTAAATGCCGGAGCGAGGCCTGTACCGTATTCACTGCGGAGCGCAACGATTTGCTAAAACAGGTTGAAACGTTGCAGTCACAGTTGCAGCAGCTCAGCACAGATGCAAACGGCCAATTGAAGTCTGTTGTACAGGCACTTGCTGAAACCGGTGACGCGGTACAAAAACGACATGCCCGGTATTTGAGTCTCGCCGATGCTGTGGCCGCTGATACCAGCGATATCCTGCCGTCAGTCCGGCAACTTCAGTCGCACGCGAGTAACTTGCAATTGAAGGTGGCGTCAGCGCATGAGCGTAGCAGGTTGCGATGGATGCAGGCATACCGTACGGCTTATCAGCAGTTGCCACCGGAGCATCTGCAGCAGGGTATAGAAACCAGCTTCCCTGACTGGACGAGCGATGGAGTAGTTAGAGTCACTCCGTCGGGGACTACATCAATGGCAATGCATCCAGGTACGATCCGTAATCATGCGTTTGATCTGTTCAGCTCTCTTGATACCGAGATCAAGGGCTTCGGTGCATATACTTATGTACTGGTTCGAAGTTCAAAAGATCTGGAAAAGCGGGCAGTCAGGGCGCGGTATGATCAATTGTTAAGTACATTACTCACATTGCCGGATGCGGAACTGTTCAGTGAGGAGGTTAGAAAAAGTATCAACGTGTTCTGTATTCCGGTTGAAAACAACGTTGGTGTTCCTGAAGATGTACGTGATATCAAGTATGCATCTGTACTCGGGCATCAATTAAAAATACACGTGCAAAATGGTCTGTTAAACAATAATAAGATCCGCCACAAGCTTTTCGATACACCGGGGCCGTTTCTACTGACAGTTCCCGGCCGACTGACAGACACTACGTCGGATTCACCTGTTCTACTGGCAGATCTTTCGACTTATCCAACCGACGCAATCGCCGACCTGGTTAATCTATACAAGCGTGGTCTGGTCGATGAGTTTCCAGAGCAAAAAACGCTCTGGAAACCGCCGGTTAAGCAGCGAATAGCATTGTTCATGATATCTCTGGCTGAAAATACCGGGGATCTGCTATCTCAGGTGATGCCGACTGCGCAGGCCGGTGAAACTCAATAATCTGTTAGCATCAGTGCCCCCGGTGCGATTGCCTATTGCTGAACACGGCTGCACAGCGATTTGAGGCCGCCGTCGCCGCAAGTGATTTGACACTGCCGTGGCGATTGACCCGGATTCTGCTGTAAACTGAAAGCCACCGGTACAATATCAAAAAGCGGGATACCTATGGCTATCAGGCAGAAAACAACAATTGCAATGAAGATCAGTGCAGATTCTCCATCGCATTCGCTGTCGAATATTAAAGTTCGCGATGTCGAATTTGCTATAGACGAACCGGTAGAGCGTGGTGGCACAAACCTCGGGCCGACACCCACCGAGGCCATAGTTTCTGCTTTGATCGGTTGCACCAATGTTATTGGCCATAAATGTGCGAACGCGCTGGATATCGATGTAGGACACATGCACATTGACGTGGTATGCGAATTTGATCGCCGCGGTGTCACCCTTGCTGAAGAGATCGATGTACCCTTCAAAAAGATTGTAATGAACGTAACCTGCGATGGAGCAGCAGATCAGAGCGATCTTGATCGTCTGGTTGTTGAGGTGGCGAAATTCTGCCCGTTATCCAAAGTGTTCAGGCAGGCCGGAACAGTAATCGAGGAAAACTGGAAGCCTGCGACAGTCATATGACTGGATATAAAAACAGGTAATGGCGCAAATGAGAACAGAATCAACACTGAGTGCTCGTGAGCTGGATGAGCTGGAGAAAAAGTATGATACCTCGCTCAACACCCGCCGCACTGGAAGCCTTGTAGAAAAAACGCTCTATTGGTCAATGATCGCCTTTGCGCTCTATCATCTGTGGACAGCCGGCTTCGGCACTCCGGTAGACCACGTGCATATGGGGATTCATCTGTCCGGACTGTTCTTTTTTATTTTTCTGAGCTTTCCGTTAATAAAGACATCGCGCTCGCTTGAGTACCATCCGGTATCTTTCTGGAAACCCGGCAACGTACCGCTGTACGACTGGGTTATCGCCACTCTCGCCATGGCGGCTGCGTTGTTTTTGTGGCTGAGCTGGCGCGGGCTTTCGGTGTTCGGGCTTTCGGTACCGGAACAGATGCTGCGACAGGGCAACCCGACCGGAATTGATGTGTTTTTTGGCACCATATTAATTGTTGCGGTACTGGAGATTGCCCGACGTACTATCGGGTTCATTCTTCCGGTGATCATTCTGGTGTTCATGACCTACGCACTGTTCGGACCCTATATGCCGGCCGCGATTCTGCAGCACCCCGGTGTCGACTGGCACCAGTTTGTCAATAACATGTACTTCCCGTTTGAAGGGATATTCGGCGTTACCCTGTGGGTGGTGTCAACCGTGGTGTTTCATTTTGTGCTGTTTGGTGTGGTCGCCCAGCGCATGGGGCTGGGTCAGTTTTTTGTCGACAACGCTATGATTGCGGCGGGTCGCTATACCGGCGGACCGGCCAAGGTGAGTGTTGTCTCTTCAGCCTTTTTTGGCACAATATCCGGTTCGTCAATTGCGAACACGGTATCGACCGGCTCATTGACCATACCGAACATGAAGCGTATGGGTTACCCGGGGCATTTTGCCGGAGGTGTTGAAGCGGCTTCAAGCGCAGGTGGTCAGATTACCCCGCCGATTATGGGGGCTGCGAGCTTTTTAATGGCCGAGTATCTGGAGGTGCCTTACACCACAATAGTGCTCGCCGCCATCGTACCGGCGCTAATGCACTATATTGGCGTACTTTCAATTGTTCATTTCACCGCGAAAAAACTGGGCCTGCCAACCTACACCGAAGAAGAATTACCTAATCTGTTAAAGGTATGGAAAGCCGGCTGGTACACGATAATCCCTTTGGTTGCGTTACTGATTGTGCTGTTCTCCGGCTACTCGCCGAATATGGCGGCATTCATGGGGCTGACGCTGTGTATTGTTGTTGGCTTCAGCTCATTCAGTAAGCCTGTAACTCTAGTTGTTCCGCTGGCACTTCTGGCTTTTATTTTCTGGAAAGCCTCACCACTGAGTGGCGAGGGCTTTTCTCCGACGATGGCAGGAATACTTTCGGCGTGCGTATTTGTCGGACTGATGCATCGAAGTGAGCGGCAGACATTCCGATCATTATTTGACAGTTTTCATGTGGGCGTACAGTACGCTCTGGCGGTCGGTGCTGCCTCAGCTGCTGTTGGTATTGTTGTTGGCGTTATCAATACCACCGGCATCGGCTTTCGACTGGGGTTCATGGTAACCAACGGCGCCGCAGATATGGCCGTAACGCTGCATGGTGTGCTCGGCTGGATACCGTTTGAAGCATTCGGGCAGGAATCGATACAGCAGTTTCTCTCACTGGTACTGATTGCCATCGCCTGTATTTTAATGGGCGCCGGTTTACCCACCACCGCGTTATATATCATGTTGGTATCGGTCGCTCAGCCGGCCTTGTCGCAACTGGGTGTACCGCCTCTCGCCACGCACATGTTTGTACTCTATTACGGGGTGATCTCAGAGATAACACCACCGGTTTGCGCATCCGCCTATGCGGCGGCAGGTATTGCAAACGCTAACCCGTTCAGAACAGGTATCAACGCGTTTACGCTGGGTATCGGCAAGTTGATGGTGCCCATGGTGTTTGTCTATGCGCCGACGATTCTCATTGTGCTGCCGGAGTACTTTACCCTCAGCTCGTTTCTGCAAGTGTCTGTCACCTGTGCCTGCGGCGTATTTGCAATTGCAACAGCGGTTTCCGCTTATTTTGCTAAACCACTCAACGGTCTGTGGAGATTGTTAATGGCCGTCGCTGGCCTGCTGCTCGTCGCTCCAAGCCTAACCAGCGATCTTATCGCACTGGTCATTATGTTGCCGGTTCTCCTGCAACAAGGCGTTTTAAGATTTAACCGAAAACAGGCAGATGCTTCAAGCTAGAATGGTTGTCATTGTGGTCGGTACACCATGCTAAAGTGATATCTATAGATTTATATTTAAATTTCATTCCTGTTTGAATTCGTTCGCTATCCCAAATGTGGATGCGCTCCGTTGATGCACCAATCAAAAGTGAATCAAGGCGGGTAAGGTGAATAAGCGGAGCGCATGCACCGGAAATCTGGTGTAGCAACCGGCAATCCCCAACCCGCAGTTCAGACACAAGAGCAATGTACTCAACATAAAAACTGTTGCCAGAGTTTTAAATGCGTGTAAAAGCCCGAAGCAAACGGGCATGCAATAAGCTGGAAAAGCACGCGCTCGCCCATAATTAAAACCCCGGGATCTACCGCAGCACCACCCATTTCACCGTTACTTCCATTCCCACGATGCGCATTTTTTGACGCCACACAAGACCCACACTGCAAAGTATCCCGAAAGGATTTGCGCACGTTTTTTGCGACACAGTTAACACGATAGCGCATGAAGCGCCTTTTTTGTTCAGTAACAGATGGAACTTGCTGTGTACTTATTTACTCAGTGCGGGTCACTCCTATGAGTGTGATCGCGATCAGGAAGGGGCTGGATCTGCCCCTTGAAGGCAATCCGGTGCAGCGAGTCGATACAGCGCCCCGGGTTACTACCGTGGGACTTATCGGTCGGGATTACATTGGTCTGCGGCCCCGGATGGCGGTGGCGGAAGGTGACCATGTCACCGCAGGCCAGGCGCTTTTTACCGATAAAAATGACCCGGATGTAAAATATACAAGCCCGGGTACGGGTGTGATTCAATCAATCAATCGCGGTGCCCGGCGTGTGCTGCAGTCGGTAATCATCAAACTGGATGATCCATCAGCGGGCCCCGATCAAAAACTCATAGATCCGATGTCGCCAGCCGATGTCGCCAGTCTTTCAACCGATCAGATATGTGAGCACCTGTACAGCAGTGGTATCTGGACTGCATTTAGAACACGCCCCTATAGTAAAGTGCCGCGCGCAGGTTCTGAGCCGGCCTCTATATTTGTCACTGCAATGGACACTAATCCACTCGCGGCGGATCCGGTTATCGTCATTGGCGAAAACGCCGATGATTTCAGTCACGGGCTGGAGATACTGGCCAGGCTGACTTCAGGCAGTGTGCACGTCTGCAAAGCACCGGACAGCAATATCCCGACGCCCGCCGGTGTTGATCGTGTACGGGTGACTGAATTTGCCGGGCCTCATCCGGCTGGTCTTCCCGGCACCCATATTCATCATCTGCATCCGGTCGGGGCGGGCTGTACGGTCTGGCATATCGGCTATCAGGATGTGATAGCGATGGGTAAATTGTTCTCGACAGGCAAACTGTGGCTGGAACGTGTTGTCGCGCTGGCAGGCCCTGTAGTCAATGAGCCGCGGTTATTGCGTACACGCCTTGGTGCCAGCACTGAAGATATCGTGCGCGACAGCCACGAAAAAGTTGAGTGCCGGATTATCTCGGGTTCGGTGTTATCCGGTCGGCGTGCCAATAACTGGGCAGCCTATCTGGGGCGCTATAACACCCAGATATCTATTCTGGCCGAGGGGCGTGAACGCGAGCTTCTGGGCTGGATTAATCCTGCGAGCAACAAGTTTTCTTTTGCCAACGTTTTTCTGTCGAGCTTTAAACGAGCGCGCCGCGCCTTCGATTTTCATACATCGGTTAATGGCAGCCCCAGAGCAATGGTGCCTGTCGGAATCTATGAACGGGTGATGCCGCTGGCGATTCTGCCAACCCAGTTGCTGCGCTCGCTGTTGGTCAGTGATACAGACATGGCGCAAAAACTCGGTTGTCTTGAACTCGATGAAGAAGATCTCGCCCTGTGCGCTTTTGTCTGTGCAGGCAAGTATGACTACGGGCCCGCACTGCGGAATAACCTTGATCAGATAGAGAAGGAAGGCTAATGGGTTCAATGCGACGTTGGCTGGATGATGCCCATCCCCACTTTGCCAGGGGAGGACGTTTCGAAAAATACTATGCCTTGTATGAAATGGTCGATACCTTTTTGTACACCCCCCCGGATGTTACCCGGACATCTCCGCACCTGCGGGACGCTATTGATCTGAAACGGGTAATGAGCTACGTAGTTGTGGCGACATTACCCTGCATATTGTTCGGTATGTGGAATACCGGCTATCAGGCACACCTGGCTATGGCCGGGCTCGGGGTGACCGAGGTCGAAGGCTGGCGCGGCGTATTTTTAAATTTGCTCGGAGTGGGCTATGACCCGGCAAGTCTATACGACAATGTGATGCATGGTTTCATGTATTTTATGCCGATCTATATCGTCACTCTAATGGCCGGTGGTTTCTGGGAGGTGGTGTTTGCCGGAGTACGCAACCACGAAGTGAACGAAGGTTTCCTGGTTACCTCTATGCTTTACGCTTTGATACTGCCAGCCACCATTCCACTATGGCAGGCGGCACTGGGGATTTCTTTCGGGGTGGTGATCGGTAAAGAAGTGTTCGGCGGCACGGGCAAGAATTTTATGAACCCGGCACTAACAGGCCGGGCGTTTCTGTTTTTTGCCTATCCGGCACAAATGTCAGGTGATGCGGTATGGACCGCAGTAGACGGCTTCAGCGGCGCTACCGCGCTTAGTCTTGGTCAGCTCGGTGGGGTATCGGCGATTACCGGTGCAGGCATAGAATGGATGGACGCATTTCTCGGCTCTATACAGGGATCTATAGGTTCCACCTCCACACTGGCTTGTCTGTTCGGTGCGGCCTTCCTTATCTATACGCGTATCGCTTCGTGGCGAATAATAGCTGGTGTTTTCATCGGTATGGTTGCAACCACGCTGCTGTTGAATGCGGTCGGCAGTGATACCAATGCCATGTTCGCCGTACCGTGGCACTGGCACCTGGTTCTGGGCGGGTTTGCGTTTGGTATGGTGTTTATGGCGACTGATCCGGTCAGTGCGTCTCATACGGACGCCGGCCGATGGATCTTCGGGCTGTTGATCGGCTTTATGACGGTGATCATCAGGGTGGTGAATCCCGCTTACCCCGAGGGAATCATGCTCGCCATTCTGTTTGCCAATATCGTCGCACCATTGATTGATTATGGGGTAGTGCAGGCAAATGTTAGAAACCGAATCAGGCGCGCGGGAGCAGTAACATGACAGATCCCATGAAGAAGTTGCCCGACCAGCAGACGCAGGACGAAGGGCCTACGCCGACACCCGATTCGCAACCGATTGTGATGCACGTTGCCAAACCGGGTTCAACATCCTCTAATCAGGAGCCCGGCGAATCCGGCACCGGCCTGAGCGGTTTTTTCAAGCGTGTCCTGAGTCAACCTAACGACAGCACGCAGAAGACTCTGCTGGTAACAGTAATCATGTGCCTGGTGTGCTCGGTTGTGGTGTCCGCAGCGGCCGTTTTACTGCGGCCGACTCAGGCTGCCAATGCCGCGCTTGATCGCAAGCGCAATATCGTGCAGGTGGCCGGTCTGTTACAGGAAGGAGGGGATGTAGAAGCCGCCTTCAAAAATGTAGAGAGCCGCATTGTCGATCTGGACACGGGTGAGTTCACTGACCAGTTCAATGGAGTCAGCTACGATCAATACGCCGCCGCGAGTGATCCGGCTATCAGCAGTGCTCTTAACAAAGACCAGGACATTGCCGGTATAGGTCGGCGAGCACAGTTTGCTGAAGTCTATCTCATTGGCGGTAGCGACAACTACAGCCAGATCGTATTGCCGATACATGGTCTCGGATTGTGGTCAACGCTGTACGGGTTTGTATCGCTTGAAAATGATCTCACCACCATCTCAGGTCTGAAATTCTATAACCACGCAGAAACCCCCGGTCTCGGTGGCGAGGTTGATAACCCGGTATGGCAGGAAAAGTGGCAGGGCAAGCAGGCGTTTGACAGTGCGGGCAACCTCAAGATCGAAGTGGTCAAAGGCGTTGTGGTACCGGGCAGCAGTGGCGAGGCCTGGCAGGTAGACGGGCTGGCCGGGGCAACGCTCACCAGCCGTGGAGTGTCGCAGTTACTGCGCTTCTGGCTAGACGAAAACGGCTTTGGCTCGTTTCTCAAAAATCTAAAACAGGGAGGGACTTCCTAGATGGATGCTCATGAAAGAGAGATGGCCAAATCGGTGGTGCTTGATCCACTGGTCGACAACAACCCTATTACGTTACAGATTCTAGGGGTATGCTCAGCATTGGCAGTAACCACCACGCTGGCGGCGTCGCTGCTGATGTGTCTGGCACTGACAACCGTAGTGATGTTCTCTAACGCATCGATCTCGATGATACGCAATCACGTGCCGTCGAGTATTCGCATTATTGTGCAGATGACTATTATTGCGTCACTGGTGATTGTAGTGGATCAGTTGCTCAAAGCCTTTGCCTACGACGTGGCAAAAACCCTGTCGGTGTTTGTCGGCTTAATTATCACCAACTGCATTGTGCTGGGTCGTGCGGAAGCATTTGCAATGAAAAACCCGCCAATGATCAGCATGCTCGACGGGCTCGGCAATGGACTTGGCTATAGTCTGGTGTTGATTATAGTTGGCGCAACACGAGAGTTGTTCGGCTCCGGAACATTGCTTGGCTATACCATGCTGCCTTCGGTCAATGATGGTGGCTGGTATTACACCAACGGGCTGATGCTGCTGCCGCCAAGTGCGTTTTTTATTATTGGTATGCTGATCTGGGCAATTCGCAGCTGGAAAACGGCTCAGGTAGAAAAAGCGGATTATGAAATCAGCAATGCCCACCACAGTGAGGTGATCTAATGGAAGCTTATCTCGATCTGTTTGTTAAATCGGTCTTTATCGAGAATCTGGCCCTCTCGTTTTTTCTCGGTATGTGTACCTTTCTGGCGGTTTCGAAAAAAATCGGTACCGCTATTGGCCTCGGTGCCGCGGTAATTCTGGTTCAGGCCATCACGGTACCAGCCAATAACCTGATATATCAGTATCTGCTGAATGATGGCGCACTGGCGTGGCTGGGTCTGCCGAATGTTGATCTGAGCTTTCTTGGTCTGATTTGTTACATCGGCGTGATTGCGGCGATGGTGCAAATTCTCGAGATGGTTCTGGATAAATACTTCCCGGCTCTCTATAACGCTCTGGGTGTGTTTCTTCCGTTAATTACAGTGAACTGCGCGATTCTTGGTGGTTCACTGTTCATGGTCGAACGCGACTACAACCTCGGTGAAAGTGTGGTCTATGGAATTGGTAGTGGCACCGGCTGGGCACTGGCAATAACCGCGCTTGCCGGTGTGCGTGAGAAACTCAAGTACAGCGATGTGCCCGGTGGACTGCAGGGACTGGGCATTACTTTTATAACAGTCGGGTTGATGTCGCTTGGGTTCATGGCGTTCTCCGGCATTCAGCTTTAACAGGAAGGGTTTAGACAGATGGTTGAGATTCTAACCGGGGTGATTTTGTTCACCGTGATACTGCTGATGCTGGTATCTATTATTCTCGGGGCAAAGTCGGTACTGGTCGCCAGCGGCAATGTCGATGTACTGATCAACGGTGAAAGGACAGTAACTGCGCCGGTCGGTTCAAAACTGCTGGGCGCATTGGCGCAAGCCGAATTGTATGTTGCATCGGCCTGCGGTGGCGGTGGTACCTGCGGACAATGCAAGGTATCGGTTCAGGAGGGAGGGGGTTCTATACTACCTACGGAAACCAGCCACATAAATAAACGCGAAGCTGCCGACGGCGGGCGACTTTCCTGCCAGCTTACCGTTAAGCAGAATATGAAAATTACGGTGCCGGATGAAGTATTCGGTGTGCGTAAATGGCAGTGTACGGTACGCTCGAACGACAACGTTGCAACCTTCATCAAAGAGCTCGTTCTGGAGTTGCCCGCCGGAGAAACGGTACCGTTTAGGGCCGGGGGCTATATTCAGATCGAGTGTCCGCCGCATCAGGTCGACTATAAAAATATCAGTGTGGCAGATAAATTCCGTGGCGACTGGGATCGATTCGATCTGTGGAAAATTACATCAACGGTCAAAGAGCCGGTGATGCGTGCTTACTCAATGGCCAATTATCCGGAAGAGGAGGGTATTATTATGCTGAATGTGCGTATTGCAACGCCTCCTCCAGGTAGTATCGATGACGTACCGGCCGGCCAGATGTCATCCTGGATCTTCAACCTGAAACCGGGCGACAAGGCTCAGATCTCAGGTCCGTTCGGAGAGTTTTTTGCCAAAGATACCAACAACGAAATGGTCTTTATCGGTGGCGGTGCCGGCATGGCTCCCATGCGCTCGCATATATTTGATCAGCTGAATCGTCTGGATAGCAGTCGTAAAATGAGTTTCTGGTACGGTGCACGCAGCCTGACTGAGACTTTCTACGTCGATCATTTCGACAAGCTGCAGGCAAAGCACGAGAACTTTCAGTGGCACCTGGCGTTGTCCGATCCACAGCCTGAAGACAACTGGGATGGCTACACCGGTTTTATACATAATGTTTTACTTGAAAATTACCTTAAGGATCACCCCGCACCGGAAGATTGTGAATTCTACATGTGTGGTCCGCCAATGATGAACGCGGCGGTCGTAGATATGTTAGAAGAACTGGGTGTAGAAAATGATCACATCATGCTCGACGATTTTGGCGGATAAAAAGATGGATAGACGTACTTATTTGAAAAGTTCACTCGCACTGGGTAGCACCTTCCTAATGCCGGCCGGCGTGCTGGCGCTGGTCGGCTGCAGTGGCACAGTGAAAACTCCGGAGCTTGCCGGTTTCGACGGTCGCATAATGGGCACCGGTTACAGTGTGCGGTTAGGCAGTGGCAATGCGGTACCGGAAGAACTGGCCGGTGCGGTTTACGCAGTGCTGCAGGATGTCGATCATCATATGTCGACCTGGCGAGCAGACTCCGAGCTCTCGCTATTTAATACCCGCGCCGATAACGACTGGCAAGCCATGTCACCGGCAACCACAGGAGTAATCGCCCAGGCACTGCGAACGAGCCACAACAGCAAAGGCGCATTTGACGTAACCGTCGCGCCATTAGTGGATCTCTGGGGTTTCGGTGCCGGCTCAACCGCAGATCAGATCAGGGCCGCAAAACCTGCCAGACAGGCGGTGCAGCAACATCTTTCGCAGGTCGGTCATGAATCGATCGAGATCGATCTGACAGCCAATGCCGTGCGCAAACAGAATCGCCACGCCAGACTTGATCTGTCCGGAATTGCCAAGGGCCATGCCGTTGACAGAGTAGCTGCATTACTCGATAGCAGAGGGCTCGAGAATTATCTGGTCGAGGTTGGTGGGGAGCTGAAAGCGCGTGGTCGCAAGCCCGACGGCAGTGCCTGGCGGGTGGCAATTGAACGACCGATCGCCGGTCGCCGTGAAGCTTTCAGGGCGTTGCAGCTTCAGGATAGAGCCATAGCCACATCGGGTGATTACCGCAATTTCTTCTCTGACGGCGGAACGCGCTACTCGCACTCGATTGATCCGCGTACCGGGCAGCCGGTTAATCACGAACTGGCCTCGGTCAGTGTGGTCGCTGCATCAACCATGGAGGCCGATGCACTGTCCACGGCAATGATGGTAATGGGCCCGGATGACGCAATGGCGTTTGCAAAGCAGCAGCAGATAGCAGCTCATCTGATTCTAAAGTCAGGCGCGTCACTTAAAGAAATCTATAGTCCGGCGTTTCAGCCTCTGCTGGGTTGAGAAACCAGCGGCGAGGAGCGGTAGAAAACAGATGGAACTGTTTGTAGTTACCTTCGGCATTATGGTGGTGGCGGTGTGCGGCATGGCAGTCGGCGTGCTGTTTGGCCGCACGCCCATTGCCGGAAGTTGCGGCGGCCTGAACGCAATGAACGGATCCAGCGCGTGTCAGTCGTGTTCCCGACCATGCGCCTCACGCCGACGCAGGCACTTAGATAACACACAGTTAAGTAAGCAGAGTAACCAGCAAATGGAGAGCGTTGATGCTCAAAGCAATCAAAGTCAGTGATTATATGACAGCCAGCCTCGCGACGTTCAAGCCGGATATGGAAATGCGAAAGGCCGTCAGTCTTCTGGTCGAAAAGCGCATCTCTGGTGCGCCGGTAGTCGATGATCATGGAAACATGGTTGGTATGCTGTCGGAGCAGGATTGCATGAAAATCGCTTTAAATGCAGGCTATTATGGTGACTACGGCGGATTGGTTAAAGACTATATGAACACCACGGTCACTACCATCGATGCCGATACCAGCATTCTAAAACTGGCCCAGCTCTTTGTCGATGCTCCTTACCGTCGGTATCCTGTGCTCCAGAATAACCGTTTGGTCGGGCAAGTGAGCCGACGTGATGTATTGCGGGCGTTGAAGAGTATTGGCTGATATTTTATAGAAATACGCAACCCGGGTAAGCCGTTGCGTATTTCTGTGGCGCGACGGCTACCATGAACCTCTCCAGGTTGACGTGCAATTCCTGTACAAGGATGCCAACCAACTTCTCAAATCCACGTTGATTGAAAAATCCTGTGCATATTGAATTTTGGATTTATACGTTTTTGTATATATTCAAAAACGTATATTTTATTTTCAGCGCCCAGCTGGGCCCGTAGACAATGCGTGCAAAGGCTCTGGGTCCTCTTGAGTCGCATGGAAAACACCTTGCTGTTTTGAGACCAGTCGGATAAACACTACCAAGGTGGCGATCTCCGGGTCAGGCCCCTCGCAGGCTAACTGGCTACCATGCACCTCTCCAGATCAACCCGTAGCTCCTGCTCCGGAAGTTCACGACCGATAAACACCAGCGTGCCGCCGCTTTCGTTGTCTGTTTCTGCACTGGTCACTGACCTGGAGGTGAAAACATCGTGCACCGCATTCAGCAGTTGTGGCGTGCTATTACCATCAAACCGTACAATCCCTTTCATTCGCAACAGCTTCTCAGAGTGTCGCATAATCCAGAACGACAGTGCATCACGAAACAGATCGTGGTTTAACGGGCGGGGCAGGGTTACCGAGAATGTACTTATTCCGTGAGAGTGGTGATGTGCAGATTCAGGAACAGTCTGCCTTGTAGTAACGGGATCAAAAATACCCTCTGCTATTGAGCCTGCAGCATATTGCCTGATTTCTGCCAGTGGATTCAGTGCCGAGATCTCTTTTTGTACCGCATTGACCTCATCGCTACTGAGTAAATCAGTTTTAGACAAAACTATCCGGTCTGCCAGAGCCAGCTGACTGCGGACTTCTATATAGTCGGCAAGCTGTTTTGTAATGGTGTTCGCGCCTGCCACGCAAATGGTTGCGGCAATATCTATTCTCGATTTTAAACGCGGATCGTGTGCGACACCGCTTAAAATGGCTCCGGGGTCGGCCAGTCCCGTCGTTTCCAATACCCCCTTTCTGACAAGGCTGCTGTCTGCAAGTGCGGTGAGTGCCTCGACCAGATCTTCCTGCACCTCACAGCAAATGCAGCCGTTAGGTAAGCTCATGATCCGGTTGCCTTCACCGAGGGTGGCATCCAGAATCGGTCCGTCGACATCCACCGCGCCAAATTCGTTGATCAGTACGGCGACTTCCTCTGCCTGACCGGACGAAAGCCACTCATTCAGCAGAGTCGTTTTGCCAGCTCCCAGAAAGCCGGTTAATATTCGTAGTTTAAATCGTTCGGTCAAGGTTAAACTCCTCCGGCTGTAGGCCGTTGATTATGCCGCAAGCGTTTCGGCCGGTGGAATAAATCAGGTATTTTGCTTATCATGAAATCCCTGTTCTGACTGAAATCTGCCGGCCTCCTGTACTCCCATGAAAACCGCAATCCATGCTTATTGGTGAACTGGCCGAATCGCTTGAGGTTAGCACCAAAACACTGCGGCATTACGAACGAATTGGTTTGTTACCCGAGTCTTCACGCGGTACCAACGGCTATCGCTATTATAGCGTCGAGGCCGTAACACGCGCCCGTATGGTGGTTGCGTTGCGTCGCCTTGATCTGCCGATCGAAACCATAAAAGAGCTCCTGTATACGGGCTGCAAAAGCACGCTGCGTCAGCGACTTCTCGGGTCACTCGATCTAAAACGTCAGGAAATAGAGCTCGAAATTGCCGTGCTGCAAGGCAAACACGAAGACCTTGAGGCCCGATTCATGCGATTGTATCGCTCCCCTGGCACGCTCCCTGGACATTGTATCTGTGGCTTGCTGAATGAATCCTGCTCGTGTGGTGAGACTAGCTAGTGCCCATCCATAAACCAGCGCTACTGCGGACCACTCAAGCACGCAATCTTTCACCGACCACATGTAGTTATTTAGAATGACTAAACGCCCACATGTGGTAGGCGAAATCTCACGCACCTGAATGATCCTCGCTACGCCCCGGTTTATGGACGGGCACTAGCTAGCCACTTTTACTTGACCTTGCCCCAAGGGCAATCCTGCATACTGGCAGCTGAATTCGTTGGAGAATGCGATGTCTGATCTCAACGGCCGCGCGAAAGCAAATGTTCCAAAAGAAGGCGGGTATCTGCCTCGCTTCGGTCTGGACAGCGGCCTGGTTACTGAACCCCCAGGTTGCATTAAAACCGATTGAAATTCGATGATCGAGCTATGCAGGAG